>CAZLUP010000004.1:45121-46389 GCA_964562685.1 uncultured bacterium
ACTAATGACTAATGACTAATGACTTAAATATTATTTAATCCTTTGATTAATCTGTTAATTCCTTCGCTAGCAGTGTCGAGTTGTAAAGCACCATAGGCAATTCTTAAATAACAACCTTCATTCATTCCAAAAGTACTGCCAGGAATTGCTGCAACTTGATAATCTGAAATCAATTTTTTAACTAATTCAAAATCATTAATTTCTGAATTAACTTTTAGGAAAAAATAAAAAGCACCATCCGCCTGATTAACAGTACAAATATTGTTGATACTTTGTAATTTATCCAAAACTATCTTTCTAACCTTAGTAATTTCTTGAATAAAAGGTTGACAATAACTATAGCCAACTTCTAAAGCTCCTAAAGCTGCATACTGAGAAATAACAGGCGGACAAATTAAATTAGTATCTTGAACTTTTTTCACCGACATTAATAAATGCTTGGGAATCACCATATAACCAATTCGCCAAGAAGCAAAACCATAAGCTTTGGATAAACTGTAGAGAGAAATAGTGTGGTTGCTACTATCAGCAAAAGAGGCTGGCGAAATATGTTTTACTCCGTCATAGGTAAAATACTCATAAGCTTCATCGCTAATATGATAAATCCCGCCCTCGCGACAAAGTTGATTTACTTGCGCTAAAGTTTGGGCAGAATAGACTGTACCTGTAGGATTATTGGGAGAAATAGTAACTACTGCTTTGGTTTTTTTCGTAATTGCTTGAGAAATTAATTCTGGTTGTAATTGATAGTTGACATCTGTTGGTACAATTACAGGAGTACAATTGGCTATTCTAATCGCCATTTCGTGATTAAAATAATAAGGCGCATTCAGGATAATTTCGTCACCAGCCACAGTAATCGCGAGGATAGCATTTAAAAATGCCATATTACTCCCAGCAGTGACTACAATACAGTTATTTTGCTCAATTTCGATCTGATTTTCCGTAGCTAATTTATGCGCGATCGCTGTAATTAAAGGCGGTATTCCTTCTACTGCTTGATATTTATGATTATCTGGATTGGTTAGAAATTTTGTTATAGCTGTTGTAAGTGCTGCTTGAGGAGGAGGATAAGCAACTACTCCTTGTCCTAAAGAAATTGTACCTGGATGTTGACGAATTAGTTCCCCAATCAGTGGAATTAACGGAGATTGTACCGTTTCCATGCGAGAAAGTTTATTAGTCATTAGTCATTAGTCATTAGTCATTGGTTATTAGTCATTAGTCATTGGTTATTAGTCATTAGTCATTGGTTATTAGTCATTAGT
>CAZLUP010000004.1:46489-128750 GCA_964562685.1 uncultured bacterium
ATTAGTCATTAGTCATTGGTTATTAGTCATTAGTCATTGGTTATTAGTCATTAGTAGAGACGCGACGGGGCTTACAAGGTGTGGAGGAGACCTCCGCACACAGCCCCTCATCTATCGCGTCTGTACATTGGTTATTTAATCACTAAAGATACTAGCGCACAAAAAACAAAAAACAAAAAACAAAAAACAAAAAACAAAGAACAAAGGACAAAAGACAAAGAACAAAGAACAAAGGACAAAAGACAAAGAACAAAGAACAAAGGACAAAAGACAAAGAACAAAGAACAAAGAACAAAGGACAAAAGACAAATAATAAAATAAACACGGATCATGCTCGATGTAGTTCCGTGTTTACCTGCTCAAAAAATATTTTATTAAAAAAAATTTAACTAAATTGTTCTTCTGTCTCTAAATTAAACAGCATCTGAAGCGATTGTAGACAGCGACGACGAGCTTCGATATCTTGCTGCGCTCTTAACTGTACCATCGGTTCATGAAGAATTTTATTAACAATCCCTCTAGTTAAAGCTTCAATTACTTCTTGATGTTTCTCCGCAAATTCTGTTCCGAGACGAGATAAAGCTTTTTCTAATTCTTGTTCGCGAATAGTTTCTACTTTACTACGTAAACAACTAATGGTTGGAACAGTTTCTAGCGATCGCCACCAAAGTAAATAGTTTTCAACTTCTTCTTCAATGATTCCTTCTGCTTCTTGAGCTAATTTACGACGACTTTCTTGATTAGCTGCGACTACTGCTTTAAGATCGTCAACGTTATAAGCTTGAATTTGTTCGATCTGATTGACATCCGCAGCGACGTTGCGAGGTACGGAGATATCAATCAACATTAAAGACTTTTCGGTTGGTAAATGTTCTGTTAGCTTGGCTTGGTCTAAAATTGGTTCAGTAGCACCAGT
Organism: uncultured bacterium; assembly: GCA_964562685.1. Lineage (GTDB taxonomy): Bacteria > Cyanobacteriota > Cyanobacteriia > Cyanobacteriales > Xenococcaceae > Stanieria. The sequence goes on from CAZLUP010000004.1 coordinate 47,406, forward strand.
GCTAGTAAAAACTAGATCGGAAATAGCGATCGTATTCATCATTTCTGAAAGAGGATAAAGCTTTAAACTAGCTTCGGGAAACTTATCCGCCAACTCTTGCGCTCGACGATGAGAACGATTAACAATAATAATTTCGGTTGCACCTTTGGCTAACAGGTGTTTCACCAATAGACAAGCCATTTTTCCAGCACCAATAATTGTTACTTTCAGTGGTGCAATATTTTCTACTTTGATTTGTGCTAATTCTACCGCAGCCGAACTAATCGAAACTGCACCTGTACCAATGCTAGTTTCGCTACGAACTCTTTTACCAGTAGAGATCGCTTGTTTAAATAAGCGATCTAATAATCGCCCTAATCCCCCATATTTTTGAGCTAATTTGTGAGTATTTTTAACCTGAGCGAGGATTTGTCCTTCCCCTAATACCAAACTCTCTAAACCCGATGCCACTCGCATCAGATGGCGTAAAGCATCTTCGTGTAATAAGGTAAATAGGTGTCTGCGTAACTCTAGCAGGCTAATTTGACCTTTTTCTGCTAAAAATTGGGTAATTTCTTTCACACCTTGCTCGGTGTCTTTGACAATGCCGTAAATTTCCAGACGATTACAAGTACTAATAATAGCTACTTCATCGATATGAGGGTAGCTCGATAAATGCGCGATCGCTGATTCGATTTGTGCTTCTGGAATACTCAACTTTTCGCGAATTTCTACGGCTGCGGTTTTATGACTTAGACCAACAACTACAATATTCATGTGTTCTTCTCAAGAGTTTTTGGTTATGTTTTTTGGCTGTTTTTGATTAGTAATTAAATTTATATTTATGCCAACAAAATATTTTAAAACTTAAACCAAGAGAAAGGGAAAAAGTAATAAGGAAAGATATTTTACCTTTTACTTTTCACCTTTAATGACTTAAAACAACCTTATTTTAGTTGTAAATTTTTTGGTTGTTCAAACATATGGACAGTATCAACAAAACGGGCTGTTTTAGACTGAGAAGAAATAACTAAACTCTGAGTTCTTGCTCCACCTTTGAAGAAGCGGACTCCTTCCATCAAAGTTCCTGGAGTAATACCAGAGGCAGCAAACAACACTGTTTCGCCACTAGCTAATTCTTCAGCATTGTAAATTTTATCTGGGTCGTTAATACCCATTTCATTTAATCTAGCAAGATTGCCTTCTCTACTTTCGCCAATTAAACCTGTTTTAACTACTTCAGGATCATAAATTAACTGTCCTTGGAAGTGACCGCCTAAACAGCGCATAGCAGCAGCAGAAATAACTCCTTCAGGTGCAGCACCAATTCCCATCAAAGCGTGGATATTTGTACCAGAAAAAGCACAAGAAATAGCAGCAGAAACGTCACCATCGCTAATTAATCTTACTCTCGCACCAGCAGAGCGGATTTCTTGGATTAGTTCTTTGTGACGAGGACGATCCATTACTACTACAACCAACTCTTCAATCGCTCTTCCCATACAGTCAGAGAGAATTTTTAAGTTTTCGGTAGCTGATTTGTTAATATCAACATGACCCTTGGCTACGGGTGGTGCAGCTAGCTTTTTCATGTAAAAGTCTGGTGCAGCAAATAAACCACCTTTTTCCGAAATTGCCAGTACTGCCATCGAACCTGGTTGCCCGTAAGCAACTAAGTTAGTTCCTTCACAAGGATCGACTGCAATGTCAATTTCAATTAATTCGTCTGGATTACAGAATTGTTTGGCATCGTCGTGAGTACAAATACCCACTTCTTCGCCAATGTAAAGCATGGGAGCATCATCCCTTTCGCCTTCACCGATAACAATGCGTCCTCTCATGTGGATTTTGTTCATCCGTTCGCGCATTGCTTCTACTGCAACTTGATCGGCGGTGTTTTTTTCACCTTTCCCCATCCATTTAGCTGAGGCGATCGCAGCTTGTTCGACTACCTCAATAATTTCTAGCCCAAGGGTATTTTCTAGCAAGACTTTCCTCCCTACTCGATTATGATTCCTTACAATCAAGGTATGCCTACTCAAGTCAAAAGTCTATCAGAGAGAGGCATCTCCTTTGATTTTTATTAAGTTTTAATAAGTCATTTATGATAAGTAGAGCTTATAACTCTTAATTATCCTATTTGTCATTATAAATCTTCAAAGGACGATTATTAGCTCTTGAACTGTTGATAGTTAATGGTTGATTGTTTGTCCACAGCCTGTAGCAGATACACACAGATGGAGTTATCGATTTTGGGCGAATTGTTAATTGAAAACTAGTAACTGGTAACTGATAAGTAGTAATGCAAAATTAAATACACTGGTGAAGAAAAAAAATAGGGAACAGGGAATAGCCATCACTCACCAGTTATCAGTTTGATTTTGAAATATGAACTATGAACTATTGTTTTGTGTAATTGATTCTGCCTATGTACTTAACTGCTCACTGTAAAAGCCAATTTTAAAATTGCTAGATTTTCTTGGCAATAATTCTAGTAAAGTTTAAAATTTATCTCCATTTAAAATTAACTAAATTAACTTCATGATTTGTTAATAAAAAATACATCTTTTCTTGAGCTAATAACTTATTAAATTCATATAAACTTAATTGAAATCAAATAAAAAATGGTTAAAATTACTGAAGATTAATATAGTAATTTTACCGATAAAAATAATGTTATTTAACAAAATCATTACTCCAGCTATTGGAGCAATTTTATTAAGTTTAACTCTTATTAGTCAGCCAGCAAAAGCAACCAATCTTAGTTTAGTCAGTACTCAGGATACTCCAATTCCTCCTGCTGGTTGGGATGATTTAGGATGGATAGTTGAAGGAAGAGCAGGGGTCAAAGGTAAAGGAGATTGGGAAGTAAAATTATCAGAATATCAATACGATCCGATTGCTCAAAAAGAAAATCATGTAAATCCCTTAGCAGGAGATACAATCGATTGGGATTGGCAAAATGGAGTTGATGTTCCCTGGTTACTTGAATGGGATGGAAATAAAGTTAAATATACTTTTGGTAATAAGCCTACGATTGATTACGTTTCTAACACAGGTTTACCTTTGGATGCTTTTTATCTTTGGACAAGAGCTACCACTACTACCAGTCCAAATCTGGTAGGTGATGGTACAGAGATGTTGTTAAAAGTTACTGGAGTTAAAGAAGTTGGTGCAACTAGTTTTACTATAGTTTCTGGGGTTGAAAGTTCTGCGGTTGCTCCTATCACTAATAACGTAACAAATATTACTAAAAACTGGTTTGTTAGTGATAAACCCATTGCTGCACTACAAGGTATTGCTCGTATGAGTTGGGATTTAGCTGATCCTAATCCTAATCAAAAAAATGCCAGAAGTAGAGTTGGTTTTAAAATCGTTGGTTTTGATTTAGAAGAGTCTACTTCAGTACCCGAACCTGGTGTTATTTTTGGTTTACTTGCTGTAGGTTTAAGTTTAGCGAAGACTAAAAAAATCAAGGACTCTTAAAAATTAATCTAGTAAATTATCAAACAATAACCTGGGGACAATTCATGCTACTTTTTCACGAGAGGCTGAACCATCAGTGTGACTGTGTTAGGATTAAATGTTGCTGTTAATTGATCGCTCTTATTCCTAGTCGAATGAAGCAAGCTACTGTTATTGTTCCTGCTACTACTGCGAATCTTGGTGCTGGTTTTGATTGTATTGGGGCTGCTTTAACTCTCTATAACCAATTTACTTTTACTACAGTTGAAACAAATACCTATTTGAAAATTGTTGTCACTGGAGAGGAAGCAGCAAGAGTCAGTCAGGAGCGAGATAATTTACTTTATCAGTCTTTTACTAAGTTTTATCAAAAAATTGACCGCCCTATTCCCAAAATAGAAGTAGAAATTAAATTGGGTGTCCCTTTGGCTAGGGGTTTGGGTAGTTCAGCTACAGCGATAGTAGGAGGTTTGGTAGGGGCAAATCAATTAGCTGGTAATCCTTTGTCTACTACAGAAGTAATGGAATTAGCGATTGAAATGGAAGGACATCCTGATAATGTTGTTCCTGCTTTATTAGGTAATTGCCAATTATCTGTAGGGGAAACTGGTAACTGGCAAATTTGTGAAATCCCTTGGCATCAAGAGATTGTTCCTGTAGTAGCAATACCTGATTTTGAATTGTCTACCGAAGAAGCTCGTTCGGTGTTACCAACTACAATTAGTCGCAGCGATGCTATTTTTAATATTTCTCGTCTCGGTTTGTTGTTGAGAGGGTTAGAAACAAATCGTAGTGATTGGTTAACCACAGCTTTAGCAGATAAATTGCATCAACCCTATCGTCAAGCATTAATTCATGGTTATCAACAAGTTCAATCTGCTGCGATCGCGTCTGGTGCTTATGGTATGGTAATTAGTGGTGCAGGTCCTACTTTACTTGCTTTAACTAATCCTCAACAAGCAAAAAATGTTGTTCGTGCGATGACGGAAGCTTGGGGTGAGCAAGGAATTAACCCCAAAGTAATGATTTTGCAACTAGATACTACTGGAGCCAAAGTTATTTAAGATTGTTCAAAATTCAAAGTTCAAAGTTTATAGTTAGATCAAGTTCAGATCATTAGTTGGAATAAAAAAAACTATTAATTGTTGTTTTTTCAAAAGCAATTTTTTCACTTTTTCTAATACTTCTAAGGCATAAACAAACATTGTTAGAGCAATAAAAAACTCTTTATATTCCATTGATATTGCTGAAAGAATTTTTTAATTAAAAGACTTGATTGCAAACTTATACCAAATAGAAAAAAGAATGCGACACATCTCGTAAGGGCGATTGACCAATGGCCCCTACAAAAACATCATCTGTAGCAAACATTATTTGATTTGGTATTAAAATTTTGACTAAAGCGATCGCGGTTGAAATTAAAATACTAAACCAAATAAATGGTTGGCGCACAAACTTTGGCAATGTATACATATAACCATTACTAAGAGCAATTCAATCTCCACCTACTTTTCGCTTAGGTTAAGAAAAAATTTAAGAGATTAAAAAAAGATTAACATTTTAGATTTTTTTTGGAAAGCAATTTTAATTAAAATCTTAACTAGACAAAACAAAAAAATTGAGGTTTGGCATAGCTAAACCCCAACACAATAAAAGGTCACCTTACTGTAGTAAGATTGTTGATTTTAAACAATATTTAATTTATTTTGATACGACAAAATTAACTAATTTATTCGGGACAACAATGACTTTTTTAACTTTTTTTCCTTCTAAATAACGTTGAGCCATTTCAGATTGAAGGGCATATTTTTCCAACTCAGCCTTGTTTAAATTGGCAGGAACTTGAATTGTTCCGCGAGTTTTACCCATAATTTGAATTACTAAAGTAATTTCATCAACTACTAAAGCATCAGGATCGACTTTAAGCCAACTTTGATGATGAACTGAATCATTATGTCCTAATTGTTGCCACAATTCTTCTGCCAAGTGGGGGGCAAAGGGTGCAAGTAAAATTATTAAGGCTTCAATGCCTTCTTGGTAGACAGGAAAATCTTTACATGATGCTTCCTTCAGCGCATTACTCAGTTTCATTAACTCAGAAACTGCTGTATTAAACTGATATTCTCCTTCCAAGTCTTCAGAGACTTCTTTGATAGCAGTATGAATTGCCCTGCGTAAATCTTTTTCGGGTTTAGTCATTTGTTCTTTGTCATTAGTCATTGGAGAGGAGGATTTACTAATGGCAAATTCGGTAACTTGCGTCCAAACTCGATTTAAAAAACGGAACTGTCCTTCGACATCCGCATCATCCCACTCTAAATCTTTTTCTGGTGGTGCTTTAAACAGGATAAACATCCTTGCAGTATCTGCCCCATATTTCGCTAATACTTGTTGAGGATCGACACCATTGTATTTAGATTTAGACATCTTTTCGTAAAAGACAGATAAAGCTTCGCCTGTTTCTGGATCTTTCGGATCGTCAGGATTAACTTCTGCGGAGGGGATATATTTACCTGTGGTGGGATTTTTATAAGTGATGCCCTGTACCATGCCTTGAGTTAACAGACGTTGGAAAGGTTCATCAAAATCTAGTAAACCGCGATCGCGTAATACTTTGGTAAAGAAGCGAGAATAGAGTAAATGGAGGATAGCGTGTTCAATTCCACCAACGTATTGATCGACTGGCATCCAGTCATTCACTTTATCTTTAGCAAAAGCTTCCTTGGGATTTTTGGCATCGCTATAGCGGAGGAAATACCAAGAAGAATCGATAAAAGTATCCATAGTGTCGGTTTCCCGTTGGGCAGGTTCACCACAACTAGGGCAAGGTACATTTACCCAATCTAATAACTTCGCTAAAGGAGAAGGTCCTCTACCGCTAAATTCTACTTGTTCTGGTAATTGAACGGGTAAATCAGCATCGGGTACGGGAACTGTACCACAACTAGGACAATGAATTACGGGAATGGGACAACCCCAATATCTTTGACGAGAAATCAACCAATCTCTCAAACGATATTGAATTCTAGCTTTGCCATAACCTTTTGCTTCTGCATATTCAATGATTTTGGTTTTGCCTGTTTCTGAAGGTGTGCCGTCAAATTGCCCAGAATTAACCATTATTCCTGGTTCGGTATAGGCATTTTGTAATTCCTCAGGATCGTCGGTTTTTTCGGGAACAATGACAACCTGAATGGGTAAATTATTTTCCTTCGCAAATTTAAAATCTCTCGTATCGTGGGCAGGTACACCCATGACTGCGCCTGTACCGTATTCGTAAAGTACGTAATCAGCAATCAAAATCGGGATCTTTGCACCATTAAAAGGATTAATCGCCTTACCACCCGTTAAGATACCTCGTTTAGGTTTATCCTCTGCCGTTCTTTCAATCTCACTTTCACTAGCGACTTCTTTAATAAAAGTTTCTACTGCATTTTTGCGATCGCTTGTGGTAACTTGAGGAGTTAAAGGGTGTTCGGGGGCGAGGACAACATAGGTTACACCATAAACCGTATCGGGACGAGTCGTAAACACCCCAATTTTCTCATCCCTCCCAATAATCGGAAATTCTAAATAAGCCCCAACCGACTTACCAATCCAGTTAGCCTGCATTAATTTTACGCGATCGGGCCAACCAGTTAATTTATCTAAATCTTGAAGTAACTGTTCGGCATAATCGGTAATTTTGAAAAACCACTGCTTTAATAGTTTGCGTTCAACTTTCGCACCAGAACGCCAGGAACGTCCTTCACTATCTACCTGTTCGTTGGCGAGTACGGTTTGGTCGATGGGATCCCAATTAACCGCAGCTTCCTTTTGATAAGCCAATCCTGCTTGAAAAAACTGTAAAAACAACCACTGCGTCCACTTATAGTAATCAGGAGAACAAGTAGCAACTTCTCGCTCCCAATCTATCGATAATCCCAATTGCTGAAGTTGCGATCGCATTTGGTCGATATTCTGGTAAGTCCATTTTGCTGGCGGAACACCACGATCTATGGCAGCATTTTCTGCGGGTAAACCAAAGGCATCCCAACCCATCGGATGCAGTACCCGATAGCCTTGCATTCTTTTTAAGCGAGCAATTACATCGGTAATCACATAATTACGCACGTGTCCCATGTGGAGGCTTCCCGAAGGATAAGGGAACATCGAAAGCGCATAGTATTTCGATTTATTGGGTGTTTCTGGAGTCCGATCCATTTCAGATTCAGCCCAGGTTTTTTGCCACTTTGGTTCTATTTCTGTTGCGTTGTATCGGGATTCCACGGCGATGATTTTCTCCTAACTGGACTAGCAATAAAATCTTGTTGGTTTAGGCTTTTATTGTAATGTAACCTGGGTTCTAGTTAAGCTGAAAAAGTGGTAACTGGTAACTGAACAAAAGCTTACTTTAGAAAGAAGCCAAGAATTAAATATTCATCGATAATAATTTATGGTTCATTGATGTTTATATTTATTTAATGGCAAACTCAAGACTTAAAAAATTAGGAGCTTATTTGCGTCCTCACTGGCGAATGGTGTCTTTGGGGGTTGTCACACTTTTGATTGTTAATGCAGTGGGGGTTTATATTCCTTTACTGATTAGAGATATTATTGATCGCTTGAGGGGAGAATTTGATTTTGCCAAGCTTTGGCGCTATGTGCTGCTCATTTTAGTTCTTGCTTCTTTGATGTGGTTAATTCGGATGATATCCCGCATTTTGATTTTTGGAGTAGGCAGACAAGTCGAGTTCGATCTTAAACAAAGAATTTTTCAGCATTTACTTAAACTAGAACCAGCGTATTTCGCTACCAATACCTCTGGAGATTTAATGAACCGTGCCACTAGCGACGTGGATAATATTCGTCGTTTGTTGGGGTTTGCTGTGTTGAGTTTGATTAATATTGTGTTTGCCTATGGGTTGACGTTACCAGCAATGTTGGCAATTGATGTGCGCCTGAGTTTGTTAGCAATTGGAGTTTATCCCCTGATGCTTATCACAGTACAGTTGTTTAGCGATCGCTTGAGAGGGCAGCAGCAAGAAGTACAAGAACAACTTTCTTCGTTGAGTGAATTAATTCAAGAAGATATCAGTGGTATTTCTCTGATTAAAATTTATGCTCAAGAAGAACCAGAAAGGTTAGCTTTTCGGCGTAATAATCAGAAACTTTTACGGGCTAATTTAAAATTGGCTAGAACGAGAAATTTACTCTTTCCTTTGGTTGAAAGTATTGCCTATATCAGTTTGTTGATTTTATTATGGCTAGGAACTAGAGCGATCGCACAAGGAATCATTACAGTAGGTGATTTGGTTGCTTTAATTTTATTTGTAGAAAGATTGGTATTTCCCACCGCATTACTTGGATTTACCATTACCGCTTATCAACGAGGAGAAGTAAGTATTGATCGCATTGAAGCTATTCTGACTGCTCAACCTCAGATTACCAATGCTTCCCAACCAATTGCGATCGCTCCTGAAGAGATTCAGGGACAAATCCAAGCTAATCATCTCACTTATACCTATCCAGACAGTAAAATTCCTGCGGTAAAGGATGTGAGTTTTGTCATTCAACCAGGAGAAACTGTTGCAGTAGTTGGTTCAATTGGTTCGGGGAAATCAACTTTAGCCAATTTAATTGCTCGTTTACTCAATGTTGAACCAGGACAATTATTTTTGGATGGTTACGATCTTACCAAACTAAAACTAGAAGATTTACGTAGAGCGATCGCTTATGTTCCTCAAGAGAGTTTTCTCTTTAGTACCACCATTAAAAATAATATTCGTTATGGTGAACCTTTAATCGAAATGTCTGAAGTAGAATATGCTGCCAAAAGTTCGCAAATACATCCAGAAATTCTCAATTTTCCCCATCAATACGAAACTTTAGTCGGAGAAAGAGGAATTACTCTTTCTGGAGGACAACGTCAGCGTACTTCTTTAGCCAGAGCTTTGTTAGTCAATGCACCAATTTTAATTTTAGATGACGCTCTTTCAAGTGTGGATAATGAAACAGCCACTCAAATTTTGAACAATTTAGCTCATGAAGGCAGGAAAAAAACTGTAATCTTTATTTCTCATCAATTATCCGCAGCAGCTACTGCTGACCGAATTTTAGTAATGGATCGAGGTCAATTAGTACAGCAAGGCACTCATCAAGATTTATTAGCACAACCAGGTTTATATCAATCTTTATGGCAACAGCATCAATTAAAAGAAATTTTGCAGTAAAACTTTAAGAATTTAATGATTCAGTAAAGTTAGCCAAACTTTGATCTCAGTACTATTGATTAAGTAAAATTCCTTAAATATAATCAAAGTTACTATACAACAAATTCGAGCAAGCCATGTCCCATACTCAAGACTTAGCTCAGTCTAATTCGCAACCACCTAATACTGAGAGACTTAAACAAAAATTTCAGCCAACTAAAACTAATCCTGCTCGGATTTTTGAGTTAATTGATACTTTACTACCTGTGCGCTACTGTTTGTCTCATAAGGTTGTTCCCCTTGAGTTAAGTCAAAAATGCCTCACTTTGGGCATGGTCAATCCAGAGCAAAATGATACTTTAGAAGAGATACACTCGCTTTGTAGGAATCGAGTTGAGAGTTTTCATTTGCAACCAATTGAGGCTCATACCCATCAATTAATTCTCTCGGCATATATTCAACATTCTCGTCAATCGCGCTCACGTGTTGCTATCACCAAACAACCAATTCAAGAACGACCTACTTTAATTATTGATGCTCCAGAACAATTACCTAAAATAGCTAATCAAGTTAATGCTTCTCGTTCAGAATCAATGGGAACTCTATTGCAACCTAATCAATTCCAAAACATTACCATTTTAGAAGTAAAAGCTCGTTATCTATCTGCTCCTGTAGAATTTTTGGCTGCTTTGCCTCCTCAAATACTATGGCAAGAGTTACTAGGAAGGGTGTTAGAGCAAGGAATTGGCAGGCTTTATTTTGAAAGATTACCTAACTATGGAAGAGTGCTATGGAGTCAAAATGGAGCTTTAAAACTATCTTTTGATTCTCTGGAGTTAAAAATATTTCAAGGGGTTTTAGTTGAGTTTAAAAAATTTGCAGGGTTGCCTACTATTCCACTGGCAAAAGTACAACAGGGAGAGCTAGAACGTTTTTATCAACAAGAAAAGTTGCTTATCCGTTGGCGAATTCATCCTGGAGAATATGGTGAGGAAGCAACTATCCAAATTTTGCGTGGTAAGGCTTTAGAGTTGTATCAACGCAGACAAATCAAGGAATGGGAAGAACAAGCTTTAGATTTAGCTAAAAAATTGGAACAAAAATTGCAACAAATTAGAGAATTCAAGCAAAATAATTCCCTGACTTTGGATCATTTAGCTTCTTTGCAGCAAATTGAGAGAAAAATTAAGCGACAGCTAGATCTATTAGCTTAGAGATGAGTTTCTAGTAAAGATAAAACCTCTATTACGGCAATTAAACGTTCATTTTCTAGCACTGTACACCCAAGTAGATAAGAAGGAGTGGGAAAGATTGGATTAAAATGCTGCAAAGTTAATTTTGGTATCACTAAGAGTTGTTCAACTTCAATCTCTACCGCGAGCAATTTTTGGTGATGCTTGAGAATGATTATTTGAGATAAAGAAGAAATAGAGTTAATATTCAGTTGATTTAGACAATAATTATATTTAATTAATTGAGCTAATTGAATATAAGTAATTAGTTGCGATCGCCAGTCAAAAAAGATTTGCTCATTAGAATAAACAATTTGTTCAGGTAAAGGATGAACTATTTCTTGAATTGGCTCGGCTGCGATCAGAAATAGATTTGTACCTGTTAACCAAAGCAAGAAATTTGTTGTATTAATTGTAGAATTTTTAGGATGTTGTTCGGTTGTTTTCTTTGGTGTAGTTTCATCGATAATTGCTTGATTATTAAGTAAATTGATTGAACTTTGTTCTTCTAACTTTAAATTAGAATTTAATAACTGAAAATAAGCATCATGTGCAGTTCGCCAACAAGCTAAAGTTCTTTTGACAATTAGATGAGTTGCTTGAGGATAGGATTGTTGTAGTGCGATCGCAATTTGAGTAATTGTAATTAAATCAGCAATTTCTAAAAGTTCTCCTAAACCTAGTAATATTTCTGTTTGTTGATGAAAAATGGGAGTAAGTTGTTCTTGATTAGAATTGTTGAGAGCAGTTTCGAGATAATTAAGAATAGGAATTATATCTTTATCCCAAATTTCTTGAAATAAATCTAGATCGCTAACTTTAATTAGTGGTGAAATTAAGCCAACAAATAACTCTCCTTGAGTTAAAATTCCTGCCATACCTGAATCGAATTGACTCAAATTTCTGAGAAAATATTGTTTTAAATTAGTATAGGTTTGCCAGAGTTCTTTAATTAGATTAGATTTTGAGCTTAAGGTTTGATTTTCTTGGCAAGCACTACTCAGAACTTCGATCTGGTTCAGGAAAGTTTGTATTTCAATTAATTTATATTGTTTAGCACCCAGAGCGAGTTGATTGATAATTTTTTTTAGTTTAATGATTAAGTCGGAAGAATAATTACTAGATAATTTAATTAGGTTAGTATAGATTAAAGGTATACTTTCTAAACTTTCTTCCAAAAAAAGAAGATATTCACCATCCATATAATTGTTAGCTAATAGTTGATAGTTGATGTGACTAAGCAATAATTAATATTTATTTAATCGGGAGATAGATTGAATAAAAAAAGTAATAGGTAATAGGTAATAATTAATAAGTCTATACTGACCGCTTCTCAGAAATGAATCAATAATACTGTAGAAGTTATTTTTTTTAGCTTTTAATTAGGTGATTGTTTAATTGCTGCAATTGTATCTTTAAGAATAGTCAAACCTTCTATTTGTTGTTGAGAGTTTTGAACTAAATAAGCTAGTGAAGTTTTTATTTGTTCGCCAACATTAGTAAATTCTTGTATTTGTTGTTCGGTTTGTTGTTCTAACTGTTCAAGCTCGGTAGAAATTAGATTAGTTGTGAGAGTCTTATTGGCTTCTTCTAATTGTAATTGCCAAGAATTTAGAGTAGGTTGGATCTTACTCAAGTTTTGTTCTACTTGTTTGGCTAAACTATGAATTTTTTGATAAAGAGTTGCTAAGGCTTCAGAATTAGCTTGACTACGAGCTGTTTCAATTACGCCATTCATTCCTTGAACTTTAATTTGAGCAGTAACATCGCTTGAATTTTTGAGAGTTTCAATTATTTGGGATAGTGATTCTTGAAGAATTTGAAGTTGATTAAAAGTTTCGACAGTATTAATTTCTAAAGCTAATTTCTGTTGTAAAATATTTGCGATCGCTCTTGAATGTTTTTGCCATTGTTGTGCTTCTGTTTCAATTTGCTTAGCAGTAGCTTGAAAAGTTACCAAGCTATCAATTAAAAGTTGCATTTGTTCGTAAATAATTTGAATTGATTCAGCTTGATAAAGTACATTGAATACTTGTTGTTGTAGAGCTTGTTTTTGCTGGTTTTGTTGTTGAGCAAAGTTTTCTGCTTGCTGTAATAATCTCGAATGTTCGAGTGCAAATCCTACTTGTAAAGCGACTTGTGAGAAAAAATTAATTTCCCACGGTTGCCAAGTACGGGGTGCGGAACATTGATGAGCGATTAATAAGCCAAATAATTGATTATCTTTGAGAATTGGAGCAACTAAATTCGCTTTAACTGCAAAAGGTTCTAATTGCTGAAGATGGCAAGGATTTAATCCTGCTTCATAGATATTATTAACCGCCTGAATTCTACCAGCTTGATATTTTTCCACATATCCTTCGACAAAACAAGGATCTTTAATGGCTGCCCAGAGTGCTTTAGGAAAACCTGGTACAACTGACTCGGCAACTACTGTACCATACCAATCTTGATCGAAAGTATAAACCATTACGCGATCGCTATCAATGGCTTTACGAACTTCTGTTACCGTAATTTTGAGAATTTGCTCTTCTACTAATAAGGCTCGAATTGAACGAGTAAGATTAGCTAGTAATTGATTTTGTTTGATTTCTGTATCTAGTTGTTGTAGTAATCTCGCTCGATCTAAACTAAAACCGACTTGGATAGCAACTTGTTTAAATAAATCGATTTCGGAGGGTTACCACGTGCGCGGTGCGGAACATTGATGAGCGATTAATAAACCAAATAATTGATTATCTTTGAGAATTGGAGCAACTAAATTCGCTTTAACTGCAAAAGGTTCTAATTGCTGAAGATGGCAAGGATTTAATCCTGCTTCATAGATATTATTAACCGCCTGAATTCTACCAGCTTGATATTTTTCCACATATCCTTCGACAAAACAAGGATCTTTAATGGCTGCCCAGAGTGCTTTAGGAAAACCTGGTACAACTGACTCGGCAACTACTGTACCATACCAATCTTGATCGAAAGTATAAACCATTACGCGATCGCTGGTTAGTAGTTTTCGCATTTGTTCGACAGTAATTTTAAAGATTTCTTCTTCAGTTAAAATATTACGAATTTGACGACTAAGTTCAATAAATTGTTGGGAACGAGTAGCTCTCAAATCTAATTCTTCTAGTAAATTAGCATAGTTAAAAGCAAAACCAACTTGACTGATAATACGACTAATTAAATCAATTTCTGTAGCTTGCCAATGACGAGGATAAGAACATTGATGGATAATTAATAAACCAAATAATTGTTCATCTTTAATTAAAGGAGCAATTAAGTTAGCTTTAACAGCTAATTTAGTTAATAAATTTAAATAGTGATCGCTTAAATTAGCTTGATAAATATCATCAATAACTCGAATCTTTCCCTGGCGAAAAGTTTCTAAATCTTCTGATTCAAACAGAGACTGTTCTAAATCTGTCCAGAGAATTTTTGGTAAATTAGCAGCTACTGACTCGGCAGCGATTGTAATATTATTCTCGCCATTAAAATATAAAATTGCTACTCGATCTACTTGAAAAGCATGACGGATTGCTTCTGTTGTTTGAGTAAAAACTTCTGTCACAGAACGAGATTGTTGAAGACGCTGAATAATTTTAATAATTAATTGAAAGCGTTCGTTTTCTGCTTCTTGTTGCCAAAGTAACTCTGGCAGTTGTTGTTCAATGGCGTAAAGATTAGTTTCTAAAGCCGTTAATTCATCTCGTTCTAAGTGCAAATTTTCTTCGGGATTTAACTGCTTAATTACTTTTTGGGAAATTTTTCTTAATTCTAAAATTGGACGAAAAATATATTCTGCTAAAATCAAAGCAAGAGTTCCTGCTAATCCTATAATGATGAATATTGCAGTTAATAACCAAAAAGATTGTTCGGCAAAATATTTTTTTACTTCTGTAGTATTTACTGTAGTTAACTCTAATAAATCTCCTTGGCTCATTACTGCTATTTTAAAATAAGCAAGTATACCAAAAATTGATACTGGAAGTATACTAATAGTCAACATAATTGCAGCTAATTTTTTTCTATAATTCCAGTTTTGACTAGCTAAAGTATTGGAACTTGCTTGAGATTTAGTAGTTAATTGATTTGATTTAGAATTAAAACCCTTATTCATAAAATTATTGGTTAATTTAAAAATTTATTTTTTCCATCAAAGTTAAAAAACCAGTACGCCACCAACCACAAATATGACGATTAATTCCAGCACGATTAAAAACATCAATACAGCACACTGGTAAATGTCCTATTGGTGCTGTTTCAGTAAAATTTAATTGGGAATAATTTAACCATTGTTCTTGTTGATACCATCCAACTTGTTGAGTAAATTTCTGCCAACCAAAATAATCTAGTTCTCTCTCAACGAGAAAATTTTGATAAACTTTTTTCTGAATAGAAAAACCAAAGCGATCGCGACTATAATTTCGCCAAAGCAAATCAATAGTTTTTAATTCGGTAATAGGTAAATTGTTAATTGCAGTTAAAGTTAAACAACCTTGTGCTTCTCTTTGAGCAAGTCTTAAAATTAACTCCCAAGTCACTTGTTCGGCTTGCTGATAGTTTTGTTGAGCTAATAAATCCTCTAATTGTTGATAGTTGTTTTCAGAAAAATTATGATTGAAAAACTTGATTTCGTTTTGCGCTGCTGATAAAGCATCTAATACCTCTGTAGCTGACTGATAGCGATCTCGCCAATCAGGTTGAAGTAATTTGGCGATAATTTTAGTAAAACCTTGATCTAGAGCAAGATCATGTGATTGCCAAAGCCATTCATCCGTTATGCCTGTTTCTGGTGGCATTAACCCCGTTAATAGTTGCCAAGTCGTTACACCTAAACTATAAAGATCGCTAGCAGGATATACTTGACCTTGTAATTGTTCTGGTGCTGCATAACCTGGAGTACCTGAAATAGGGATAAATTGCTGGAATTCTGGTTTTAACAGGATAGAACTACCAAAATCAATCAAAGCTATCGATTGGTCTTCTCGATAGATAATATTACTAGGTTTGATATCTCGATGAATTACTTGGTGTTGATGAATAAATTCTAAAATAGTCAACAGTTTGGTTAAGATGTGAATAACTTGTGATTGACTAAAACATCGTGTTTGCTGTTGTACCTGTAATAAATTTTGACCTGTAATTAATTCAGTAATCAAATAATCCTGGTTTTCCTGAGCAAAAAAAGCCAATAAATTAGGTATTTCTGGACGATTATTATATACCTCAGCTTTACTACGCTCGTTCAAATATTTTAAAATCGCTGCTTCTTTTTTAGATAAATTACTTGCTTTAGTAGCAATTTGTTGGTCAAATTGTTTAATCAAACAAGGATGATCAAAGCGCAGTTTGTCTACACCTAAAAAAGCATGAGCAGCTCCTCCCTGACTAAGATATTTAACCGCTCGATAACGCTCTTTCAGGAGTAATTTCTTGCCACAATCCTGACAAAATTCTGGTTCACCTTGGTTAAGCTTTAGACATTGAAAATTCAGACATTGAGATACCTTCAAGCCAAACTCGTCACTAGACAGACTTTCTGCTTGAGATGTTTTTACTGTTTCCTCGTTATTACTTTGATTTAGATATATACTAGTCATTAATTGCCATAATTGCTCCTGCTTCAATCAGATGTTCAGGAGTATGAGTAGAAGCAACCCCAATTGTAACAATACCAGCAGCTACAGCAGCACGAATTCCTGAAGGAGAATCTTCAAAGGCGATCGCTAACAGTGATAGTCTTAAATAATGCTTCTATTCAATCTCTACATAGCTGTAATCAAAGATTTCCCAGAAGTAATAAAATTGAGACCGGGCTTCTTAACTAACTCTTTGACTTGCTGCGGTTTGGAAAAAATCAATATATTGCTGATAACCGCCTGGAAAAACCACATTTAATCTCAGTGGCTCTTCCGTATCTCGATGATCTCCAGGACCTTCAATCACGCGCCACTCTGTTTGAGGCACACCATTATCATCGTTAGTCCAACTTTCCAACTTAAGTGGTTTGCGATTTTTAACCTCTCCATCACTACTATCAACGTAGACAGTCACATTGTCAGTCTGAAATTCTCGACCAATAGCTTGAATTAATTCTAAAAAACCGCGATCGCTACCACCGCGATAAAATTGAAGTTGACCGTTGCTTTCTTCAACTTTACTTGTAACTGTATCACCTACGCCAACCATAGTTGGCATGATTTCAGGAGCGAAATTATCTTTAATTAAATCAAGTAATTCTGGCTGAGAGCTTGGTGCTTGTCTGGCATTAAAATCTTTTCCCAAAGGATAGCTTCCCGTCTGAGCATAATAATAATGGTTGAGAATGACTAATACGCCAACCTCTTTAATTGCACCACGCAACATAAATTGAAAATCTGTTGTTCCCGAATTTTGTCCTTGTGCTAACTCTATTCTTTCTTGTCCTTGAGTATCTCTACCTAAATTAGGAGCATAATGAACAAAAAACGAGTTTTCTAGACCTTTTTGTTGAGCTTGTTGCAATAATTGTTCCATCAAACCCTGAATTGCTTGTTGTAGCTGACGATAACTTCCTTCTTGTTCGCGCAGTACTTCATAAAAATTATTAATGTTAACTGTTGGTGAGACAGGATTATCTAATACTGTAGCTTGAATTAATTCGTCAATTTGGCTTGTTGTTAAATAATAAGGTTGATCAGGCAATATTTGTTTTAAGTAAGCCTCAATTTGTCGAGGAACTTCAGCTAAAAAAGCCAATTCTACGTTACTTACTCCCGGATGGGAAACATTGCCATAACAATCTTGCCATTGCACTCCACCGCCAGCTAAACCTGGTAAATATAAACCCTTTTCTTTGATTAGATTAGGATTATCAAAAGCTTTTTCAACGATTAAATTAACTCCTCGTTTGCCAATATGTTCTCCATTAGTTAAGACAAAAAAGCGACCTGCAAAAGATTGAGTTGCTTTTAAATATTCCTTGTCGATGACTCTGGTGAGAGGGTCTTTGACTAAACCCATACAAACACCATCAAGATCTTGAATGATGAGGATATTTTCTCGTTCAGTTAGTAACCGAGTCAAGGCTTGATGGTCTAAAGAGAAAGAACGTTGATGTAAAGGACAGACCTCTAGCTTAAGATGTTCGTGTGAAACTGGAGTAGCAGACATTATCAAAATTTAACCAAAATCAATCAAACTTGTGTTGGTTAACCTAAAAAACCATTGTAGTTTATCATCTATTAGTCGGATGTTTGATCCTTGCAACTTAGTTTAAATCGTAAGTAAGCAATTGCTACTCAAACTTTTTACTCTCATCAAAAAAATATTATTTATTATTAGCAATTAGCATCCACAAACACCCAGATAACATAGGAAAAACAGTAATGTTTATACCAGTTGGCTTTAATCAAAACTCAATCTCAACCAGTCTTGGGACAATGGTTTACTATACCAATGAAAGTAATCCCTGGCATGAAACAAAAAAATTTCAGCAAAAAACTTTAGTATTTTTACACGGTTTCGGTGGTGGTTCTTCCGCTTATGAATGGTCAAAAGTATATCCAGCTTTTGCTGCTGATTATCGTATCCTGGCACCAGACATGATTGGTTGGGGCAGATCCGAGCATCCAGAACGTAATTATCGGGTTGATGATTATGTTAAAACTATTATTGAGTTCATGGAAAAAACTTGCGATGAGCCAACCACAGTAATCGCTTCCTCTTTGACGGCTGCCTTTACTATTCGTGCTGCGATCGCTCGTCCCGAATTATTTAAATCCTTAATTTTAACTACCGCAGCAGGATTATCAGAATTTGGCAAAGATTATCAGAACAACTTTTTTACTAAGCTTGCTGCTACACCTTTAATAGATAGATTTTTATATAGTACTGGCGTATCTAACAGTTTTGGTATTCGCAGCTTTTTGGAACAACGTCAGTTTGCCCGTCCAGAACGAATTTATCCTGAAATAGTAGAAGCTTATTTACAATCTGCCCAACAACCAAATGGAGAATATGCAGCCCTTTCCTTTGTCCGTGGCGATCTTTGTTTTGATTTAAGTAAATATATTACCCAACTTACTATTCCAACTGCTTTAATCTGGGGACAAAAATCTGAATTTACAGGACCAGAAGTCGGTCGTCGTTTAGCTGAGATGAATCCTCAAGCAATTCGGGTATTTTATCAGTTGGAGGATGTTGGTTTGACTCCTCAACTAGAACTTCCTGCGGTTACGATTGGACTAATTCGTAAGTTTTTACCAATGCTTGAAGTTAAGTAAATTTAATAGGACTACCATAGCAGTTTAAACAATTCTTGGTTGAGAATTAACTTTAACCAGACTAAAAGTCTATTTTCCGCGATCGCTTGAATTAAACATTGGTATTATTTGAGTTAATCATGAGTAAATTTTTATTCTTAGTCAAAATTTTATTTGCCCTAAGCGTAATTGCGTTTGCTCAGACGAATAGTATTACTAATCATAATTGGACAATTGCTAAAGCTAATACTTTGCCTAGTTTAGTCCTAGCACCTAGTTTACAGAAAGAACAGCCAATCAAAGAAGCTATTTCTGAACAAACTACCTTACCGCTTGAAATTCAAAATGCTGTCTTTGAAGATCTTAGTAAACACACCAGTCAAAATGTAGCTACTTTTAGGATCGCTGAAGCCGAGAAACTTACTTGGTCAGATGGTTGTTTAGGTTTGGCTAAACCAGATCAGTTTTGTACTCAAGTTCTTACACCTGGATGGCAAGTAGTAGTTACTGATGGGGAAAAACAATGGGTCTATCGTACTAATAGTTCGGGTAGTTTAGTTAAATTAGCCAAATAAACAGAGTACTTTGTTTTCAATTATCTATAGCTGTAGCCTAACAAATTCAAGAAGAAATATCTGTATTTGTGGACTCAGATGTAGTTTTTATACGTCCCTTTAATTTAAATAATTTTATTATATTAGTTTAATCATATATACAGATACGGTTATTTTTACAATCAAGCTTTGCAACTACTAAGTGGTTGTCTAAAAAGTATAAAATAGACCTTCTGCAAAAATAAATCAGAAATAAAAAATAAAAAATAACTACTATTCCCTATTACCTATTCCCTATTCCCTAAATTCAACCGAGTTTAATTAGACTTATGCAAGAAGTCTAATGTAATCCTGAACGCAGTGAAGGATCAGCGCAGCAAGGTTCTTCACTTTGCTCAGAATAAACCTTGTAGTGAGCGCAGAGAATCTATCCGCGAAACAACGAGAGTGCATCAGCAATTTTTTTAAACTGTTGAAGTCTACCTTGAAAGATCAGCTATTAAATTAAGCGAAATTTTAAGTAGTTCGACTTCATGATTATTCCATAAAATTTGAAGTAAATTTGATTGTGATGATAATCACTAGTATTTTTAGGATTTCATCACATTGATATTTATCAAAATTTTACAAAATAGAATTGTCAATCAAGAATTCGTAAAGAAATAGATAAGTTATCATAAGTAGGAAGATTATGAAAAGATAAAGACCAATAACTTGAGCATAATTAGTTTGAATTAACTACAACTTTATCCAAACAAAACTCTCAATGTTACTTGGCAGCCAAGAAAAATAGTTAAGCTATTCAAAATTAAAATAGTAGTTATTGTATTTATTAATAGTCAATTGTTAACCGCTACGTCAAAGAAGTTTTGACACTACTAATTTTTTCCAGAAATTTTATTAAAGCTTAAATTAGGTAGGGCAATTTGAAGCCAGTTTACAACTCTAAGACTATTGTATTTTCTCAATAGACTAAAATTAACAATCAGAGCTAATTACGATAGTCTTAGATAAACTAAATTAGCTAGAGTTTACTCTAAATTAAGTTTGATATGAGCTGGAAAAAGAAACAAAGTTTATCTATTTCTTTCTATTTTTTTCTTGGTGTGATTTTGTCGTTGTTATTATTGTTTCAATCAATGAATAAATCTACTCAATCAAATCAATCCATTCGCATCGAAGCCGAAGATTATCGTACTTATTTTGACCTTACTTCAGGAAATATTGGTCAAGCATATCGTCAAGATGATGTTGATATTGAACAAACTACCGATGCTGGTGGTGGTTATAATGTTGGCTGGATTGATTCAGGAGAATGGTTAACCTATGATTTAAAAGTTCCTGTTGACGGTACGTATAAAATAGTGGCTCGTGTTGCTTCAGAGACGAATAACAACCACAGTTTTGGTATCTCTGTTGATGGAAAAGAACTAGACCGTCTTAATTTTAAAGATACTGGTGGATGGCAATCATGGCAAAATGTCCCAGAAAAAGAAATTAAATTAACTGCGGGTAACCATAAGTTGCGATTAGACATGTATAGTTCTTTATTTAATATTAACTATCTTGAGCTAATTCCCGTTACTTCAACCGAAATTGAAAAAAATAAAAATATTAGAATAGAAGCGGAAGATTATCAGACTTATTCTGATTTAACTTCAGGAAATATTGGTCAAGCATATCGTCAAGATGATGTTGATATCGAAAAAACTACCGATGCTGGTGGTGGTTATAATGTCGGCTGGATTGATTCAGGAGAATGGCTAACCTACGATTTAGAAGTTCCTGAAAGTGGCGTTTATAAATTAGTAACTCGTATTGCTTCTGACTACAATAATGACCACGGGATTAGATTTTCTCTTGATGGTAAAAGTGTTGACGAAGTTAACTTTCAAGATACTGGTGGATGGCAGTCTTGGCAAGATGTAGCAGGAAAAGAAATTTACTTAACTGAAGGTAGTCACCAATTTCGGTTAGATACGGTTGGCTCTGGATTTAATATTAACTACATCGATTTTGAATATATCTCACCTGATAAGCCCGCGAAACCTTCAGAACCTATAGATAATCCATCAAAACCTATAGATAATCCACCGAAACCCATAGAAAATCCGCCAACTTTAGAAGGGGCTACCTATTATCTTGCTCCTTACGGTAATGATTCTAATGATGGATCATTGGAAAATCCCTTTTTTAGCTTGGACAAAGTTTCTAGTGTTGCTAAGCCTGGAGACGTAATTTATTTAAGAGGAGGAGAATACAAATATACTACATCTCAATGGATCGCAGCCCAAGGAACTGAAGAAGCTCGGATTACCATCATGTCTGCTCCTGGGGAAAAAGCGATTATTGATGGTTCTTATTTACCAGATGGTAAAGATTTGATTGGTATTGGCGGAAAATATCTTGACCTCAAAAACTTAGAAGTTAGAAATTCTAAGCGCAATGGTATTAATGGTTGGGGAGCATCACATGTTAGACTGATCAATAATCATCTGCATCATAATCAACATTCTGGTGCTTGGTTTGGCTATCAGGACTTAACCACTACTAATAATATAGTTTTTGATGGTAACTTAGTTGAATATAACGATTTAGTCAGTCAATATTATTCTCCTGCTGGACGTCCAGGTGCATTAGTCACTATGGGTGCGAGTAATAGCACGTTTGTTAATAATATCATTCGTAAAAACTACGGGGAAGGCATAATTAGCGTGCTTACCAAAGGAAGTTATATTGCCAATAATCAAATATCTGACAATCTCAGCGTTAATCTTTATCTTGACAATGCATCGGATATAGTAGCCGAAAAAAATCTGATCTACAATACTGGTGATACTCGTTTTCATGTGATTGGTAGAGCAGCTTCAGGAATTCAGGTTGCCAATGAAAAATATGATTTCTATTTTAATCTTTCTAATCCAGGAAGAGGATTTAAATTAGTTAACAATATTATTGTTGATAATGCCTACGGATTTTTCTACGGCAATTACGATAACGGAGGCGGGTTAAAAGATTCGCTGATTGCCAATAACACTTTTTATCATGCAGATGATAGTCTGCTGTATATTTCAGCGGATGCAGGTCATCAAAATACCACCTTTGCTAACAATATTTTCGTTCAAGAATCTGGAAAACCATTACTTTCTTTTGAAGGCTCTTCAGGTATTAATTGGTCAAATAATGGTTGGGTTGGTGGAAATCCAGGTGCAGCAAGTGGTGCAAATGATGTGCTTACCAACAATCCTGTGTTGATTAATCCTAATTTAGATAATATTTCAGGATTTGGACTCCAAGATAATTCTCCTTTTCTTGGTAAAGGAGATGCTGATTTTGGTATCGGAGACGATTATTTTGGTAATTTAAGGAATGGCTCGATTGATTTGGGTGCAATTCAAAATTCATAAGTAAGCTGAAATCTTTCGCTTGTTTTGCTTAAAAAATTCCGTTTAAAGCCAAAATTTTAGTTATTAATCATTGATCTGTTTATATTTGTCCTGCCTTTTAGGCAGTTTTTTTTTGACACAAATTTTATCCTTTTAAAATTATCTAAAAGATAATATTTCAGTAAAATTACTGATTTTTGGGATACCTAAATTGATTGACTTAGGTATAATCATTTAGATATGAATTTTTATCTAAAAATAAGTTAGTCATATATCGAGAGTAAAACTTGTGTTTTCAAATAAACCCACTATCTTAGTAACTGGAGGAGCAGGTTATATTGGCTCTCACGCAGTTGAATCTTTACAGCAAGCTGGTTACAATGTTATTGTTTTAGATAGTCTTGTCACAGGTCATCGAGATTTTGTAGAAGAACGTTTGCAGGCAAAATTAATCGTTGGCGACCTTAACGATAGTAATCTTTTAGCTGATATTTTTAATAGTTATCAGATTGACGCAGTGATGCATTTCGCTGCTTTTGCTTATGTAGGCGAATCAGTAGTTAATCCAGCTAAATATTATTGGAACAATGTTACTGGAACTCTTAATCTGCTGCGAGCGATGACTCTTGCTTCAGTCAAAAAAATCGTTTTTTCTTCTACTTGTGCAACTTATGGCGTTCCTAGCGTAGTACCAATTCCTGAAGAGCATCCCCAGCTACCTATTAATCCCTATGGTACTAGTAAATTGGTGGTAGAAAAAATGCTGTCAGATTTTGAAGTAGCTTATGGTTTAAAATCTGTTATCTTTCGCTATTTTAATGCTGCTGGAGCGCATCCCAAAGGTTTATTAGGTGAAGACCATCATCCTGAAACTCATTTGATTCCTTTAGTCCTTCTTACTGCTTTGGGTGCTAGAGAATCAATTTCTGTTTTTGGGACTGACTATCCTACTCCAGATGGTTCTTGTATTCGCGATTATATTCATGTCAGCGATCTAGCTGAGGCTCATGTTTTAGGATTGAAATATCTTTTCCAGCAAGAACGCAGCGAAATATTTAATTTGGGTAATGGTAATGGTTTTTCTGTTCAAGAAGTAATCAAAGTTGCCCGACAAGTTACTGGTAAGATGATTAAGGTGGTTGAATGCGATCGCCGTCCAGGAGATCCACCAGTTTTAGTTGGTAGTAGCGAGAAAGCTCGCTCTTTATTGGGTTGGCAACCTCAATATTCTGAATTGGAAACAATGATTGCTCATGCTTGGACTTGGCATCAACAACGGCATCATCTGCCTCAAAGTGAGCAAGTTAAAAAATTATCTTTAGTTTCCAAGCCAATTTACAATACTGGCACTTAAACTGATTAAAAAATATCTTTGCGTTTTTGTAAAATTAAAGTAATTAACAAATAGGCCAAGGTGTGAACTCCTAAAATTCCCCAATTTAAAGCCAAATTATCCCAAGTGGCTTGATAAACGTCGGAGGTTTGAAAAATATCGGCAAGGGAATTATTTTCTGGTGCCATAGCGTTGACATCGGCAAGTGCGCCATAAGCTCCAATCGACCAACGACTTAACATCAACCAAGAAACTTTTTGTGACCAACCTTCTAAATCAAACAGTACTCCAGAAAAAATAATTTGAGGAATCATGACTAAAGGAAGTATGCCATTGCCTTCATTTTCACTGGAGACATAGGCTGATAACATTAAACTAAGAGCAGAACTAGCGATTAAAGTTAAAAGAGTGGTAATGCCAAAACCAATTGACCAAGGAATTAGTTCTGACTCAGGCGAATCGAACCCAATCAAAACAGCAACAGTAATCAGCAGCGTTTGCAATAGAGCGATCGCACTGCGTATCAATAATTTAGAACTAATATAGGGTAGTAAACCAAGATTTAATAGTCGTTCGCGAAAATAAACAGCCGATTCTTTGACAATTTCTCGAATTGAATTGGATAATCCGATCCAAATGGCAATACAGCTAAAGATAAATAGTAATTTTAGAGCTAGAGGAGCTTGGGTAATACTGGGAGTAGCTAATTTGGTTAAAGGCTCTTCGTTTTGAAGAGATAATGCCGTTAACCCAATCGTAATCGGGCCAGAAATCAAAGCTAGAATTAAACTAACGCGATCGCGATTGACTAATTTCCAATAGCGTTGACACAGTAGCCATAGCTGTTTTAAAGGGGAAATGCCTGTTCTTACCGATGCATCTGTACTTTGTTGTTCGTCTTTACCTTCGGTTAAAGATGTGGCGATATAAGCATAATATTGAGGAGAACGCAGGTATTTGTGCGCCCATCGATCTACTACTTTACTAATTTCTGCTTCATTTTTTCCTTCATTTAATTTGATATAAATATCCGCAAAGTACTTAAAATCTTCTGAAGGCATTTCAAAAAAATCTAGAGCTTCCCGAGGCGGGCCAAAATAGCATAACTTACCACCTAAACCCATAAAAGTTAAGCGATCGCAGGCTTCAATATTCCCTGTAGCATGGGTGACTAGTACTACTGTGCGACCTTGATCGGCTAATTCCCTTAATAGACTCATCATTTCCTTATCTAGCCCAGGATCGAGACCTGAAGTAGGTTCATCAAGGAAAAATAGTTTTGGATCTGCCAACAATTCTACGCCAATACTAACTCTTTTTCTTTGTCCGCCACTGAGCCTGTGTACTAAAGTATGACGAACATGAGACAATTTAATCTGTTCTAAAGTTTTGGTAACAATCTTTTGAATATCAATGTCGGGAGGAAGACGAAGACGACAAGCATAGGTCAAAACTTCTTCTACAGTTAACTCCTGATGGATAATATCATCTTGAGGTACATAACCAATTTGAGAACGATAGATAGCCCAATTTTGTCTGAGGTCGTCGCCATTAAGATAAACTTTGCCTGAATTAGTCGGAGCAATACCCAATAAAGATTTCATTAAAGTAGATTTTCCCGCACCACTTCCTCCAACTAAAGCAACTAATTGTCCAGGTTCAAGTACTAAAGAAACTTTATTGAGGATAATTTTTTCTTGACCTTTTTTATCTTTAACCTTGCGTACTAATTCGTGAGCATCGAGACGAATTTGATGGGTAGCGTTGTTTAACTCAAGAGCATCCCCTGTATAAAGTAGGTTAAAAGGACCAATCTGAATTGTATCGCCACGATGAAGTAAACTACGTTTATCTAATCGTTTACCATTGATGAAAGTACCATTAGTACTATGGTCATGGAGAATATGTCCTCCCTTGCTATCTGGATAAATAGTAACGTGGAGACGGGAAACTGTCGGAGCGTCCAATTGCATCGAAGAATAATAGTTCGGACGAGGAGCTCTCCCCAACTCTACAGGCCACTCTTTTAAATCTTTTAAGCTCAAACGACGTTTACTCGGCATCGTCATTTGGCTACCGCTAGGATTATAGTAAGTCAAGTGAATTTGGTAGCGAGGGTCTTGACCGATTTCCAGTTGGACTCCATTTTTGAGTAGATATCCCTGAGTCACATTGATGCGAGTTTGATTAATAAAAATACCATTGCGACTGGGATTAGTGCGATCGCCATCATAAATCCGAAAGTCATTACCTTCTCGTTGGATCACAGCTTGTTTTCTGGAAAGAACTGTCCAACCCGTTTCTGGTATTTTTAGATCTGACCATTGAGGATCTCTCCCAATTGCATTAATCTCTTTTTTTAGATAAAAGCGGATGGGAGGTTGCCCTTCATTGCTTAATTCAATAAACGGGTCGGTATTAACAACAGTTTGTCTAGCAAAACTACCAGTCATTGGCTTCGGGGTTAGGAATGATTCTGACAATGAGAATTTCTGCAATTATGACAGGTAAAAGGCTCTTTGTTTACTTATGATTGATTTTTTTTAATTTCCTATCTACAGAGCCACTATTGCATAAAATAAACTGAAAACACCTATTAATTGTTAAATAAATTACAATTTTAATCATAAAATCATCTTTGAGCTTACTAAAATTTCAAAAAAATACCTTAATAGTTAAGTTAAATTAGCTGTAGAGGGTTAATAAAAAATAGCAGCAGCAATCCAGTCGGGAGTTTGAAAATAATGTCTAACTCAATAGCAGGTAAAGAGGAGATACCTTTTGGCACAATCATTGACAATCGTTATTTAATTCAGAAAATTTTAGGACAAGGAGGATTAGGGCGTACTTATCTCGCCTTTGATACTCATCGCTTTAACGAACCTTGTGTTTTAAAAGAATTTGCTCCTTTTGGTTCTGGACAATACGACCTAGAAAAATCAAGAGAACTCTTTAAAAGAGAAGCTAAAATCTTACATCAAATTGTTCATCCTCAAATTCCTAAGTTTTTAGCTTGTTTTGAAGGGCATGGACGACTTTTTTTAGTCCAAGAGTACGTTAACGGCAAAACTTATTCTGCTTTGCTCAAACAAAGACGACAACAGGGTCAAAGTTTTTCTGAACCAGAGGTTATTCAGTGGCTGATGAATTTGCTACCAGTTTTAGAGTATATTCATCAGCGTGGTATTATCCATCGCGATATTTCTCCTGACAATATCATGAAACCTGATGGTGAAGAACTACCAGTCTTAATTGATTTTGGTGTAGGGAAATTAACTAATATTGCTTTATTAGATGAGCAAACTAGCTCTGGTCATCAATCCTACGTGGGCAAAATGTCCTTTGTGGGCAAAATTGGTTATGCTCCTAGAGAACAGATTAGCATGGGTCGTTGTTCTCCTAGTAGTGATCTTTATTCTTTAGGAGTAACAGCAATTGTTTTGTTAACAGGAAGAGAACCAACTATGTTGCTAGACCAATATTCCTTGGAATGGCAATGGCGTAGTTATGTCACTGTTAGCTCGGCATTTGGCAAAATCCTTGATAAAATGACTGCTGATAGACCGCTCCAGCGTTATCAGTCGGTACAAGAAGTTTTGCTTAACCTTCAACAAATTACTCATGGTCAACCGCTGATATTTCCTACCTATTCTCCTTCTTCTTCACAGGTAAATCCTCAACCAATTTCACCTCAAAACGAAGAAACGATTATTGTAAGTTCTGCTTCAACTCCTGTTTCTAGCCATTCGTCTACTTCTTTTCATTCAGTAGATGAAACAAAGTTGGTAGATAATGTTGCTTCCTCTACTTCTTCTTCACAATCTTCTGCTCAACCGCGACCATCAGTTGAAGAAACTAAGTTAGTTCATGATTGGTCATCATCAACTTCCGCTACTAACCCTTTGGAAGAAACGATGATTGTTAATTCTACTCAATCTGACCAAAGAAGATTGTCAAACCAACCTCATAACCCCAATCAAGGAGCAATTAGTTCATCTACAGCTAATTACACTCCGATAGCTTCGCTCGATCCCAAATTTATTAAACGATGTCAGCAAGAGTTAGCTTATTGTATTGGTCCAATGGCATCGTTAATAGTAGAAGAAATTTTGATTCAATATGCCCCCAGATCTCCCGAAGCTTTAATTGACGCATTAGCAGAACAAATACCAGATGCTCAAAAAGCAATTAAGTTTAAACGACGCTTGTTATCTTGAAATAATTATTGCTCTCTTTTATATTTATTGACTTGGCTAAGTCGGTTCATTGCCATTGCTAAACTTAATTTCATCCGTTTAAAAGCTTCTGCTAAATTGCCTATTTCGTCGTTAGAAGTTTGCTCAAATTCGGCATCCATATAACCGGTACTTACTTCTTCAGCTACTCTTGCCATTCTATTTAAAGGACGAATAACATTACGATTGAGTAAATAATTTACGAGTAGAATAACTGCGATAAAAACTAAAGAGAT
Source organism: uncultured bacterium (assembly GCA_964562685.1). Taxonomy (GTDB): domain Bacteria; phylum Cyanobacteriota; class Cyanobacteriia; order Cyanobacteriales; family Xenococcaceae; genus Stanieria. The sequence continues at coordinate 76,257 of CAZLUP010000004.1, forward strand.
AATTGCCATAATCAAGATAAAAGATTGACGAGCGCGGTCAAATACTGTTTTAGCGGGGACAGAAATTGTTTGAGCTCCAATTATCTCATTAAGTTTCCAACCCATGCCGTTGACTGAACCGTATCTTTCTATCACACTGGGAGGTGCAGCTTCGGGAGTACTGTGACATTCTAGACAACTTGCTTGGGTTATTTGAATTGGACGAGCAATATAAAATAATTTGCCACTAGGAGCAGAGCGAAATCCAGTTAATTCTTTGTTATTTTTGTTGGCAATAAATTTTGCTACTAATTCTTTTTCAAAACTATCGGCTTTATCTCTTAAGTTAGATGGGTTAATGGTAGCTTCTTTATAAAAGAAATCTCGATAATTAGGATTTTTTTGTCTTAAAGTTTCAAAGACTTCTCTAGCAGAATAAGCAGGAATAGTTTCAGGTAAAAATTCTTCGTCAATTCGGTCGTTTAATTCTGGTTTAATTTGATTATTGGTATATTCTCTAACTGAGTTCATGGTTTCCATCAGAATTAAAGCCTGAGAAGCAATTTCGTTTTCTGTAGCCAGTTTGAGAACAGTAGCTAACGCACCACCAACTAAAGTAAGTCCAATTAGCAAAATTGCTAAGAGGAAGATTGTAAATTTTTGTTTTAATTTCCAATTTTTCATGTTTTTAATAAAATGTTTTCCTACCCGATAGGATATAGCTAACAGTAAATTTAGTTGTCAAAATTGACAATCATTTAAATATTTCAATTAAATACAAAGGATGAGTAATGACAGGAAAATTATCAGGTCAAAGGTACTCTGCCGTAAGACGAAAGAACCTGTTTCGACTTCGTCAAACTATCATCAAGACTTTAGCGACCTATCTTAGTTTAATTGCGATCGCTGCGCTCATGTTATTTCCCTTATTATGGTTAGTCGGGACTTCTTTCAAATCTCCAACAGAAGATATCTTTAGTTTCCCACCTCAATTATTGCCTCGGCAACCAACTTTAAAAAATTTTCTGTCAGTTTGGCAGACTTATCCTTTTGGTACTTATCTAATCAATAGTGCGATCGTAGCTGGATTAACTGTTGGATTAAATTTATTATTTTGCTCTTTAGCAGCTTATCCTTTGGCACGTCTCAATTTTCGGGGAAGGAAATTAATCTTTGCCTTGGTTATTGCTACGATTATGATTCCTTTTCAGATTGTGATGATTCCGCTTTATATTCTAGTGGTTAATCTTGGTTTAAGAAATACTTATCTTGGGGTAATTTTTCCTAGTTTAGCTTCTGCTTTTGGCATTTTTCTATTAAGACAAGCGTTTCAGGGAGTCCCGAAAGAGTTGGAAGAAGCAGCTAGAATCGATGGTTGTTCAGAATTGGGGATTTGGTGGCATATTATGCTTCCTGCCATTCGTCCTGCTTTAGTTACACTAGCTATCTTTGTTTTTATTGGTTCTTGGAGCGATTTTCTGTGGCCTTTAGTTGTTCTTGACCGTCCTGAATATTATACTTTGCCTATTGGTGTGGCTAATTTGGCAGGAACTTTTTCTCTGGACTGGCGACTTATTGCTGCTGGTTCAGTTATTTCAATTACACCAATTTTATTATTATTTCTTTTAGTTCAAAGATATATTATTCCTACTGATATTGGTAGCGGTGTCAAAGGATAGTTGAGCAATATTTTTAGTTGGAGAATTAATTATTAATACTAGTTATCTTGAGCTACAACTAACCAAACAATCATAGTCGTTCCAGGTAAGCTAGTATTTTTTCCCAGATTATTAGGACTAATTATTTCAATTTTTCCTCCCATTTTTTCAACTAAATCTTTGGCAATTGCTAATCCCAAACCACTCCCAGGAATATCACTTTGAGCTTGTCTGCCACGATAATGACGTTCAAAAATTTTCTGTTGATCTTCAAGAGGAATACCATAACCACTATCACTAATAGCAATTCCCAACCAACTTTGTTGTACTCTCTCTACTTTTTCTATTGCATAAATTTTAACTTCTCCACCAGTTGGAGTATATTTCAAAGCATTATCAATTAAATTATTTAAAACTTCTCTTAAAGCTTTAGCATTAGCCATCACCAATGGTAAATGTTGAGGTAAATCAGTAACTAATTCTATGTTTTTTTCACCTGCAATTTCTCTCAAAGAAATTAATAAAGTTTCTAAAATATCTAATACTGAGATTGCTTTTAATTCTGAAACATTACCAGGCAGCAAAAAATTTCTAGATTCAGGAATATCTGTTGACAAACGTACAGAAGTTGTACTTAAAGTTAAGGCGTTATTTTCTTCTTCTGTTGATTTAGTTTCTGTTTCAAATTGTTGCAATAATTCTTGCAAGCGATCGCTTTCTCGTAAAATACTCTTGGCAACAGATTGATTGCGTTCTTCTGGTAACAACCTTTTAATTAATAGTTTACTAAAAGTTCTCAAAGCAGTAAGCGGATTGCGTAATTGATGCAATAAATCATCCAATCTATCTTGCTCAACTTGACGTAAAGTTTCTTGTCTAGCTAATTGTTTTTGGTACCATTGATAACGATGATCTAAACAACGAGCAATTGCTAAAGTTTGAGCTATTTTTTCAATTTGTTCTAACTCTTTTGGTTGCCAATCTTCATCTTTTTGACTCACCAATACACCCATTACTCGAGTGTCGTAAATTAAGGGCAAAATTAACTGTTTTTTAACCTGAGCATCTTGTTCTATTTCTGGATTAGCAATCGGTTTTTCGACAATTGTGCCTGCCAATAAAGGAAGAGATGATAATTGAGCTTGAGTTGTTAATTGTTGTAAATTCTTATTCAGACTAACATGGGGTAATTCTTGTCCTCGCTCACTCAAATTTCGAGGATAAATTGCTAAAGGAACTAATTTTCCTTGTTTATTTTCTACTAGCTCTTCAGTTAAATAAACCGCACTCCAAACTGCTCCCACCCCTCGGCTCAGTAATTCTAGTTGAGCTTGACAAAGAGTAGTAAATTCGGCACTAGCAGAGATAAACGAATAAGACATCGAGCAACAAATTTATGGTCAAAAAATAATTTGAGCGAAATTCAACTAAGCTTTATTAATTTTTATATCTTTTTTTTGGGGTTCATTAGTATGCCAAAAGATGAAACTACCTTGAGATATTACAATGATTGCCCTTGCTTAATTGAGGCGTTTAGATAGTTGATTTTTTTTGCTTATCACGATACAATTTGCTCGGGTTTTGTAACTATAAATACAGGTTTTAGGGTAAAAATAGGAGGTGCTGGGTTGGCAAGGAAACGTAAACGTAAAAGCCGCCGTCGTCAGGAAGGACGTAAAATTTTAGAGCTAGTCCCTCATTATAATATTGAAAGTGGTAATGATAAACCAGTAACAGCAGCTCGTAAATATATTGCTTCTTTGGGGATTGCTCCTCCAGCTTTATTAGTAGTTAGAAGAAACGAGCATACCACAGATCGGTACTTTTGGGCAGAAAAAGGTTTATTTGGTGCGCAATACGTTGAGGAAAATCATTTTCTTTTCCCTAGTTTGCAATCTTTAGAAATTAAAGAACAAGATAAGAAAAAAACTGTTGCAGTTACCAGTAGTCGTTGAGAGTTATTCTCAACCCCCTGGTTTTTTTTTAATAAAATTAATAGAGACGTTGTTTAAATTTAAAGCGTCTCTATTTTTCACATCAAGGTCGATTACTCAACTAATTCTAAAGATAAATTTTGTTGCAGTTGAAGTAATTCATCGCGATGAGCCGTTACAGTTAAAAGATTTGATTGGTTTGGTTGTAACTTGAAATCTGTTTGGATTGATAAGGAAACCTGTTCTAATCTTCCTGCTTTTCGCCAATAAAAAATTCCTGCCAGGGGAGCTAGAATAATTAGTCCCCAAACCAAATTACCGACGGTAGGATAAACCCAGAAGAGTACTAACGCCAAACAAGATAAACCTATGCCAGCTAGAATTGTCAGAAAAATTGCTAAAAACCAACTAGGCTGCACAAAGCCTTCTAAGGTGACTTGTTTCTTTTCTTTGTCCCAATCAATTACTCGATAAGCTCTTGTTTCAAAGTATTGTTGTAATTTTTGCCATAAAATTTCCTCTGATTCAGTTGATAAGAATTGAATTTTTTTAGTACGGTCTTTAACCGAAGCACGAATAAAGAAAAATAATCCTACTATCATTAATAGGGTTAGTAGGAAAGTAGAAGAAATAATTGTTGTATCCACGACTGTACCGATGTATTTGCACTCAAGCAAAAATTACAAGATATATATCTTTAAAACTAATAGTGAGATAAATTCCCCCTACTAATGTCTAGCTTTTAGATTCGTCTCGCTCTGCGTAATAGTGATTATAGTAATAATAAGAGCCGTTAGAACTACGATTAACCTGATTAGCTATGATGCCCAGAACTGGGAAATTAGACATTTTTAGATTATCAATGTTTTGTTTTAATAATGAGCGGTCAGTTTTATTCATTCTGATCACTAATACTACCCCATTAGTACGACCAGCTAGAATTCGTCCATCAGCAAATCCTAGGATTGGAGGAGTATCGTAAATAATAAAATCATATTTACCTTCATGCTTCAATTGTTCCATCAAATCCTGCATTCGTTGAGAAGAAAGCAAGCGAGTTGGATCTGGAGGAATATCTCCTGCTGTAAGAACTGATAAATTATCCCAATGGGGAACTTTTTGAATAGCTGCGTTTACATCTAAACCAGTTGCCAAGACATTGCTTAATCCTTCTGTGTTGTTAAGTCCCATCCAACGATGAACTTGAGGACGACGTAAATCAGCATCAATTAATAAGACTTTTTGTCCCATCGCTGCTGCTGCTTGAGCAAGATGGGAAGAAATTGTTGATTTACCTTCAGAAGGAATTGAAGAACTAATGACGATTGAATTAATCGGACTATCAGAACCTAATAACTTAATATTGGTACTGAGAGAACGAAATGCTTCTAAAAACGGAGAGGCATTATACCAATTACGTTTACCTCCTGAAGTTGCTTTTTCTTCTGTTTTAGGCGTTAAATTGAGGGTACTATCGCCAATTTGTAGCTGGGGTAATCCAACTGGTTGAGTTTCGGCTTTTGTCAATAATTCAAGAGGTTTTAACTCTTTTTGTAAAGGAATAGAACCTAGGAGTGGTAATTTAACAGCTTCTTTTAATTCTTCTGTGTCGTGGAAGACAGGATCGAGACGCTCGGCGAGTAAAGCAGCACCTAGTCCTAGACAAATGCCACCAATTAAGCCTAATGCTAAATTGCGAGGGGGATTAGGAGAAACGGGATTTTCTTCTAGTAAGGGTTTAGCGATTAATTGCCAGGGTAAAGCTTGTTGGGCAGCTTGGAGTTGAAGTTTTTCTTCTGCTTCTAGAAAACGGTTTAAACTTTCTGTTGCAACAGTTAATTGACGTTGTATATCCGTGTATTGACGAGCAATCACAGGCATTTGCTTGGTTAAGCCATTTAATTGCGCGATCGCTTGTTGTAAGGCTTGTTGACGCAGTTCCAACGTTTCAATTTGATTAGCTGTATTAATAAACTGCTTATTAAGTTCTAAACGAAGACTACTGGGAGAAGCTAAAGAAGAAGAATCTTGTATTTCTTGAGAAAATTTATCTCCTAAAACCCTCATTGCTTCTTGTTGCAACAGAGGAAGTAATTCTTGTCGTTTGTCTTCAAGAGCTTGAACTACAGGGTTGGCAGGTTGAAAACGAGCCGATTCTTTGGCTAATTCTACTTCTACTTGTTGTAATTCGTTTAGTAAGTTTTGATAACGAGGAGATTCACTTAAATAACTACCCGCGAGCGCTTGATTTGGTTCTAAGCCAATTTGTCGCTGTAAGTTAGCATACAAAGTTCTGGTTTCATTAAGTTGGGTTTTGACTTCAAAAAATTTTTCTTCAAAATCAACTAAATTTCGAGATAAAAGATTGGCTTGTTGGTCTGGATCGAGAAGATTATATTTTTGGCGGAAGTTTTGTAGTCTTTCCTGTAACTCATCTACTCTAGCTCGGACTCCAGGTAATTGTTGTTCAACAAACTCAATTCCTTGTTTAACTTCGACCCTTCTTTCTTCTAGCGAATAAGTCAAATAAGCTTCAGATAAATTATCTAAAACAAATTGAATTTTTTGGCGATCGGGGTCAGTATAAGATATCTCTAGAATTTTAGTTTCATCGATTCGCTCGATTTCTAAGGGAGATTTTTTTTCGGTAATTAATTCATCGTAAGTAATTTCAGGATATTTTTGTTCTAGAGTATTGATAATCGGATTCATTACATTTGGACTACGCAAGACCTCGATTTGAGTATCGTAATCTAAACCTTGCCATTCTCCTCCCAATATAGTTAGAGGATTTTCTAAGGAATTTTCTCCTGTTTGTTCGTTGGTAACTGGTTCAACTAAAACCCGAAAACTACCACGATACTTAGGTTCTTGAGTAAATGTCCAGAGGGCTGTAAGTGTCGTAACTCCAACTGCTACAGCCGTAATTAAACGAAAACGATGTTTAACTACGTTTAAAAATTGACGCAGATCGATGCTGTCTTCATCTTCTTCAATCGCAGTATTTTCGATGACAGGAGGAATAGAGTACAAATAAGTTCCATTGCCATTACCATTGCCATTGATTTTATTGAGATAAACAGAGCGATCAGAGCCCGCATTTTGCATTATTAATATTCCTCACAACACGGAATCTTTGATGATACCGAACTTGATTTAATGCTGCCCCAATAATTATGTCAGAGTTAGAGCAGCATAATTATCGAAAAGATATTTATTTATAGCCCAAAAAGCAATCTTACAACACCTAAAGCTCCCCCAATAGGATTAAAGATTGAGCCAGTAGTATCAGTTACTTTAGCTAATCCTGAACGGCTAACTACAACTACGTCATTATTTCTCAAGGTAGGATTATTTTCATCATTAATGCCACTGGCAAAATCAACTTCAATTTGACGCTTAGTAACTGTACCATTGGGGTTAAGTCTAACTAATTCCACATTGCCTGTCTTAGCGCGTTGATTATCAAAACCACCTGCTGCTAAAATTGCTTGGTTAAGAGGTGTGTTTGGTGGTACTTCAACTGGTCCTGGAGTAGCAACCTCACCTACAACATTAACTTTAATTGCTCCAGGAGAAAAGCTAGCAGCAGCTAATTGTTCTGAATCTTCTGCAGCTAGTTTCTCCGCTTGAGGAATAACGATAGTATCTCCTTCTTGAAGAATAACGTCTTGACCAGAACTACCCTCCTGGATTAGACTCCACAAATCTACCGCAATCAGTTTTTCTGTTCCATCCCAAGCTTTACGTTTTACTTGTACTTCCTTTACATTAGCTAAAGGTTTTATTCCTCCTGCTACGCCAATTGCTTGAGTCAGTCTAGGAGGTAGAGAACCTTCTTTTTTCTCGCTATTATAGTTATTGTTAGCCAATTTTTCAGGCTGAACTGTATAAGAACCAGGACGATAAATTTCTCCTACTACCGCAACTTTGATTGGTTCGTCAGTTTGCAAACCAAAACTTGCTTCCGAAAGTCTAGCTAGTTCGTCAGAGTTAATTTCTGCTACGGTTGGAATAAAAATAGTATCACCATCACGTAGAGATATATCCTGATTTAATCTACCTTGAGTTAACAAAGCCCACAAATCAGCATTAAAAGTAGTTTCTCTACCTTTAATAGTTCTTTTGACTTGAACATTACGAACATCTGCCAGAGTAGTAATACCCCCAGCTTGTTCAATCATGTCAGTAACAGAAGGAAATTTTTTGTTTTCTGCGGTTAGAGAAAACTCGTAAGAACCAGGGTTATCTACTTCTCCAGAAACTCCAATTTTGAGGGGGCGAGGAGCAAGTAGACCAACAGTAACAACAGGACGTTTTAAATAAAGTTTATATTTTTCAGAAACTAATTCGGAGGTTTCTTTAAGAGTTAAACCACTAACATTAACTCTTCCTACTAAAGGCAAACTAATTGTTCCGTCTACTAAGACTGGATATTCACCACTATATTCTGCAACTTGAAAAATATCTAATCTAATTTGGTCACCTGCCCCAAGGGTATAATCAGTTTCACTGACCGTCAAACCAGAATTTTCACCTGAAGAGGAATTAGTAGTTACTCCTGTATTACTACTTGGAGATGTAGTCGTATTTTCTTGAGCAATTGCTGGAGTTATTTGAGCCGATAGTAATAAAGCTACTGCGAGTGCAGGGACTTGATACACTTGATTTATAAATAATTGTTGAACAACAGAGTTTATCTTCATAAAAACATCACAATTTGTAAAATACATTATTGCGACTAGATTATCATTATTATTCCTAGAAGTTAAAATGTCGAAAAAACAAAAACAAAAGTTCCCTTATTTACTGGGTTCTAAGTGGACAGCAAAGCAAAAAACTTGGGGTTGGAGACATTTTCAAGTTATCAATCGACAAAATCGAGGTAAATGGATTTTTGCTGAAATGGTAGCTTCTTGCGATCCTCAAACTCGTTTTTGGATTAACGCTCAACAATTAAAAGATCGTTCTCTCTGGCAAGCTGGCTGGCAAACTTTAACAGAAATTGAACAATTGGAAGATGAGTTCGATAAGTTGATTTTTGAATAACTTGATTAACTGATTAATTTAGATTAGTTATTAGTAGTTTGATTCAAATAAATTGGTTGGCAAAATCATAACATTGTCTGGTTGTAATCTAATTTTAAAATACCAAAATTGAGCAGATCAATGACGGCTGTTGCTTTAGAAAACGTTTATAAAATCTATAATCAAGTTCCTGTAGTTAATAATCTTTCTTTTTCAATCAAAAAAGGAGAAATATTTGGTCTACTTGGACCAAATGGAGCAGGAAAATCTACTACAATTAAAATGTTAATTACTCTCTCCAAACCTAGCAAAGGTAAAATTCAAATAGCTGGTTATGATATAACGCATCATTCTACTTTAGTCAAGCAAAGTATTGGTGTTGTTTTACAGCAACTCAGTGTAGATGGGGAACTTTCGGTTTGGGAAAATTTAGAATTTCATGGACGAATGCATCATATCCCCAATCCTGAAAGGCAACAAAGAATTAATCGTTGGTTAGAATATGTAGCTTTAGAAAATAAAAAGGATGCTTTAGTCAAAACTCTTTCTGGCGGAATGAAACGCCGTTTACAAATTGCTAGAGCGTTACTTCATCAACCAAGTATTTTGTTTTTGGATGAGCCTACAGTAGGATTAGACCCCCAAACCCGTCGTCGTCTCTGGGAAATAATTCAAGATTTGAATCAGCAGGGTATGACTATTTTATTGACTACTCACTATATGGAAGAAGTAGAATTTTTATGCGATCGCATTGGGATTATGGATGCAGGTAAACTGATCGAACTGGGTACATTAGAGCAGTTTCGTTCTCATTATGGTAAAGCCATTGTGGTGAAACAACAAGGCGACCGCATTGATTATCAATTTTTTGCTACTGTAGCTGAGGCAAATCAATATCTCGATTCTTTACCTGATAAAACGGGTGTCATGGTTCGTGATTCTAATTTAGAGGATATTTTTGTCAAACTGACTGGACATCAATTGAATTAGATTTCATTCTGATTAAAATTCGTCGTTCTTGAGATACTGATAATTGGTGTACGGGCGAACGGCGGTTCGCAAGGGGCTATCTCTGGAGGTTTCCTCCAGAGTTCATACGCCCCGCCCCTACTGAATAATTAATTACTGATAACTGAAAAAAATGGGAGCAATTCAAGCATTAAGAGGAACAAAAGATATACTGCCTGAAGAAATTGGTTATTGGCAGTTAATTGAAGATAAGGCAAGGGAAATTCTTGCCAAGGCGGTTTATCAAGAAATTCGGACTCCTATTTTTGAGCAAACTGATTTATTTGAGAGAGGAATTGGTGAAGCGACAGATGTAGTGGGGAAGGAGATGTACACTTTCACCAGTAGAGGTGGTGATAAATCGATTACACTTCGTCCTGAAGGTACGGCAGGGGTAGTACGCTCTTTTATTGAGAATAATCTTTATGCCCAAGGTGGGGTACAACGTCTTTGGTACACTGGGGCTATGTTTCGTTACGAACGTCCTCAAGCTGGTCGTCAGAGACAGTTTCATCAGATTGGGTTGGAGTTGTTGGGTAGTCATTCTCCTCGCGCTGATGTAGAAGTAATTGCGATCGCTACTGATTTATTACAAAGTTTGGGCTTAAAAAATTTAAAGCTCGATCTTAATTCAGTAGGTAATGGTGAGGATCGTCACAACTATCGAGAAGCGTTGGTTAATTATTTGACTCCTTACCAGCAAGAGTTAGACCAAGATTCTCAAGATCGTTTAACTCGTAACCCATTACGGATTTTGGATAGTAAAGACGAAAAAACTCAAAAAATAGCTCAAGATGCTCCTAAAATTATCGAACATTTAGGAGATGAATCTAAAAAACACTTTGATACTGTTCAACAGTTACTAACTGATTTAGGCATTGAATATCAAATTAATCACTGTTTAGTTAGAGGTTTAGACTACTATACCCACACTGCTTTTGAAATCAAATCAGAAGATTTAGGGGCGCAAGCAACTGTTTGTGGTGGTGGTCGTTACGATGGCTTAGTTGCCGAATTGGGAGGTCCCGATACTCCTGCTGTGGGTTGGGCAATTGGGATGGAAAGGTTAGTTTTACTGCTTAAACAGTTACAACAAGCACCTGTTCATCAACCTGATTTTTATTTAATTTCTAGAGGAGAAAAAGCAGAAGCACAGGCTTTAGTTTTAAGCCAAAAATTACGTAGCCTTAATTTTACGGTGGAATTAGATTTAAGTGGCAGTGCTTTTGGTAAACAGTTTAAACGAGCAGACCGCAGTGGTGCGATCGCTTGTTTAGTAATTGGAGATGCAGAGGCAGAAAATCAAACAGTTAATCTGAAATGGTTAGCCTCAGGAGAACAAACTGCGATCGCGCAAACTGAATTACTCAGTTCGGCAGAGGAATTAAACCAAAAAATTAGACAATTGCGAGCCTCTTAAGCAGCAAGTTGTCTGCCAGTAACATCGTATAATGCACCAGATACAAAGCTAATGTTTGAAGTAAGCAAACGTAAGCTGGTGCAAAAGTTCCTTTGGTTAGGCTAGTTGAGTTAAAGATTAGCAAGATATCTTCACATTTTTGCCGAGTCATTTGATCAGCAGCTTAAAAAATTTAATTACTGAGAATAAAGTTTTAATGTAATGAAATTTTGATTTTAATATTTGGGCTGGAATCGAAATTTATTATTGTTAATATAAAAAAATATATCTTTAGTTAGATTTAAACTTAAACAATTTAATACTTTTGATTGAGTCAAATTAATTTGTTATTTAATATTTATATGATAAATTAAAAAAAATTAATTTTTCTACTATAGTTAACTGTCCGCTCAACCTTTTTAGATAAAATAATAATAAATTAACTTCTACATATTTCATTTAGAAAATTTGTTATATTTTAAATGTGTTTTTTAATGCTTTGATTTAAAAACAAGTTTTGATATTTAAATTTCAATTTATAAATAATAAAATATATTTTTTAATAATTAGCGAAAATAAACTTTAAGAAATTTTTATTTAGAAAAAATATGATTTTTATAAAAATTCTTAAATATAATTAAAATATCTGAGTCATGAATTATCAATTTTTAAGTATTCCTAATCCCCAAAAAAAACAAGAAACAGTTATTACCCAACCTGACGGTCTAAATAGAAATACCAGTGATAATCTTGTTGTTCCACCAGCAGCATTTATAGTTGTTTCTGGAGGCTTATTACTATTAGCAGGAGTAGTTGGCTTTTATCGCAAAATGAGTTTCACCAAAATTAAAGAAAACTCATTATTTGAAACTGAAGAGCAAACTACTTGTAAAAATTGTCGGTTTTTTTCTCATAATCCTTATCTAAAATGTGCATTACATCCATCCAGAGTTTCGACAACCGAATCAATTGAGTGCGCGGATTATTGGTCAAATAAAAGCGATCGCTTTAAACAAAAGTCAAAATAGTTTGATGAAAAAAATTTCTCTCATAATTATTCTGGGATCAGTTTTTACCTCTACAGAAAGATGATTTATTGACAATCCTAAGAGCAAAATTGAAACGGAATGAATTTAAGAGGAAAACAATATGGCTAATGAACAATATCAACACGCCATCGGTACTTTTCCGACTCGCGAACATGCTGAAGCTGCTCTTCGAGAATTGAGAGATGCTGATTTTAACATGGATAAAATTTCTGTCATTGCTCAAAATGCTGATTCTCAAGAGCGTATGGAAGGGAAACAAGTGCAGTCTTCAGAGGAACAAGCAGCAGAAGGCGCAGTAGCAGGAGTTACCGGTGGTACTTTGATCGGTAGTTTTTTAGGCTTGATTGGAGGTTTAGGCGTAGTCGCAATTCCCGGACTTGGTGCAGCAGCCGAAGTAGGCATCGTCTTAGCCAATACTTTATTAGGTAGTGGTGTTGGTGCAGCAGGTGGTGGCATTATTGGAGCTTTAATTGGCTGGGGTTTACCTGAAGACCAAGCTCGATATTACAAAGAAATGCTTTCCCAAGGTAACTATGTGGTGATGTTAGAGGGAACTGAAAGGGAAGTCAAGGGCGCAGAAGCCATTTTACAGAATCGTTTGATTAGAGATTGGAACATTTACTATGCGCCAACAAACCATCCCTATACAGGCATGGGAATGGGAATGATTTAGTTCTGAAATAATACCTGTAAAATGGTTCAAACTTATGTCCAACAAAGCCAACCAAATAGATCAAGGGGTAGCTAGTTCTTGGTCAGTAACAGAAGTTATACAAAATTTTTCAGTGGACTTAGAGCAAGGATTAGACAATTCTACAGTCAAACAAAGAAGACAACAATACGGTGCTAATCAACTTCAAGAGTTTAAGCAGCGTAGTGCTTGGCAAATTTTGATTGCTCAGTTTAAAAGTCCGATTATCGGTCTTTTAGCAGTAGCAGCAATTCTTGCTTTTGCCTTCCAAGAGTGGATTGAAGGAATAGCTGTAATTATTGCTATTTTATTGAATGCCACAATTGGTTTTTTTACAGAAATTAAAGCAGTTCGTTCGATGGAGTCTCTGCATCAACTTAGCGAGACTAAAGCTAAAGTACGGCGAGATGGAAGAATACAAGAAATCGACGTGGAAGAGCTTGTTCCTGGAGATATCGTAATTTTAGATAGTGGGGATTTGATTGCTGCTGATTTACGAGTAATTAAAGCTTCTAAACTGCAAATTGATGAATCCCCTTTGACAGGAGAATCAGTTCCTGTCAGCAAAACTACAGAGCCATTAGAACAAGAGTTCTCTCTTGCCGAGCGTACCAATATGTTGTTTAAAGGTACGGCAATTACTAGAGGTTCGGGGGAAGGGGCTGTTGTGGCAATCGGGATGAATACCGAATTGGGTCATATTTCCTCCTTAACCGCAGAAGCAGAAGAAGAAGTTACACCTTTAGAAAAACGACTCGATAGTTTAGGACGTAGGTTAATTTGGATCACACTAGCGATCGCAGCTATCATTGTTGTGGCGGGGACTCTTGGTGGTAGAGATTTATATGTCATGGTCGAAACAGCGATCGCGCTGTCGGTGGCTGCTGTACCTGAAGGATTACCAATTGTGGCAACGGTTGCCTTGGCACGGGGAATGTGGCGCATGGCAAAACGTAATGCTTTAATTAATCGTCTTTCTGCGGTAGAAACCTTGGGAGCAACCAGTATTATTTGTACGGATAAAACAGGTACTTTAACCGAGAATCGCATGACAGTGGCGGAAATTGCTGTGGATCAAGGGAGAATCGAAGTTACGGGAGAAGGATTAGAAACCCAGGGGGAATTTAATTTAGAAGGTAAAAAAATTGAACCTAATTCCGAGGCAACCCTCAAAGCACTCTTAGAAGTTGCAGTTTTATGTAATAATGCTGCCTTACCCCACGAACAGGATCGGCAAGAAAATAAGGTAATTGGCGATCCGATGGAAGTTGCTTTGTTAGTTGCAGGTGCTAAAGCTGGCATTAATCATCAAGAACTTCTACAGCAACAACCAGAAGTCAAAGAAGAGGCTTTTGATTCCGAAACCAAAATGATGGCAACCTACCACGAAACCGATGGGAAATATCGAGTTGCGGTTAAAGGTGCGCCCGAATCAGTTTTACCAGCTTGTTCTTATTACTTAACTGCCCAAGGAACTAAACCAATCAATCGCCAAGTCTATGAAGCTTGGCAACAAAAATGCGATCGCTTGGCTCAAGATGGTTTAAGAATTTTAGCTTTAGCTCAAAAAACTGTGGATAGTAGCAAAGTCAAACCCTATAAAGAATTAACTTTGCTCGGTGTAGTTGGATTGTTAGACCCTCCGCGTCAAGATGTCAAAAAAGCTCTCCAAGCGTGTCATCAAGCAGGAATTCGCGCCATTATGGTTACGGGTGACCAACCAATCACTGCACGCAATATAGGATTAGCAGTAGGTTTAACCACCGAGCAAGAAGCAGAAGCCGTCCCTGGTAAAGCCTTAAAAAGTCCTGACGAACTATCACCACAAGAACACGAACGTCTGCGACAAGTTCCAATTTTTGCCCGTGTCAGCCCCGAACAAAAGCTTAATCTCATTACGCTGCATCAGGAAGCAGGTTCAGTAGTAGCCATGACAGGAGATGGTGTTAATGATGCCCCCGCCCTCAAAAAAGCTGATATTGGTGTAGCGATGGGCAAACGAGGTACTCAGGTAGCCCGTGAAGCAGCGGATATGGTGTTGCAAGATGATGCTTTTAGCTCAATTATTGCAGCCATCGAACAGGGAAGAGCGATTTTTAATAATATTCGTAAATTTACTCTCTATTTACTATCTGGCAACGTGGGAGAAATCATTGTAGTAGCTGCTGCTTCTTTCACCGATGCCCCCTTACCTTTATTACCCTTACAAATTCTCTTTCTTAATGCCGTTAACGATGTCTTTCCTGCTCTCGCTTTAGGAGTTGGTGCTGGTCATCCGACTATCATGCAACATCCTCCCCGTGATTCTAAAGAATCGATTTTAACCAAAAGTCATTGGAGAGCGATCGCCCTTTATGGATTTTTAATTGCTATTCCCGTCTTGGCTGTGTTTGCTTATGTATTGGTTTATTTAGGTGTAGAACAAGAACGAGCAATCACTATTTCTTTTATGACCTTAGCCTTTGGGAGATTATGGCACGTTTTTAATATGCGTGATACTGGTTCTGGTTTGATTAAAAACGAAGTAACCACCAATCCTTATATTTGGGGAGCATTGTTAATCTGTACAGGTTTATTACTATCTGCGGTCTATTTACCAGGACTATCTGATGTCTTGCAAACGGTTAATCCTGGTTTAGAAGGATGGGCAATCATCTTCGCTGTAAGTTTAGTTCCTCTAGTGATTGGGCAAATAGTTAAACAAATTAGAGGAAGAAGGAAAAAACAGCGTTTTTCTGTTCAATCTGACTAGAAATTAAGCAGATATTTTCAAGGCGGTTCGCCCCAATAATTAATTACACAAAAAACTTATGCTCGAATGGATTGTAAATACAGTTAACTCTCTTGGCTATTTTGGGATTGGATTTTTAATGTTTCTAGAAAACGTTTTTCCTCCTATTCCTTCCGAGCTAATTATGCCTCTAGCAGGGTTTGTAGTCACACAAGGTAAACTAGACTTTGCTCATGTAGTGGGTGCAGGAATAGTTGGTTCAATTTTGGGCGCGTTACCTTGGTATTATTTAGGTAAACGTTTAGGCTTGAGGCGAATTCAATTTCTGGCTGATAAATATGGTCAGTGGTTAACTGTTTCTGGTGAAGATGTTCTCAAAGCCAAACAATGGTTTGATCGTCGAGGTAATTTAGCAACTGGTTTGGGTCGAGTTGTGCCAGGAATACGCACTTATATTTCTGTGCCTGCTGGAATTAATAGAATGTCTTTCTGGACTTTTTTGCTTTATTCAACTGTTGGAACTGCTGTTTGGGTGAGTTTGTTAACCTACGCAGGATATATGTTAGGAGCAAACTATGATCAGGTTAAAAAGTTTCTTGGTCCCATTTCTACAATTGTTATTGTGGCAATCATTATTATGACTTGTTCGTGGATTATCAAGCGTAAAACCCGACACCATTAACCCTATTTTGAAATTCTAAAGATAATCTTCCCATTTAGAAAAAACAAACAAAATTACGAAAGTTACTAAAGCTGCCCCTAATCCTAATAACCATAAACCACAACCAATCGTAATTCCTAGAGCAGAAGACATCCAAATCGTAGCAGCAGAAGTCAATCCTTTAACTTTAGATTCTCGTAAAATTGTTCCTCCTCCAATAAAACCAACACCAGTAATCACCCCAGAAATGGCTCTACCTAAAACATCTAAATTCTTTTGCGCTGCACCAATTTCAATCGGTACTAGAACTAATAAAGCTGAACCAAAACAAACTAACATATTAGTTCTTAGACCAGCAGGTTTACTCTTGCTTTCTCTTTCCAAACCAATAATCGTACCGACAAGTAAGGCGATGCCTAAACGCAAGAGCAAATCATGCCAGCCAATGGGAGCAAAAGAATAGTTTTCTGGCACTTGTTGTAAAAATTTAAATCTAAAAATATTTAGTTATACCAATTAGGTTACCAAGGATTAAGCCACAGTTGACTATTTTTGTTAATTCAGTCAAAAATACAAAATTCCTAATTCTTCAGTTACTTAAATAGCAGATAATTTATCTTTGGTAATTGCTAACTGATACAAAAATTATGATGCATTCTATTGTTGTGGGTGGGTTGTTTGTAATTGTTGCTTATTTATTAGGTTCAATTCCTACAGGTTATCTAGCTGGACGTTATCTGAAAGGAATTGATATCCGTGAATATGGTTCTGGTGGTACTGGTGCGACTAACGTACTTAGAAGTGTTGGTAAAGAAGCAGCGATCGCGGTTTTAATCATCGATCTACTTAAAGGCGCGATCGCAGTTTTATTAGTTAAATTATTTTATTCCTATGCTCCTGTTGAGATTTTACCTCCAAGCTGGCAATCGTGGTTAATTACTGTCTCTGCTTTGGCTGCTTTAATCGGTCATAGTAAATCGATTTGGCTGCAATTTACTGGTGGCAAATCTGTCGCTACTGCTTTAGGAGTGTTATTAGTGATGAATCCTTTGGTCGCTTTAGGTACTTTATCTGCCTTTGGAGCGATGTTAGCAATTTCTCGGATTGTTTCTCTTAGTTCTATTACAGGTGCGATCGCAGTTAATCTGATCATGATTTTACTTCATCAACCAACACCCTATCTTGTTTTCGCTGCGATCGCAGGTGTTTATGTTATTATCCGTCACAAAAGTAATATTCAACGCTTAATTGCAGGTACAGAACCTAAACTTGGTCAAACTGTACCAGAAAATAATTAATACCAGTTTTGGTGCGTTAACCAAACATTTATTTAGTTATTTAGTTGCTTGCTGAATTAGGTTTCGTTGTAAAAAGTTTTGACCAATTTAAGGTCACAATTCTAGGTAAAAGCAAACAGAATCCTGTATTAAATAAAATGATTGCCCATAGAGTTAAGTCATTAATTTCCATAAAAAAAACCCTATCAAAATAATTTTTAGCTTCAAGATTTTTTAGCTAGGTAAAAACTTTACCCATATATTTAGTATTACAAGAAAATAACTATAACTAAACAATTAGAAGAGTTTAAATTTCTTGTTAATACGATAAGTTTTACTTAAGATGCTTAATTATAAATAGATTGAGCATCTTTTTTTGATAATTAATACTGGATACCTTAACTCTTTTTTGTAAAGAAAACTTAACAAAATGGCTAAACCTTGTGATTATTTAACTAATAACTCTTAGTCAGCATTAGATTTAAACCTATTCAAGTCATAGACAAAAATATATAAGTTCTTGTTTTAATTTATCAGAAGTATCGTGTTGATAACTTTTGATAAGTTTAAGCATAAATACTTCTTTTGAACTCATTAAATATATTTAACTCTTTATATAATTAACAATACTTATTCTTGTAAGTTCCAAATTTAATTATTTGAATTAATTGAAAT
The DNA here is from genome assembly GCA_964562685.1 of uncultured bacterium. GTDB lineage: Bacteria > Cyanobacteriota > Cyanobacteriia > Cyanobacteriales > Xenococcaceae > Stanieria. The sequence continues at coordinate 94,347 of CAZLUP010000004.1, forward strand.
TAAACTTAATTATTGCCCAATCTAACGCTCATTTTAAGGGACTCAAAAACAAATATTTTCTTAAATTACAAGCTGTTGACAACAAATTAAGCTGAAATGACTTTAATCTATAGATTAAAATTATACACTTAATAATTTATGAGAGTTTTATTGATTTATCCGTTATTTCCTAAAAGTTTTTGGTCTTTTGAAAAAACCCTACGTTTAGTAGACCGTAAAGTATTGCTGCCACCCCTAGGATTGATTACCGTAGCAGCAATTTTGCCTCAAGAATGGCAACTTAAACTAGTAGACCGCAATATTCGTTCAGTTAGCGAATCAGAATGGGATTGGGCTGAATTAGTCATTATTTCTGGCATGATTGTGCAAAAAGAAGATTTATTAGCTCAAATTAAAGAGGCTAAAAGAAGAGGAAAACCAGTAGCTGTAGGAGGTCCTTATGCTACCACCTCACCTGAAGAAGTAGAAGCAGTAGGAACAAATTATTTAATTTTAGACGAAGGGGAAATCACCCTGCCTATGTTTGTTGAAGCAATCAAACAAGGTGAAACCAAAGGTATCTTTAGAACTCTTGAAAAAGCTGACGTTACCAAAACGCCTATACCTCGCTACGAGTTACTAGAATTTGACGCTTATGATAATATGTCAGTTCAATTTTCCCGTGGTTGCCCTTTTCAGTGCGAATTTTGTGACATTATTGTTCTCTATGGCAGAAAACCTCGGACAAAAACCCCACAACAATTAATAGGCGAATTGGAATATCTCTATAATTTGGGTTGGCGCGGTGGCCTATTTATGGTCGATGATAACTTCATTGGCAATAAACGTAATGTCAAATTGCTTTTAAAAGAATTAAAAGTATGGATGCAAGCTAAAGATTATCCTTTTAGTTTTGATACAGAAGCTTCGGTTGATTTAGCACAAGATCCCGAATTAATGGAATTGATGGTTGATTGCAGCTTTAAAAAAGTGTTTCTGGGAATTGAAACACCCGATGAAAATAGTTTAGCTTTGACTCAAAAATTTCAAAACACTCGCGATCCTCTCAGTGAATCGGTAGATAAAATTACTAGGGCAGGATTACAAGTGATGGCAGGTTTTATCATTGGTTTTGATGGAGAAAAACCAGGTGCAGGCGATCGCATTGTGCGCTTTGTCGAACAAACCGCTATTCCGATGGCGATGTTTAGTATGTTACAGGCTTTACCCCATACTGCGCTTTGGCATCGTTTAGAAAAAGAAGGAAGATTACTCGATCAAGGGGCAAATATCAATCAAACTACTTTGATGAATTTTATTCCTACTCGCCCGATGGAAGAAATTGCCCAAGAGTATATTAATGGTTTTTGGCAACTTTACGATCCAGAACGCTATCTTGACCGTGTTTATCGCTATTTCATGAAGCTAGGAGTTCCCAAACATTCGGGTAAACGTCGTTTAGATTCAAAAGCTGTTTCAGCAATTTTAACTCTGTTTTGGCGACAGGGAATTCTGCGTCAGACACGCTGGAAATTCTGGCGTAACTTGGTAAAAATCATGCTGCATAACATCCGTTTGCTTCCTTTTTACCTGATTGTTTGCGCCTATTTAGAACACTTTGCCGAATATCGTGAAATTGTCCGCGAACAAATTAATGCTCAATTAGCTAAATCAGTTGCTTATCGTCAACCAAGTAAAGCTGCTTAGTTGTTATTGTAGAGCGATCGCTCTTGGACTTAGCTTTTGACAACGAGGGCGATCTCAACAAAGCTGAAGCGATTATGCGTACGCGATTAGTTGGAGATATACAATCAAAATTTCGAGGATAAGAAACATCACTCAGTTAGAGGTTAGATTATATAATCTTTTTCCAACCAATCATAAATACGGTCTAATTCTTCAAGAGTTACTAAACCATACTGCCACAAAATCATTGGTAAAGGACCGAGATTTTGGTGAGCGGTTTTTTGAACAGTTTGAATAGAGTCAGAAGATAAAGCTAATTCTTCTTTGAGAAACTTAATAAATCTGTTGTATATGGCAGGTGTCATATCTTTCACCTCCTAATTTCATAAAAGTTAACTTAATTACATTACTGTTGAAGCAACAGTTTTAAATTTAATTGTCTTATTGTTGATGTTAAAAGATAACTTGCCAGTGCTGCTAATCACAACGAAACAAGATTTTAAATACTTTTCATATAAGATACTGATAATTTAAAGATTTAACTTCTATCGAAAGTCGTTTAAAAAACCTTGACTGGGTTCAGCTTAAGATAGATGTGAACTATTTTATAATTAAATTTAAGGGAGCAAATTTATCAATTATTAACATTTTCATCATCGCTTAATTTATGCTCGATTTCTATTGCTTTTCCTCTGTTTTATAAATTAAGGCTGCAATTCAACACTAAAAGAAAGTTGTTAATTTGATTTCATCCCATCCTGTTATTGTGGTGTGGGTAGATTTTGCAAATAATGAAGAAAAGCTAGTAATTCCTCATCATTAAGATGGAGACGCGATTTTTTGCCATAATGGGCTTTAAGAAATTCCTTACCAATTTCTTTCGTCCAACCTAAACGCTTCATCTCTCGATCAGTTTGATCGATGATTTCATTAAAAGTAATTTCTATTACTTCTGAATCATTACTAGAAGATGGAGGCGCGATTTGCTGCTCAAAATCGTTATCTTCTGGTAAGTTATCCTCAATAGTTGGTTCAAATTCAAGTTCTGTTTCTTCAGTTGAACTAGGATCAAACAAAGATGGAATACTGGGAGAAGATATTATAGTTTCAGAACTTGGTAAGGACTCTTCAATAGGAAGGTTGATTGAATTGTAATCTTCTTGAAAATTTGTTGGCTCTTGAACTTCAATAACTGAATCAAGCGATTGATAACCGTTGTTTTGAGTCGAAGATATATTTACTGAAGAGTTGACTTCGCTAGAGGTTTCTTGAAGGCTTGTTTCTGGTTCAACAGAAAAAGACGTTTGAGATTTTTGTGGAGCAACTGCCTCAACTATTGCTTGATTTGGTAGATTTGGTTCGATGATAACTGGTTCAACCAATTCTTTGGCTTGGGAAAATTGTTTTTTTGGTTTTACCTCAGGTTGCTCAGAAATTACCGGTTGCTGACTTTCTAATTTTATTTCTTGGTTGTTAGTTTTTGTTGCTCCACTCTTTTCCATTATTAAAGTAGCTAAAGCTCTCTCTCTAGCTCGATCCTCTGCCATTTCTACTGTTTGGGCAGCAGCGAGTCCAGTTGCTACAGTTTTTCCTGCTACTTTTACTGAAACTTTAACAATATAATTACCGTGGTCTATGGTTAATAATTTACTAATCAAACTACCTTCGGGATAAAAATGGCGAAATTGGGTTAACATCAGCTTGTTTTGATTGATCTTACTGGTACTAATTTACTATTAAACTCTTAACTTTTAAAACAAATTTGCCAATAGACAGAGAAAATTTAAAATATATACAGGCTAGTTACAAGCTAACTCACTATTTTTGTTACTAGCATCTTCAAGAACTTAATTTCTCGCTTAGAGAAACTGTGAGTTAGATAGCTACAGCGAACAACTAAACTGGATAAGTTGATTTGACGTACACTCTGAGATAAACCACTCTTGTATTTTAGCTGCGACTTCGCGCTACAGCTAAATTTGATTAAGAGAATTCTCATCAGTGGTATCCAGCGAAGTTGTACCTTGTCAGCCGATTAAGCAAGTGAACTTAGTTCCGTCTTCAAAGGCTAGGTACTGTTCACTAACGGTCACCGTAGAAGCGTTAACTGTAAAGAGTCGTCTCTGTCTTTCAACGCTAGACGGGTCTCGATGGGATTACTCCCTTGTTAGAGCCACAGCCAAAAGGCTGATGAACTCCTTAACCTCGTCAAATTTTGAGAGCGACTAAATGCGGTCTGCCAAAGCAGTAGCTTTGCTACTCTACTAGTCTTCGACGCTTTCCGTGTTTGTCATTTACGGCTCGGCACAGCCGAGTCGCACCTCAAGAGTAAACCTATCTGATGATCGTTAAACAGATTAGCACAGCCGTGCTTGCACTGAAACTATTGGTGCTTTTCTCTTTACATCTTAGTGGAATCAACAACTTTAACTGAAAAGGAACACTATACATGGATTTTTCAATCGCTACAATTCTGGCTCAATTTGTAGATGACAAATTAGTCGCAGCAAAGAATCTAGAAAAAAAACTAGGTTGCGAGGATGACGAAAGTATTCAAAAATTACAAATTGCTTTGGATGCTTTAGAAAAAATTGGGATTTTAACCAAGGAAAGGGGAAAATATCGTCGTTTATACGAAAATGATGTAGTAGAAGCAAAACTACGTTGTTCGAGTAAAGGATTTTGTTTTGCTATTCAAGATGAAGAAAATGCCGATGACATCTATGTCAGGGAAAGTCATCTGAGTAATGCTTGGAATGGCGATCGCGTCTTGATTAAAATTATTAAAGAAGGTAGTCGTCGTCGCTCTCCTGAAGGTGAAGTCAAGTTAATTTTGGAAAGGGCTAATCCTTCTTTACTCGCTACAGTTAATGCTGTCGACAGTGGTTATCGTGCTACACCTCTTGACGATCGCTTGTTATTTGAATTAGATCTCAAGCAGAATGGACAAAATTTGGCTGAAGCTGTTGAACATCTAGTTCATGTCTCAGTATTGCGTTATCCGATTGGGCAATATCCTCCCTTGGGGAAAGTTACCAAAATTCTGGGTAGTGATGCGGAGGAAGCTTCGGATGTTGATATTGTTTCTTGTAAACACGATTTAGTTCAAAATTTCACAGAGGCAGCACTCAAAGCAGCAGCATCTTTACCAAGCAGAATTCCTGCTGCTGAAATCAAAAAAAGATTAGATTTACGAGATAAATTAACTATTGCGATCGAACCAGAAACGGAAGAAGAAAATCCTTGGATTGAAAATGCTATCACTTTAGCAACTACAGATAATGATAATTGGCAATTAGGAGTTCATATTGCTGATGTTGCTCATTATATCGATCAGGATTCTCCTTTAGACCGCGCAGGGAAAAAACGGGTTACGGCAATTAACCTACGAAAAAAGATCCTACCTATGCTTCCCGAACAAGTGGCTAAAGTATGTTCTTTAATTCCAGGTAAAGATCGTTTAACTATTTCTATTTTAATTGAAATTAATCGCCAGGGGGAAATAGTTGAATTTTCGATTAAACCTTCGGTAGTTAAAGTTGACCATAAATTTACTTATAGTCAGGTACAGTCGTTATTAGCAGAAAAAGCTGAAGAGGATGAAAAATCAGCAGCTTTAGGCAATCTTCTCAACGAACTATTTTTTAATGTAAGTCCTTTAGTTAAAGCACAACGATTACAAAGAGGAGGGTTTGAAATTGCGACTCCCGAAATTCATAATTTATATAAAGATGAAGGTAGATTAGGAGTAATCTTAAATTCTTCTACTTTACCTGTTCGTTCTTTATTTACGGAATTAATGGTTTTAGTGGGTAGATTAGTTGCTCAACATCTCCAAGCTTTACAAGTACCAGGCATTTATTGTACTCAACCAGAACCAGATGTGGATGAGTTGGAAGATCTACTCAAACTAGGTAGCAATTTACAACTACGCTTAGATTTAGATGCGGAAGGAGATGTCACGTCCCAAGATTACCAAGCTTTAACTCAAGAATTTAGCAAGTCTCCCGAAGCAATGGTACTCAACTACATTTTGCAAGGAACATTTAAACCAGTTAAATATAGTACCAAACCTGCTGCTCATTTTGGTCTGGCTTATAGTGATGGTTATACTCACTGCATTTCCCCTGGACAAAGATATGTCGATCTTTTAATTCAAAGAATTCTCAAAACTGTCTTTGAATACGGGCGCGATCGCCGTCATAGTCGGGCTAAAACTGGTGTAGATTTATTTAGCAGTACTTGTCATGGGGAAATTAACTGGAATGTTTTACCACCTCAGATGCAAGAAGAAATGGAAACTGAGTTACACGCCGTCATTCCCCATCTCAATGACCGCGAAAAACTCGCTGAAGACGCAGAAAAAGACTTAGACGGTTTGAAAAAAGCCGAAAAAATGAAAGAAAGGACTGGTAAGATTTTTGAAGGGTTAATTACAGGCGTACAATCCTACGGCTTCTTTGTGGAAATTGAAGACTTATTAGTAGAAGGATTAGTTCACGTTAGTTCCCTCAAAGATGATTGGTACGAATATCGTTCTCGTCACAGTTGTTTAGTTGGCAGAAAAAACCGCATTGCTTATCGTTTAGGCGATCGCGTAGAAGTAGAGGTGAAAAGCGTTGATTATTATCGTCAGCAAATCGATTTAGTTACTGTTGGTGGTGGTTCAACTGCCAGTAATGCCGATTTAGAAGAAGAATAATTGCTAATTTAAACAATAGGGGGCATTCCAAGACTTAAATAAAAAACTAAGGATTCAATTAATGTGTTCTGTTCAATTTCAGTCTTAGCCCCTTTGCTAGCTTTGCCCCCAATCAATGGTATTTGCCCAATAAGCAATCTAAACAAGCCATAATAAACAAAATGACCCAATCAATTCTAGAACAAGTAATCGATCTAGCCAAACAAAAAGGTATCGTAGCAGAAGCTTATTACCGTGCCAGTCAAGATACACCGATTGAATTTGCTAATAATCGTTTAAAATCACTCTCTACCAAAGCTTCAGAAGGAATTGCCCTCAGAATTATTGCTGATGGACGTTTAGGTTTTGCTAGTTCAACAGATCTAACTAGACTAGAAGAATTAATTGATGCTGCGATCGCAACTGCTACCATTGGCGATCCGATTGAATTTGCTTTTGCCGAAAATTTTCATCTCATCACTCCCGACAGTCATTATCAACCACCAACCACAGCAAGCTTAGTGGAAGTGGGAGAAAACTTAATCGAAAAAGTCCATCAATACAATCCCGAAATCTTAGTAGACGTTAACTTTGGCATTCGTTCTAGTCAGACGAAACTTGCTACTACTACCGATGTGTATACCGAACGCAGTAATCATGTAGTCAGTGCTAGTCTTTCAGGTAACTTAGTTCGAGGGGAAGACTTTTTACAAGCTTACTCCTATGATGTAACACGCGATCGTGAACCAGATTACAATCAAATTCTAGACAAATTATTACAAAAATATCAACGAGCCGAACAAACAGCGACCATTAATAGTGGTAGTTTTCCTGTAATCTTTACGCCGATGGCTGCTGCTTTTACGATGGGAAGATTATTTGAAACGATCTTTTCTGGTCAAGTCATAGCCCAAAAATCCTCTCCTTTAGTAGATAAACTGGGAGAAAAATTATTTGACGAACGTTTAACACTCATCGAAGATCCTACCATTGGTGTTTCTGCTTGTGCTTTTGACGATGAAGGCACACCAACTAGCAAAAAAGTTTTGATTCAAGCAGGAGAAGTTAAACAATTTTATTGGGATCGGCTTTGGGCTGCTCGTGCTGGGTTACAATCTACTGGAAATGGTTTTCGTGGCGGATTATCTCGTCCTAATCCCGATTTAGTCAATCTCTGTTTTACTCCTGGTACAACTTCTTGTAAAGATCTCATTGCAGGAATAGAAGAAGGAATTATTATCGATCAGGTTTTAGGGGCAGGACAATCTAATGTATTAGCAGGAGAATTTTCTGTCAACCTTGATCTAGGCTACAAAGTAGAAAAAGGAGAAATTGTAGGACGAATTAAAAACACAATGGTAGCAGGAAATATTTTTGAAGCTTTTAATCATTTAATCGATTTGAGTAGTGAAACAGAATTAGTAGGTGGTGGTTCAACTGTGCCTTATCTTGCCTTTTCTCAGTTAGGTGTCGCCTCAAAACAGTAATCAGTTACCAGTTACCAGTTACCAGTCATCAGTCATCAGTTATGAATGATGAATAATCAACAATTAACAATTAACCCTCAACTATAAAAAAAAACACTACCAACCGATAACTCCATCTGTGTTCATCAGTGTTCATCAGTGGACAAACAATTAACTATTATCAGTAATCAGCCAGGAGGTTTGAATGGAGACAAGTAAACAACGAAAAAATCCTTTAGTATTCTTTCTACCTTTAATTTTTTGTCTTTTAACTTTTCTGACTGGCTGTGTTCGTTATGATGTCGGAATAAATTTCGATCATCCTCAAAAAGGTAGTATTGTTCAACATATTAAAATCGGTGAACAACTAAGTAGTTTAAGCCAAGCGGAAGCTAAACAATGGTTAAATAGTATTGAATACCGCGCTCGTCACTTAAGAGGCAAAGTAACTAAAATTAATGCCCAAGAAGTTACGGTTACTATTCCTTTTAGTAACGGCAAAGAATTAACCAAAAAATTTAATCAGTTTTTTTATACTCCTAATAGTGAGCTAGATAACCCGCTCCAATCTGATAGTTTAGATTTAGTTAAACTTAATTCTTTATTAACTTTAAAACAAAGTAACTTTGTATTTTTGGAGCGAGCCAATCTTAATCTAACTGTTGATTTACGGGCTTTGGGAGTGCTTTCTAATCAAGGCAAAATTATTGTTAGTCCTGGTTCTTTAATTGATTTACAATTCCAACTCAATGCTCCTTTATTTGCTCGTAGTTTGACTGGAAACAATTTACTTGAGCCAATTAATAATAGCCAAGGAAAACAATTAATTTGGCAATTACAACCAGGTCAAATTAATAATATTGAGGCGATTGTTTGGTTACCTAGTCCAATAGGAATTGGTGCGTTAATTATTATTTTATTAGCTCTAGGTGGTTTCTATTTGAAATACAAGCGTTTACCTGGAGTAGTTAAGGTTTAATTAAATAATAAGTAATAGGCGTAGTATTCTACCTTTCTACAGATGAATCCTACAAATTTTAAACCTTTTTATTTCAACCAATTATCCGTACTTGATCTAAAACATTGCAAACCCAAAAACAACATAACTAAACAATAACTTTATCTGTGTTCATCTGTCCCTTCGCTTTGCTCAGGACAAGGTTTATCGGTGGACTTATTTTTTATTGTTTATCTTAAAAAAAAATTAAAAATCAATTAGTTCTAAACGCATTTCATTACTAGCAACAAAGCCTAACTTTTCATAGACTGGTTTGCCATGAGGTGAAGCATGAAGAATTGCTCGCGTACAACCAAGAGATTTTAAATAATTAATACTTTCATTGGTTAGTTTAGTGGCAATCCCTTGGTGACGATAAGCAGATTCAACATACACATTCCAAATATAACCATACTGACGATATTCAGATTTAAAAGGGGAGGGATACAAACCGGCAAAAAGCTGACAGCTAGCAGAAGCAACTATGTTTCCTTCTACTTCTGCAACAAAAGCTTGAAACGATAATTCTTGACGTGCTTGATCAATAAACTGTAGCGTTACTTCTAACCAGTCATCTCGAATCGAGTCTGGAGAGACTTCATTATCTAACCAGAGTTGATAAAAATGTTGTGCAATTATGAAATCTTCTTGATTTGTCGCTTTTCTAAGCATCAAATTGTTGTTGACGAGCATTTTTTTCTGTCTTACTATTCTTTTGCTTGATCCTTAGTTAATCTTAAAAGTCCTCATTTATGGAAGTATTCCAGAATGATAATTTTGGTAGGCAAATCTTTGAACCTGAAACGTTTTTCCTCTTTGATTTTTGTCCATTTTACAAGGCTGCCTAACCTTTTAATTGATAAACTCTTTCCCATTCTTGAGCAGTAACTTTAAAATTAGTACTATTAGGAGCGCGAATTACAAGTAAATTTTGTAAAGTACGGTCGTATTTTAGTTCAAACCTGCGTAAAGGTTGCCCGATTAATTTACGAATAAAGCGAATTTTAACGTGTAATCTATTTTTCTTAAACTTATTAGGATCGAGCCAATAATCAAGATCGGGAATTTCTTTTAAAATCTGAGGTGGTTCAATTACTTCTGCGATCGCATATACTCCTGCATTTTCTCCTGACATCCATACTAGTACTCCATCTCCTACGGCTATTTCTTTGGCGTAGCGAGTAACTAACCAAGGCATTTCTTGGAGTTCTTTAATCGCATCGATAAGTCGATAATAGTTGGGATTTGCTTGAAATAACCAGTAATTCATCAAAAGTCAGAGTTGATTTGTAATTGCTTATTTTATCAATGGTTATACTCGTTTCAGAATAATTATTAAATAAAAATTAGAGGAACAATAATCTTGAAGGTTATTAAGTATATTTGTATTAATTACCTAAGAAATTTAAAATTTTTTCCAAAATCGGGAATTTTATAAGTAACCTGTTTAGACACACTGCCAATGAAAGTTAATTACTCCCTTAGTCAAACTGTTGTTGCTGTTAATCAACCTACTACTGTCGATTTAATTTTAAATTTCCAAGGGTTTGAGACTAATCAATCTAACTCTCGTCGTCCGCTTAATTTGAGTTTAGTTCTAGATCGTTCGGGTTCGATGGGTGGGGATCCGCTTCGCTATGCGATTAGTGCAGCGCAACAGTTGGTAGAGTATTTGACACCAGAAGACTATCTTTCGGTAGTGGTTTATGATGACACTCCTCAAACAATTCTTTCTCCTCAACCTGTAGAAAACAAAGCCAAAATTCAAGCAGCTATTGGCAAAATTTATGCGGGTGGGTTAACTAATTTAAGTGATGGTTGGTTAAAGGGATTTGATTATGTCAAATCGCAACAGAGTAAAGAAAGAATTAATCGAGTTTTGTTGTTGACTGACGGACAGGCAAACGTTGGCATTAGTGATCCGCAAGCTTTAATTAAAATAGCTAAAGAAAAAGCCAAAGAGGAAATCATTACTACTACTCTGGGTTTTGGCAATCATTTTAATGAAGACTTGTTGATTGGTATTGCCGATGCAGCAGGAGGAAATTTTTATTTTATTCAGTCTCCCAAAGAAGCAGTCGATGTCTTTCGCATCGAAATGGAAAGTTTAGTTTCCGTAGTTGGACAAAATTTGACTGTAACTCTACAACCTGAAAAGGGAATTCAAGTTGCCGAAATTTTAAATAATTATCGTTTCTTACGAAATGGTGAAGATGTCGAATTTGTGTTAGGAGATGTCTATCACATTGAAAGCAAACCTCTAGCACTACAATTTGCTTTACCAGGAATTTCAAAAGAAGGAAAAACTAACCTTGCTACCCTCTCTTATACTTATCAAACCGTAGTTAATGGCAAAATAGATCGCTTTAGTGAATATCTTCCCATTTCTATTACTGTTGCTTCGGCAGCAGAAGCCAGTAACATCGAACCAGATCCAACCGTTACCCAACAAGCCAGTCAATTACGAATTGCCAAAAAGAAAGACGAAGCAGTAACCCTAGCCGACAGAGGAGATTATCAACAAGCAGCCGAAATTCTCCGTCAGACTGTAGCCGAATTAAAATTAAAAGCCTTACAAGAATACTTTGAGATTGCCGAAGAAATCGAACAATTAGATTATTATGCTCAAAGTTTAGAACAAAAACGCTTTGATCTGGCAATTCGTAAAGAAATGCGCGATCAATCCTATCAGGCAAGAAAACGCGACCGCGATGATTTAAAATTAAGAGGTACTACTACAGATGCAGCTAATAATTTACCCACCGTTACCAATCCTGGAGAAGGTATTTTAGTTAAATGCGATCGTATCGATGGTAAATTACGCATTCGGGTTATTTCTGAAGGTTACGATCCCGATTTTAATGTTCAGTTTCCTCGCAGTATTCGCCAAGAAAGTGTTACTTACGTTGTAGATAAAATCGAACTTTCAGCTAATGGTACTTTTTATCGCGCTGTCGGAACTATTCGCCGTCTCCTCAAACCAGGAGAAACCATTATTCCTGTAGGCACTTCTAAAGCCAGGAATTTACAAAAAGCTAAAACCAAAGGTACCGCTGCTGACTTGGAAATTACTGATACGGTTGGTGATGGGGTTTTAGTTCAATGTATCAAAGAAAAAAGTAAATTGAGAGCCAGAGTTGTTTCTGATGGTTATAACCCGAACTGGAATATGCGTTTTCCTCGCGAAATCAGGGAAGAGGGAATGTTATACGTAGTCGATGAAGTGCAAGAAAGTTCTCAAGGTGGCTATTATGTTGCCTATGGCAAGATTAAAAGATTAGTTCAGTAGTTTTTAAACTAATCACCATAATAATAATGGCGATCGCTAATAAAAAAATATTAATCAAAAATTATGACTAATATTATTAAAAATATAGGTTTTAAGTGTGTAATAAAGTAATTCTATTTTATTTGCTTAATATTTAATCAATTTCTGAAAACTAATCTTGATTTTCCTGGGTTTTATTAATTAATCTTTTTTAAAATCTAAATTTTCTAACCAATCAAAAATTATATTTAATTGCTCTAATTGAATAATGCCATATTGCCATAAAATAATTGGTAGTTGATGAGGAAAATCTGCACTATAACGTCTAGCGATCCTAATAGAATTTTGAGAAATATCTAATTTTTCTGTTAAATAGTTAATTAGTAAATTAAGTTTAATTGCTTCGCTTGTGTCATTAGGAGATAAAGCTTGATTATTCATAGTAATTATTTAATTTATAAAGATCGAGATCGGCAGAACTAGCAAAATTTTTTTTATTAGTAATAAAAATCCCCATTAAAATTAAAACTTTAATTAGTAAAGGAGTAAAAACCAAACTAAGAAACAAGCAAATTCCAGCGACTAACCCCGCACCTAAGGCTTCAATTTCTTCAGTAACTTGAGCTTTAATTATTAACGCAACGATTCCTAAATTCAAAGAAATTAACAAAGCAATCAACATTTTACTTACCTCAACAGCGGATGAAATAATATAGGTTAATTTCTCCAGAATTATGCTTGTTATGATTCAAATGTAAAGTACCTAATCATCGGGAAAAAATCGAGAATAACATTGATAGTGGGAAAATTTTATCTCTTTGCACTCTGAAAAACTATAATTAATCGCGATCGCTTGCACTACAAAACTGAAGAGATAATTAGTCAAATTAAAAAAAAAATATAAAAAATTTGCTCGTTGCTTTAAATATTCAAGAAGAAAAATAGACTCAAGTACAAGTAGTTAGATAAAATATTTCAAAATTGTATATAACATAATCGGTATTGCTGGTATTCTTTTAGAGTAGTGAATTTTTGCTTCAATTCTACTAAACTCACCGAAAAAATTGATTTGAAACCAATTAGGATATTCTCATGATTCGATTACTGGTGGCAGATGACCAGAATTTGATTAGACAAGCTCTTGACGTATACCTGAGAGAGGAGAAAGATCTTGAAATTATTATTAGTGTTGATGATGGGATGAAAGCTATTGCAGAAATAGAAAAATTGCATCCCGATGTTGCACTAATCGATTTGGAAATGCCAGGAATAAATGGATTAACGACTACCGAAATTATTACTCAACGTTTTCCCAATACTAAAGTTATAGTTTTAAGTAGTCACGGTAATCAAGAGTATATCTATAAAGCTTTACAAGTAGGTGCTAAAGGATATGTTCTTAAAACGACCCCCGCTCAAGAATTAGCTAATGTTATTCGTTCAATTCATCAAGGTTATTTGCAATTAGGACCAGGTTTACATGAAAAGATTTTTTCTAATTTAAACCAAAATTTGACTACAGAAAAAACTTTTCAAAGTTTAGAACAAAATTTAATTCTTCATTTTGAACAAATCAAGCAAGAATTTAAACACGCTCTTGAGCTAGAATATGACGATATTTGGGAAAAACTTACTTATTATATAGATCAAGAAGCTAACAAGTTAAGAAACGACTTACAGTTGGAAACTCAAGTAAATTTAAATGGAATTAAGCAAGAAGTAGAGCAAGGTTTAAAAATATTTCAACAAAAAGTTGTTAACCAACTGGAAAATGAATCGTCTAATTTAAAAAGATATCTTGAGAATCAAGGATTAGACAATAACAATTTGCAAGAGCAAAAAATGATGAGAATGCAACTAATTCAATTAAGAGAATCTCATCAAAAAGTTGAAGAAAGACTAAAAAATTTATATAAAATGTTTTTATTAAGTAGTTTACTTATTGGTTTAGCTTTAGTGATATCAACTTCATTTTAAAGTAATGAATAAAATAACACTTAACCAGCCGATTATTTAATAAATTATTATGAAAGTAGCAATTTTTAGTACTAAAGAATACGACGAACAATTTCTAAACTCTAGCAATGAAAAATATGGACACAATTTACAATTTTTTGAATTTTCTTTGACTCCTCAATCTGCTGCTTTAGCTTCAGATTTTTCTGTAGTATGCGTGTTTGTCAACGATTTAATTAATCGTGAAACTATAGAAATTTTAGCTCAAGGAAAAACTCGTTTAATTGCTTTACGTTGTGCTGGTTTTAATAACGTGGATCTCAAAGCAGCACAAGAACTAGGAATCACTGTAGTAAGAGTTCCTGCTTATTCTCCTAATGCAGTTGCCGAATATACTATTGCACTGATTTTAACTCTTAATCGTCAGATTCATCGAGCTTACAATCGGGTTCGAGAAGGTAATTTTTCTTTAAATGGATTGTTAGGATTTGATATTCATGGTTGTACAGTAGGAATTATAGGAACAGGGAAAATTGGTAGAATTGTTGGTCAGATTCTCACGGGATTTGGTTGTCAAATTTTAGCTTACGATCTATATAAAGATAAAGAATTTGCTCAAAAATATGCCCAATATGTATCTTTAGACGAATTGTTTGCTCAAGCTAATATTATTTCTTTACATTGTCCTCTTACTCCTGAAACTTATCATCTCATCGATCAAGAAGCAATTGCCAAAATGAAATCAGGGGTAATGTTAGTTAATACTAGTCGTGGAGGATTGATTGATACGAAAGCAATTATTGGTGGTTTAAAGTCTAAAAAAATTGCTTATTTAGCTTTAGATGTTTATGAACAAGAAGAAAATCTTTTTTTTGAAGATTTATCGAATGAAGTTATCCAAGATGATACTTTTCAGAGGTTACTTACTTTTCCGAATGTAATCATTACAGGACATCAAGCTTTTTTTACTAAAAATGCGCTAGAAAATATTGCTGATACTACTCTAGCCAATATCACTAATTTTGAACAAGGAAAATCTTGTCCTAACGAAATTAAACATTCTACAGTTAGTTAAGCTGAGCTAGTTTTAAACTGCATATTATTTTCAAGTTTTTGCCTTCTAGAGAGACTAAACCGTCGTTTATTTAAATTGCATATTCTACCTCTGCTTCTATACTCTGGAGGGGCTGTCATCTGAACGAGGGAACGGTGTTCATACACCCCGTCCTCCTGTCTTTTCTCAACCAGCAAATTAGATGCACCAGCAGTTTATAACGCCCATTCGATTTAATTGATTTACTTTTTTAAATTTTAATAGTCAAATATATTACTTTTGTAGATTAAGATTTTTTTAATTTATACTGGCAAATTACTTAAGATACTGTTAAGTATATAACCATAGATAGATGAAAAAATGAACTTAATTTGCTTAAAAAGTTAAATTTTATACAAAAAAACCACAACAATAAAGATAATTGGTAAATTTTTCAAGCCTAATTTTATTATTTACATTATGTAGTTATAATAAACAAAAAAAATAAAGCGAAGTTCAGCAATATTTATTTGACTGGATCAATGAAGATTAATCAAGACATTTAAAAAAAACAACAAAATGCAGTTTTGGCGCGGTTGAGGCACAAAGCAGAAGTTCGCGGTTTTGCTGGAAAAAAGAAGTCCGCTAGTACCTTACGATGAAATTGATCTAAGTACTTATGCAGAATTATTTGTATATTCTGTATTTTACTGTTCCCTGTTTCCAAGGGGCTGTCACCTGAATTTAATTCAGGCGGGGAATCCGTCGCCAGGCAAGCACTCGAATTCAATTAGAGTGAACCTGGCAATGCTTGTAAGCCCCGTCGTTACCTATTCCCTCTTTCAACTATCCAATTAATTTTGCCCATCTACTTATGTATAACAGTCTTTTTTGAGTCTTAGTCAGCTTATCTAATCAAATCAAAATCCAACTTTATGATTAGAAATTTTCAAAGATAGACAACCTAAAAATATCAAATTTTTTCCAAACAAATACTGCTAAACAAACTGAAAACTACAAAAGCAATAAAACTAATTGTAGGAGTAATTAATCATGACAGTCACACCCACTAAACCAACTTTTGCCGAATCAAAAGATTATTTAAACTCTGAAGAAATTCAAAAAATTAATGCTTATTGGCGGGCAGCTAATTATCTTTCCGTAGGACAAATTTATCTTTACGATAATCCTCTTCTGAAAGAACCTTTAAAACTAGAACATATTAAACCTAGATTGTTAGGACATTGGGGAACAACACCAGGTTTAAACTTTATTTATGTTCATCTCAATCGCGTAATCAAAGCCCAAGACTTAAACGTAATCTATATTGCAGGTCCCGGTCATGGTGGACCAGGTTTAGTAGCAAATACTTATTTAGAGGGAACATACAGCGAATACTATCCCAATATTTCTCAAGATGAAGCAGGAATGAAAAAACTCTTCAAACAATTTTCTTTTCCTGGTGGTATTCCTAGTCATGTTGCCCCTGAAACTCCTGGATCGATCCATGAAGGAGGAGAATTAGGTTATGCTCTCTCTCACGCTTACGGGGCTGCTTTTGATAACCCTGATTTAATCGTCGCAACTGTTGTTGGAGATGGTGAGGCTGAAACTGGGGCATTAGCTGCTAGTTGGCATTCCAATAAATTCCTCAATCCTGTCACCGATGGGGCTGTTTTGCCGATTTTACACCTCAATGGTTACAAAATTGCTAATCCTACTGTTTTAGCTCGTCTTAGTTATGAAGAATTAGAAAGTCTCTTTATTGGTTATGGTTACAAACCTTATTTTGTCGAAGGTTCAGATCCAGACACCATGCACAACTTGATGGCAAAGACACTAGATACAGTTATTGCCGAGATCAAAGAAATTCAAACCGATGCCCGTCAAAATGGTTTTACCAAACGCCAGCAATGGCCAATGATTATTTTACGCAGTCCCAAAGGCTGGACGGGACCAAAAGAAGTAGATGGCAAAAAAACCGAAGGTTCATGGCGATCGCATCAAGTACCTTTTTCCGATCTAGCTAGTAATCCAGATCATATCAGACTGTTAGAAGATTGGATGAAGAGTTACAAACCAGAAGAACTGTTTGATGAAAACGGCACTTTTATCCCCGAACTTGCCGAACTTGCACCCAAAGCTAATAGAAGAATGGGCGATAATCCCCATGCTAATGGCGGTATTCTGCTTAAAGCCTTAAAAATGCCTGATTTTAGAGATTATGCAGTTGAAGTCAATCAGCCAGGCAAAACTACGACTGAATCAGTTCGTCAGATGGGTAACTTCCTGCGCGATATTATTAAACTTAATCCTCATAACTTTCGCTTGATGGGACCCGATGAAACTGCTTCCAATCGTCTTAGTTCGGTATTTGAAGTCACCGAAAGAATCTGGACAGCAGAAATAATTCCCGAAGATATTCATCTTTCTTCTCAAGGAAGAGTAATGGAAATCCTTAGTGAACATACTTGTCAGGGATGGTTAGAAGGCTACTTATTAACTGGTCGTCATGGCTTCTTTTCTTGTTACGAAGCGTTTATTCATATTATTGACTCAATGTTTAACCAGCACGCCAAATGGTTAAAAACTACCAGTCAAGATATTCCTTGGCGTAGACCCATTGCTTCTTTAAATTATCTGCTAACCTCTCACGTCTGGCGACAAGATCATAACGGTTTTTCTCATCAAGATCCAGGTTTTATCGACCACGTAGTTAATAAAAAATCAGCAATTATCCGCGTCTATCTTCCCCCTGATGCCAATACTTTATTATCTGTTACCGATCATTGTTTACGGAGTCGTAACTATGTCAACGTGATTGTGGCAGGAAAACAACCAGAATTACAATACTTAGATATGGATGCAGCAATTAAACACTGTACGACTGGAATTGGTATTTGGGAATGGGCAAGTAACGATAAAGGTAGTGAACCTGATGTAGTCATGGCTTGTGCAGGAGATGTCCCGACTTTAGAAACTTTAGCTGCGGTAGATTTGTTACGTCAATATTTCCCGCAATTAAAAGTTCGGGTAATTAATGTGGTGGACTTGATGACTCTACAACCTGAAACTGAACACCCTCACGGTTTATCAGACAAAGATTTTGACTCAATCTTTACTACCGACAAACCAATTATCTTTGCCTATCATGGTTATCCTTGGTTAATTCACCGTCTGACTTATCGTCGTACCAATCACAAAAATCTTCATGTCCGAGGATACAAAGAAGAAGGAACTACTACAACTCCCTTTGATATGGTGGTACTGAATGATTTAGATCGTTTCCATTTAGTGGGAGATGTGATTGATCGCGTTCCTAAATTGGGTTATACTGCTGCCTATGTCAAACAAGAACTTCGTAACAAATTAATCGAACACAAGCATTACGTCACTAAATACGGGGAAGATATGCCAGAAATCCGTGAATGGATTTGGCCTTATTAAAGATTAAGTTGATGTGATTGCTTGAAAACATTTTTAGGTTGGGTTTTATTGACATTCAATCCAACCTAATCTGATTTATTGTTTGATTGTGTTAATAAAAAATCCCGATTAAAATCAATAAAAATCGCTAAATTGAAGTATGAATTCGTTCTCTTTCTATTTGGTTAATTCGGAAGCTTTTTTCTATCTGCTGAAAACCGAGTCTAGTATAATAAGCAAGCCAGTTGACAATTCCAAACAACTTAAGCCAATCTTCGAGCATTATTATGTCTTTCTTGATTAGTATTTCGGTAAGTATTGATGCACCAAAAAATCCAAAAGCTAAGAATAACAAAAGAAAATCAGTTTTTAAAATTAATTTTTTAAATTTTAAAATATACAATAAAACTACTATTGCATAAAGACACAAAACTAATTTTTCAGAAATATTAAATTGCTTTGGAAAAATATCTTCATGTAACAAAAATAAGTCATCTAACACTAAAACTGTTGTTAGAAAACCGCTTCGTAAAAAAAAACTGAAAACTCTTTTTGTAATGGCTTATTTTTGAGCAAAGTAAAAGAAAATAAGCACACAGCAGCACAACTAGACCATAATAAAATTCCTATGTGGGAAACCATCCCTGTCAAGGTATGAGTTCCTGCAACTGCTGATGGATCTCGTGTCAGTACTTCCATATCTAGATGAGTTTGAGAGGTAATTAATATACAAATTAAAAAGAAAATAATTATTAATGTATATAGTTTGATAATTATTGGCAAAAGAATTTGTAGTTGTCTAGAAAATGTTTTGAGTATATACATATACTAAATTAAATAAAAGCTTGCCTCTTTTTATTTAACCTAATATTAATCCTGTATTAACATTAACGATATGAAAAACTTATAAAGTATTTAAAGTTTGTTCAAATAATCGACACACTTTTTGACTCAAGGAACGCTAGTATTAATATCCTAAAGTTAGGATTAAGTACGCTAGGGCATAGCGGAACATACGCTTGGGGAGAGACTCCCTCTTGGTCAGTTGGGGCAACCCTGCTGGCTAACGGAGACTTGTTGAACCAAGAATCCCACGGCTTTAACGACCGACCTCACGGGGTGACAAGGTATTGAAATGGAAAATGAACAGTAGGATGTAGCAGTGAGATGGAAAAAAAAGGAGTCAACTAGTTGAGAGTACTCCCTAAGCAAAAATGTTGCCTGAATTTTA
This sequence comes from uncultured bacterium, assembly GCA_964562685.1. Lineage (GTDB taxonomy): Bacteria > Cyanobacteriota > Cyanobacteriia > Cyanobacteriales > Xenococcaceae > Stanieria. Next base: position 114,070 of record CAZLUP010000004.1, read on the forward strand.
TCACCGACGGCACAAGCACCCGAAATAAATTCGGGTTATGTGGGTTCCAATACTCAAAAAGTGGCTAAAAATCAATCATAATCACCATCATTTTATTTAAAACAAGTAAAATTTACTAAGCAAACAGGTTTTGTTAAAGTAAATCTTGCTGGTTATTGGAGTAGAACTACCTCAGACAAAAGAAAAAATGAAGGATGGTATTTAATCAATAATTTGTCCAATTTAAAACAAACCATTAAAGCTTACAAAAAACGAATGGGAATTGAGGCAATGTTCAAAGATTGTAAGTCAGGAGGTTATAATTTGGAAAAATGCCAAGGTAATGATAAGCGTTTATTATCTTTGATTTTACTAATAGCGAGCGCTTACACTTGTGCCTTAAAAAAAAGGACAAAAAATCACCTTTAAAGGAGTCAAAGAATATATCTGTCGCTTAAAAGAAAACTTCAGAAAAGAGCGAAGACATAGTAACTTTTGGGTGGGTTTATACGAAGATTTGTGGGTTGCAACTTTTCAAATGTGTCATGATTGGGTCAAACAGTTAATGATATTTACTCCCAACAAGCTACCTTTTTATCAACAGGGTATGAGAGCCAAAAAGCTTATTCTCTCATCGCTTTGAGTATGTCGTCACCCCGTGAGGCCATTTAGCAAAAATTTGTTGAATTTGTGCGATCGCATTATCGGCTGCTTGTTCTGGAGAAATACCTTCTACGATCATTTTTTTGAGTGCTTGACCCCAAATGTTTTGTTCTAAAACTTCACTATAAGCAGGATTTTGCACAGAATAAAATAGTTTGGTTGGTTGATCGATTAAAGTTTTAACTGCGGTAGAAATATGGGGATCTGCTTGATTTTGCCAAAATTTGTCTCTTCTTGCTGCGGTCATCACTGGAACATAACGACCTCCAGCACTTTCAAGATAATCTGCAATTACTTCTGGTTGAATCAAATAAGTCAGAAACTCTTTGCCCATTTTCTCATGTTTAGCTCCTGCCAAAATCACAGCTTGTCTGACAGAGACAATATGACGCATTGGTTCACCACTGGGTTTACGAGGAAATTCAGAAATACCCAATCGATTAAAATAAGTTTCTGGATCTTGTCGTACCGCACTAGCAATAGAAAGAGTAGGATTGGGAGTCATTAATACTTGACGATTTAGTAAGTTGCGATTGTTATCGGGGTCTAACCATTGCAATGCTTGAGGAGGAATATTTCCTTGTTGATAAAGTTGTTGATACCACTGCAAACAAGTAATAATTCCTTGGCGAACTTGAGGTTGATCAATTAACAAATTCCCTTCAGAATTGAAAATTGCCACATCGTAAGCTTCTAAAATTTGCTCAAATAAATAGTAAGTATCTGAAGCTTCGACGGAAATAGGAATACCAAGGGGATATATTTCTGATTGTTCTTGAGCTTGAATTTGATCGGACACTGGTTGCCAAAATTGCCAAAAACTGTCCCAATCTTGAGGAATATCCCGAGCAGTTTTTCCTACTTTTTTTAACCAATCTTGCCAATAAAAAATATGAATAGTTGCTTGATGAAGCGGAACAGCATAATAACTTTTCTGATTTACTACATCATTGTACAAATAAGCAGCTTTTAAAGCAGTGTCAGAATATAGTTTTTCTATTGGTTTGATTACTTCAGAGACATCGGCTAGTTTTCCTTGCCAAGCAAGTAAGGGATATTCCGCACGACTAGAAAATAAAACGTCTGGAGGATTACCAGCTTCAATAGCTCTTTTAGTTTTTTGAGTAATTTCGTCAGGTGTATAGAAGGTAAGGTCTACTTGATTTCCAGTTTGTTTTTGCCAATTATTGACAAGTTTTTGCAGAATTTCATCTTCTTCAGGGATATAACCTTTATCCCACCAAATTTGTAATGTATTAGAGGTATTAATCGATTGATTAACTTGGGATAAATTGGAATCCGAAGTGTTACTACAAGCAACAATGATAATACTTACAAAGGCAACTAAAGGTAGATAAATAAAGATCAAACGTTTCTGCCAACGGTTGAAGGATAGCATCTTCCCAAGCTTTCAAATATTACTTCTCAAATAGATAATTTGTCAGCAATCATACTAGATTTAGTTATAGCAATTTATAAATAGTTGTTAATATTTTACGTCGGGGTCTACATTGCCACCGCTAATAATTACACCAATTCGTTTTCCTCTTGCCTCAATCTTATGGTTTAGCAACGCAGCAGTACCTAAAGTTCCTGTCGGTTCAACGACAATTTTGAGACGCGACCATAAAAATTTCATGGTCTGAACAATCGCTTCTTCCGATACTGTCACCATGCTATCTACATAATGCAAGATTAACGAAAAAGTTAGTTCACCGAGAAAAGGAGTACGCGCTCCATCAGCAATAGTTTGAGGATTGTGAACAGTTTGTAAGGTTTTACTATTAAAAGAACGAGTGGCATCATCAGCTAGTTCTGGTTCAACTCCGATGACTTGACAAGTAGGTAACATAGTTTTAGTAGAAATGGCAGTTCCTGAAAGTAAACCACCACCACCACAACCAACTAGTAACAAATCCAAACGTCCTACTTCTTCAATGAATTCTTTGGCAACTGTTCCTTGTCCAGCAATAATATCTGGATGATCGTAAGGTGGAATCAAAAGGAGATTTTTTGCTTGAGCAAGTTGTTTGGTTAACTCTTCTCTGTTTGTTTGCGCAGGATCGTATAGTATTACGTTTGCTCCATAACCGCGAGTAGCTGCTTGCTTGACTAGTGGAGCATTGCTAGGCATCACAATCGTAGTAGAAATATTAAGTAATTTACCAGCTAAGGCGATCGCTTGAGCATGATTTCCTGAAGAATAAGTAATGACTCCTAATTGTTTTTGTGCTGGGGATAGTTGAGCAAGAGCATTATAAGCACCACGAAATTTAAATGAACCGGTACGTTGAAAATTTTCGCATTTGAAAAATACTTCAGCGTTAGTGAATTTGTTGACATTGGGGGATGCGTCATCGCATGGCGCAGAGCCAACCAACGTGTTGACGGTAGTAGAAGTTAAAACTGGTGTACGATGTGCTTGTCCTTGTAGACGCTTTGCTGCTGCCTCAATTGAGCTATAAGTAACCAATTTTAGAGAATTTTCTACTACCATTAATATAATTTTTAATTTTTCAAGAGTTGATATTGATTAGCTTCAGTTTCTACCTGTTTGCCATCGGGAGTAATTTTTTGATCAGTAATTAAACGCGCTCCGCGTCCTCTCGTAAAATAATTCCAACCCCATTGCACCATAACTACTAATTTATTATCAAACTCAATCAAATAGTAAATATGGGCAAACACCCAAATCAACCAAGCTAATAGTCCCGAAAGTTTAATAAAACCGAGATTAACTACAGCCCTATTTTGCCCGATAACCGCTAGATTTCCCACATCAAAATATCTAAACGGAGGCATAGTTTGATTTTTGAGCCGTTTGGCAATTAGTTTGGCAACGTATTCTCCTTCTTGAATAGCGACTGGTGCTACTCCTGGTAAAGGTTTGTCTCCTTGATGAGGAAAATTAGCTAAATCGCCAATTACAAAAATATTAGGATATCCTGCGATCGTTAAATCTGGTTCAACCACTACTCTACCAACGCGGTCTAATTCTGCACCAGTTCGCTCTGCTAAAGCTTTGCCCATTCTGGAAGCTTTGACACCAGCAGCCCATAAAACAGTATTAGAACGAATTTGTTCGCTATAATCGCTGTACTTAACTGTAATTACATCCTCAGCAATCTCAGTTACTAAAGCCTTGGTTTTAACTGTAACACCTAGCTTTTCTAAAGAAGACTGTGCTTTAGCAGATAATTCAGCAGGATAAGGCGGTAAAAGGCGATCCATTCCTTCTAATAAAAGAATGCGAGTTTCACTTGTATCAATATTGCGAAATTCGTCTTTAAGAGAACCATGAGCAATTTCTGCGATCGCGCCAGCCAATTCTACTCCTGTGGGACCTCCTCCGACAATGGCAAAGGTTAAAAAAGCTTGTCGTTTTTCGGGATCGGTTTCTTTTTCTGCTGCTTCAAAAGCTAAAAAGATACGTCGGCGAATTTCTAACGCATCTTCCACAGTTTTTAATCCAGGTGCAGTAGCTTGCCAATGTTCGTTACCAAAATAATGATGAGATACTCCTGTAGCAACAATTAAAATATCGTAATCGAGTTCGGGATGGTCTTGGAGATAAACTTTTTGCGCTTGGGGATCAAGGTCGATAACTCGGTCTAATAAAACGTGGGTATTCTTATTTTTACCCAAAACGACTCGAAGAGGAGAGGCAATATCTGCAGGGGATAAGCTACCCGTTGCTACTTGATAGAGTAAGGGTTGAAAAAGGTGAAAGTTGCGTTTATCAATTAAAGTAACTTTGACAGGAGCTTTGCCTAAAGCTTTGGCTGCATAAAGACCACCAAATCCGCCACCGACAATAACTACATGAGGTTGAGATTGATTAGTTTGGGCTGTATTCATAAAATATCTTGAGTCTTAAATGACGATTTTTATAAGTAAAATTTATAAATTAGTCAGAAATTTGAAACTTATTTTATATAATTAGATAATAATTGCTATTTTCAGGTTAGTTACTAAACCTCTAAATTTCATCTCTTGGAACGAGACTAATCTTGAATATTTTTAAATCTCTACTAACTTGACATATTGTAGACGCGATCGCATCAAACTGAAGTAGCAGTCTTTACAAGCACAAGGATCAATTTTAGGGAAAAGGAAAAGGGAGACTAGGAGATGGGGAGATGGGGAGAAAAGAAGACAATGAACATTAATTAACTGGTAACTGTAAGGGCAGTACTTCGTACCCTTCGGGAAGCGCGAACTTCCCCTACGGGTCACTGGTAACTGATCACTGACTTACTCCTTGATTGACAGGACTAACAAAGGGTCTAGCATCGCCATGCCAATTAAAACCATTGATACGAAAATTAATTGAACCAATTTCTAAGACAGGATTGTAACGAAGAGTGATGTTGTGGGTACGGCGACTGTATTCTAAAACATAATCAGTGCTGATTTCTTCATTATCATCAAGATTCAAAGAAGTCTGGACTCCGACTCGAATTGGTCCATATACTTGCTGATTAAGTCCTAAAGATAGAGTTTTTTGGTCAACATAACGGTCAAACAAAAACGGAGAGCGATCGCCACGAATTCCTTGAGAATAGGTCAGGCTAAATCCTGTATAGTCCAAGTAGGAACGGGAAAAATGACCCAGTTGTCCCTCAATGCCGATGTTAGCTTGTAAAGACTGTTGATCATCTCCGTTGCTGTAAAAACTACTGACTCCAGAAATTCCTGTGTTGAGTTGAAGAAAAGGAACTACAGGAGTAGGAGTGAAACGTAAACCTTGGTTGGGAGTTGGTGCTAATGCTTTCCCTTGCCACAACAGGAAACCTTTACTAAGGGAGGCTGCTGTTTGATAACGGGTAAGATTAATGCGGTCATTATCTCGATTGGATTCGAGTAAGTCTTCTCGATCTGTATCCGCACTAATATTTTGAATCGATCCTTGGTAAGTAAGATTGATTCCTGTTTTTCCTAGAGTAATATTGGGTGAGGTAATAATTCCACCAAGACTACTGTAAACTGTTTGAAAACCAAGAGAACCATTAAAAAGGCGATCGCGAAAATTGTATTGTAAGCTGAAGGTATGAGGATTAGCCAGATTACCTAATTGTTGATTAAAAGCAACTCTACTTCTTAATTCATCTTCAAAATCGTCAGGATCTAAACTAGTAAAACCGAGTCTAGCTTGTAAACTGGTGCGGGGAGAAAAAGTATGAGTCAACTGACTTTGTAGTCCCAAACTTGAAGGATTGAAAACTCCACCATCATCTTCATCACTAAAATCAAAAGCGGTGGGAAAAAGAGCTTTTTGTAAGAAATATTGAGGCGTAATTTCCCAATTGGTTTTTTCTGTCTCAATTAGCTGAAAACTACGTTCAAGATATAAACCTCCCCTTTCTTCACCATCAAACCCAAAGTTAACAATTCCTGGTTGACGAGGACGATTATCTAAAACAAACCGATTAAGTAATAAAGGGACAGTAAAACTATCATCAATGACTATCCGAGATTTTTCGGTGGTCAGAACGCTAACTTGAGGCGCAGTTTGGGTAAAATTGGCTGTTTTAGCTCTTAATTCCAACTCTGGAGGTGAAAATGGATCGTTAGTTAAACGAAAATCGGTTGCAGTAAAGTTATTGTTGTCAAACTCCATTCTGGCTGCTTCAAATCGCAGTCGATTAATTTGTCCTCCACTCATTTGCTGATTATTGCCACCAATAATGCGATAGTCTCTGTTACTTCCTACAGAAATACCAATCGATTCTGCTGCACTGACATCAGTTAAAGGTTGAGTGGTTGTCAAGCGATCGCTTAAGGTAGTCTCAGGAATAATTTTACTTTCTGGGAGTCTGGCGGAGAAATCGCGGTTGAGAGTAGCTTGATCTACTTCTCCTTGGGCATTAATAACTACTCCTCGATCCTGAACTAAATAATATTCAAATTTTTCTCCTCGCAATACTTGTTGTCCTCTTGTTAGCACAACATTTCCTTGAGCTACAGCAATGCGATCTGCTAAATTAACTTGGAGACGATCCGCAGTTAAAACAGCCTGAGCAAAGTTCATTACTACATTACCTTCAGCCGTAACTACTTGTTGTTGATTATTATACTCTTGGCGATCGGCAATGACTTCGATAACATCAACTTGTTCTACAGGAGTTGGTGTAGTTGGTTCAGTAGAATTAGGGTTATTTTCAGGAATAGTAAATTCTCTGATTTCGCCGTTGCGTTCTTGAGTTATTAAATAACTAGTAGGTAAACAAGGCTCTTTTTGACAATCAGCAGAAAACCTGCGTTCATTTCTTACGTGCAACTGATTAGGATTTAACCGAGTTATTAAAACTCTATGACTATCTTGGTTGTTAATCTTCCCTTGATAGGTTTTTGGTGCTTTGTGGAGAATGGGTATAGGTTGAGTCTGGCTTTCAACTCCTGGCTGTGCAACCGCAAAATAATTCAGAGAGATTAGCAATGAAATCATCTGTTTCAATAACGCTGGTAGTTAGCAATTTTAATCTTTATTTTCATGAATGCAAGTAAAATTTTAATTTTTCAGAAAATTAGTCTGAATTAAAATTAACAAAATTAACTTGATTTCATTTAACGATCAGTGTTTAATACATAAATTAGTTTGATTAACTATTAAATATTTATAACTAGCTTTTCCTCAAACCAAAATATTACTAATGACTTCAAGCTTATATAAATTAATTGACAAGCTCAAAATAGTTGAAATTTATCTTGGTAAGCAATTGAAATCTTACTCTAATTACGAGCCATTAATTGCAGTAGTAGCGAAGTCTATTGAGCAGTGCCATCAGAAAAAAATTACAATTAAATTAGCTGGTTATTCAATTGAGATTTTAGAAGCTATTAAAAATTTTCACAGCAAAAAATATAGCTTAGTTAGTTATTTAAATTTTGAAATTGTTGATTTAAACCAAGACGTTGAGCAAATCTATAAGCATTCTGAGCTATTGTGTTTAATTTATGATTCTAAGCTATCAAGTTCTAGTTTAACAACAGAATTAATTGAACAAGCTAATCTCAGACAAATTGAACTAGCTTTAATTATAATAAAAAATAGCTTTAGTGAAGAAAATTCAGCAAATCAAACTCATCTTACTTTGTTACAAACTTGGCAAAACAATAATTATAAGCAAGTAATTAAACAGTTTTCAATTACACTTGATTCTAATAATTATTTGGAATGCGATCAAGCCTTAAATCAATACTATCAGTTTATCAATCAATTAGTTAACCAAGAAATAGATCATTATATTGAAAATATTTTACAGCAACTAAAGGTCGATCTGACTCAGTATTTTGAGCAACAAAAAAAAAGATATTGGCAAAAAATATATCATCAAAAAAACAATTTTTTAAAAGGAGAAAATCCCGAAATTTTTAAGCAAAAACTCAATCAAACTATTCAAAAGCTAAACAAAGAACAACAACAGTTATTTAAAAGTTTAAAACAAAACATTAATCAGTATAAACTAGATTTGCTGAATCCTTTTCTTGACAATAGTTTAATGTATCGGGTTCAACAAGCCATTGAAGCTTCAGAAACATTAGAATGTCAAGCAAATAACAAAACCTATTTATATTTAATAATTAAAGAAAAAGAATATTCTCAAAGAATTTCTACTTATATATTAAATCTTTGCCAGGAAATTTTAAGCCAGTGGTTTGAGCAAGAATGGAAACAAATAAATTATAATAGCTTGCCGAAATTACTAAAAAACACAGAAGAAGAACTAAAATTTCTAAACCCTCTTGATTCACCTGCAATTAATTTCAGACTTTTGAGTAAGCCTTCTTTTGAACTAAACAATTTTATTTCTATATCAATTGTAGAAGAAACTAGTAAAACTCTGTTGGATTATCATTACACTCAAAGCACTTGGTTTCGATTAACTATTGCTATATTTGTTGGTTTGGCAATTTTTGTAGTTACTGGCAAGTTATTCGGTTTTGTAATTGTAGTTTTTCAAATTATCAATTTATTTACTGCTCAAAATGCTAAAACAATACGGATCAAACAACAAACCAAAGAATTAAAAAGAATAGTTGATAGCAAATATCAATCTTTAGTTAGGCATTTATGCGATCGCGCAGGACAAATTTTAATTACAAGTTTAGATGAAACCAGCCAAAAATATCAAATCGAATTAGATGCAATTGTCCAAAAAACTGACCAACAATTGAATGAAGTAAAACAAAAGATTAACAGTTACAAAGATATCATTAATCAACTCAAACAAGACCAAGCCGAAATTGAAAAATTACTATAGCACTACGTCATAGGGTTAGAACCGATACATCTTGTAAAGGCTTTGGGAGATTGACTTTCTCGATCTTCTTCTCTGCTTATTTTTCAGCCCTGTTGTCGCCTCCGCAGATCAATAACTAAAAAGGTGCGCTAATGATTGATTAACGCACCTTATTTTTTTTATCCCTTTAATTAACTAGCTAGCTTTGTACCAGTTAACATCACGATCTTTAGTAGCCCAGAACATTTGATGAATTTTTTGAACAGCGTCCATTAATTCATTAGCGTGTTCGAGATTAACTTCGACTTTACAAGCAGAACAAAGTTTAGCTGCTTTCCAAAAAGTATCATGTAAATCGGGATATTTTTCCAAATGTACGGGTTTGAAATAGTCCGTCCACAGAATTAATAATTCTTCCTTGGTTTTTTGCGCTTGTTCTTCTTTAATCGCAATATAACGAGATAAAGTATTTTGGTAAGCGATATTAGCTGCTTTATCGCCAGAAGCTGGCATCTCTAAGTCAAGAATTTTTTTAGTCATTGAAAGTACTGCTTCCGCAGTGATACGTGCAGCAGCAGGATCGTAAACACCACAAGGTCCATCGCAGTGTGCATGAACTTCAGAGACAGGAAGCCAAGTTTTGATTTTTGCAATAGCTTGTTTCAACATACTATTTATGATTGTTTGTTTTGGTGCAGTGGTTAAAAATAGTTAGCTTTTGAGGGGGATAACCATAAGTAGCACGCTATAGATTAATCGTAGCTTTATACCTCTACCCCCCATTTTTTATAGCTTAGTTCGATTGGGGTATTATTTGCAAGACCAATTGATTTTTGAAGCAAAATTAAAATATTTTGGTTTGGATTAAACTAGGCCGTAAAATTCAATAAACATGGTTGAATTTTGGGGTAAACACAGCTTCTCTACTTCTACCCTTTCAAGATTTTCAATCTTTGATATGTCCAGTTTCAGATCACTGATAAAGATAACTGATAACTGATAACTGATTGAAAGCCATGCTTAACCTAACTTTTAACCCAATCAACTTTCATAATCAACACAACTTAACCATTCAATTTCTTGTTGTAGCAGCAGCCTTCGCCAAAGGAACAACTATTATCAAAGATGCAGCCGAATTAAGAGTAAAAAAATGCGATCGCTTTATAGAAATTTTTATTAGATATATTTAAAGATATTAAAAACAGAGAAATGTGACAAAAGTTTTTAAGTTATAATTTGAAAAATTTCTCTAAATTTTTATTTATTTAAAATGACTCAAGAAAACTTAGTATAAACAATTGCCATTTTACTATTATTTTAATTTAAATTTGAGCCAAAAAAAAACAGCATCAAAAGATGCTGCATCGAATTAATTATTTTTAATTAGATTTTACGGTTAAGCTAAAGCTGCCATTTTGACATCATTGTTAGCCAATAAATCTTGAAATTCTTCTGAGTCTACAGTTTCTTTTTCTACTAGCATATCTGCCAACTTATCCAGAATGTGACGATTACCAACTAACACTTCTTTAGCGCGACGATAAGCTTGATCGACTAGGTTACGTACTTCTTCATCAATAGCTGCTGCGGTTTCATCAGAGAAGTCGCGGTCGGAAGCAATATCACGACCAAGGAAAACGTTACCACTTTGACGACCTAAAGCTACAGGCCCCAAGCGATCGCTCATGCCAAAGCGAGTAACCATCTGACGAGCAACTCTGGTTACTTGTTGTAAGTCGTTAGATGCACCTGTCGTAACCTCTTCTTCACCAAAGATAATTTCTTCAGCAATACGACCACCTAAAGCTACTGCCATTTGGTTTTGTAGGTAAGAGCGAGAATATAAACCAGACTCCATGCGGTCTTCACTAGGAGTAAACCAAGTTAAACCACCAGCACGTCCGCGAGGAATAATGCTAATTTTTTGGACTGGATCGTAATCTGGCATCAACGCACCGACTAAAGCATGACCAGCTTCGTGATAAGCAACTAATTGCTTGCGTTTTTCGCTCATCACACGGTTTTTCTTCTCTGGACCAGCTAAAACGCGATCAATCGCATCGTTAATCTCGTCCATGGAGATTTCAGTTAAATTACGGCGTGCAGCTAAGATTGCAGCCTCATTAAGGAGATTGGATAAGTCAGCACCAGTAAAACCAGGAGTACGACGCGCAATTTTGTCTAAATCTACGTCTTGAGCTAAACTTTTACCGCGAGCGTGGACTTTAAGGATTTCTTGACGACCAGCATAATCGGGACGGTCTACCACTACTTGACGGTCAAAACGTCCTGGACGTAACAACGCAGCATCCAATACGTCAGGACGGTTAGTAGCAGCGATGATGATAATTCCTGTATTACCTTCAAAACCATCCATTTCGGTTAATAGCTGGTTGAGAGTTTGTTCTCTTTCATCGTTGCCACCGCCTAAACCAGCACCACGCTGGCGACCGACAGCATCGATCTCATCGATAAAGACAATACAAGGAGCGTTAGCTTTAGCTTGCTCAAATAAATCGCGGACGCGGGATGCACCCACCCCAACAAACATTTCCACAAATTCAGAACCAGAAATACTGAAGAAAGGTACTCCTGCTTCCCCTGCTACTGCTTTAGCGAGTAAAGTTTTACCAGTTCCAGGAGGTCCTACTAATAAAACTCCTTTGGGAATTTTTGCTCCAATTGCTGTAAAGCGATCAGCATTTTTAAGGAAATCAACTACTTCAGTTAATTCTAGTTTAGCTTGTTCAATTCCAGCTACGTCACCAAAAGTAACTTGGGTTTGAGGTTCCATTTGAACTCTAGCTTTTGATTTACCAAAGTTCATTGCTTGAGAACCAGGACCGCTTTGCGCTCTTCTGAGCAAGAAAAATAATCCTACGAGTAATAAAATGGGGAAAAATAGGCTACTTAAAGCTCTAAACCAAAATCCTTCATCACTTTGAGGTAGAACCGCAATATCTACTCCTTTCTCACTGAGAATATCGATTAATTGAGGATCGTTGGGTAGATTAACCACAATAGGATTGCCTTCTTGACCAATCACTACTGCTCTAGTGCGGTCGGCACTAATTTTGACGCTTTCTACGTTGCCTGTTTCAACTTCGTTAATAAATTTACTATATTTCCAAGTTTGTCTATTTTGGGGTTGTTTATCTAAAAAGGCAGTACCAAGAGCTACTACTACTACTGCCAATAGTACATATAATCCAGCATTGCGCCACTTCTTGTTATTGTTTTTGGTCACTCTGGGAGTCTCCTACGGTTGAAAATAAATTTTATCTATTTATTTGAGGCAGTCTAGTTATCTCTAGGCATTACCTCTCCTAGCTTAAAATTGCTTTTAGTTATGGGAAAGTGATTAATCCATATTTGATCGATTCACTATTGTTAATTTATGTTAACGTTTCTCAGGAACTATTGACTAGAAAATTACCAACTTTTGACAGTTAACGCGATCGCTTTGTTTGTAACTAATTTCATTAAACGGATTTTTTATTTATCTTACCAAGGTGCGCTAGAAGTCTGAAAGTGTACTCCTCTAATTGATTAGACCCAAAGAAAGCATCGAGATTAATTGTTCGTAGATACTACTAACAACTGTAACTAATTATTTCTCACCACTGACTAATCAACCCATTTTTTTTCTTACTCAAGCAAGTCATCAATCAACTATCAAAAGATATATCTGTCACTTTGTTGATACAAATTTATTAAAATTTTTTTTAATTGAACTGTTTCCATCAAAACTTTCTATCAAAAGTTTACCAAGATGTTTTTATGGGAAGATAAAAAATTGCTCAGATAATACACGAGGAACTTCAAATGGTAGCTCTTAGATTAGGCGATAAAGTACCTGATTTTACGCAAGCTTCTAGTATGGGAGATATTTCTTTTTACGAATGGGCTGGAGACAGTTGGGTAGTGCTATTTTCTCACCCTGCCGATTATACCCCTGTTTGTACCACCGAATTAGGGGAAGTTTCCAAACTCAAGCCAGAATTTGATCAACGCAATGTCAAAGTAATTGCTTTAAGTGTTGATGGTGTTGATTCTCATCAAGGTTGGATTGGCGATATCAACGAAACTCAAAATACTACTGTTAATTATCCAATTTTAGCTGATGAAGATAAAAAGGTTTCTGACCTTTATGACATGATTCATCCGAATGCCAATGCTAAAGTAACAGTTAGAACGGTATTTGTCATTGACCCAGATAAAAAGTTACGTCTGACTATTACTTACCCACCTAGCACTGGACGTAACTTTGAAGAAATTTTAAGAGTCATCGACTCCTTACAACTGACTGATAAATATTCTGTTGCCACTCCTGTCAACTGGAAAGATGGTGATGATGTGGTAGTTGCACCTTCTATTCCTACTGAAGAAGCTAAACAAAAATTCCCCAAAGGAGTAACTGAAATTAAATCTTATTTACGGATGACTCCTCAACCTGATAAATAGAAAAGGTGTTGCTGAAGATAGGGAGAAAAGAAAATTTTGTTACTTCCCTATCTGTAATTAAGTTTATTTGACTAACGTTACTGAATTGGGTTGATAAGCAGTAAGTCTAAAGAATTTTTGAACCTTTCTGTTGGTTACCTAGTTCAGTAACTATTGTTTTAAATAGGCTTTTGGATAACTTGAATTTTGTTAGATATTGCGATCGCCCTTTTTAATTAATTATGTCAACTACACCAACCAAAGAAATTCATCATCAAATTGTCATCATCGGTGGAGGCGCAGCAGGGATTACCGTTGCTTCTCAACTATTGGCAGCCAATCAAAATTTAGATCTTGCCCTGATCGAACCTTCGGACAAACATTACTATCAACCAGCTTGGACTTTAGTTGGTGGTGGTGCATATCAAGCAGAAGCTACGGTTAGACCAGAAAAAGAAGTTATTCCTTCCCAAGCTACTTGGATTAAAGATTATTGTCAAAATTTAGACCCCGACAACAATACTGTTATTACTCAAAACGGTACTAAAATTACCTACGATTATTTGGTAGTTTGCCCTGGAATTCAAATCGACTGGCATCTAGTCGAAGGTTTACCAGAGGCGTTAGGGAAGAATGGAGTTTGTAGTAATTATGCCTACGAACAAGCACCAAAAACCTGGGAAATGATTAGCAATTTCCAAGGTGGTACAGCCATCTTTACCTATCCCAACACTCAGATCAAATGTGCTGGCGCGCCTCAAAAAATTATGTATCTAGCTGATGATACTTTTCGCAATAAGGGAGTAAGAAACAAATCAAAAATTGTTTACTGCACAGCAGCAGGAGGTATTTTTGGTGTGCCTGCCTATGCTAAACCTTTAATGGAAATCGTCAAACGCAAGGATATCGAACTTAAAACTAGTCATAATCTGAAAGCAATTAAAGCTGATACCAAAGAAGCTATTTTTACCGTTACCACTGCTGAAGGTGTTGCAGACGTAGCAATTAAATACGATCTGATCCACGTTACGCCTCCGATGAGTGCGCCAAATTTTATTAAAAATAGTAAATTAGCTGATGGAGATGGGTGGGTAGATGTAGATAAATACTCTTTGCAACATCGTACTTATCCTAATGTCTTTTCTCTGGGCGATGCCTCTTCTTTACCCACTTCTAAAACTGCTGCTGCAGTACGTTCGGAAGCCCCTGTCTTAGTTCAAAATTTACTCTCATTAATGGCTTCTCAATCTTTGGATAAACAATACGATGGTTATGCTTGTTGTCCTTTAATTACTGGCTATGGCAAGGTAATCTTTGCTGAATTTGATTATGATAAAAATCCTAGTCCTACCT
>CAZLUP010000005.1:0-127628 GCA_964562685.1 uncultured bacterium
TCAAATTTTCTTTTTATTATATAAATGTCCTAACTTAAATGCGTAGTGCTATAACCCTTCTTACAATCATCCGCGCTTGATGAATGAATTGATTAAGTTGCGAGATAGAGGCGGTAAAGTCATTGTAATCAATCCAGTCAGAGAAATAGGACTAGTTAAATTTGGTTCTCCTTCTTTTCCTGTTACCTCTCTAGTTCAAGGTTCAGAAATTGCTTCGTTATATTTACAACCAATCCCTGGTAGTGATTTTTGGTGCAGTACGCCAAGGTGGAGCTTGATGTTTTATCCCGAAGTTAATGCTATTTTTAAAGCCAAAATAGATCGCCGTTGTGGCACTCCTGGTTTTAAAAGAGTTCTTGCTGTAGTGTATGTCTGAGCTTGTCAATTTTTTCATCTTCTATATTCTTCAAATTTTGACATTGATTGAAAATTGGTATCTTACTTTAGCTAAATTGCAAGTTCTTGATGATAATTAATAATTTCTTGGGGAGGAATTGCCCCTTTTTCAGTAATAATTGCTTTAATTAAACTAGCGGGGGTAACATCAAAGGCAGGATTATAAAACTCTACTCCTGACGCACAAATTTCTGTATTACCGATTTGATAAATTTCGGAAGGATGTCTTTCTTCAATGGGAATTTTACTACCATCGCTAATACTAAAATCAACTGTCGAAAAAGGTGCTGCTACAAAGAAAGGTACATTATGCGCCTGAGCTACAATTGCTAAAGAATAAGTACCAATTTTATTAGCAGTATCTCCATTAGCAGCAATGCGGTCTGCACCAACAATCACCGCATCAATCATGCCTTGCTGCATACAATGAGCAGCCATACTGTCAGTAATTACTGTAACAGGGATACCCTCTTGAACGCATTCCCAAGCAGTTAGTTTTGCTCCTTGTAAACGGGGACGAGTTTCATCAGCATATACTCTTGCTAAACGATTTTCTCGCCAAGCAGAACGAATTACTCCTAAAGCTGTACCATATCCCGCAGTAGCTAAAGAACCAGTATTACAATGAGTAAGAATTGTTAGTTTGCTTGGTTTGCTTGGCAGTACAATTAGACCGTTATCACCGATCGCTTGACAAGTTTCTAAATCTTCTATTTGTATAGCTTGAGCAGTTTCTAGCAAAATTGCCTTAATTTGTTCGACACTACCAACTGATTCATACGCGGTTTTGAGCATCCGCGAGATTGCCCAAAAAAGATTGACCGCAGTAGGACGAGTTTCACGTAATAATTGAGCAATTTTCTCTAATTCTTTGAGAAAAACTTCATTATTTTTTGTTTGAAGCTCTTTTGCTCCTAAATACATTCCGTAAGCAGCAGCTACACCAATTGCAGGCGCACCTCTAACGATCATTGTCCGAATTGCCTGCGCCATGTCTTCACAACGACTTATCTCTACTACACTATATTCTCCAGGCAAGCGAGTTTGATCGATGAGGAAGACTTTATTGTTTTGCCAGATTACGGGATAAATATGATTGACGGAAGAAGATGTCATAGAATAACCGATTGAAGAGAAAGTATTAATTATCTTTTTAAAATTTATCCTAATACTATTTTTGTGGAGCAGAATTCTGAAATTTTAGATTTAATCGCTGCTTGCAACTAATTTAGATGGTAATATCTATCTTTATCATTAAATTTATAAATTTGTAAACGAACTCTTGACAATGCTAGATTAAACTCTTTACAACACTAAGTTGTTTAGTCCCAAAAATTACGCAACATAAGTTATAAGTTCACATTTTATAACTTTATGTTAGTTCCAAAATTAAGTTAGATTGGAACAGAATATTTTTGGGATCGCTAAAGTGCCTTACTCATCGGTACGTCCAAGCCATAATCGCCAGGCAGAGGAATCGTCTATGTTTTTAGACCCCAATTTAATTAAAGCAGCTAGGAGAATCTATCGCACTTATTGCAATTTACACTCAAAAATGAATAGAAAACCATTTGGAGTAGCAATAGATAGAGATACTCATCGAGGTCAATTGATTTTTCGAGATAAGCCTATTTTGTTACCAGGAGAATGTTTTATTCATATTAATCAAATAGAAGCAGAAATCTACTAAGCAATTTTCAAACAAATTGCAAATTTTAAGTTGTAAGTGGGCATTTTTAACGTAGCACTTACAATTTAAATTTTTACGACTATGGTAGAAACGCTAGTAAATGTAATTGCCAGTATTTTTGTCTTTATCTTTGGTGCTGCAATTGGTAGTTTTTTGAATGTAGTTATTTATCGCGTACCAGCAGGTATTTCATTAATTTATCCTCCCTCTCGGTGTCCTCAATGTTTTCACAGATTAGGAAAAACTGAGAATATACCAATATTAGGATGGTTATGGTTGCAAGGTCGTTGTCGTTGGTGTAAAACTCCTATTTCCAGTCGTTACCCTTTAGTAGAAGCAGCTACGGGAATTATTTTTTTATTAGTTTTTTGGCGATTTGGCTATAGTCTTTATACTATTGGTTACTGGGCTTTTCTGAGTTGGTTATTGGTTTTATCTATAATTGATTTTGACACTATGACTTTACCTAGTTCTTTAACTAAATCAGGTTTAGTTTTAGGATTAGTATTTCAAATAATTATTGGAGTACAAGTTGCAAAAGAAACAGGAATTATTAATCAATTAATGTTTGGTATTGGTGGTGCAGTATTAGGTATTTGGCTATTAGAAATAATCCGAATTGCCGGCTCAATTATTTTTCAACAAGAAGCTATGGGTGACGCTGATGGAAAATTAATGGCAACTATTGGGGCTTGGTTGGGATGGAAATATGTCTTCTTATCTAGTTTTCTAGCCTGTGGAGTCGGTGCTTTAGTAGGAATTACTGCGATGGGATTGGGTTTACTCAATCAAAAACAACCTATGCCTTTTGGTCCTTTTTTAGCTTTAGGAGGTGCATTAACTTTGTTTTGGGGTGATTGGTTTTTATCTTTTTATTTAAGTTATTTTTAACTAAATATTGAGTATGTACATTTTTGTAAAAAATAAAAACAAAATAACTTAATCAAGCTATTAGCGTGCTAAAAATATTTGTTTAGATAACTAACTAATTGACTAAGAAATTAAACTAATATTCTAAGTTTTAAAAGCATAATGAGCTATAAACCAACAAAACAATGGCTTAAATCCTTTGTTACTCTATCTTTAAGTTTATTTATTTCTGAATCATTCTCTGTTCCTCTGTTGGCAATCTCATCACCAAATCCAGACCAAACAGTAGAATGTGATCTTTTAGTAGTTGGAGGAGGATTAGCAGGGGCAGCAGCTAGTTATGAAGGTTTACTAGCAGGAAAAACGGTTTGTTTGACGGAAATTACTGATTGGTTGGGAGGACAAATTTCTTCTCAGGGGACATCTGCTTTAGATGAAAGAGATACTCAACGCGCGCAACTATTTTATCCTCGTGGTTATTTGGAATTAAGAAATAGAATTGAAGAATTTTATGGTGAACTAAATCCAGGAGATTGTTGGGTTAGTCAATCTTGTTTTCTTCCTAAAGATGCCCATACCATTATTACACAACAACTTCAAGATGCAGCCAAAAAAGGAAATGGAACATTAAAGTGGTTTCCTTCTACGGTAATTAAAGATTTAGATATTAATACTGTCAATGGCGGGCAACAAATCACTAGCGCAGTTGCCATTCAACATCAACCAGCACCCAATACGCCGCCTCTCAATACCGAACCTCTTTCCCAAACAATTAAAGACGCATATACCTACGAAGATTCTAGTCGTTTTGAGAAAAATATTATTCGTTTTGTCCCGAAGTTTTCTCAAAAACCTACCAATTGGTATGTGATTGAAGCTACGGAAACAGGAGAAATTATTGCTTTAGCAGATGTTCCCTATCGTTTGGGAATCGATCCTATTTCTGCCCATGAACCTTCTGCTTCTAATTCTACTAACGATCCTTACTGTACTCAGGGATTTACCTATACCTTTGCGATGGAGGCAACCGAAGAACCTCAAGTTCATGCCATGCCTCCTTTCTATCTTCAGCATCATCAATATTACAGTTATGAATTAGAACGCCTGGCAAGTTTTGATTTGGTGTTTACCTACAGAAGGATTTGGAGTCCGAAAAAAGGAAAATCAAACAAATTTGGGGGTATTTCTTTCACAAAACCAACCCCTGGTGATATTTCGATGCAAAACTGGACTTGGGGTAATGATTATCGTCCAGGAACTTCCGAAGATAATTTAGTTTATACTCGTGAACAACTCCAAGCAACAGGACAACTAGAACCAAATGGTTGGATGGGGGGTTTACGAACAGAAACCTTACGGAAAGGAGAAGAACACGCCCTTAGTTATTTTTATTGGTTGGTAGAAGGAACAACCGATTCCCAATTAGGGGATGGGGTAAAAAAACCTAATCCTAATAATCGTTTACTCACTGGATTAGATTCACCAATGGGTACAGTTCATGGTTTATCTAAATATCCTTACATGAGGGAAGGAAGAAGAATCATTGGTAGAGTTTATCCTGGTTATTCTCAAGGATTTCAAATCTCCGAGATTGATATTTCCCGAATTGATTATCGAGATGAATATTACCGCAATACTTTATCACCAGCAACTTATCGTAGTTTATGGCGGTTAATTGATGGTTTAGAAGCTGTTTTTAATAGAAATGTTGATATCGATTCTTTACAACGTCGAACTCGTTCGACAATTTATCCTGACTCTGTAGGGATTGGTCATTATGCGATTGATTTTCATCCCTGTATGAGCGAATCTCCTGCTGAAAAACCTGGTAATACAGAAAGAGAAGGAGAAAGAAGAGGACAAGGACTAGCTTATCCTTTTCAAATTCCGTTTAGGTCGATGATTCCTCAGAAAATCGATAATTTGATTGTTTCTGGTAAAAGTATTGCAACTAGTCACATTGCAGCAGCAGCTTATCGAGTACATTCCTTTGAATGGTCTTCTGGTGTAGCAGCAGGAATGACGGCAGCTTTTGCTTTAGACCACGGGATTTTACCTTATCAAATGGTAGACGAAATTTATTTAAAAGAGAAAGAATTACAAGCACTTCAGAAGAAACTGAATGAAAGCGGAAATCCGACTGCGTTTCCCAATACTTCTATCTTTAATCAATCGTGGGACGATTGGCGTTAGATAAGCTGTTAATCGTTTAATTTAATGGTTAAGAATGAGTGGGAGACTTGGAGACACGAGGACACGGAGAAATAGTTTGCCTATCATTAATTAATTGACACAAGAAATTTTTGCGATTAATTTGCGATCGCTCTTGTTGGCAATGTCTGATATAATTACAACAAAAGACTAGTCTTGATCGTAAGATTGTTCTGATCAAAAACACAATCAGTAACAAGATTTAAAACTAATCAATGACAACTTACGATTGGATAGTAATTGGTGCAGGAATAACTGGTTCGGCACTTGCTTACGAACTTAGTCAAAAAAAATTTAAAGTTCTTCTGCTCGAAAAAGATGTAATTCCTCATAATGCTACTGTATACAGTTATGGCGGTTTAGCTTATTGGTCAGGAACAACCGAATTAACTCGTCAACTTTGTCAGGAAGGAATTGAGTTACATCGCAATTTATCCGAAGAATTAGAAGCAGATACAGAATTTAGAGAATTAGACTTAGTCTTGACTATTGATAAGGAAGATGACCCTACCCAAGTAGTGCAAAATTACTCTCAGTTTGCTATTACTCCGGAACTTTTAGATGTCCAAGCAGCTTGTGAAGTAGAACCACTATTAAATCCAAAAGCGATCGCGTGTATATTAAAATTACCTCATGGTCATATTCATCCGCAAAAAACTACTCAAGCTTATCAACAGACTTTTCTTCGTCTCGGAGGCACAATTGCTTACGAACCTGTCATTAAATTACTAGGTAGTAACAATTTAATTCAAGGAGTAGTTACACCTCAAAATACTTATCACGCTGCTAATACTGTAGTTTGTGCAGGCGGTTTAACCCGTTCACTGTTTAAACAATCTGGAATTGGAGTCAAAAATTATTTTACCCATGCCCAATTGATTACAACTCCCCCTGTAGATTTTAAATTGCGTTCTATTGTCATGCCTGCCAGACAACAAAGATTTGCTTTAGAAGCAACTGCTAGTGAAATAGAACAACAATCTCTTTGGGATCAATTAGATGATCAACCCATACAATCTATTTTAGATACAGGTGCAGTTCAGTTTCTGGATGGCAGTTTATGTATCGGTCAGATTAGTGCGATTGTAACTAATCCAGATGCCAAGTTTGACAAGAGTTTGGCAGAAGCAAAAATTCGTCAACAAGTAGCTAATATTTTACCTTTTATTGAAAACATTCCAGGAAATTGTCATCATTGTTTAGTAGCTTTTACTACTAATTCAATTGCTGTAATTGGTAATATCAAAAATTGGTCGGGAATTTATGTTTTTAATGGTTTTACTAGTCCATTATTGTTTGTTCCTCCCTTAGCTAGACGTTTTGCTAATTGGGCAACAGGAAAAGAAGATCGAATTATTGTTCAACTAAATAATAATTGTCAATAAACAAAAATGAATTATTGGTTAATGAAATCCGAACCTGATGTCTACAGCATCAACGATTTAGCTCGGGAAAAACAAACAATTTGGGATGGAGTTCGTAACTATCAAGCTCGGAATTTTTTAAGACAAATGCAACCCGAAGATTTGGCTTTTTTTTATCATTCCAATACTAAACATCCTGGAATAGTCGGCTTGATGAAAATAGTTAAAAATAATCTTGCCGATCCTACTCAATTTGCTCCTGATAGTAAATATTACGACCCCAAATCAACTCGAGAATCTCCTCGATGGCAAACAGTAGTAGTTGAATTTGTGCAAATTTTTCCTGAGATTATTACTTTGAGTAAATTAAAGCAAGAATTTAGCGAAAATGAGTTATTGGTAATAAAAAAAGGTAATCGATTATCAGTAATACCCGTGGCTCAACCAGTAGCTCAAAAAATTTTATCCAATTTTGATTTAAGTTTGTTACAGATAATTGGTAGCAATAATTCTTTTGATGACGAAAATATAATTTTCAGAGCTTAAATTATCAATGAATTGAAAACCAAAGCAATTTAATTGGACAATATTTTTACAAATTTTCTAAGTTTTAAATTGAGGGATCAAGCAAGCTAAGCCAGCTGCGATCGCTTCTGCTAGAATACTTATTAAACGAAAACAAGCCACAGCAGCTAAAATGACTCCCTGAGAAATGGGAGAATTGGCTAACAGAGCGATCGCAGTAGCTTCAAATACACCCATACCTCCAGGCGCACCAGGAATAATTAAGCCTAGTAACCAAGCAAAACTAAAAGCACTCATTAAGCTAGATATTTGCTCAGGTGTGAAAGAAGATAAAGCCAAAACAGTCAAAATAAAACCTATTCCCCTCAATAAAATGAAGCCAATTTCTCCTAGTAACGGAATGAGAGGATAAGTATTAAAATTAACTTGATTGCCTTCGGTCAATTGTCCTTGACTAGCACTTAAACGCTGCAAAATTGGTTTGAGAATTCGTGGATGAATACCAATCAAAACAGCAATTAAAGCCAAAATTTGTAAACTCCACACTTGAACACTAAAACTGGTTTCAATCCAACCCATCAAACTGCTGACTAAGCCAATCAGTAAAGCTGCTGCTGCCATTAATAATGGTTCTAGTAAAACACTTAAAGTAGCTACGCCTAAAGAACCACCAGCCTTAGATACCGCTGAAATACGTCCATAAAAATGCCAGATATTACCAGGTAAATATTTAGCAATGTTAGTAATTAAATAAATTTTAATGCCCCACAAATTACCAAGAGATTGCCGAAAAGCTGCTAATATCCAAGTCCAAACATAACCAGACCAAATATGTGCTACTAGAGTAATTATTAAGGCAGCCACTAGCAGCCACCATCCTTGAGAACTTACTCTAATGGTTGTTACTTCTGCAAAGCGATCCTTAAAAGTTTTCAGGAGAAAAAACAAACTTCCACCCAAAATAAACCAACGTAAGTAGGGTTTGAGTGGAGCAATTATTTGTTTCATAGAATAATTAACCTAGTTTAGCTTCAGGCAAAATTAACATAGCATCACCAAAAGAATAAAAACGGTATTGTTTTGCGATCGCTTCATCATACAAAGCGAGTAAACGTTCTCTACCAATCAAAGCACTAACCAACATCAACAAACTAGAATAAGGTAAATGAAAATTAGTAATTAAGCCATCGACAACTTGCCAACGATAACCAGGATAAATAAACAGATCGGTTTTACCGCGAAACGGTTTTAATGGTTGATTTTGAGCAACTTTGGCAGCCCCCTCTAAAGCTCGAACCACAGTTGTTCCTACAGCAATAATTCTTCCTCCTCTAGCTTTAGTAGCGTTGATTTGCTCAACTGTTGCTAATGGCAATTCAATCCATTCTTGATGCATCGCATGATCAGTGATATTTTCTACCTCTACAGGGCGGAATGTCCCTACTCCCACATGAAGAGTTAAATAAGTTTGATTAATACCCTTAGCTTGTAATTTTTGCAATAATTCTTCAGTAAAGTGCAATCCTGCTGTTGGTGCTGCGATCGCTCCAGGTTTTTGAGCAAAGATAGTTTGATATTGTGAGGACAAGGGTGATAAATTTGATTCGTCCTCTTGCTTCCCAAAAGATGGTTGAGCAGATGTCGGTTCTGATTGAGAAGATTCAGGATTAATATAGGGAGGCAAAGGAATTTGCCCAAAATTCTCTAACATCTGCCAAAAAGAACTTCCTTCAGGACAAAAAAATTGTAAAATTCTTCCGCCTGTAGCTTCGTCTCGCTCGATTACTTGAGCCTTAAATCTAAATTGGTTGGTTACACGATTGTTAACTGAATCAAAATAAATTTCTGTTCCCAACTTAAAACGCTTTCCTGGTTTTACCAAAGCTAACCAGCAATTGTCTTTTTTCTCTTCTAACAGTAAAATTTCCACAGGCGCGCCTGTCGTCTTATGACCATATAAACGAGCAGGAATTACCCGAGTATTGTTCAGAACCAACAAATCTCCTGGTAATAACCAATCAATTAAATCAGAAAAACGACCGTGAAATTGGGTAGTAGATGAATTCACTACCAACAAACGAGAACTATCCCTTGGAACGGCTGGAGTTTGAGCAATTAATTCTGAAGGTAGTTCGTAGCCATAGCTAGAAAGCAATTTATCGGAATTCATACTGTAAGTAGTAGTTCAATTTCATTGTGAAAAATGGGTGATATCCCCTATAGTACGCTCAGAAAATCGGGTGCTTTTCCCCTAGGCGAAGGGTTTAGTTTTTTGTAACACTAGACTAAGTAAGGCTTCACTAAATTGTTTATGGATTACCTCTACTTTCTAGCCAATGCTAGTCTGACTTTGCGGGCGATAAATTATCTTCGGACGATGAAGCACGCCCGAAATGCTTCTATTACCGTTATTCATCAGATTGACGGCTGGATCGTCAAAGTTAGATTTCCTCAATCTCTTACTCCTGAGCTTCATGGTGATTTTAGAGCATTTATGAGTGAATTAGGTATTACCTATGACCCAGAGATGCGCTTGCAGATGGTATTTTGGAGTTTAGAAACAGGACAGTCTCTTGTAGAAGTCATGCGTCGCTATCAGGTAGCAGTAGTAGCTCATGGAATGCCTGATACTAAAGAAATAGAAGCTTTTCGCCAACAATTTACTACGGGATTAGGCTATTGTCCAGAAACTTTAGCTTGAATGACTGTTAAGCTGGTCAAAGAATTAAAATTATTCTATCTGCTATTACCATCCATCTAGCAGCCATAAGTTTTCCTCTCGCCATTATCTTGGGCAAAAAGCTGAATTTGATTCATTCAGATTCATAAACTTGAGATAATTTTTAAAACACGCTGAAAATCGTTTAATTCACCAACAATACGCCTAATAGGTTCTGGCCAAACTCTTACCAAAGTCGGAGTAGCAGAAACGTGATACTTTTCGGCTTGTTCTGGATATTTAGATATATCAATTACTTTAAGAGTATAAGGACAAGTTAAACCTTGTTCAAGAATTTGATGGATGCTAGCTAAAGTTTTTTCTGTGGTGGAATTATCGTTAGAAATAAACAACTGTAAAATGCAACCATCGGTTTTTTGTTGATTAATCAGAGAATTAATCGGCAAAGCTAAACTCGGTTCGCCAGAATTAAATGATTTAATTTGAGTGTTTTGAGAAGATTGAGAATCTAAGCGAATGACTAAATCATGATCTTGCCAAAGCTGAGGAAATTGTCCCCGATAAGTTTCTAAGATCAAAGAATTGCAATATTCTTCTTGCCAGGGTGCTACTTGCCAAACTGTGTCTTCTGTTTCAAATAAAACTTTTAATAAAGATTGATAACATTGCACAGCAGGATAAATTTCTGCAATTGTCTCTATGGTTTGAGTACGAGGATTAAGCCATCGTTCTACAGTAGCAGTATATCCAGGAATTAAAAAATGGGGAGGTTCGGTTAAACTCAAAATTTCTTGCAATCCCATGCATAAATGAATATGCCATTGAGATTGCTTATTTGAGTCAATTCCGTAAATTAAATCTCCCCCTGGTGTAAATAGGGCAATGCCTTTAAATAGTTTTGGTAAATTAGATTGAGAAAAAATCAAGGTCAGTAATAGGTGATAAGAGAACAATTACCTATATTTAATTGGCTATTTTTTATCCTATTACCAATTGTTAGCTATTTAAAATCTCCCTCTGAGCATCATTGCCATTTCATTGGGTGTAGGCGATCGCTCTAAAGCAGTTTCTTCGGTAATTCTGCCTTCTTCGTATAATCTAAACAAAGATTGATTGGTGGTAACCATCCCATCAAATTCTCCATCTTGCATCAGAGCATGAATTTCGTCGTATTTGCTTTGCTTGATGTAATCTTTAACAGTTTCTGTATTGACTAAAATATCATGATAAGCTGCTCTTTTGCCATCGGTAGTCCGACATAATCCTTGAGAGATAATCGCTACTAAGGATTCAGAAATAGCAACTCGCATGGCATCTTGTTCTTCAGCACTGTAGAGAGTTAAAATCCGCTCAATAGTTTTAATGGCACTATTCGTATGAAGAGTTCCCATGACTAAGTGACCAGTTTGAGCAGCTTTCAGAGCAGTGTTAACCGTTTCTTTGTCTCGCATTTCCCCTACCAAGATTAGATCGGGGTCTTCCCGTAAGGCAGCTTTGAGAGCATTATCAAACTTGAGAGTGTTAATCCCAACTTCTCTCTGCTTAATTAGTGATTTCTGACTTTTATGAACAAATTCAATCGGGTCTTCAATAGTAATAATATGTTTGGCGTGTTCTTTGTTAACATAATCTACCATGGCAGCCATAGTAGTAGATTTACCCGAACCCGTTGGTCCTGTAACCAAAATTAAACCTTTATGAGCGTCCGAAACATCCCGAAATACGGGAGGTAAACCTAAATCGTCGAGCGTCAATATCTTGAGAGGAATTAAACGCATTACCATTGCTGGTCCTCTAAGTGTATCAAAAATATTGATCCGCACCCGAGCAAAATCATATTGTGTTGCGCCGTCAAATTCTAAATCTCTTTTAAATCTTTGTACTTCTTCCTCAGTTAAAACTTCGTATAACCAACTCATAAAAGTGTTGTAGTCGGTTTTAGGGTATTCTGTTAAAGCCATCTCACCGCGATCGCGCATTCTCGGAATTTCTTCAACTCCTAAGTGAATGTCAGAATAGCCCAACTCATAAGCGTGTTTAACTAAAAATTTTAAAGAAGGTTGACCAGAAGAGCGTTTTGGTCGCAGAGGTGCTTCTTGAGTAATCGTTTTTGATGTGTTAAGTGCAGTTTGTTCAGGATGAGAAGATGTTGATTGAGTTACATCAAGATTGGATTGTGGTTGATTAGAATTGCCATGATTACGACGAGCAAATTGAGGCGGTGGAGGTGGTGGTGGTAAAGGTTTTCCTATAGGTTGTGTCATTTTTAAATCCTAATTAATATTTTTGCCATTACATCGTTATTGTTGTATCGATATTGTTCCCAAAAAGCGAAACTTTTCTTACAAAAGTTAGTTGCGAGTTATCGGAGTTTAGTTCTGAAAAATTTTATTCAAATTAGATATTTATAAATCTTTAGGAATAATTACTTAGTAGAATTGACTGAGTAAATGTGCAACAATTAACCTTGACTGAATTAATGAGTTTTTATACTTAAAGTTTTAATCAGGATGAAGATAATTCTATTAATCAATCTTTGTGAGTTTTTTGTATTATCTTTTAAGAGATCGCAGCTTAAAACCTTGGGGATCGACATTTATATGGGCATAATTAACATTTACCTTTAATTGATAATGTTAAATTTTATTTAAAAAAGCTCTGAAATTTCTAAGCTTTTATATACTTAAATTTAACGAGGCTGTTCGGGTTGATTACCGAAACTTAATCTTCTTTTGTTGTTGTTGTCGTTAATATCCTGGTAATAAAATGGAATTAGTACAAAGAAATCATTGGCGTAATAACGCTTATTTAGCAGTTGTTAAAAGTTTTTTACTCTGGAGTTTTACCCTGACAGTTTGTCTGCTGGTAGTAGGTTTTCCTGTAGGAGTTCTTATTGTTACAATTGGCACACTTTTAACAATTATTTTACAAACTGTTTTACCGACTACTGCTGTTTTATTAGTAACAGGAAGTATATGTGCAATTAATGTTTTAATAGTAGCGATCGGTGCAGCAGTTCTTACTGCAAAAGGAATTCATCCCGAACAAGTAAGTTGGTTAAATTGGTTACATGGAGAAGCAAAATCAAGTAACAATTCTGTTTATGCTTCTTGTCCCCTAACCTGTGCTTTGACTTATCTAGCTGATTAAGTTGTGTAATTCTTAGGTCAGAAAATTTATAAATTCAAACCTTAGAACCATTCTGACAATTTAAAGTTTTTTTTCAATTAGATCAAATTTGTAGATGATTAGTCCATCAAACCCAGTACGAACTGGGTTTTTTTAGTTCAATATTTTCCCAAGAATTAATCCCATTTTCCAAAACATAGAGTAAAATGACGAATGCGGTGCGGGTAGGGATTCTCTTGTTTCTTTACAGAGGAAATTTTGGGTGCTAGTGATGTTCGTACCGAAGTGAGTTCAAGTAATCTTCCCTTACTGTGTAATCATTGTTTCGTCTTTTTAGATAAAAATCAAAACTGTACATTATTGTAATGACTGTCTCAACCTTCTCACTTTGCGTGACTTTAGGAACTCGTCCAGAAGCAATCAAACTAGCTCCAATAATTCAACAACTTCGCAATTTACCTCAAGTCAAAACTCATTTGATTCTGACGGGACAACATCAAGAGATGGTTGAACAAGTCATGCAACTATTTGAGTTGGAAGCAGAGCAAAACTTAAATATCATGAAACCCAAGCAAACTTTAACCGAAATTACAATTAATAGTTTGCAAGGATTAGAACAAATTTTTACAAAAATTAAACCCCAATTAGTTTTGGTGCAAGGAGATACCACTACAGCCTTTGCAGCAGCTTTAGCAGCATTTTATCAAAAAATTCCTGTGGGCCATGTTGAAGCTGGTTTACGCACTAATGATTTATTTAATCCTTATCCAGAAGAAGCAAATCGTCGTTTAATTTCTCAATTAACTCAACTGCATTTTGCACCTACCCAATTAGCAGTTAAATATTTACACAATTCTGGAGTTACGGGAGAAATTTATCATACAGGAAATACGGTCATCGATGCTTTATTAACGGTGGCAAAAAAACAACCAGAATGTAACATTCCTGGCTTAAGCTGGGAGAAATATCGGGTACTTTTAACTACGGTACATCGTCGAGAAAATTGGGGAGAACCTCTTAAAGATATTGTGGAGGGGTTTCGTTTAATTTTAGAAAACTTTCCTGATGTAGCTTTACTATTACCTTTACATCGCAATCCTATAGTTAGAGAACCGCTTCAAGCTCTCTTAGGTAATCATCCACGAGTATTTTTAACTGAACCGCTTGATTATGCTCAATTAGTAGGTGCTATTTCTAGATGCTATTTGTTATTGACTGATTCTGGAGGCTTACAAGAAGAAGCACCTAGTTTAGGTAAACCTGTATTAGTTTTAAGAGAAACTACGGAACGACCAGAGGCTATTGAAGCAGGAACAGCTAAATTAATTGGCACAAATTTTCAAGAAATTTTTAGGTCAGCTAGTGAATTATTAACTAATAAAATTATCTATCAAAATATGGCAACAGCAATTAATCCTTTTGGTGATGGTACAGCAGCAGAGAAAATTGTCAAAATTATTAATAATTTTTTTGTGAAAATTGAAAATAAATAGTAAATTTATTAGTTGATTTCAAAAAGAACTGGCTATAAAGTTGACATAAAAACGAAAAGATAGTTTTGAGATTTAATTAGTTTAAATTAATTAATAAAAATTTTTATAAATATAAAAATCACAAATCAGCCTAAAGCAGACTGATTTTGTTTATTAA
The DNA here is from genome assembly GCA_964562685.1 of uncultured bacterium. GTDB lineage: Bacteria > Cyanobacteriota > Cyanobacteriia > Cyanobacteriales > Xenococcaceae > Stanieria. Next base: position 14,516 of record CAZLUP010000005.1, read on the forward strand.
AAACATTTTTAAATCCAAAAAGAATGAATTAAATAAAATAATAATTTAAATTCAATCTAGCTTTACGTATTTTTGCTAAAAGTTGTTCAACTGTTTCAAGTTTTTGTTCAATTTGTTCTGCAAGAGGAGAATCTTGTTTGTAGCTCTTTTGATGCAAATGAAGTTTTGTTAAAGTCATTTTAACCGTATTTAATTCTTTTTCTATCTTGGTTAATAAAATGATTAATCTAGCAACTTTGACCGTTTTTTCTTCAGCAATTATTTCTTGTTGAATTGCGTTCAAATAATTATTAATATTTTCCATAAATTTGCTGATTTAATTAATTGATTGTTCAATAATTTGGAAATCATTTAAATTTCTTAATCTCAGTATATAAGTGAAAATCTCTGAACACTGTAAAGTTTATGTAATTATTGGTAGAGATTATGTAAATAATATGTGAATTACCTGGGTAAATTTACGATTGAGGTTTTGTGTATAACTAATTAGTTAAGATTACTAAGGATTAATTGATAATTAACAACTTCCGTGATTTTTACAGTAAATTTTTACTTATTAATTTTCTTCACAATCACAAGAATAATTTATATAAAATAAAATTTTTAGATAATAATTACTTGAAGCTACAATGAGCTTGGGTTAGACTGCCTATGCGCTGCCGAAGGCAAACCGCTTTAAAAAACTAGGCTGAAAACTGTTATAAATAGGCTTGATTTAATCGTGTAAACTTTAGTCACTGATAACCGTGTCCAGACAATCTACTTGCTTACTCATTGCAGCTAGTGGTACAGGAGGACATTTATTTCCTGCCTTAGCTTTAGTCGAACAATTATCTGATTATCAAATCGAATGGTTAGGAGTTACTAATCGTCTAGAAAAAACTTTAGTTCCTGACTGCTATACTCTACACACTATTAATATTGAAGGATTTCAACAACGGTTGGGATTAAAAACTCTTCCCATCCTTGCTCGTTTTGTGATGGCAGTCTTTCAAGTGCGCCAACTAATTAAAAAATACCAAATTGATGCTGTATTTACTACAGGTGGTTATATTGCTGCTCCTGCCATCTTAGCTGCTCGTTTACAGAATATTCCAGCCATTATTCACGAATCAAATTATATTCCTGGAAAGGTTACTCGTTGGTTGAGTTGTTGGTGTGATGTTGTGGCTTTGGGTTTTGAAGGAACTGCTCAGTATTTACCTAACATTGAAACTTGTTATGTTAGTACCCCTGTACGATCACAGTTTTTGAGCAGTCAAAATTTAGATTTAGCGATTCCGCCTGATGTACTTTTAATTGTGGTTGTAGGAGGTTCTCAAGGTGCAGTGGCGGTCAATCAATTAGTACGACAAGCTGCTGCTGCTTGGTTGGATTTGGGAGCGTACATCGTTCATCTCACAGGAGAAAAAGACCCAGATGTGCAAAGTTTTCAACATCCTCATTATATTTGTTTGCCTTTTTATGAAAACATGGCAGGACTATTACAAAGAGCGAATTTAGTAATTAGTCGTGCTGGTGCAGGAACTTTAACTGAACTAGCTATTACCAGTACTCCAGCAATTTTAATTCCTTATCCTTATGCAGCCGAAGATCATCAGACTTATAACGCTCAAGTCTTTGCTAATGCTGGTGCAGGATTAGTTTTGCCTCAATCGGAATTAACCGCTCAGGTTTTGCAAGAAACTGTCTTAAAATTATTGCGTTCTCCTTCTCAATTAGATGCAATGGCAACTAAAGCTAAAAATTTAGCCATGATTGATAGTGCTAAACATTTGGCTGATTTAGTCAACAACTTGCTCAGGAAATCAACTAAGTAGAAGAGAGTCAAAAAAACTATCAACTTTCAGAGTTTTGTTCATCCATGGCTACCGCAATTTGATAAATTTCTTGGCGAGACTTAGTCGTTAAACTAGCTAAATGACGACTAGCTTGAGACTTACTCATCCCTTGTTGCAATAATTGCTCTAACTGATTTTTTAATTCTGTTTCTGATAAAGTTACGTTCGTTGCTACTGGTTTACCTGCAACCACTAAAGTATATTCTCCTTTAGGTTGACGTACTTCAGTATACAAAGCGATCGCATCTGCAATTGTGCCTCGCCAAAATTCTTCATAAAGTTTAGTTAGTTCTCTAGCCAATACTATTTGTCTTTCTGAACCTAAAACTTGTTCTAAATCTTTTAATGTTTGTAATAAACGATGGGGTGCTTCATAAAAAATCATCGTTCGACTTTCAATTTTAATTTCATCAAGGCGAGTGTTTCTGTCTTTATTTTTGTAAGGTAGAAAACCTTCAAACACAAATCTTTCTGTAGCTAAACCAGAAGCAGTCAAAGCAGTAATTGCTGCGGTAACGCCAGGAATTGGAACTACCTCAATACCTAATTCAACCGCAGCTTTAACCAATTGATAACCAGGATCGGAAATACTTGGCATTCCGGCATCACTAACTATGGCAATGGTTTTTCCTTCCTGTAATTGAGCTAATAATTCTGGAATACGAGTAGCTTGATTATGTTCGTGATAACTAATCTGAGGTGTATTAATCTGCAAATGCTGTAATAATTTTCCTGTATGACGAGTATCTTCCGCAGCAATCAAATCTACTTCTTGTAAAATACGAATCGCCCTTAAAGTAATATCTTCTACATTACCAATCGGTGTTCCTACTAAATAAAGTTTTCCTAACGTCAAATTGTCACTCATCTTCAATCTAAGATAATATTCGGAAGTCTTATAGCCATCTACTGTGTTAAGACAGAGTAGAGGAAATCAATCTTGAATGTTTCTATTAATATTTTTGCTTAATATTCTTAACTTTCAGATTTAGTAATGAAAGAAAAAAGCGAGTTGTTAGGGAAGCTATCTTTGCTTGGAGAGCAGCAATTTACGGGAATTATTGCTCTAGATGCTCATAACAAAAAGCATTGGCAAATCTATTATGTTCTAGGTAAACTAGTTTGGGTTCAAAGCGACTTTCATATTTATCGTTCTTGGCGCAGAAATTTTCTGCAATATTGTCCTGAAGTATCGATGGAAAAGATACCTTTCAGCAAAATTGCTTTATTATCCCAACAATACTATTTAATTACCCACCTTCACGAATATCAGTTAGTTAAACGAGAGCGAATCAAAGCCTTAATTGAACAGCAAACTAGTGAACTTCTGTTTGATTTGGTTCAACAGGAATACAAACAATCTCTTCGGTATACTTGTGAACCGAAATCTTCCCATGCTCTACTGAAAGAAGGATTTATTATGTCTATTGCTCCCGATCATCTAGAACACACTTTAACGCAAGTTCAGCACAATTGGTTACAGTGGTCAGGAAAAGGTCTTGCTTCTTGTTCTCCTAATCTAGGTCCTTGTCTCAAACATAATGGAGACTTAACCCAAGCCGTTCCAGATATTATTTATCGCAATACGGCAAGATTATTAAATGGGCAAAATACCCTGCGAGATTTAGCTTTGATCATGAATCAAAATGTTTTTGATCTGACTTGCGCTTTGATGCCCTATTTTTTCAAAGGTTATTTACGATTATTAGAAATTACTGATTTGCCAGAGTTAGATCTCAGTCAAGTTGCTTCTCGATTTCAAGGTGCTGATTTCTCTTGTTCTTCTTCATCATGAAGTTTCAAGGACTATTTGTTGGTTTAACTACTTTAGATTTAATTTATTTAGTTGCTAATTTACCTCAAAGTAACCAAAAAATTGTTGCCTTAGAGCAAATTATTGCCTCTGGTGGACCCGCCACTAATGCTGCTGTAACTTTTAGCTGTTTGGGTAATCAAGCTAAATTAATCAGTGTTGTGGGTAACCATCCTCTCAGTCAGCTTATTTATCAAGATTTAAGCAATTATTCGCTAGAAATTAGTGATTTAGCTCAATCAATATTGTCTTCTCCTCCTTTATCTTCAATTTTTGTCTCACAATCTACAGGAGAAAGAGCAGTCGTCTCGATCAATGCTACTAAAATACAAGCCACCGTTGAACAATTACCAGAAAATATTCTACAGGAAATCGACGTAGTTTTAATTGATGGGCATCAAATTAATCTTAGTGAAATAATTGCCCAACAAGCAAAACAAAAAAACATTCCCATTGTTATCGATGGTGGTAGTTGGAAACCAGGCTTAGATAAAATTTTACCTTACGCTGATTATGTGATTTGTTCGGCTGATTTTTATCCTCCTCATTGTTATAATATCGCCGATGTTTTTACTTACTTAAAATCACTACATATTCCTTATATTGCTATTACTAATGGTGCAGAACCAATTCAATATTTTAGTCAAGAAAATAGTGGAGAAATACAAATTCAGCAAGTAAAAGTTATAGATACTTTAGGAGCTGGAGATATTTTTCATGGTGCTTTTTGTCACTATATTCTTCAACAAGAATTTTTGTCTGCTTTAACTAATGCAGCCACCATAGCTTCTCAGTCTTGTCAATTTTTTGGTACTCGTCAATTCGAGCAATTTATTCCCTAAAAATACTTAAATTACTAATAATTATTGAATACTTCTAGAAGTAGTTTTTGCTAAAAATACGGAAGCATATCAATTTTATGATAGTTTAAAATTAGTTTTAATCACTTAAAAAATCTCACGAATTTATGATTTCTAGTCTTGTACATCAGCTACAAACTGAAGAATTTACAGGTATTGCTAAAATAAGAACTAAAACTATTAATCGTCGTAATCAATGGAAAATTTATTTTTATTTTGGTCAACTAACCTGGGCTGATGGAGGCTGTCATCCTCAGCGTTCTTGGCAGAGACATATTAAAAAATATTGTCCACAAATTGATCTTAGTGCCATTAATATTAATCCTGTCAATTCAATAGAACCACAAGAATATTTTTTATTATCGACTTTACTGGAACGTCAACTAGTCGAGTTAGAACAACTACGAAAATTAATTATTAGTAAAATTCAAGAAGTTCTCTTTGATATTTTACAGCAAGCTAATGTAGAACCTTTGTGTGTTGATGTTCAACCTTTAGCTATTTCTGATTTGACTCAAAATAGTTTTCCGATGTCGATTACTTTAATCGAAGCTGAATCTGTAGCTCAATCCACAACAGCATTATGGTTACAATGGCTACAACAAGGATTAGGTAATTGTTTTCCTAATAATGTTCCAATTATTAAAAATCCCTACCAATTATCTCAAGAAGTTCCTCAAGTTGTTTATCAAAACTTTGTTCGTCTTCTTAATGGCACAAATACTCTTAGAGATATAGCTATAAAAATGGATAAAGATTTACCTAAAGTAGCTAGTTCTTTAGCACTTTATCACAACAAAGGTTTCCTAGATTTTATTGAAGTTCCAGATTTGACTTTGCCAAAATCACAAAAAGATAACTCTGGCAATTCTTTTCAATTTAAGAAAATAATCTCTAGTAATCAACCCCTAATTGTATGTATTGATGATAGTCCACAAGTCTGTCAAATTATGGAACAGGTTATTACTCAAGCAAACTATCGTTTTTTGGGAATTCAAAAAGCTTTAGAAGTAATTCCTACCTTAATTAATACTAATCCTAATCTAATTTTTCTAGATATTGGAATGCCAATTTTAAATGGTTATGAAGTTTGCGCTCAAATCAAAAAAGTTTCTAAATTACAAGATATACCAGTAATTATGTTAACGGGAAGTGATGGAGTTTTAGACCGAGTCAAAGCAAAAGTTGTGGGAACTGTTGATTTTATTAATAAACCGATTAATTCAGAGCAAATTTTGAAAACTATTTATAAATTTACTAAAGAAAAACAACCACAAGTAAGTTTAAGTATTAATTAAAATTATTATTCTTTAATTAATCTTTCTTAAACATTCAAATTAAATGTTACAAAATTCGCCAATTAAATCATGATGCAGAAAAGAAAATGTATCAAACTAATCCTAATTTTATTGGTAAGAGTAAGTTATTTAATCAACTAATTTTTGCTAAACAAAAAAAAATTACTAGTCAACTTAAAATTCAAACTACTCTTGGTCTTAGTTGGATTTTTTACCTTGATACAGGTAAAATTGTTTGGGCAGAAGGAGGTTGTCATCCTGAACGTTCCTGGCAAAGATTATTAATTAAGTACTGTTCTCAATTCGATCACAATCATTTTCATGTATCAAATAGCGATCGCACTAAAGGTAGTAACTATTATATTTTGACAGTTTTATTACAAAGAAAGCTTTTGACCAAAGAACAAGCAATTGAAGCAATTAGAAACAAAGTAATTGAAATTTTATTCGATCTATTACAAATAGAAACTCAACAATCTTTAAACCTAGCTTGGGAAAATAATTTTAATTGGTTTAATTCTGACTTACAAAAGTTTAATACTTTAATCGATCTAGAAGAAGCATTTCAACTAGCACAACAAGAATTGTTACTCTGGCAGAAAGAAGGTTTAATAGCCTACTCTCCAAATTTAGCTCCCATTGTTAAAGAACCAGAAAAACTCCGAGAAGCAATTCCAATAACAGCTTATCAAAATATGATTCGCTTACTGGATGGTCAACGTAGCTTACGAGATTTAGCCTGTTATCTTAACAAAGATTTATTTAAACTTGCTTCATCTCTAGTTCCTTATTTAAACCAAGGACTAATCAAATGGATAGAAATTCCAGATTTTCAGTCAAAGCAAACTAAGACTGGGCAAGCTCAACCTGCTCAAAATCGTCCTTTGATTGCTTGTGTTGATGATAGTCCCCAAATCTGCAAAGTGATGGAACAAATTATTATCGAGCAAGGATATAGTTTTGTTGCTATTCAAGAAGCCATCCAAGCAATTCCCACTTTAGTTAGTGTTAATCCCAGTTTAATTTTTTTAGATATTGGAATGCCAATTATTAATGGCTATGAAATTTGCGCTCAAATTAAAAAAGTTTCTCAATTAAAAGATATTCCCGTAATTATCTTGACTGGTAATGACGGCATGGTAGACCGAATTAAAGCAAAAATGGTTGGTGCGACAGAATTTATTAGTAAACCGATTGAAGTAGAAAAAATTTCGGCAGTTATTGGTAAATATATTTTTCAGAACACTTATTTATCCAATAGTTAGGTTGGCACTAAAGAAAGATAATTCTCTTTCAACCTGAATTAAATTTTGAACAATTTTGATAATTCAAAAACATTTTGGGGAACTCTAGTAATAAATAAATTTTGTATTCTGGTTGCGGAGTAAATCCTAATGAACAAAGTTTTGGTGGTTGATGACAGTTTGACTGACAGAAGAGTGGTTAGCACTTATCTCGAACAAGCTGGTTTAACGGTATTAGAGGTTAGTAGCGCAGAAGAAGCTATGGCACAACTCAATGCTTATCAACCTAATTTAATTGTTCTTGATGTCGTCATGGGAGGAAAAAGTGGTTTTGAAATGTGTCGTAGTTTAAAAGCCGAGCAAAGTACCAAACCAATTCCGATTATTTTGTGTTCTTCTAAATCCACTGAAGCTGACAAAATGTGGGGAGATGTAGTTGGTGCAGACGCTTATTTAACTAAACCCGTTAATCGTGATGAACTTATTAACAAAGTCAAGCAACTGATTAACCGTTAGAAGTAGAACAATTATGTTAAGTCTGTCTCAATCTAATTCTTTATCTTTGAATTTAGGTATCAAGACGAATAATTCATCTAATCGGCAGCGACTCCGCAAATTTTTACAATTTCAACTCGGCAAAGAAATTGAGTCTACTACCTCTGAATCAAAAGTAGATCGAGCTTTACTAGAAGCAGAGTTAGTTACTGAAATTATTACAATTTCTCCTAACGAAATTTTACCTGTTCCCCAAATGCTTTATTGTATTTTGGGGATTTATAGTTGGCGCAGTGAAATGCTGTGGATTGTAGATTTGGAAAATCTTTTGGGTTATCCTTCTTCTTCCTTTTCTGAAGCAGCAGCTATGGAAGCAGAAAGTCTGATGGTGATGATAGTGCAGTTTCAAGGACAAGCTTTAGGTTTAGTTGTGTCTGCTGTTGATAACATTGTGCAGTTAGATTTGGAAGAATTTAAATCACCTTCTCCAGAGTTGTTTTCTAGTGATGTGCTGCCATTTTTAAGCAGTTATTTTACGAGCAGCCAAAATGAAATTATTATGCTCCTCGATACGGCGGAAATATTTCATTTTTTCAATTTATGAATGATGGGAATTTATCTCGGGAAATTTTTTTGAAGGGCAGAATTCTCTTTTGTCTTGCTTGATCGCACTTGATTTAGTACAGCAAGGCAGAAATAAAACATCTGTTCAAGAAATTTAAAAGCTTGGTCATAAAAAAAATTGTTGACGAACTCTAAACAAGACTAGCAATCAATACAAGACCTCTCAATTAAAGCAAAGCAAGAATTATGAATACAGCCAATACTACCGCCAATAATCATCCATCAAATTCCAATTCTAAACAAGATACTCTTGAAAAAATTAAGAATAATGTTTTAAAACAAACTAGAGAACGCCTTCGTAGAGTTATTCAAACTATTCGCCAAGCTTCAAACGAGGGACAAAGCGATCGCGAAAATCTTTTAGTTAATACTGTAACTGCGATTCGTGAAGAATTAGCAGCTAGTCGAGTACTAATTTATCAATTTGAGGATGACAAAAACGGTAAAGTGATTATGGAGTCAGCGATTGCTGATTGGACTCCGATGCACAATGAAACTTTACCCTGTCTTTGTTTTGGAGTTGGGAGTGCAGAAGATTATCAACAAACAGAAATTGTTGCTATCTCTCAGGTGAAACAAACTAGATTAACTCCCTATCAGCAACAGTTATTAGAAAAGTTTCAAGTCCAAGCTTCGCTTGCTTTACCTATTTGTCTTAATACTCAAAAGGTTTGGGGATTGTTAGTCATCCATCAATGTAACAGCCCTCGGAAATGGCAAGAAGAAGAAATTAATTTGCTTTCTCAATGGACTAATGAATTAACTATCGCACTACAACCACTAGAATTACGTTGGGAACTGCAACAACAACTAGAACGGGAAAAAACTACTGCCAAAATAATTGAAAAAATTCAACAATCACAAGATTTACCAGATATTTTTCGCACTGCTACTCAAGAAGTAAGAAAATTCCTCAAATGCGATCGCGTCATAGTTTATCAATTTAATCCCGACTGGACTGGTTTAGTCGTTGCTGAATCAGTAGGTAGTGGTTGGACTTCTTTGCTACTCGAGCAAAATAACGATGAAGTACTTAGTGGCGATCGCATTCAGCTAGATCGTTGTCTGCTTAGAGATTGGTCGAAGGAGAAAAAAGCAGATATTGTCGAACCCGATAGCTTTCTCAGGCAAACTCAGGGAGGAAGATACACTCGCGGGCAAAAATTCACCGCAGTAGATGACATCTACACTAAAAACTTTCCCGACTGTTACATTCAATCCCTCGAAAAATATCAAGCTAAAGCCTATTTAATCGTACCAATTTTTCAAAAAGATAAACTCTGGGGTTTACTGGGAGCATATCAAAACGACGGCGTGCGAACTTGGCAACAGTCAGAGATTAATTTGATGTTACAGATAGCTACTCCTCTAGCAGTGGCAATTCAACGAGCAGAATTTATCAGCGATCTCGAAGCCAAAACGCAACAAGATCAAGCAGTTAATCAAATTGTTGATCGCATCCGTCACTCTCTCAAACTCACCGATATTTTCCGTAATGCGACTCAAGAAGTCAAAAAAATACTCAAGAGCGATCGCGTAGTTGTTTACCGCTTTAATCCTGACTGGAGTGGGGAAGTAGTAGCTGAGTCGGTTAGTTCGGGATGGGTTCCGGTCATGGAAATCCAAGAAACTGATGAGACTCTCTACAGTACCGAAATGAGTGCTGATGACCGATGTACCTTAAAGTATTTAGAAGCAGGTTCGGCTCTTGATAGCGATACTTATTTTATCGAAACCCAAGGAGGGAAATATACCAAAGGGAAAAAATTCCAAGTAGTTAACGATGTCTACCAAGCGGGATTTTCTCCTTGCTATTTACAATCTCTCGAAAAATATCAGGCAAAAGCTTATATTATTGTGCCTTTGTTTCAAGAAGGGAAACTTTGGGGTTTACTCGCTACTTATCAAAATGATGCTCCCCGTAATTGGAAAAAATCAGAAGTAGATTTAATGCTTAAAATTGCCCCACAATTGAGCATCGCCTTACAACAAGCACAAAAATCAGAACAACTAGCCAAAACTGTTGTTAGACAAAAAACGATCGCGCGGATGGTGGATCGGATGCAACAAGCACCAACAGTAGAAGAAGTTGTCGAGATCGCGACTAAAGAAACTCGCAAACTCTTAGGAGTAGAATTAACCACCATCTATCGTTTTAACTCCGACTGGAGTGGGGAAATTATTGCCGAAATTGCTGCCAATGCTGATGTCAAATCGATTAAAGCTGCGATCGCTAATGACGCTTATCTGCAAAAAAATCAGGGCGGTAGATATCGAAGGAATGAGCATCGTGTCGTCAATAATATCTATCAAGCTGGTTTAGAAGAATGTCGGATTGAGATCTTAGAACAATTAGGAATTAAAGCCTATGTTGCCATGCCAATTTTCGTCGATCAGCAACTGTGGGGCATTATTAACATTTATCAATCCCTTACCCGTATTTGGGACGAAGAAGAAATTGATACCCTCAAACAAATTGGCACTCAAACAGGACTAGCAATTCAACAAACCGAATATGTTAATGAATTGCAAACCCAAGCTCAACAAGAAAAAACCATCTCAGCCATAGTTGATCGCATTCGTGGTTCTCTTAAACTCAAAGAAATCTTCCGTAACGCGACTCAAGAAGTTAGAAAATTACTCAAATGCGATCGCGTGGTAGTATATCGTTTTAATCCTGATTGGAGTGGGGAAGTTTTAGCTGAATCGGTTGGCTCGCAATGGGTTTCGGTTATGGAAATCCAAGAAACTGACGAGACTCTCTACAGTACTGAAATGAGTACCGATGATCGCTGTACCTTAAAGTATTTAGAAGCAGGTTCGGCTCTTGATAACGATACCTACTTTATCGATACCAAAGGCGGAGATTATACTAAGGGCAAAAAATTCCAAGTAGTTAATGATGTTTTTACGGCAGGTTTTTCTTCTTGTTATTTGCAATCTTTAGAGAAATATCAAGCTAAAGCTTATATCATCGTTCCTATCTTCCAAGACAACAAACTTTGGGGTTTATTTGCTGTCTATCAAAATTCTGGTGCGCGTAACTGGAAGCCTTCGGAAGTTACTTTAATGCTCAAAATTGCCCCCCAATTGAGTATTGCGATTCAACAGGCAGAAAAATCAGAAAAATTAGAAAAAACTGCTAAAAGAGAGCGAGGACTGACCAAACTACTTGAAAAAATCCAAGAAGTCCAAACTCAAACTAAAATTTTCCAAATTACTACTCAAGAAGCGCGACAGCTACTCAACTTAGACCGCGTTACTATCTATCGCTTTAATGCCGATGGTAGTGGCGAATTTGTCGGCGAATCTCTGCTTGGCAATGGATTAAGTTGTCTTGACAATCCTTCTTTTCTCAAAGATATCTATACTTATTTGCAAGAAAGCGAAGGAATAATTTATCAAAACAATCAATCTTTGGCAGTCAATGATATTTACAAAGCTGGTTATGACTCCTACTACCTAGAGTTACTTCAGCAACTAGAAACCAAAGCCTACATGATTGCCCCTATTTTTGTCGAACAAAAACTGTGGGGTTTATTGGGAGCTTATCAAAATACTACTACCCGTCAATGGGAAGAAGATGAAATTAATGCCCTCAAACAAGTAGGTTTGCAAATTGGTGTCGCACTCCAAAAAATTGACTACTTAGAACAAGTCAAAATTCAATCAGACAATCTTGCCCAAACTTTAGCACGGGAAAAAGCAGCTAAAGAGCGATTACAACAACAAGCAGTAGAAATGCTGCGGACTGTTAGGCCAGCTTTCAACGGTGATTTAACTGTTAGAGCAATAGTTACCGAAGATGAAATCGGTACAATTGCTGGAGCTTACAATACTACTCTTGATTCTCTCAAAGATATTGTCATCCAAGTTCAAAAAGCTGTCGAACAAGTAGTCTCTACCACTGGGGATAGTAGCGTTGCTGTTGAAGGTTTATCCAAACAATCCCAACAACAATTACAAGAGCTACAACAAGCTTTGGAACGAATTCAAACCATGATCGAAGCTTCTACTACTACCACTCAAAACGCCCAAAAAGTAGAAATTGCGATCGAGCAAGCCAATCAAACCGTTCAATCTGGCGATCGCGCTATGAATAATACGGTTGAAAGTATTCTTGGTATTCGCCAAACTGTTGCTGACGCTGGTAAACGAGTCAAACGTCTCAGTGAGTCTTCACAAAAGATTTCAAAAGTAGTTAGTTTGATTAGTTCCTTTGCCACTCAAACTAATCTTTTAGCTCTTAATGCTGCCTTGGAAGCTACTCGTGCTGGAGAGTATGGTAAAGGCTTTGCAGTGGTAGCCGATGAAGTCCGTAATCTTTCCTTGCAATCATCCGAAGCGACTACCGAAATTGAAAAGCTAGTCAGAGAAATTCAGGAAGAAACTCAAGAAGTTGCTGCTGCAATGGATGCAGGAATTCAACAGGTTGCTGAAGGAACTAATCTCGTCAATGAAACTCGCAATAGTTTAAATGCTATTGTGGTAGCCACTGCCGAAATTCGTGAATTAGTTCAGGGAATTACCTCCGCAGCTAATGCTCAAACCCAACAAGCAGAATCTGTTACTAAAGTAATGGGACAAGTAGCAGAAATTGCTAGTGGTACTTCTAATGATTCTCGAAAAATTTCTAGTTCTTTCCACCAACTACAACAACTAGCTCAAAATCTCCAAGCGAGAGTTGCTCAATTCAAAGTTAACTAATTTCTCCGTTCTGAATTTTGAAATAGACAATCTACTATCTGTTTCAAAGTTCAGATTTTTTCTTATTCATCAGCAATTTACTCAGAAAAGATGATTACTGACCCTAATATTCGCGATCAAGCTTATCAGTATTTCCTCGAAGAAGCTCCTGCATTACTAGAAACTATCGAAGAGGAAATTTTTGCTCTCAATAGTGACTCCCTGGATGCTAAAACAAGACCTTTAAGGGTAAATACATTAATGCGAGCAACTCATACCCTTAAAGGAGGTGCAGCCAATGTAGGGTTAGAAACCATCAAAACCGTAGCTCATTCGATGGAGGATGTTTTTAAAGCTCTTTATAATCCCGATTTAATTATTGATGCTGAAGTCAAAAAACTATTATACGAAAGCTATGAGTGTCTTCGTATTCCTTTGACCGCAGAATTTAGTAAAACTTCCATCGATCGTACTGAAATTTTAGACCGTACCGCTACAGTTTTTGCTCAATTACAAGAAAAATTTGGTGATTATTTAGTCGATCAAGATGCCTTTCCTACCTCAGCAGAATTAGGTTTAGATGTAGTTGAATCTTTCTTCCAGGCAGTTATTCCCGAACGAATTCAAGAACTATCCACCGCTTTAGCAACTGCCAATCCTCAATACATTACTGAAGCATTACAACTGCAAGCAGATATTTTTCTAGGTTTAGCTGAATCTCTGGAATTACCTGGTTTTGGTGAAATAGCTAAAACAATCCTGGCTGCCCTGCAACAACATCCTCAACGTGCCGAAGAAATTGCCGAACTTGCGATCGCTAATCTGCGACAAGCGCAACAACAAGTCTTAAATGGCGATCGCACTAGAGGTGGAGAACCTTCGGAAGCTCTTTTACAACTGCTTAATCCTTCTGTTTTAGAAGAACCAGAAGCAATTACCGCAAATGATTCTAATCAAGTACGGACAACTTCTGAATTAGAAGAACTTTGGCTGCCACCATCCCAAGAAATGGAAAACTCTGAGCAAGATGAGTCTTTTATTGATGTAGATGTTGCAGAAGCAGAAAATAGTTGGGGAGATTCACCAAGTTATTCTGAAACTGATACAAAATTGACAACTACTCCATCGGAATTAATTGCTGAGTCATCTTCTTCCGAGCAACATTATCCTACTGAATTACTGAGTGAAATTTGGGGTGAAGAACTAGTTTCAGAACCTGAATCTATCGATGATACTATTATCCAAACTAATGAAATTAATCAAACAGAAACATCGCAATCAATTGTTGAAGAAATTATTGCTCCTCAACCTCAACAGCCAGAATTAGAACAATCTCTAGTTGAAGAAATTTTTAATAACCAAGAGCAAGAATCCATTGCTCAAGTTACAGTAGAATCTCATCTTACTCAACCAGAAACTATTGAAGTAGATTCTCAACCAAATTTATCATTAATTAATCAACCTACTACCATCGCTAAAATTGGTAATACTACTAAACAATCTCCTACAAACAAAACTTCAACTAATCAAACTGTAAGAGTTAATTTAGAATCTTTAGAAAAGTTAAACGATTTAATTGGAGAACTCTTAATTAATCAAAATCAAAATGTATCCAAAGACGAAGAAATTTATCATGCTATTCAAAAATTAATTGAACAAATTAATCATAATGAACAAATAATTAATCAATTAATCGCTCTTGCTGATGAAATTTCTTTATCAGAACAACAACAAAAAATTTTGCAAGAATTACCAGAAAAATTAACTCAAATTACTAATCAATCTAATCTTTTGATTAAATCTTCTCAAAAAGTTGAGCGCGACAAACAATTACATCAATTATTACAACAAGCAACAGATAGTAATTCTCAGTTAGCTAGTATCGCCGATCATCTCAAAAACTTTAATAAACAAGCTAGAACTAACGTTCAAAAACAACAACGAATGTTGTTAAACATGAGAGACGAATTAATCGAAACCAGAATGTCTCCTCTGGGTAGAATTTTTAATCGTTTTCCTCGTTTAATTGAACAGTTGTTAGCCACTTACGATAAACAAGTAGACTTAAAAATTAGTGGTAGTCATGTTTTAGTGGATAAAGCAGTTGAAGAAAAACTCTACGATCCTTTGTTACATATCATTCGTAACGCTTTCGATCATGGCATTGAGTCAACCGCAGCACGTTCTCAGAGTGGTAAACCACCTAAAGGTACAATTGAACTGAGAGCTTATTATCAAGGTAATCAAACCATCATTGAAGTAAGAGATGATGGACAAGGATTAAACCTTGAAAAAATTAGAAAACGCGGAATTGAAAGAAATTTAATCACACCACAACAAGCAAATCGTTCTAATCCTAGTCAACTTTTAGAATTACTATTTGAGCCAGGATTTTCCACTGCAGATCGAGTCAGCGATCTTTCTGGTAGAGGTGTCGGATTAGATGTCGTGCGTTCCCAAATCGAAGCCATTAATGGTGCGATCGCGATTGAATCTACTCCCAATTTAGGTACAATTTTTGCTTTACAAATACCATTGACTTTAACCATTGCCAAGTTGATGCTAACCCAAGCCAATGGTATGACTTATGCCCTTTTAATTGATTCAATTGAAAGAATTGTGATTCCTACTTCTAATCAAGTCAGAATTTTTGAAGGGCAGAAAGTCTTACATTGGGAACACGATGGTAATAATGAAATTATTCCTGTGCGTAGGTTAGCCAGTTTGATGGAATACTGCCGAACTACTCCACAACAAACTGATTTGTCTCCAGAGAATGAATACAATCCCATTTTACTACTTCATCGTCAAGGAGGCTTACTTGGTTTAGAAGTAGATCGAGTTTTAGGAGAGCAAGAATTAGTTATTCGTCCTTTGGGTAGTGCGATCGCGCCTCCTGGTTATGTTTATGGTTGTAGTATTTTAAAAGACAGTAGTTTAACTTTAGTCATCGATGGTGCTGCTTTATACAGAGAATTTGAATATCGCAGTTTGTCTCTCAATCAACGTTCCTTTTTAGGGACTCATACTCAACCAGCTTTACCTCCTGAATCTGAGCAATTTCAACCACTTTTAGGGAGCGCACCAGCTAACTCCTTGGGCGATACTACGGAGACTGTCTCCCAAACTTTACTAGTGGTAGATGATTCTTCTAGTTTGAGGCAAACTATTGCTATGTCTCTGCAAAAAATTAGTAACCAGGTAATTCAAGCTGAAAATGGACTGAAAGCTTTAGAAAAGTTACATCAATCAGGAAAGATTGGCTTAGTCGTCTGTGATCTAGAAATGCCTTTTATGAATGGCTTTCAGTTTTTAAAAGCTATTCGTCAAAATAACAATTTCAGTAACATTCCTGTGATTATTCTTACTTCTAGGGACAGCGAAAAACATCGAAAATTGGCTTTAGAATTGGGTGCTGCTGCTTATTTAATCAAACCTTATCGAGAAGAGGAATTACTCAATACTATTGTCAAAATTTTGAATGCTGGTAATTAGAAGAAAAATGGCAGAGAAATAGGCAATGGCAACAATCTTTACAAGCAGTGATCAAAAAGATTAATTTTGATTGTAATTGTGCCGAAGTTTTACAACTAACTGTTGACCAAGTCAAAGAAATTTGACAATGCGATCGCGTAGTAGTCTACGGTCTTCAAAAACCTAATCAAGCAACTATTATAGCTGAATCTACCTTTCCTGCTTTAGCTCCGATTGTAGGAAGAACTATTCAAGACCCTTGTTTTGAGTATAGATATCTCGATCAATGATTTAAATCTTAATCTTGAGCGCAATAACCTCAATAATCCCAATCCTAAAGTAGAGTAAACTCATGAATTAAATCTACTTTTAAACACTAGCAGCTACCCGAAAACCAAAAGCATCAGACTTACTATTGGGAGCAGCACTCAAACGATGAGAAGAGCGACAACAGCCAGGAAGATGAAGCCAAGAACCACCTCGTAAAACCCGATTATCTTTTTCTTGATTGCTAGTCCATGGACTACCATCAATGGGCGCATGATCATAGCTAGCGTGCCAGTTATCGAAACACCATTCAGCTAAATTACCGTGCATATCGTATAAGCCAAAGCTATTGGCAGAAAAACTACCTACTTCGGTAGTTTCATGACGATATTTGCCTTTAATGTCAATTTCATAGGCATACTCGCCATTATAATTAGCTAAATCGGTAGTAATAGTCGTACCAAAATGAAAAGGCGTGTTAGTTTTGCCACGACAAGCATATTCCCATTCCGATTCTGTTGGCAAACGAAATTCCCTACCGATTAAATCTGATAATTTTTGGCAAAATTCCAAACAATCATACCAAGAAACTTTTTCCACAGGTTTGTTGGCATGAATAAATCGAGCAGGATTTTTGTTCATCACTGCTTGCCATTGAGCTTGAGTCACTAAATATTTACCTAACAAAAAAGGACGAATATTGACCCAATGTTGAGGACTTTCATCATTACTTCTTTCTGGTTCATTTTCTGGAGAACCCATCAAAAATCTACCACCAGGAATTCCTACTAAATCCATAGTTATATCTTTAGACAACTTAAGAGTAATATACTTAGCTTTACCTCGAAAGTTACGAGTTTGCAGTTTAGGTTTTTTGGCAACAACTATGGATTGATCTAAAGCGATCGTAACAAAATTAAATTCAAAAATTTTTAAATCTAACTTACTAACAGAACTTTTTTGGTTTTTGGTAATCGAAGCTTGATGATGAGCGCGATGAGATGATGCAGAAGCTACCTGACGTATTCCTGGTAATGGTGCTTGATGATGAAGTGCATAAAAAACCTCTTCTACTGATTGAAAACGCCTTTTAGTTGCACCTTCAACTAATTTATCTAAGATACGACTTAGTTCGTAGCTAATCTCATTGTCTCCTAGATATTCGCGCCAAATCCATTCTCCTTCAGCAACATCAAATAATTCTGTTGGTTCGATATTAGTAAGTAAATGAAGACAAGTTGCTCCTAAACTATACAAATCACTAGCAAATTTTGGTTTACCTACAGCTTGTTCTGGAGCAATATATGCTGCTGAACCAATGATCGTTCCTGTCATAGATGAATTGGCTGTTTCTGCATCTTTAGCTGCACCAAAATCTACTAAAATTAGTTTGCCATCTCCTTTTCGACGAATAATATTTTCTGGTTTAATGTCACGATGAATAACATTGTTAGCATGAACAAATTTTAATACTGTTAATAAATCTTCTAGTAATTCTTGTATTTGTTGTTCGTTAAAAACTCCATTCCTGGTCAATTCTTTGGCAAGATCATCACCATCAATAAATTCTTGAATCAAATACTGACGATTTTCTTGACTAAAATA
Organism: uncultured bacterium; assembly: GCA_964562685.1. Lineage (GTDB taxonomy): Bacteria > Cyanobacteriota > Cyanobacteriia > Cyanobacteriales > Xenococcaceae > Stanieria. The sequence continues at coordinate 32,723 of CAZLUP010000005.1, forward strand.
GGCAAATAATTCAGGAATTTGTTCGTGTTTGCCTAATTCATCAAGGCGCATTGCTTCTCTTTCAAAGAGTTCTGCTGCTTTTTTTAAACTTTTTTCCCCTTTAACATCAGGAAGAAATTGTTTAATTACACAACGAGGTTGAGAAGGTTTAAACTCATCAATAGCTAAGAAAGTTCTGCCAAAGCCACCTTTTCCTAAAATTTTTATAGCACGATAACGGTCGACTAGTAATAATTTTGCTCCACATTGTTCACAAAATTGTGTAGATTGCGGATTAAGATGCAAACAATTTGGATTCAGGCATTGACTCATCGTGCTAATTGATCGCTTTTTTATATTCGACTTTTATAACAATAATTAAAGACAAACGACAAGATAGCACAATGGCCTGCTGTAAAAATTTTTATTTTTTATGAAAACTCGATTAATGTCTCAGTAATTCTAACTAATTCAAACAGTTTTTTTAAAACAATTTTGTTGTTTTAATTAGGAATACTTCAGGATTTGGTGAAATTAGCAAAATAGATTTCAATTAACTATCAACAAAAATTTATCATTAAGAAGGTAATTCAAAGAACTTAAAAGTTTAACCATTGAGCTACAGTTATTGGTAAAGGCAACAAAATAATTATTAATAAACCTAAGGCTAATAATCCTAAAAAATCACGACCATTATTTAAATCAGTAACGTCATTTAAGGCTGGTTGATCGAGTAAAGGAATTAACCATAAAATAATAGCCCAAATCCAAAAATAATTATTAGCTAAAGCAAATAAAACAGCTAAAATACGAGTTACTTGACCGATCGCAAGGGCGGTTTTTTGCCCAAATACAGCATGGACGATATGTCCACCATCTAGTTGTCCCACAGGCATTAAATTTAAAGCAGCTATTAACAAGCCAATATAACCAGCGATCGCTACTGGATGGAGTGCGATTCCCATTCCTGGTTCTAATTGATTACCAAGAGCTAGTTTACTGAAGATCGCAAAGAGGAAAGAAAAACGCGGATTTAAAGCTTCAAAATTAAAAACATCGGTTTCGGAGAGGGGAACTACTTTTGATTGGGATAGTCCCCACAGTAAAGTTGGTATAGTAACTACAAAACCAGCAATTGGCCCTGCGATCGCAATATCAAATAAAGCTTGGCGATTGGGAATTGGCTCTCTGCGCTGCACAAAAGCACCAAGCGTACCAAGAAAGAATGGAAAAGGAATAAAATACGGTAAAGTTGCGCGAATCCGATAATAAGAAGCAGCAAAATAATGACCTAATTCATGAATTCCCAAAATAGTTATTAAGGTCAAACTGTAGGGTAATCCTTGCCAAAACAAATTAGGATTATTCTCCAATTGTTCTGGTGAAATACCACTCAATTCTACGCCAACAATCGTAGTCGTTAATAAAGTAATTAATAATAATCCCAAAGCTAAATCTGGTCTAGTTACTGAAGAGCGATCGCTTTCTGGTAAATTTGGACTCGCTTGAGGATTAGGTACAAGAGCGAAAAAAGGTTGACCGCGAAAACTTTCTTGAAAAATCAAAAAGAAGCGATCGCCAAAGACTTCCTCTACATTAAGTTTAATTTTTTCATAGGCTTCTTCAGGAATAGTCTTTAATTTGCCTCGACACAAGATTGCTTGCGGACGATAATCAATATGCTGAAGATAATAAACATTCCAAGGAAAACAGTTGCGTAGAGCAGTTTCTTCGACTTGATTAATGGGTCGAACAGGTGATATTTTTTGAGGAGGCTCAGGTGTGGTTGAATTTAGCTCGGAATCTAAATTTTCTTTGGTAGTCTCTTCTGTTAATTTGCCTCGTTGAATCAGCCAGCCATACAAAATTGGACAAGCAACAAAGGGAACAACTACCAAAACCAGAGGAATCGGTTGATTTTCTTCAGCAAAATAAGTCCAAGCAGTCCAAATAAAGGCAGGAAACATCATAACCAGCCAACATAACCAGACTGGTGTTGTAGTGATATTTTTTACATTGCGTTGAACCAGAAAGTAAGTGATTAAACTTAGTACAATTAAAATTACAATTAACCAAAGTTTCATTTCAGTTATCCGAACTGCTGCTGGAGGCTATAGCGTTTAAGATCTCAAATCGAGGTAACGTTGTACGGAGTCGAAGCAGGCTCCGCCGTGAAAAGGCGGAGTACCTTCGACCAAGAGTTTTCAATACAGATTCCTTAAGTACCCCACAATTTTAGAATGCCCGAAAATCCTAGAGAAATTACTCTGTCTACTGCAACCACTGTTAAAACTCCCCGCTCTGTTTTGCCAGGAGTATTTGCTTTTTCCCCTAATCGGGATACTTTAGGAGCTACTGCCTATTTTATTGTAGATAAAACTGGCAATATTCTCTTGGATTGTCCCACTTGGAACGAAATGAATCAAGAGTTTATTTTGGCTCATGGTGGAGTTAGCTGGCTGGTGATCTCTCACAGAGGAGGCATTGGCAAAGGAGTCGGTCAAATCCAACAGGCATTAAATTGTGAAGTAATTATTCAAGAACAAGAAGCTTATCTATTACCAGAGAGTCAAATTCAGTCTTTTGCCAAAAATCTCAATTTAAGCCCTAGCTTTGAGTTAATTTGGACTCCTGGTCATTCTCCTGGTTCAACTTGTCTCTATTGGCAAGAAAATAACGGAGTATTGTTTTCTGGAAGGCACTTGTTACCAGATTCGACTGGAGCAATTTTGCCTTTACGTACAGCCAAAACCTTTCATTGGTGGAGACAATTACAAAGCATTCAAACCTTACGCGATCGCTTTTCTGCCGAGAATCTAAATTATATCTGTCCTGGTGCCAATACTGGATTTTTGCGAGGAAAAGGTTTTGTAGATCATGCTTATCAGCGTTTAGTTGATTTGGATTTAGCAGCTTTAAAATCTGTAGAAACCTGGAATAACAATTATTAAATTAATTTCTTGCTCTCGGTCACGATTCTTGTTTAGGATCAGCCTAAATTCTTAAGATAGTTAAACAACTATCTATTTTTCTTGCCTCACTCGTCTATGTCATCAACCAATCTAAAAACCCCCAATACGGAAACAGACCGAGACACTTATTTAGATGAACTTCCTGATGAAGTAGAAATGTCTCTCTTCGATCATCTTGAAGAGTTACGGATACGCATTTTTTACGCTCTCATTGCAGTAGCAGTAGGCGCAATTGGCTGTTTTATTTTTGTCAAACCAATTGTTCAACTTTTAGAAATTCCTGCTCAAGGGGTCAAATTTCTGCAATTAGCTCCAGGAGAGTTCTTTTTTGTCTCAATTAAAGTTGCTGGCTATACTGGCATCCTCGTCTCAAGTCCTTTTATTCTTTATCAGATTATTCAATTTGTTTTACCAGGTTTGACTCGTCGCGAACGTCGTCTACTTGCTCCTGTGGTTTTTGGTTCGAGCATCCTATTTTTTGCGGGATTAGGTTTTGCTTATATCGCTTTAATTCCTGCTGCACTGAACTTTTTCATCAATTATGGCGGTGATGTGGTCGAACAAGCTTGGTCAATTGACCGCTATTTTGAATTTGTTTTGTTATTGATGTTTAGTACTGGTTTAGCCTTCCAAATTCCGATTATTCAGCTAATTTTAGGATTTTTAGGCATTGTTTCTGCCAAACAGATGCTGGCTGGCTGGCGTTTGGTTGTTTTAGGTGCAGTAGTGATGGGAGCAATTTTAACTCCTTCTACAGATCCACTAACACAATCTCTTCTCGCTGGTGCAGTTTTAGGACTTTATTTTAGTGGCATTGGTTTGGTGAAATTAATTGGCAAATAGTAATCCTTTGTCATTTGTTATTTGTCCTTGGTAAGGTTCTACGTTTCGTAACATAGTTTTTTTGCACCAACTTACTTAACAATTAACTATTAACAAAAACCAGGGAACTGACTAACTCTCATCATTGTTGAGAAACACTATATGATTGAACCAAAAGAGCAACTGAATCCTTTAAAAATTCGGGATTGTATCTTTAATTGGGGAGAAAGAACCTATTTAATGGGAATTCTCAATGTTACCCCCGATAGTTTTAGTGATGGAGGACAATTTAATAATTTAGAATCTGCTCTTTCTCAAGCACAACAAATGATTGCACAAGGCGCAGATCTGATCGATATTGGCGGTCAATCTACCCGTCCAGGTGCAGAAGAGATTTCTCTAAGCGAAGAATTACACCGAGTAATTCCTGTCATTAAACAACTGCGTCAAATAAGTTCTATTCCTATTTCGATTGATACTACTAGAGCAGCAGTAGCTCAAGCAGCTATTGAAGCAGGTGCAGATCTGGTTAATGATATTTCTGGTGGTATTTTTGACCAAGAAATGTTTTCTACTGTAGCTCAGTTAAACGTCCCTATTATTCTGATGCATCTGCGGGGAAATCCTAAAACCATGCAACAGTTGACCGATTATCAAGATTTACTCGGAGAAATATTAGAGTTTCTTAACAATCAAATTGATAAAGCGATCGCAGCAGGAATAACTTGTTCTCAAATCATCATCGATCCTGGGATTGGTTTTGCCAAAACTTACCAGCAAAATATCAAAATATTACAAAATTTATCGCAATTTCAAGCTTTAAATTTACCAATTTTAGTTGGTGTTTCTCGTAAAAGTTTTATTGGTCATATTCTTAACCAAAAAAATCCTCGAGCAAGAGTGTGGGGAACTGCTGCTGCTTGTTGTGGTGCAATTGCCCAAAAAGCAGATATTTTGCGTGTCCACGATGTGGCTGAAATGTATGATGTTTGTCGAGTTGCCGATCAAATTTGGCGGAGTTAAATACTTGAAAATTCAGTTGGCAAAAATTAAATTTAATTGAGGGATCGTTTAAATCACAAAAACTGTTTTATCTTAAAAAGAAAATCAATTTATCTAGACTTAATTATCTAAAATTTTAACTGATGGGGGGTTCGGGGGGCTATAAGTCCCGCGCTCTACCCGTAGGGTGGGAGATACTCCGCCCTAAACGGGCGGAGCCTCCTCCCACTTCGTGAGCGTCGGGATACATGGACTTCCCGCGCTTGTCGATTCCCCTCGATGGGGATGAGACAAGCAATCTAGATCTCTGCTATCATTATGTAGTTATCGCTACTCAGCAATACTGATAATGTATAGGGCGTATAAATACCGAATCTATCCCTCCTCGGAGCAAAAGGTTTTGCTAGCAAAGTCTTTTGGCTGTGTGAGATGGTTTTGGAACTACTCGCTCCATCTCTGTCAAGAGACTTATCAGTCAACAGGCAAAGGATTGTCTAGGGGGTATATTCAAGGGTTATTGCCTGCCCTCAAAAAAGAACATGAATGGCTGAAAGATGCCTATTCTCAGTGCTTGCAGGTAGTAGCCTTGAATTTATCGACTGCCTATAAAAACTTCTTTGAAAAGCGGGCAATGTTACCACGATTCAAGTCAAAGCACGGTAGGCAGTCCATTAGCTACCCTCAAAATGTCAAGCTCGAAGGAGACAATATCTATCTTCCCAAGATTGGGCAGGTAGTCTGTCGTCGTCATCGTAGTTTTGAGGGAACCATCAAAACCGTTACCATCTCGCGCAATCCAGACGGCAAATATTTTGCATCAGTTGTAGTGGATGATGGACAATTCCATCCGCAGGTAATGACAGAAGGCAAAGCCATTGGTATTGATGTGGGGTTAACCCACTTTGCGATAACAAGCGATGGCTCTAAGTTCAACAACCCAAAGTATTTTGTCAAACGTCAGCGCAACTTGAAGCGAAAACAACAGAATTTATCTCGCAAAACTAAGGGCAGTCAAAATCGCAAAAAAGCGAGATTGGCAGTAGCAAAAGTTCACTCTAAGGTAGCGAGGTGTCGAGAGGATTTTCTGCACAAGCTATCCCGCAAGATAGTCAACGAAAACCAAGTGATTGTGACAGAAAACCTCAATGTAAAAGGCATGGTCAAGAATCACAACCTAGCCAAAGCGATAAGCGATGTGGGTTGGGGACAGTTTTGCACCATGCTCAAATACAAGGCGGAGAGTGAAGGTAAAACCTATGTCGAAATTGACAGATGGTTCCCGAGCTCAAAAACGTGCCATGCTTGCTTGAACAGAGTCGATAATCTGACTCTAGAGGTAAGAGGATGGACTTGTCAGCATTGTGGGACACGCCATGACCGTGACATCAATGCGGCAATCAATATTAGAAATGAAGGCTTGCGGATATTGTCGTTGGGAACCAGCGATACTGCCTGTGGAGGGAGTGTAAGTCGGACGGGTAAAACCTCGGTTTTGCTAGACGCTATTCCCGTTGAATCAGGAAGCCCGCGCTCTCTTGCCTAGCAATGAGCGTCGGGTAGTTCACCATCAAAGTTGGGATTAAAACAAAATTCAAAGTGGAATAATGAATCAGCGTTGCATGATCCCAGTTATTAAAACTCCCAAAGACTATCGAGCTTATCGCATTAGTCCTGATGATACCAATCGCCTAGCAATTATTTTTGATTCAACGAGCGCAGGTGATTCTTTGACTGTTTGTGTAGAAATCTTCGATCCTGGCGGAAAAACACCTCCCCATCGTCATAATTTCGCAGTAGAAATGTTTTTTATCTTAAAAGGTCAAGGAATTGCGGTTTGCGATGGTAAAGAAGTCCCTTTGAATCCTGGCGATAGTATTTTAATGCCCAAAACAGGAATTCATTTTATTAAAAACACGGGAACTGAAAGATTATATGCTCTTTGTATGATGGTACCGAACGAAGATTTTTCTGAACTTATTCTAAGTGGTATGCCAACGGAATTAGATGAACAAGACTTGCAAGTTATGGCTAGGATAGACTCTCTGATTCCTTGTTGAAAATATAATTGAGACTTGAGATTAAATAATCCTTAAAAATACCAGACTTTATTGTCTAGGTAAAAGATACTAGGGATGTTATTAAAATTTGAAAAAGAAAATCAAACATAAAAATTTTTTCTCCATATAGCTAACTGCCCTTAAATAGCCTCCAGACTATACAAAACGGCAACGAACTCTACCCAAAAATTAATTGATTAACGCTCAAAAAACCTAAAAAAACAAAAATCAAACGAAAGATACTCGAACTAAACCCAGTCTCGATGCTATTATCTATGTGCGTAGCAATTAATATATAGGGCAGTTAATGATGGTTCAAGCACCTGTAGCTCCAGTGGTGCTAGCGATCCTAGATGGTTGGGGTTATCGCGAGTCCAAGGAGGCAAACGCCATTGCCACGGCTCAAACGCCAATATTCAGCAGCCTCAAGGCAGCTTATCCCAGTACACTAATTCGTACTTCGGGTAAAGATGTGGGTTTGCCAGATGGTCAAATGGGCAATTCTGAAGTCGGACACCTTAATCTAGGAGCAGGAAGAATTGTTCCTCAAGAGTTAGTACGGATCTCAGATGCAGTAGAAGATGGATCGCTGTTTAGCAATTCAGTTTTAGTCGAAATCTGTGAACAGGTTCGTTCTCGGGGAGGCAAATTACACCTAATTGGTTTATGCTCCGAAGGAGGCGTACATTCCCATCTCGATCATTTATTGGGACTATTAGATTTAGCCAAATTAAACGCGCTCGCGGATGTTTGTGTTCATGCAATCACTGATGGTCGAGACACTAATACTAACGAAGGAATCAACGCTATTGGTAAGATTCAAGCCTATCTTGATCAACTTGGGATTGGAAAGATTGTCACGGTTAGTGGTCGTTACTTTGCCATGGATCGCGATCGCCGTTGGGATAGAGTCAAAAAAGCTTATGACGTAATGACTCAAGATGATGGCATAGACAACCGTTCAGCTACAGAAGTATTAAAAAGTTTTTACGCCCAAGATATTACCGATGAATTTATTCCTCCCACTAGGATTGCTCCTGGAGCAGTAGAATCAGGAGATGGAATAATTTTTTATAATTTCCGTCCTGACCGAGCTAGACAGCTAACCTATGCGTTTGTACAGCCTGATTTTAAAGGCTTTGAACGGGAATTGATTCAACCTCTGAGTTTTGCAACTTTTACTCAGTACGACCCCAATTTATCAGTAGAAGTAGCTTTTAAACCTCAAAACCTTACTAATATCCTGGGCGAAGTTATCGCTAATCATGGCTTGAAACAGTTTCGCACCGCAGAAACCGAAAAATATCCCCATGTCACCTATTTCTTCAACGGAGGTTTAGAAATACCCTTTGAAGGAGAAGACAGAGAATTAATTCAAAGTCCAATGGTGTCTACTTACGATCAAGCACCAGCTATGTCAGCAGAATTAGTCACTGATGCTGTTTGCCAGGCGATTGAGAAAGGAATTTATTCCCTAATTGTCGTTAACTACGCCAATCCTGATATGGTAGGACATACAGGTAATCTAGATGCAGCAGTTCAAGCGATCGAAACTGTAGACCGATGTTTGGGTAGAGTTTTTGAAAGCACTATCAAAGCAGGTGGTACAATTCTGATTACTGCCGATCATGGCAATGCCGAATATATGAAAGACGAAGCAGGTAATCCCTGGACTGCTCATACTACCAATCCTGTACCTTTTATTTTGATAGAAGGAGAAAAACGCAAAATTCCAGGACACGGCGCAGAAGTACAGTTAAGAACAGATGGAAAATTAGCTGATATTGCACCGACAATTCTAGAGATTTTACAGTTACCTCAACCAAACGAAATGACTGGTCGCTCTTTGATTGAATCGGCAGAATATCAAGTCAAGCAAAATCGTACTCCAGTACGTATTTCTTTGTAAACAGTACCCTGCCGAGATTCTTCGCATTACGCTCAGAACCAGGGCTTGCGTTCACTTAGTAAAAACCCAAACTCACTATTGTTGAGGATTAGGGATAAGCTTAGACGAACTTAGCTGTTAGCTAACACTATCCTTTTTTCCTCTGTTTTGTCATCAGATCAGAACCTTACAGCGTACAATAACTAACAGTTAATTTATTAAGAGTAAAATTTAAAATTTTATTATGCAAGTAGATCAATTAGTTGAAATTATTTGGTTAGTTTCTGCAAGTTTATTAGTGGTACTTGTATTACTTCACTCTCCGAAAGGAGATGGTTTAGGAGGGATTGGCGGACAAGCGCAATTGTTCACCAGTACTAAAAGTGCAGAAAAAACTTTAAACCGTATTACTTGGGCATTAAGTATTACTTTTATTGCCTTAACTATTGTTTTAAGTGCTGGTTGGTTAGATTAATTAATTAAAAAATTTGCAGTTTAATTTTTTTTGGGAAATTTATACGTTCAAGAATTAAAAATTGTTTTTGTTAAACGAATGACGCTAATTAATTAAATAGCGTCTTGTTTCTTTTGTTCTTTTTGAATTTATTAGCAGTACAAGTAAAGATTGGTATCTAAACAGGATTTAGTATAACCTAATCAAGTAATGCTATAGCGATCGCTTTTGTTCGCCTTCAAAATTAAGATTGAAATACAAATCAATTTAAAACAAATTTCTTAATAATAAATGAAAGCCAGAATAGATTAATTGATAAATTCCTCGATAGGGATAAGTTGAAAAAGTATCTGGATAAGTTAATACTACTGTATGGGAAGGGATTAAAATATTACCATAAATAATTACTAATAATAAATAGCGGTGATACTGAGGAATTTTTTGCCAAAATTCAATTAATAAAATACTACAAGTAATTAACATTCCTAAAAAGCCAAAACCAGCTAGTCGAGTAGTATCTAAAGCTATAAAAGTCATCAAAGCTGGAAATAAAGAAATAGCAGTTATGGCTAGTAAAGTAGCTTTTTCTTTTCTTTGCCACAGATAATAAGCTAGAGCAATAAATAATCCCCACAAAAACTTATAAACAAACCAGAGTCCTGCTAATGCTAATCCAGGATTTTCTAATAAAATTTGAAAGTTACTTTTTCCTCCTACTCCTAAATGATCTGTTCCTAATTTATTATTTAATCCAGCACCATAAAGAGCTAATAAAACACCAAAAAATAGAAAAAGTACGAATAAAGCTTGATATTTTTCTGACTTAGGTAAACAAAATAAAGCAATTGGAGTTAAAGCAAAAGCACTGCCATCGTGAGCTAACATACAAAGGGTAAATATTCCTAATCTGGCTTGATTATTCATTGGGAAACAAGCCATTAATAAGATTAAAATAAACGCTAATTGTTCTGGATATCCTGGCCATAAAAAACAAGTAATTAAATAGCTACTTGTTGCCAGAGAAATATAAAGTAAAAATCTTCGTTTAAAGGTTAATAATTCTCTTTGACCAAATTCTTTGTTCTGAACAATTTTAGACTCAATAAAAATTAGAGATAAAACAATCAATATATAAGTACATAATAAAGAGTATAAAAAATACAGAACTGGACCGTCCATCTGAATAAAATGCGCGATCGCAGGTTGTAACATTCGCCGATAAACAAAAATACTATCCTCAGCAAAGGGAGCTAAACTCATATCCCCGTAATCAATTCCCAATCCTGATAAACCAAACATACCTGCATTAAGTCCATTAGGATAGGAATAGGGGAAAACTAGCAAAGATAAAATTATAAAAATTAGACCAGAGGCAATAAAAATTCTCTTAGTATTTAACTGAGAGAATAAATTTCTAGCTTGCCAAACAGATTTAACAATTGGATAAATAATTATTAAAAAGCCAATTAAAAATAGCCATCCTTTAAACGGTAAAAAGAACCATTCAAATAATTTATCAGTTTTTTCAACTAAACTAGGAGTCACTAAAGTCAAAAAAATACTGATAATTTGTTTCGCTATAGTTGGGGATAAATTCGCTAAAATAAATAATCCAAATATTGCTATCCAAAAAATTCTTTGATTAATAATATTTTTTGCGGGCGAACTTGGTAATAAAATATACTTTTTATAAAGTTCTGATTGAGAAAACATAAATATTCAATTAATATGGTTGCCTTAATTTTTAATATTTTTTTTCTATTTGTACAAAACAGCTATTAAGCATCAGTAATTAGCTCAAAGTAATAAATTATTTCTTTAGCAAATTAATCTAATTGTTATAAAGATTCTCAAGTAGATGAAGCAGAAAAAGGTTAATTTAATAACTTCTATTTATCAAGTGTATTTAACTTTTTAGAGAATCGCTAACTCATTAAAAACGTTTAAAACCAAACTTAGTCTCAAGACATAATCGCCATAAAACTTGCCAGTAACCACCACCAACTTTAACTAGTTTAAAAGAGGAAACACCCATGTCAGGAGTGCGATTAATCCACGAAATCGGTACTTCCTTGACTGAATAACCTTTTAAAACAGGTTGCAAGCCCGTTTCAGCATTAATAGCAAAACCTGGTTGAGTTAGTTGCAAATTTTCTAAAACTTCTCGACGCATTAACTTGAGATTATTAGTTAAATCGCGGAATTTTTGACGAAAAAGAATCTGAGCTAAAGCATGAAAACCACGATTGACTATAATCTTTTGAATCGGATAGTTTAATAACACACTATGTCGAGAAAAACGACTTCCTACTGCAACATCATAACCCTCAGCAGCAGCATCAAATAAATCTCTAATTTCTGGTAAAAGATGCTGAAAATCACAATCCATTGAAAGAATGTATTTTCCTGTGGCAGCTCTATAACCATCGATAATTGCTCTACCTACTCCATTGGGAGGAGTACGAAAAACGGGTTTAATTCTTGAATCTTCTGCTGCTAATTGTTTAATTACTTCACTAGTTTGATCTCGGCTATTATCATCAACTAAAATTATTTCGTAAATATAATCATTGTAGAAACTTTTTAATTTACTAACTAATGGGCTAACATTCATCTCTTCATTATGACAAGGGATTACTATCGAAACAGCATTCTTTAATTGTTCGTGATCGCATAAAGAAACTTTCGGTTTTTCAACAACTCGAGGAGGTTTTTGGGCGTGAAGTAAAATTGAACCAGCTAAGGTTTGAATTACAGGAGTATTTTCCAGTAAAATTGACAAATTTCGTAGTAACCAAATTAAACTTTTAGTTAAGGGTGCATAAACAAAATCATTATAAGCAGCAAATACTCGAATAAAACCTAGTTCAGAAACTAATTCATATAATTTAGGTCGACTTAATAATTTTCTTGGATCTTTTTGCCCGATATATTTAGATAGAAAACGACGCAGTTTTAGAACAATATTCCAGGGATTACTTTCATAAAATATAACTTGTCCCCCTGGCTTTAAAAGTTGTTCTACTTGTTGTAAAAACCAACCACAATTACTTTCATCTAGCAAATCAATTGCAATAATATAATCAAAAGTTCGTCCTGCTAAAAGTTCTAACGATTCAGAAGCGTCTATAAATTCTACAGAAGCAGGTAAATGTTTTGGTAGAGAATGATTATGATTAAAAGTTACTGCTGTAATCGGATTTTCTCCACGAGAAACGTAAACTAATTCTTGAGTTAATAAACCTCGTCCACAGCCTAATTCTAAAATAGTTTCATTTGGTAAAAGGTGAACTATGTGCCGAAAAGTTTGCGCTCTCCACAATAATCTGTCATGATAAATTGGATCTTTTTTTGACCAATATCTATCTCGATATTGTTCGCGTATTCCTAATGTTTTAATAGACTGAAGTTCTTGATTATTAACAATAGTACTTGATTTCATAATTAATATTTTTACTAAGTTTATTTTTTGATTTTGTTTTTGTTGAAAACTAATTTATCGCAAGCAAAATAATTAATAACTGATCCCAAAGCAATTCCAATTAAAGTATTAAGCAAATAGTGCAAACCGAGCCAATCTATAACAGGAAATAAAATTAAACTTCGTTGAGTTATAACAAACATTGATGACAAATGAAATAAAGGGATTTCCCTAAAAAAAACTTGATTTAAATGCCAGCTACTACTCGACCAAACCCAGATTTTATAAACAAAAAAAGTAAAAATCAATGATATTTCAATCGCAACAACATTAGCTAAGTTACGTAAGAGAGGAGTATTTAATGCCAAAGACTCGATAATTAAACTAATAATTGCTAAATTAAAAGCTGCTGTAACTAGCCCACAAATTAAAAATCTAAATATTTTTTGCCGTGATTTTTGGTTAAACATTCCCCAATTACTCAGGTTGAAACTAGATTTAAAAGATTGATGATTTCAATTACCTAATTTGCTGTTTTTGACATATTTATGCAACTTAGCTAAAATTACTTAATAGTATATACACATTTGTCTTTTTTTTTACAAATGTTTTCAATATTTTTGCTTAAATTTTACAATTATGCTTGGGAAGAGTTATTTCTACTTAAGTGTAATTACAACAAATGTCTTAGGAGAGGTTGTTAGAAGAGCTTAGATAAATGAAAATTAATAATTGTCAAAATTGTTAAGGATGAAATTAATAATTGATAAATAGCTAAAATTGAGCAAAGCTTCAAGAATGCAACTATTAGTGCGATCGCTTTTTTTGGCTTTCAGAGATTATTAAAAAAGTCTACATCAAAATAACAATAAGTTGTTATGCCTATTAATTTAGAGTCGTCTCAACATAGGTGTATTATCGTAAACAATATCAATTGAGTGCGATCAGGTACAATTTCTGAGATTGAGTTTCACTTCCGTGTAACCTATAAAGATTGCATTTTTCTTTGGTAAAAACTATAAAAGTTGATGTTGTCACTTAGACAGACGACTAATGACTCAGAAAAGCTTATTGATCAAGTCAATTTTCGCTCGATCTCTGAAGCGAGGCGTATACGCGAGAGGTGCGCTCGTAACAGCTGCAATCGCAACTAGTTTAGTAATTATTATTTCGACACAATTAAATTTGGCAGCAACCCTTTCACCAGAATCTCAATATTTCGCTCAAAATCAATTACCACCATTAAAAGCTCACCCTTTACCTTCTACTTTAGCAAGTTGGCAAGATCGAGAGCATCACGGAGATTATTTTGAACAGATCAAAACTACACCCTTAGGATATTTAATTTGGTCAGAATTTCCCATCAAAGTTTATCTAGAAACACATCTCACTCATCGCAATTCGACTGCTGAACGAGTTCGTTTTGAGCAATGGGTAAAAACTGTTCAACAAGCTGTTGCTGAATGGACTATTTATCTTCCTTTGCTTGAAGTAAAAAATCCTCAACTAGCAGATATTATTATTAAGCGATCGCAACCAAGCAGAGAATTTAAATTAAACCGAGCTACAGGACAATATGATATTCCTCGTGCCAGTACTGCTCAAACTAACTACAAATTTTACTTAAAACCAGCAAATCCAGCTATTTTATCTCATCGGATGACAATCGAAATTAGTCCCCATCTGAGTGAATTATCTACTCTAGCAGCAACTCGTCATGAATTAGGTCATGCTTTAGGGATCTGGGGACATAGCAACCAAGAAACCGACGCATTATATTTTTCCCAAGTTAAAAATCCTACTGGTATTTCTGCTCGAGATCTCAACACTTTAAAAAAAATTTATCAACAACCAACAAAATTGGGTTGGTCAATCATTTTAGACTCACAATCTTAACTCAATTAATTTCTTTTAAAAAAAAGTAGATAACTAGGAAAAAATCAAAAAATTTAAAATGTTTACCAATAACCAATGACTATTGACGAACTACTATTAAGCTATGTAGCAAAAAGTATTATATATTCAATTTTAGAAATTACAATAAAGATAAAGCCATAAAGGATCGACTTATATGTTAGTCATTCTTACAGAAGAACAAATTTTATCTCCTCAAAAAGTGTGTCCGACTTGTTTAATGGCTGATCAAAGTGGCTCACCTCGCTGGCATCACGGCAAACTATTCTGCGGTCATGCTGTTAATAAATCAGAAGAAAGACAAGCTACCATTTATGAATGTCAAATGGGATTTCGGATTGCTAATATTCAGTAAAATTTAGGCAATTAAAAGCAAAAATATCGGCTAGATCTGAGCGTATGTAGATAAAACTACGATATAAAGTCTTGCGACTTTTTACTTTCGTATAAAGGTACTAGGTTTGTCTAGACTGCGTTATCTTAAATCTGAGTAGAATATTTTGAATTTTCAAAACTAAAAGGAGATGACGCAATGGTTTGGCGTGGTTCAACCGATTTTAAAGACCGTATTTTTGCTGCTTTAGTTTATTTACTTCCGTTGTATTATGTGTTGCCCTTTGGGAGTTCGCTATTTGCTCAGTTTCCCCTGTTAGAATTTCTTAAAATTCCTCTGATTCCTGTAGGAATAATTTACAATAGTATTCCTTTTGCTGGTTTAATTATCTTTTTTGTCTTATTTTTAGCAGTAGTCAGAAACGAAAGAATCAGCCACTTTATTCGTTTCAACACCATGCAAGCGATTTTACTAGATATTATCTTGTTTTTATTTGGTTTTTTAATCCAAATTTTAGGACAAGCATTGGGAGCAGGTTTTCTGCTCGAAACTTTATCTAATGTGCTTTTTCTAGGAACGTTAGCTGCTTGTTTCTATGGAATTATTCAATCCTGCTTAGGCAAATATGCAGAAATTCCGACACTTTCTGATGCGGTTTACTCTCAAGTACGCTAAACCAATTGCAATTAAAGATAATTAAACCGAAGCTACTACATAGTTTTCCAAACTACCAATTCCTTCAATTTCCACTCTAATGCGATCGCCAATTCCGATTGGTCCGATTCCTTCTGGTGTACCAGTTAGAATCAAATCTCCAGGTAACAAAGTCATGACTTGTGAAATATAAGCAATGAGAAATTCTGGAGCAAAAACCATGTCATCAATGGAAGCTGATTGACGAGGTGTAGGAAGATCGTTAACAAAGGTTTGTAGTTTCGCTCCCGCACTTAATTCTCGAACAATCCAAGGACCTAACGGGCAAAAACTATCAAATCCTTTAGCTCTAGTCCATTGACCGTCTTTTTGCTGCAAATCTCTAGCTGTCACATCATTAGCAATTGTATAGCCCCAAATTACTTTACTCGCTTGCTCTGGTTTAAGATTGCGACAACGTTCACCAATTACAATCGCCAACTCTCCTTCATAGTCGACTCGCTGTGATTGGGAAGGATAATAAATTGGTTGACTATCAGCCACAATCGTAGTAGAGGGTTTAAGAAACAATAAAGGTTCTTTAGGTAAAGGAGTACCCATCTCCTCGGCGTGTTTAGCATAATTTTTGCCTACTGCAACAATTTTAGAAGGAGCGCAAGGAGCAAGTATTTGATAAGTGTCTGGAGCTAACTCAATTTCTGTAGGTTGTCCTCCTAACCAAGGTGGCGCATCAAACACAGCAACACTGCGGTTAAGTTTTAATAAACCGTAGTAAATTTGTTCTTGAATAGTTTTAACTCGAACGTAGCGTTGTGCCATAACCAAAAAAAGTTTGTGCTATCAAATTATCATGAGACATTGAAGACATTGTCTGATGACAATTGCGCTCAATAATCCTGATAAGGGTGAATTTTACCGTGAGATTAACATTACTAGGACTAGCGGTTAGGTATAAAGTAATAGTAAGATCATAAATCCTTGCTTCTTTAATTTATTGCTAAAGATCAAAGAACTTCTATGCTTGGGTCTAGCTGTACATTTCAAGAAGCCATCTTGTCCATAAGGAGATTACAGATTGTATGAGTAGAAATTATGAAATGATGTATATTCTGCGTCCTGATTTGTTAGAAGATCAAGTAGAAGCAGCAATTAACAAATATCGCGATTTCTTGAGCGAACAAGGCGCAGAAAATATTCAAATTCAAAATCGAGGTAAGAGAAGATTAGCTTATCCAATCAAAAAACACCTAGACGGCATTTATGTTCAAATGAACTATAAAGCGGACGGAAAACAAGTTGCTCCCTTAGAGAGAGCCATGCGTTTGGGTGAAGAAGTAATTCGCTATTTAACTATTAAGTTAAAAGATGAACCTAGCCTAGTTTCATCTGAAACGAAAGTTGAAACAGAAGTTGAAACGGAAGCAATTACCACCGAAGTAGAAGCTTAGAAGTTAAAAGACAAAAGAGTAACTGCTAACTGCTATAAGATTGTCCCCTAAATTGCAGGACTTGTATTGAGTCACCAACTCTCACTGCTCCTGTAGTTTGGGAGGTCATATTTTCACCAAACATCACTCCTTGTTCGGCAAATTGCCGAAAAGTTCCCAAACTTCTCAAAGGTTCTTTTGTTTCATCTCTAGTGCCAGTTTGTTGATCGGTTGTAGTGATGATACAACGGCTACAAGGTTTAACTACGGTAAAAATTACTTCACCAATTTGAATTGATTTCCATTTGTCTTCAATAAAAGGTTCGGTTGTTTCTACAACAATGTTAGGGCGAAATCTATTCATTGGGATAGTTTGTTTCGGTTGTTGATACATATCTTGGATGCGAGCATTTAATTCCTGCAAGGAAGCCGTGGCTGTTAAGAGAAAAGGATAGCCATCGGCAAAACTAACCACTTCGTCGCCTTTTAGGGCATATTTTTGATTGACTGGGCGAATATATTGGGGAGACTGTCGAACTAAACGACATTGTTTGTTAGGTTCTAACTGTAATACTTGATGAAACCATTGAGCTAATTGATCGCCTTGATCGATCGCGATAGTGCGATCACGCCAAATTTCAACTTCAATTTCTGTGCCTTTTAAAGTAGGAGTAAAATTAATCGGTTCAACACTGTTATCTTGGGTTTTTAAAACAATACCATCCTCAACGAGTTCTACTTTAACTTTGGCTAAGAGAGGATATTGTCTTTGAGTGAGAAATTTTCCTTGTTGATTAACGAGCATCATTTCTCGATCCCAGGCAAACCCTTTGGGAGTTACTTGAGCTTGTTGAAGTTTAATTCCCTGACAAGATTTAATGGGATAAATACACAGTTCGGAGACAATCATAGATTTTGGGATAAATTAACAAAAAGTCAAGGAGATGAAAAACGATTGATTTTCTTCTCTCTAAAATACTTTCAGCATTCAGTTTTAGTTATTGATAAATGCTGTGAGCAGAAATAACTTTTACCCTCTTGTTTTTTAGAGCAAAATTGATCATTCGTCCACTCAGCCATCAAGAATTAAACCAGAGAAGAAGTGCCAATTATTCCTCTATCTTCTAGAAAACGAGCAACTCTGAGAATTAATAATTCTTGGTAGGGAGCAGCAATAATCTGTACTCCTAAAGGTAGTTTTCCAGAACGAAGTACAGAAACTGAAAGTACAGGTAATCCTATTAAAGAAAAAGGTTGAGTAAAACGACCTAAGTTAGGACGTACTAACATTTCTTCTCCTTCGATGCTCATTGTTGTTTGACCTAATTTAGGAGCAACACCAGGAGTAGTGGGAGCAAGGATCAAATCTACTTCTTGAAAAATCTGTTGTAGTTGATTGCGATACCAACGGCGGAATCTTTGAGCTTGAATGTACCAAGAGGCAGGAATCAGCGCGCCAGCTAAAAAGCGGTCTCTTGTAGCGGGATCGAAGTCTTGAGGACGTGATTTAAGGTTATGGAGATGTAAATTTGCTCCTTCAGAAGCTGTAATTAGATAGGCTGCTGCTCTAGCGCGCTCGCTTTCAGGAATGGTAATTGTCTGTCGCACATTTAATGCTTGAGCAACGGTAGCTACTGCTTGGAGAGCTTCGGGTTCTGCTCCTTGTTGAAAATAGCCTCCTGCGATCGCAATTCGTAAATCTTTTATTTCTCCTTCTAATTGGGATAAACAAGGTTGGATTGGTTGATGGGTGCAAACAGGATCTTTGGGAGCTGCACCTTGTAAAACATCAAATACGGCAGCTACATCTCGAACAGAGCGAGCAAAACAGCCAATATGATCTAAACTACTAACAAATAAAAATGCACCTGCACGAGAAAGACTACCATAAGTAGGTTTAAACCCATAAACGCCACATAAGGCAGCAGGAACCCGAATCGAACCATTAGTATCTGAACCTAAAGTTAGAGGTACTAACCCCGCTGCTACTGCTGCTGCTGAACCGCCAGAAGAACCACCAGCAATTCGACTGAGATCGTGGGGATTTGGAGTTGCACCATAATGACTATTTTCGGTTACAAATCCATAGGCATATTCATCCATATTTAACGTGCCAACTAAAATAGCTCCTGCTTGTTTTAAAAGCGCGATCGCAGTAGCATCTTCTTGAGCAGGTGAATTTTCTTGATTAATTTTTGAACCAGCTAAAGTAGTCATACCTTGAACATCAAACAGGTTTTTAACTGCAAAAGGAACACCTGCTAAAATACCTGGATGTTTACCATTCGCTATTGCTTGATCAATTGTTTCAGCAAAACTTCTCGCTTCTTCCTCAGTTATCGCAGTAAAGCAATTTAAATCAGGGTTGTGTTGTTCAATTTGTTTGAGCGTTTGACTAACAATCGCTTTAGCCGTAGTTTTTCCTTGATATATAGCCTCAGTAATAGCCAGTGCGTCTTGAGTTTGATTCATGGTTCAAAAGTAGCAGCAGATTCCAGTTCTGGTGGTAATTCAAATTCGGTTACTAACAATGCGATTGCAGCAATTCTCTCAAAATTATCTTGTACTCCAGGTAAATATTCTGGTGTTAGTTTTAAACCGAGCAATTCGGCTGTTTGTTGAATATATTCTCTATAGTCTGAAGTTGAATTAAGCATAAACTACCTTTTTTAGTAAATCTCTGTTTAAGATAGGTATGATTTGCAAATATTGCTTAATCATCATGAAAAATAATCTACTAAAATTTATTCGTCTAACTACTCTGGTTTCTGTACCAGCAAGTCTATTTACTATTACTCTTAACTTTCCTGCTACTGCTGCTAGTTTTGGTGCTTGTGCTAGCAGTTTAATCGATAGCGGGATCACAGGAGAGCAAGCTGCTACCGCTTGTGCCGATGCACTAGAACCAAAAGAGTTGTCTGCTTGTGTAGAGAAAATTAAAAATAATACTGCGATCGCTGGAGAGGAGGCTCTTCAAGCTTGTTATCGCGTTCGTAGACCAGCAGAATTGGCTAGTTGTGTTACTAGCATTAACGAACAAGTCGGTGGTGAAGGTAAGTTGATGGCATTAAATAATTGTCGTAGCAGTCTTTTACCAAAACGTTACGCTGATTGTGTCACTGGGTTAACAGGTAGCATTCCCAATCTCTCTGGACCAAAAGCCATGGAAAGTTGTATTAGTGCCGAAACTTTTCCTCCAGTCTTGTTTCCTGGTCAATCAAATTAATTCAACCATTAATTTACTTAATAGATAGTTTGGACTTGCCTCCTTGATTTGGGAGGTAATTTTTTGTTGAAAATCAAGCTATTTTTTTGAATTTGCACTCCTATAATTATAATTTGGCGAATATTTTTGTTCTGGTTGTTACTTGGCTTTTTATCCAAATAATTATGCAAATTTGCTCTAATCTTTACAAAAATTCATTATTAAACTCAAAAAAATTTGTACGAAATTCAATTACCTTCTCTATCGCAGTTAAATATTTAAGCAAATAAATTTGTATACTTTTTGTTTTCTTCCTTACTTCTAAAGCTTTTGAAGCTTTTGATTACTAAAGTACACAATGGTATTTAAGCATATAAATTAGCTACATACTCGCCATAGCCGTTATAAATCGTAGTTTCTTTAATTTCCCACGATAAACCTGGGCCAGTACTAATAAACTTTTCGGTAGCTTGTGACCAACGGGGATGAGGAACATTCGGATTAACATTTGCTTCAAAACCATATTCTCTCGGATCTATCGTGTTCCAGTAAGTTGCTGGTTGACTATCAAGAAATTCAATTTTGACAATTGATTTTGCTCCTTTAAAACCATATTTCCAAGGAATTACCATCCGCAGAGGCGCACCATGTTGTTTAGGTAAATCGTGACCATAAATACCCAAAGCAAAAAAGGCTAACTCATTTGCCATTTCCTCAATTCTTAAACCTTCTGTATAAGGCCAAGGTAAAGTTCCAAAATGAAAAGCTGGACCTGTAGTAATTTCGGGGTCGTAAAATGAAGTAAAACGGACAAATTTAGCTTGAGAAGTAGGTTCAACCGCCTCAATCAACTTTTTCATCGGAAAACCAACCCAAGGTAAAACCATTGCCCAAGCTTCTACACAGCGAAAACGATAAATCCTTTCTTCTAGGGGAAACGTTTTTTTGAGGTCATCAATATCATAGGTACGAGGATTTTTAACTAATCCTGTGACTTCTACCTGCCAATTTTCTGTAGGGAGTTTTTGGGCATCCATCCAAATGGATTTAGTCCCACCATACTCGTAGAAATTATTATATTGTCCTGCAACTTTCTCTTCTGTAACGGGTCGATTGACTTGAGCAAATGCTGAATTCCTTTGAAATGACTCGATTTTGGGTAAATTGAGACTTGTTTCCAACGCAGTCGGCGCAGAAGATTTAGTGTCAGCAGAACTAGATGATTCACAACCAGCTAAAGGCAAAATACTAGCGGAAATACTAGTGGTAATTAGAGTTTTCAGAAAACGACGACGATTATAGTAAAGACGTTCTGGAGTAACTTGACTTTCAGAAAGTTGCCAGGGTTTAGGTATACGAATTAGAGTCATTAGTTAACAGGACGAAAATTGTAGGGATAAATCTTAATTGTTTTTTATTATCAATTCAGATTTTAAAGCATTCAGATGAACTAATAAGTAGCACCAGAAATATTTTTATAGCTATTGATAAACTAAATAGAGTATGAATTCAAAGGATCAAAAGCCATTTATACACCTCCTTTAGCTCGTTTAATCGAACAATTGCAGTTATTACCTGGAGTTGGACCAAAAACTGCTCAAAGATTAGCATTACATCTGATTAAGCGTTCGGAAAAAGAAGTACAAGCGTTAGCACAAGCTTTAATTGATGCAAAAAAACAAGTAGGCTTGTGTAAAGTCTGTTTTCATTTGTCTGCTGAACCAATTTGTTCAATTTGTAGCAATCAAAATCGCGATCGCGATACTATTTGTGTAGTAGCTGATTCTCGTGATGTGATCGCTTTGGAAAAAACCAGAGAATATAAAGGTCAGTATCATGTTTTGGGTGGCGTAATTTCGCCAATGGATGGAATTGGTCCCGAACAGTTACACATTGAAGCTTTAGTTAGAAGAGTTACTAAAAATCAAGTTAAAGAGCTAATTTTGGCAATTAATCCTAGTGTTGAAGGAGAAACCACAACTCTTTATCTTGGTGGATTATTAAAACCGTTTACCAAAGTAACTCGGATTGCTTTTGGTTTACCGATGGGTGGTGACTTGGAATATGCCGATGAAGTTACTCTCGCTAGGGCATTAGAAGGTAGAAGAGAATTAGATTTTTAATAGTGAAACGTCTGGTGTGAATTAAATTGTAGTAAGTGGATAGAGACTGAAAAGTAAGAACATCAATTCCAAATTGACGGCGTAGAAAAAGTCTTAAAGGTTGCTCTTCTTTTTGCTTCTTCTGTATCCTACTATTGGTATTGGTTTGGTGTCGATGACTAAACTGACTGCATCTAATCCTCCTAGTTCCTTAATCCACTCTCTTCTAAGCATCTCCAACATTCGACCTAGTTTTCGTAAGCGTCGATTAAACTGACTGCGCTCTAATAGATTGGGAAACCACTGGCCATAATTAGCACGAATAAAGCGGATAAATTGAGTTTCTTCTGTCCAAGGAAGATAATCCATCACTAATGCTAAAGTTAGTATTTCACTATCACTCATCTCTGGTTTCGCTCCAGGTAATTTACCTTTCAGAGTTTTTTCTTGTTGTTGATACCAGTCATCTACCAGAACAAAAATTATGACTAATAGGCTCTCAAAGTCTATGCTATTCATGAGGAAAGATTTTTAGATGGACAGCTTGATAATTTTCATCTTCTGTCTTTTCCTCACTTTTTCCTAATTCACACCAGACGTTTACAAAATAGAAACGGAGATTTAGATTAACACACAGCCAAGCGATACATAATTCGGTTAAAATCACATAGAAATATTGTTTATCCGTAAAAAAAAGTTATGGTAGCAGCCGTTACTCAGACTAATTATGAAGTAAAAGATCTTGCTCTTGCACCACAAGGTAAGCAAAGAATCGAATGGGCAGCAAGAGAAATGCCTGTAATTAAACAAATTAGAGAGCGTTTTGCCCAAGAAAAACCTTTGGCAGGAATTCGTCTAGTTGCTTGTTGTCACGTTACTACAGAAACAGCTAATCTAGCGATTACCCTTCAAGCTGGTGGTGCAGATGCACTATTAATTGCGAGTAACCCTCTTTCGACTCAAGATGATGTGGCTGCTTGCCTAGTCGCCGAATATGGTATTCCTGTCTATGCGATTAAAGGCGAAGATAACAAAACTTATCATCGTCACGTTCAAATCGCTTTAGATCATAAACCCAATGTCATTATTGATGATGGTAGTGACGTGGTTGCTACTTTAATTCAAGAAAGACAGAATCAACTGAGTGATATTATCGGTACTACAGAAGAAACTACTACTGGTATTGTTCGCTTACAAGCAATGTTCAAAGATGGGGTACTTACCTTCCCTGCGATGAACGTTAATGATGCTGAAACCAAACATTTCTTTGACAACCGTTATGGTACTGGACAATCTACCTTAGATGGTATTATTCGTGCTACTAATGTTTTGTTAGCTGGTAAAACCGTAGTTGTAGCTGGTTATGGTTGGTGTGGTAAAGGTGTGGCAATGCGCGCCAGAGGTTTAGGTTCAAGCGTAATTGTTACCGAAATCAATCCTGTTAGGGCAATTGAAGCAGCAATGGATGGTTTCCGTGTGATGCCCATGAGTGAAGCTGCCTCTCAAGGAGATTTATTTGTTACTGTTACTGGTAACAAGCACGTCATTCGTCCTGAACATTTTGAAGCAATGAAAGATGGGGCGATGGTATGTAATTCTGGTCACTTTGATATCGAAATTGACCTCAAATCTTTAGGTGCTAAAGCTACTGAAGTTAAAGAAGTCCGCAACTTTACTCAACAATATCAAATGCCCAACGGCAAATCAATTGTAGTTTTGGGCGAAGGAAGACTAGTTAATTTAGCTGCTGCGGAAGGACATCCTAGTGCAGTAATGGATATGAGTTTTGCTAACCAAGCTTTAGCTTGCGAATATTTAGTTAAAAATAAAGGTAGTTTACAACCTGGTTTACATTCTATTCCTACTGAAGTTGACCAAGAAATTGCTGCCCTAAAACTAGCAGCGATGGGAATTAAGATTGATACTCTTACCTCTGAACAAATTGAATACATTAACTCTTGGACAGTAGGAACATAATCTAATCAATAATCAAGGTGGGCTATTGTCCACCTTTTTATTATTTTTTTCTAAAGTTAAGCCTTAATTAATTGTGAGTATTTTGCTTTCAAATTGAATCGTGTATATTTGAAACGATTTACTTATTTTTTCTGGTTAAGTAACTTAATTTCTATATGCTCAGACAGGCTTATCAATGGGTTATTGGTTGGAGTGAAACGCCTTACGGTAATTGGGCGTTATTTATACTTGCTTTTGCTGAGTCTTCTTGTTTTCCTATTCCTCCTGATGTATTATTAATCGCACTTTCGGTAGGGCAACCTTTAGCAGCTTTTCAATTTGCCCTAATTTGTAGTATTGGTTCTGTACTAGGAGGAGTAGCTGGTTATGCTATGGGCTTTTTTGCTTTTACTGCCATCGCCCAACCAATTTTACATCTTTATGACCCAGATTTAGCTGTTTTTAATCAAGTTAAAGGACTATATGATACTTGGGGATTTTGGGGTGTATTAATTGCTGCAATTACACCGATTCCTTATAAAGTATTTACTATTGCTTCTGGTGTCTTTAAATTTAATCTGTTGCAATTTGTTTTAGCCTCTATCATTGGACGTAGTTTCCGCTTTTTTCTTGTTAGTGGTTTAATTTTTTGGGGCGGAGAATCTTTAAAATTATGGATTGAAAAATATTTTGATTGGGTAGCTTGGGGTTTTCTGGCTATTCTTATTCTTGGCTTTGCTGTTTTAAAATTCCTGTAACCCAACGATTTGGACATTCATCGATGGAGAGAGGGAATAGGTAATGGGAAATAGGGAGAAAAGGAGAAAGAGAGAAAGGATCAAGCTAGTATCATTAAATATCGAATCTCCCCTGCACCTGTTGCCCCTTTTCCCCTCTGCACTTGAAGCACCCTCTGCCTTTCAAACTGATAACTAATGTACAGACGTAGCACCGCGTAGTCTCTACCAATAACTGATAACTGAAATAATGGCTAAACTTTCTTTAGAACTCAATCGATATTTTTTTGAAGAGGAAAGATCTTCACAAGTAACTCTAGCTGAACTTTTGGATTTAGCTGGAGAACGAATATTTGGATTTTTGCTAGTAATTTTATCTTTTCCCTCTGCTTTACCAATACCTGCTCCTGGTTACTCAATACCATTTGGTATTTTGATGTTTATCTTAGCTATTCAACTTATCGGCGGTCGTCAACGTCCTTGGTTACCAGCTAAGATGATGAAAGGAGCGATGAAACTTGAAACAGTGCAAGGAGTACTTCAAAAAGGAATTCCTTGGTTACAAAAAATTGAAGCTTTAAGTAAGCCTCGTCTTAGTTATATTTGTACTGGTCTTACTGGTAGAATTATTATGGGAATTGCGATCGCTTTAATGTCAATTTCTATGATGATTCCGATCCCAGGTACTAATACTCTACCAGCTATGGGAATATGGGTAACTGGTTTTGGTTTGATGGAAGATGATGGTGTAATTTGCTTGGCTGGTTTGTTGCTCTCTGCTGTGGCTGGAACTTTATCTACTTCGATTATTATTGCTGTTATTTGGGGTGGTTCTAGTCTTTTGGATGTAATGAAAGGTTGGTTGGGTAGTTAGTAGCAGAAGGCAACATTTGTAGAGATGTAAAATTTTGCACCTCTACAAGAGGCTACTAATTTAAATCGCTCTCTTAGGTAAGAAAAATAATTAAATAAAAAGCTAAAAACACAAAAAAGAAAATTAGCTATTAAATTATTAATTATTGATAATTATTTTGAGTACAAATACCAGTTTAACTCTCCAAGTCAACTCATGATCAAAGGTAAAAGGATATTGTGAAGAGTTAAGAATTGCATGATAATCTTTACAACTATTTATTAGACTAGCCAAATGTTCTTAAATGCTCAATAGCAGTTCTTGAAGTTAGTAGGATATTTTAATTTAGTCTGTAGAACACGCAACATTAGTCAAGGAAAATTTGGTATTTTGTCTGGATTAACTGTTTGAGTTTAACTGGATTTACTGTTATTTGTTATTAGTGGGGTTAAATTTTGACAGACTTATTTATCATGAAAATTTTTCTATCGGTAACAAAGGACTAATAAGTATTTAAATATTCTATTAAAACAAGGATTGCCTCAAATTAAGACTATCTTAGATAGTAGGGGCTTATTATGACAGCAATTAATTTGGATACAAAATCAAAAGATTTAATTAAATTGGATCAAGAACCAATTCATATTATTAATCAAATTCAGCCTTATGGAGTACTTTTGGTTCTTTCCGAACCTGATTTAGAAATTATCCAAGTTAGTCAGAATATTTCTACTATTTTTAATAGTGATGCTCACAAAGTTGTGGGACAAAAGCTTGAAGAAATTTTAGATTCTTTTCAAGTAGAACAACTAAAAGCTAATTTATCGGCAGGAAATTTAGATTTTATCAATCCTACGAAAGTTTGGGCAAGAACTAAAGGAGATGATTTTGTAGTTTTTGATGCGGTTTTTCATCGTAATAGCGATAATTTATTAATCTTAGAATTAGAACCAGCCCTTGCTCAAGAAAATATTCCTTTTTTGAGTTTTTATCATTTAGCTAGAGCTTCAATTTTTCAATTAGAAAAAACCACTAATCTCCACGATTTTTGTCAAATCATTGTCAGAGAAGTTCGCAAAGTAACGGGATTTGATCGCGTCATGTTGTACAAATTTGACGAAGACGATCACGGCAGTGTTATTGCTGAAGAGAAACGAAGCGATCTAGAGTCTTATTTAGGTTTACACTATCCCGAGTCCGATATTCCGCGACCAGCTAGAAAATTGTTTAGTTCTAATTGGATTCGCTTAATTCCTGATGCTCATGCCCAACCAGTGGAAATGGTTCCAGCGATTAATCCGATTAGCGATCGCCCGTTAGATTTAACTCATTCAATTCTCCGCAGTGCTTTTCCTTGTCATTTGGAATATCTTCATAACATGGGAGTTGGGGCTTCTTTAACTATATCCTTGATCAAAGACCAAAAATTATGGGGTCTAATTGCTTGTCATCATCAAACTCCTAAATACGTCCCCTATGAATTACGGAAAGCTTGCGAATTTCTCGGCAGAGTAATTTTTTCAGAAATTTCTACCAAAGAAGAAACTGAAGACTATGACTATCGGATGAAACTCGCTTATATTCATTCAAAATTGATGGATTATGTAGCTGAATCTGATAATTTCGTCGATGGTTTGGTTAAAGGCGATCCCAATTTACTCGATCTTACCAATGCTCAAGGAGCAGCTATTTGTGAGAGTGGTAACTGGACGCTGATTGGCAAAACACCTTCTGAAGAAGACCTAAATTATTTAGTACAATGGCTCAGAAATAATATTCAAGAAGAAATCTTTTGTACTGATTCTCTCGCACGTCTGTACGCTGATGCTGATAAATACAAAGATGTTGCTAGTGGTTTACTGGCAATTCCTATTTCTCAACGTAACTATGTTTTATGGTTTCGACCAGAAGTAATTCAAACAGTTAATTGGGGAGGCGATCCCAATCAAGCTTACGAAACTAAACACACCGATGGCAAAGTGAAACTTTCACCACGGAAATCCTTTGAATTATGGAAAGAAACTGTCCGGCTCAAATCCTTACCCTGGAAATCAGTAGAAATTACCGCTGCTTTAGAATTAAGAAAAGCGATCGTTAATATCATTCTTCGTCAGGCAGATGAATTAGCACAACTCGCCAAAGATTTAGAACGTTCTAACGCAGAACTAAAACGCTTTGCTTATGTTGCTTCCCACGATCTCCAAGAACCATTAAATCACGTTTCTAATTATGTCCAACTCCTAGAGATGCGCTACGGCGAAAATTTGGACGAAGATGCCAAAGAATTTATTGGTTTTGCTGTGGAAGGAGTAAGCTTGATGCAAACTCTGATCGATGATGTTTTGGCATACTCCAAAGTTGACTTACAAGGAATTGAATTTACCCTAACTGACGTTAATCTCGCTTTAGAACAAGCTCTCACCAACTTACAAAGAAGAATTAAGCAAAACAATGCGGTAATTACTCGCGAACCTCTACCAACGGTGATGGCTGATGGAATGCAGTTAATGCAACTATTTCAAAACCTGATTGGTAATGCGATCAAATTCCGCAGTCAAGAATCTCCCAGAATTCATATTGGCGCAGAAAGACTAGAAGATGCTTGGTTATTTTCCGTTACCGATAATGGAATTGGCATCGATCCCCAATTTCATGATCGCATCTTTGTAATTTTTCAAAGACTTCATACCAGAGATGAATACCCAGGTACAGGTATGGGTTTAGCTATTTGTAAAAAAATAGTGGAATGTCATCGCGGAAACATCTGGGTAGAATCAGAATTAGGTAAAGGAGCGACATTTTACTTTACCATTCCCGTAGGAGGACGCGATCGTGACCGTAGAAGTGGACGAAAACTGTAAAATTATCTTTTTAGTAGAAGATAATCGGGGCGATATTCGTTTAATCGAAGAAGCCCTCAAAAATAGTTCCGTACCACATCAAATCATAGCTGTTAGGGATGGGGTCGAAGCAATGGCATATCTACGCCAAGAAGGTGAATATGCTGAGGCTGTTCGTCCCGACCTAATCTTACTCGATCTCAACTTGCCCAAAAAAGATGGTCGAGAAGTTCTAGCTGAGATCAAAACCGATCCCAAATTAAAGCGAATTCCTGTAGTAGTTTTAACTACTTCTAGAAATGAAGATGATGTGATTCAAAGTTATGACTTGCACGTCAACTGCTACATTACTAAATCGCGTAATTTAAACGAACTTTTCAAAATTGTTAAAGGAATTGAGGAATTTTGGTTGTCTACCGTAACTCTACCTTCTGAATAAAAGAGAATTAACCTAGAATAGATATGGAAAGCGTCTTGGAATCCAGGAGTAATAGCAAGAGTATAAGCGTATGCCTGGAAATGCAGTAAAAATTTTGTTGGTAGAGGACGACTTAGCAGAAGCAAGACTGCTTCATGAAGTTCTCAAAAGTTTTGGTCTTAATCAGTTTAATTTAGTTCATGTCAAGCGATTAGGAGAAGCTCTTCAACAATTGAAGCAGAATTGTTTTGATGTCATTTTACTTGACTTAACTTTGCCAGATAGTCAAGGATTAGATTCTTTAAAATCAATTATTCACCATGCTCCTAATTTACCAGTAGTAGTTTTGACCAATACTAATGACGACCAACTAGCGATCGCAGCAGTCAGACAAGGAGCGCAGGATTATTTAGTCAAACGTAATATTAACGTTGAAGGATTAGTTCGTTCTTTACAATATGCGATCGAACGCAAGCGAGTTGCCGAAATTTTAAGGGAAGAAAATGAAGTTTTAGAGCATCAAATTCGAGAACAAACTGCTCAATTGATCAAAGCTCAAAAAATCAATCAATTTAAATCTGATTTTGTAGCGATGTTTTCCCATGATTTTCGTAACCCTTTGACTACGATTATCGCCTCGGCGGGTTTATTACAACAAAACAAGTATGAATTACCTGAAGAAAAAAAACTGATGCTTTTGCAACACATTCTTTCCGCAGGTAGAAATTTAGCTCAACTTTTAGAAGAAGCACTATTTATTGGTAAATCAGATTCAGAACAACTACCCTATCAACCTCAAAGTTTAAATTTAGAATTATTTTGCCGTCATCTAATTGAGAAATTACAGTTTAATTTAGCTCGACAAAATCAAATTATTTTTACAATTGAAGGAAATTTTCAGGATACAATTTGGGATGAAAATTTATTACAACATATTTTAGGTAATTTATTAACCAATGCTTTAAAATATTCTCCTAAAAATAGTCTTGTTAAATTTGAAATAATTAATCAGGGAACAACTGCACTGTTTAGAATCGAAGACCAAGGAATAGGAATTCCTGCCGATGAATTAGAGCATTTGTGTACATCTTTTTATCGTGGTAGTAATGTCCGTCGAATCCCAGGAACGGGTTTAGGTTTAGCGATTGTTAAACGTTGCGTAGAGGTTCAACAAGGCACAATTGAATTTCAAAGTCAGGAAGGAATCGGCACTGTAGTGACTGTAACTTTACCGTTACTCAAAAATAACTGATAGATTTTATCCTGCAATTTCAGTTTCTAGTAAGCTACATCAAAATTAAACTAGAGCGATTCAGATAAAAATCACAACTTAAATTAGAATAGTAACGAGCTTGATCTCGAATCAACTGATACAATATCTTTTTATCAATCTCTACAACAGTACCAGTATCGATACCAAGTTAATTACACAAGAGTCTAAATTCATGACAAGTATTACTATCGAACAACCACAGTTAGATTTAGTTGCCATTAATCAACAATTAGCCAACGCAGACGCAACAGAATTGATTAAATGGGCAAAACATACTTTTAGCGATCGCCTGGTAATGAGTACTAGTTTTGGTATTCAAGCAGCAGTAATGTTGCACCTCGTCACTCAAATTATCCCCGATATTCCTATTATTTGGGTAGATACGGGTTATTTGCCTGCCGAAACTTACAAATTTGCTGAAGAATTAACCACCAGATTAAACCTTAATCTCAAAGTATATCAATCTCCCATTAGTCCTGCGCGCATGGAAGCATTATACGGAAAACTTTGGGAACAAAATGATGTTGAAGCTTTCAATCGTTACGATTATTTACGTAAAGTAGAACCAATGCAAAGAGCTTTAACAGAATTAAATGCAGTAGCTTGGTTAGCAGGATTACGTCGCGATCAAACCAAACATCGCCAACACTTAGAGCCAATCACCCAACAAGAAAACCTCTACAAAATCTATCCAATTCTTGATTGGCATTCTCGCGATGTTTATCAATATCTCACCACTCACGATTTACCTTATCATCCTTATTTTGACCTAGGGTATGTAACAGTTGGTGATTGGCATTCTAGTCGTCCTTTAACTACTGATGATTCTCACGAACGTGATACTCGTTTTCGTGGACTTAAACAAGAATGCGGTTTGCATCTACCTCAAACTCCTGGAGAATTAGAAAGTCTTGATTCCAGTAATCTTTAATCATGTTTTAGTTTAATTCAAGTTTAAGGGAAGGCATTAATCTCTGTAAGTTTTTTAAAGATTTACTCTGCCAGGTAATTTCTTTTGAGCCAATTACATTCATTTGAATATTTCTTTTTTTGCGTACTTCGATGACAAATTTTGAGAGCATACTAATTCCCGAACTATTAAGAAATTTTAAATCTTTTAGATCGAGGGTAAGCTCTGCTGGTTCTTTTTCTACTACATCATAAAGCAACTGCAAAATAGGAGAGTATTCTTCCGTGCCATTGAGCCGAAGCGAGCCTTGACAAAAAATAGCAGTGGTCAAGGGATCATAACTTACACTATAATCTTCTGTTTTAATTTCCATTTGATTTTTCTTACTATTATTAGATTTTAGTACTTCAAAAATATGATTTAATTTTTAAAAGAAATATAAAATTAATCAAATTTACATGGCTAATTGCACCATAGTAGTTACTGTCATTTCTTCAGGCTTGTCAGCAAAACTATTAAATTTCCAGCCCAACTTTGCACCATAATCATTTACCATTGTTAAAAATCCTAAACCAGATTCTGCTGAATTTTCTTCTGTATTGTTATCTTCTAACTTACGAAGATACAATTCATAGGGTTCAAAAGTAAGTAACTCTTTGATGTATTTTTGAAACTTAACAACTGCTTGAAAATGGATACTATTAGTAATTTGAAAAATAATTTTATGTTCAATTAAACAAATTCGGATACTAATAGGTGCTGAAGATAGTTGATTAGTATATTTCATCGCATTTTCTAACAACTCATTAGCAATATAACTAATAGCATCCTTAGCTTCCGCTTGTTTGATTAAAGAATCAGACTCTTGGTCTTTACAAGTCAAAAAACTACTGAGATAATCTGCTAAAAAATCAGCAGATAAACCATTATTACGCCACCTTTGCTGTAAAGATACAGAACTAGGAGAAAAACTTACTATTAAATATTCTTGACTCGAAGGTAAATTTTCTAAAAAATCTCCAAATACTTGATCCATATTGATTGTAGATTGAAAATTCATAAAAGCTGATTTCTTTAAACAGAGATTAAATTTTAACTAACAAGCTACTTTTGTTTGAGGACAACCAAAGTAATATCGTCATAAACTTTTTGCTCACCTATATATAACCGCAAATCTTCAATAACAAGTTGTTTAATTGTATTAGCCGACTTGTACCAATTTTGTTTAACTACGTTGCACAATCTTTCTAAACCATATTGCACCCCCAATTTATTTTCAGCTTCAGTCACACCATCGGTGTACAAAATTACTACATCTTCAGCGTTTAACTTGATCTGAGTGGAAACAACAAAATCAGCGATCGTTTCTTCTAAGCCAATCGGAAAACCTAAATCAATCGTGTCAATTCGCTCAATCTCACCACCAGCACGAACAACAATAATCTCTTCATGTTGTCCACTTAAATTTAAATGACCCGCTTGATAATCCATTAAACAAAAAGTTAAATTCTTGTCAGAATTCATTCGTTGGACATTCTTGTAAATTGTGCGATTGAGCGTTTCTAAAAATTTGGTGGGATCTGTTTCGTTATTTTCCATCAAAGTTCTCACAGCAGTTTGTACCATAATGCTAAGGACACCGCTTTCGAGTCCATGTCCAGTTACATCGCCAATCGCAATTTTAACTCTGCCATTATCATGCAAAACATCATAGTAATCTCCGCCTACTTCTTCAGCAGGTTCCATAAAACCAGCAATATCTAACTTATCAAGCTGACTCAATTCTTGCTCTTTAGGCAAGATCATTTGTTGTAAGCGTCGGGTGATTTCTAATTCAGCACTTAGACGAATATTTTCTGCTTGTAAACGTTTATTGAGGTTGGTAATTTCTTGATTAGCTTGTGCTAATTGCTTTAAATAAAGAGCTTCTTGATCTCGCAGTCTCTTTTTCTCCAAACAAGCACCGATACGTGCTTTTAACAGCACTTGATTAAAAGGTTTGGCTAAATAATCTTCTGCTCCCATCTCGATACATTTAACCACACTATCAATTTGATCGAGAGCCGAGATCATAATTACAGGAATATGTCCCCATTGACTATCACGAAGAGATTTCAACACTTGGTAGCCATCCATCTCGGGCATGATAATGTCTAACAGAATTAGGTCGTATTCTCCTGTCTGGATCATTTCTAAGACTTGCTGTCCGTTAGCTGCTGTCCCTACCTGATAACCTTGTGCTTTGATTTGGCGAGAAAGTAAATCTTGGTTAGTTGGGTTATCATCTACCACCAAAATTTTGCCTTCAGAATGATTAGTTAATGAAGTTATTGATTTTAAATCAGAATTAGCAACAGGTTTTAATTGTGGCTGTTTTTGTTCTGATAAACGAAGATGATGAGTTTGTTTAGTTACTAATAATTGTTGTTCAGAAAAATTAGGAAGCTCTTCCAGAATTTTGAGGAAATTTTCGGCAGCAGTATAAATTTTAGTTAAATCGGGTACAAACTCACTGTCTACTTGTTTTAAAAGTTGTTCACTGCAATTGATAACTGTTTGAGCAGGTATTTCTAATTGAAGGGCAAGAGTTTGACTAAGAACAGAGAGATTAACCTGAAATTGGTCATCTTCTAATTGAGGAGAGTTAAGCAGAGAATTGACCAATGTTAACAGTTGCACTCCGCTTTCTTGAATAAGCTGTAATTCAGCACTTAAAGCTAATCTATCTTCTGTCGCCACTTCTTCAAGTAGCATTTCACTATAACCAATAATGGCATTAATCGGCGTACGCAGTTCGTGACGCAGATGAGCAAGCAGAGATAATGGTGGACAACTATCAGTAGTCATTGAAGATTATTAAACTTTTGCCAGAAGATTGGCAATTTTTTCTAGTAAACGCGCCAATTCTATTGGCTTAGTATCGTAATCATCGCAGCCAGCTTCAAGAGCTTTCTCGCGATCGCCAGACATGGCATGAGCAGTAAGAGCAATTACAGGAATGTTTTTGGTTTTAGAATTAGCTTTCAATTGCCTAGTTGCTTCCCATCCATCCATAATAGGCAAACTCATGTCCATTAAAACGAGGTTGGGATTTTCTAAAACTGTCATAGCAACCCCCTCTGCACCGTCAACAGCAATAATCACTTCGTATCCTCGACGTTCTAATCTTCGAGAGAGCATATCTCGATTCATTTCATTGTCTTCAACTAGCAGTATTTTCACCATAGTTTGAGCCTAATCGAAAGATATTGTCGCTAGAGAGTAGCTAAAATTTGTTTGTTACTCTGTCGAGAAATTGCTTCAAATAGAAAACTCTGCAATTCTGTCAATAAAACTTCGCTTGTATAACTACCTTTTTGAAAAATTCTGTTAACGTGTCCCTGTAATCTTTGGCGATCTAATTGTGTCAAGTCTTTAGCAGTTAACACTACTACAGGGAGAGAACGTAATTGTTCTTGCTGGCGAAGTTCATGAATTAATTCAAAGCCATCCATTTCTGGCATCATTAAATCAGAAATAATCAAAGCTGGAGTAGCAATAGAGATCGCTTCTAGAGCTTTACGCCCATTTTCTACTGCTGTTACTTGCCAGCCTTCATTGGAGAGTTGACGAGTGAGAATTTCTCTAGTGTTGTCGTCATCTTCTACAATCAGAACAGAATTGGTACAATAACTCAAGCTATATTTTTGCAAAACTGAGACTAACTGTTGTCGATTGATCGGTTTGAGCAAATAGTCAGCAGCACCCAAAGCATAGCCCAGGTTTTGATTATCGACAATACTCATCATAATTACAGGAATACAGGCTGATTCTGGGTCGGCTTTCAGCGCAGCAAGAACAGTCCAACCATCCATTCCAGGCATCATGACATCAAGAGTAATTGCTTGTGGTTGAAGTTGTTTAGCTAAACGCAACCCTTCCTGTCCAGTAGTAGCAGTGACAACCTTAAATCCTTGTTTAGAAAGAAAACGGTTGATTAAATCGTGGATAGTAGGGTCATCATCAATGACTAAGATAGTATTTTGACCTACTAAATTAGTATCAAGTTGTTGGTTATTGCGATCGCTCTGTGCCTCAGCTTCGCTGAGACCGCTTTGTTTTGATTTGACTGATTGTTTAACTTCGATTGGTAGGTGAATCGTAAAAGTAGAGCCTTTGCCAAATTGACTTTCTACAAAAATATCACCACCCATCATCTGACAAAACCTTTTAGTAATTGCTAGTCCTAAACCAGTTCCTCCATATTTACGAGTAGTAGAAGCATCTGCTTGAGTAAAAGCTTGAAATAATCTACCTAATTGTTCAGGAGTCATGCCAATACCCGTATCTTTAACTTGGAAACTTATCCAATTCTGCCCTGCATTGAGATATTGCTCAACTTTAAGCGCAATAGTTCCATTTTCTGTAAATTTACTTGCATTACTCAAAAGATTAAATAAACTCTGCCTAACTTTAGTTAAATCTGTATGCATCGTACCCAAATTGTCAGGTAAATCGATCTTTAAATGATTGGCATTTTTTTCAACTAAAGGATGAATTGTCGCAACAACATCTTCAATTAAATTACGAACCTTAAAATGTTCTGGATAAAGTTCCATCTTGCCTGCTTCAATTTTGGACAAGTCAAGGATGTCATTAATCAAACTTAAAAGGTGTTTAGCAGCACCATGAATTTTATGAAGATCTGGCAGAAAGTCTTCTTGACCAAGATCTTCTGCTTCTTCCATGAGCATCTCACTATAGCCAATAATGGCATTCATCGGCGTACGTAATTCATGACTCATATTAGCTAGAAAAGTACTTTTAGATTGATTAGCCTTTTCTGCTTCTGTACGAGCCTTTTCTGCTTCGGTAATGCTTCTTGCTAGTTCGGCAGTACGTTCTTGAACTCGAATTTCTAATTCTTCTTTTTGTTGTACTAATCTAACTTGAGTTTGTCGAAGTTGTTGAAGAGTTTTTAGTAATTTATTTGTGCGTTCTTCAACTCGCTGTTCTAATTCTTGATTGAGCTTAATTAAAGAATTTTCTGCTGTTTCTCGCTGTAAAATCTCATGTTTAAGAATTTTATTTTGCTCCTCCATAGTGATAGTCAAATTCCGTAGCTGTAACTGCACTCTAACCCTGGCTATTACTTCCTCTTGCTGAAAAGGTTTAGTAATATAATCAACAGCACCGAGACTAAAACCTTGAACTTTGTGTTGGGTATCTGATAGAGCAGTCATGAAAATAATAGGAATATCCGCAGTAACTGAATTTGCTTTAATTCTTCGGCAAGTTTCAAAACCGTCAATTCCAGGCATCATAATATCAAGCAAAATTAGCTCTGGTCGATGATATTCAATTTGCTCAATAGCAGTCTCTCCATCAATTGCTACTGCAACTTGAAATCCTGCTCTCATCAAAGTCTCTGAAAGTACTTCTAAATTATTAGGATTGTCATCGACTATTAAAATACTTTGTGCAAGGAAATTGACCGTCATTATTGCCTCGATTATTATAAAAATTTAAATAGGGAATTTTTGACAAATATACTTTTTCTGTTTGAAACGGGGAAGGGAGAAGGGAGAAGGGAGAAGGGAGAAGGGAGAAGGGAGAAACGGAGAATTAAGAAAGCTTTTTTTGAGCTAAAGAGTGAGACTTAATTGTCCATTTTTCTGGTTGAGAAGCCATCGTAACTATTTGACCTAAAATTTCTTCTATACGTAAGTCAAGCTCTTCTGCTTCTTGATGAGTTATGTAACCACATCTAAGAGTGATTTCAATCCAAGTTTGTGTCTCGGCTGCCTCCGTTTCAGCGTCTGACAATTTACTGACAAAAGCAGCTGGATAACGTCGTTTTCGCCAAGATTCAGTAAGATTGGCTGCCACAGAACGTGAAGAACGACGAATCTGATCTGTCAACGCAAAACGTTCTTCTGTCGGAAAAGATTTAGTTAATTCAAAAATATTCATTGCTACATCCATCGCATTTTGCCACACCCTCAAATCTTTAAAAGAACGAATACTTACCATTTCATTTATATAATTAATTATTATTGTATTTTTCTTCTCCACGTCTCCGCGTCTCTGCGTCTTTACATCTCGGCATCATTAATTTGTTGTTATGAATACTGCTCAATAAATGTTTTTAATTGTTTCAACTGAAATTTTTCAGCAAATTTCCGTATTTGTAAGACAAAGGGAATAAATTTTTTGTCGATTTTTTCAATACGTTCAATCTCGGTAAGGACATTATTAATTAAACCCTTACGACTAAGATCAAGCAGTAAAGCTAAATCCTCGGCAGGTGGTGGAACAATATCAGTAAAACTAAAACTAACGGAACGTGTTTGCTCGGAGGTTTCAATTGATTTAGTTTGTTCGTAAATCCACTCTAGTTCTAAGTGAGTTTGTAATGAAGTTAATAAACTTTCAGCTTGAATAGGCTTGGGTAAAAAGTCATTAGCTCCAGCATTCAAACTTTTTTGCCTATCGCTTTCAAAGACACTAGCAGAAGAAACAATCACAATTACATCTTGTCCTTGAGGAGAAGAACGCAATTGAGAAAGCATTTCGTAGCCATCCATGATTGGCATCGATAAATCGGTAATAATTAAATCTGGTTGAGATTGAGTAAATTTATCTAAACCATCCTGACCATTTTCTGCTTCTAGCACTTTAAAACCAAGTGGCTCAAGCAAATTTATTGCTACGGAACGATTTTCCCAGCGGTCATCAACTACTAAAATCTTCTGTTTTTGACCTTTAAAACCAACAATAGTACCGTGAGAGGCTATCCTAGCAGTTTTGATCCAGCTTGTGGTTTCTTGCAAATCGACATCAAACCAAAAAGTACTACCTTTACCTAATTCACTTTCCACTTGAATAGTGCTGCCCATCATAGCAACAATTTGTTGAGTGATAGCTAATCCTAATCCCGTACCTTCAGATTGTTTTTTGACATTTCCTACCTGTTCAAAAGGTAAAAAGATTTTAGTTAAATGTTCTGGACTAATACCAATACCACTATCTTCTATCTGAAAACGAAGGCGATAGAGAGATTTATTTTCTTCATTAACATCAGTTTCTACCTGCTGAGACTGAACTAAAAAAGTAACTGTGCCTTCGTCAGTAAATTTAATTGCATTGCTTAGTAAATTAATTAAAACTTGACGTAATCGTTTATCATCAGTCTGAACACCAACAGGTAATTGACCTTCTTCTTGATAAACAAAAGCAATACCTTTTTGATCTGCTTTAATACGGCAAATTTCGACTACTCCCTGAATAAAAGAAGGAAAATGAAACTCTGCCAAATTTAGTTCCATTTTGCGAGCTTCGATCTTGGAAAGATCGAGAACATCATTAATAAGAGTTAGAAGATGTGAACCACACTGACTAATAATGTCTACTCCTTTTTTCTCTTTTTCGGACATCGTCCTAGAT
Organism: uncultured bacterium; assembly: GCA_964562685.1. Classification (GTDB taxonomy): domain Bacteria; phylum Cyanobacteriota; class Cyanobacteriia; order Cyanobacteriales; family Xenococcaceae; genus Stanieria. Next base: position 71,366 of record CAZLUP010000005.1, read on the forward strand.
TGTTGTAGAACTTGGGCATAGCCTAAAATGCCATTAAGAGGAGTTCTTAATTCATGACTCATATTGGCTAAAAATTCGCTTTTAGCTTGATTAGCTGTATCTGCTGCTAACTTTGCTTGTTGTAATTCGGCAGTTCTTTCTTGTACTCGGAGTTCTAATTCTTCAAAAGATACTTTTAACTGAGCAGTCATGCGGTTGAAAGAATGTTCTAAAACTTCTATTTCGTCAGCACCGACTAGTTGTAATTGCTCATTTTGATCATCTGTTTGTGCTAGCTGTTGACATTCTTCTAGAATTGGTTGCAGGCGAGAGTTAAGCCTGCGGACAAATAAAAAGACTACAAAAGCTAAAATAGCACCTGCTCCTAAAGCACCTCCTAGTGTAATGGCAAGTACAGGAAGCAAAACAACAGACTGAGGAACTGCTGCTAACATAAGCCAATTTGTTCCTTCAATATGTTGATAAGCCCAATATTTTCCCTCTAAAGCAAAAAGTCCAGAGTCACTTTTTCCAATCTTTTCCCAGACAGCTTTTAGTTCTGGAATATCTTTATAAGTTCCTAGCTCCTTAGCTTTTTTGGGACTAGGAGGATATGCAAGTAAATTGCCTTCTTGACTGATAATCGTAAAATATCCATTTCCCCAACGAGATGGTGCTTGAATTTCTTCAGTCAATGCCGTTACGTTAACATCCAGTCCAACAACACCTATTAGCTCTTTTTTCTCGTTCAATACGGGAGCAGTAACTGTTGTAAGAGCTATACTTGCCCATTCATAGGGTTCCATCCAAATAGGTTTTCCTGCTGCAACAGGTAAAGTATAATATTCCTGCTCAAAGCAGGTAGGGTCTAGCTCGCAGACATCTGTTTGCCTGATATGATCCAAAGGAGGTGGCAAGGGTTGACCGACCTGATCGGGAATCTTCTGATCTAAAAATAAATAAGGCCAATAAAATTTTTGATTAGGAATAACTTTATAAGGAGCTTGACCAAAACCAGTACCCATTGTTAAAGACGAACGTTTTTTGACAACTTCTAAAATCATCTTTTCATAGGCATCGGGATCTTTGATTCCCAAATAGTTGAGACTTTTGATTCCAGCAACCAACCCCAGCATGGTTTGTTCGGCACTAGCCAGTTTTCCTTCAATCGATCTAACTTGAGTACTAAGATTACTTTGTATTTCTTGTGTAGACCTATTTTCTAATGCTTCATAAAAGAAGTAGGACATACTGCCTAAACCTACTAAAGCACCGCCCAGTACATAGAAAAATAGGGTTGACCCAAGAGAATTACGTACAGATCTATTCATGATTTATAGAAAGCTTAAATATACTTATCTCCTTAATAGTTCCCCAAAAGAAGCAACTGCTAACATCTTGGTGTCTGCTTTAACAGGAGGTTGTAGAAAACCACTTTGAACAAAGTAGGAAAAATAAATTTTTAGGAGATTGGTATCAATAACAGGACAAGTAATTGAAGTGCTGGCAATTCCTTCGAGGGTATTCTGACAGTCAAAGGCTCTTGCTGTTGAAAGGAAAGTTTCTAGATAAGTCATCTGATTTTCAGACTTGTGTGTAAATAGCGATCGCATTGGAATAAGAGCATTATCTGTATCGCTACTTAAATTAAGTATTTTAGCTTGCCACTCTTGATGAGAAAGTAGCTGAATGTTATAGCCCAAATCCCTTATTTCCTCGATCAGTTTTTTCCAAGGTAAAGGTTTAGGATTAACGAGATGAAAAACTTGACCTAGAGATTTTTGCTGTCTCGACAGATAAACAATTGCCTTGCTAGCGTAATCTATTGGAGTCAAGTTAACCCACTGATTCAAATTCGGTGCAGCTTGAAGTTGAATTATTCCTTTGATAATTCTGCACATCAAATCATTGGTTTGAGATGCACCAGTTTGACTATGACCAGTCAGCATTCCTGGTCTGTAAATACAAGTGGGGATTCCTCTGGAACGAGCAGCAATAATCAGTTGTTCAGCAACCCATTTTGTTTGCGTATAACCCTTGTCAACTTCTTGACCACAATCGACACGATCATTTTCCTCAACTTTTTTCTTGCCAAAATTAGTCAGAGGTTTAAGTACATCTATTGTGGAAATGTAATGAACGGGAGTAACTTTTCCTTGACTAGCTAATCGCAAGATTTCTTGAGTTCCCAGTACATTGGCAGATTTTAGCGAAGCGTAGGAATAAACCAAATTAACGAATGCACCAGCATGATAAATTAGGTCGAGTTTACCGGCTAGTGTTTGAAATTTTTCTTCAGGTAATCCTAAGAGAGGCTGTGATAAATCTCCAATGACAGGAATAATTCTGGAAGCTAGCTCATGATTCCAGAGTAAATAACGTTGCAGATTAGCTTGAATTTTTTGTCGTCCTTCTTCAAAATTAGAGGCACGAACTAAACAGTAAATATTAGCTGAAGTTTCTTGGAGAAGTTCATCTAGCAGAAAAGCACCGAGAAAACCAGTTGCACCAGTCAAAAAGATATGTTCTGGTTCAGAAGTAGATTCAGTAAATGGTATGTCAGGTTGAATTGTCGGATCTAAGATAGTTTCAGCTTGCCAATCAATCTCAGCTTTTTGTTGAATGGGGAAAGCAGAGCCGGATTTTTGGACAATATTCATTCCTTCAATTAATCCAGTAATAGTTGGATCTTTCAGCAAATAAAAAATAGGTAAGGCAACATTAATTACTTCTTCTGCTTGAGCTAGCATTTGAGCAGCTAGTAGAGAATGTCCTCCCAGTTCAAAAAAGTTGTCTTTAATACCAATCTGGTCAATTTCTAGAATTTCAGACCAAATTTCAGCAAGCTGTTCTTCTAAAGGAGTTGAAGGAGCAATATAGTCTTCATTCAAAACTGGTCGTTCTTTTTTGGGGTCTGGTAGTGCGCGACGGTCAATTTTGCCATTAGGTGTTAGAGGTAGACTTTCCAATACCACAAAGGCAGAAGGAACCATATACTTGGGTAACTTATCGTTCAGAAAGGCTCGGAGCTTTGGAATTAAGGTATTTTTTTCTAGAACAGGGTTATTTGCGTAAGCTTCCCAAGGTTTTAACTCTAATGGTTGTTCTGGTAGAGCCAAAATGTTTGCTTGAGCTTGCGATTGACGTTGCAAGATTACATCGTATTTACCAATTGCATAGGATTCTGTCCAAGTAATATAAACTTGATAAGGGAAGTTTTCAGCCAAACTCCAAAATTGTTCGGGATGCATTCCTGCTGATTGAGAAAGTTGTTGAATGGTATTTTTGAGTTTTTCTAAGGTTTCTGGTGCATTATTGCTGGTTAGTATTTCTGTTGCTTTGACCTCAGCAATAATTCTTGCATCAGGGATATTAGTAATTCTGATGGTTTCTAGCTGATTTTTTTGCAGCAATTGATAAATTTTGGGGATTGATAGCTGCTGTTGTTCCCAGTCAAGACATAAGGGTTCGATAATTGGTTCAACTTTAGTTTCGACGTGCAAGATTACATCAGAACGGAATCTAATCAATTCATTTTGAGTATGACCGCGCTTGAGCAAAGTTTCAACCTGACTAATTCGAGGAAGATGATGTTTTAAAACATGGAAAAAATCAGGATGAACTACAAGCTCTTTATCTTGAGCAATTCTTGTCTGGATACGTTGTTTGAGTCGATCGCAGGTAAGGAAATCGGAAACTTGAGCAATTTGAACTCCAGTGTGGAAAGCTTCTAGTAAAGGTAAGCTACGAACATCTCCAATGAAAATCTGACCTCCTGGTTTGACCAGCTTAACAGCCTTCTCCAAAACTCGAACTAAATAATTTATGTTCGGAAAGTACTGAATAACTGAGTTGATTACGATTGTGTCAAAAGATTCTGGTTCAAATCCTTCAAGCTCATGAGCTGGTTTAACTGCTACATCGACATGAGGGAGATTTTTCTTGCTTAATCTTTGCTTGACATGATTAATAGCTTCTGCGGATAAATCTATACCAGAATAGTAGGTGCAATGAGGCGCAATATGAAACAAAAGTAGCCCCATACCACAACCAATTTCTAATACGTGTTGAGGACGGAGATTCAGAATTCTTTCGACGGTGCAGTCAACCCATTCATGTACTTCTTCGGCAGACATAAGCGACCCAGTGAAGCTATCATTCCAACCAGTAAAATTAAATGTAGAATCGCAAATTTCAGAAGATTGACTGTAAGTGTCATTCCAGACTTTAATCCATTGTTGAACCTCTTCATTAAGAGAAGAATCTGCTGATGGTGATAGTTCTGAATTATCTCGATCAGTTTTGGGAACCACATAAGCAACTAAGTTTTTATCCCCAGATTCATCTTCTCTCGGAACAACTACAGCTTCTCTTACCTCTGGATGTTGATTGAGAAGACTTTCTATTTCTTCTAATTCAATTCGGAAGCCACGAATCTTAACTTGATGATCGATACGACCAAGATATTTAAGATTACCATCTGGTAAATACACTGCTAAATCTCCAGTCTTATAAAGTCTCGAACCTGGTTCGTCACAAAAAGGATTAGGGATAAACTTTTCAGCAGTTAATTCTGGACGATTGAGATAGCCTCTTGCTAAACCTGCACCACTTATATAAATTTCTCCTTCTAAACCATCCGGAACAAGTTTAAGCGGATCGTTTTTTCGACGCGCCGGATATTCTACTAAATATATCTGTGTGTTAGAAATCGGACGACCGATTAGAGGGATTTCATCCCAACCTTTTGGAATTACAGCAACAGTAGAATAAGTTGTATCTTCTGTTGGACCATAAAGATTGACAACTTGTTTGACATGATCTAGTTGGTAAAGTTGTTGTACTAAAGCATTTTGTAATGGTTCACCTGCTAAATTGATAGTATTAACTGATTTAGGAATACCATGAATTCTGAAGAGTGTTGCGATCGCTGATGGAACAGTATTAATTAAAGTTACTTCTTTGACTGCTATCAGTTTGGGTAATTGAAGAGCATTTTGAGCCAAAATAACTTGACCACCGCAACTAAGAGTTACAAATATTTCAAATACTGAGAGATCGAAGCAAATGGAAGTAGAGGCTAATACTCCTTGTAATTGCTCAAAAGTAAAAAATTCTGTTGCCCATTTAATTAAAGCAACTGTATTACGATGCTCAATGGCTACGCCTTTTGGTTTACCTGTAGAACCCGATGTGTAAAGTACATAGGCAAGATTGTCAGATTGAATCTCAGTAATACAATTATCTATTGATTGTTGAGCAAATATTTGGCAACCATTATCTAGATATACAGTTTGTGCTTGATGCTGAGGAAGTAATTCTATTAAATGTTTTTGAGTTAATAAGATAGGAATTGCTGCATCTTCAACTATAGAAGCTAATCGCTCTTGAGGATAAGCAGGATCAAGAGGTACATAAGCACCACCAGCTTTGAGAATACCCAAGAGTGCAATAATCATCTCAAGCGATCGCTCTACACAAACTCCTACTAGAGTTTCTGGTTTAACGCCTAAACTTCTGAGATAGTGTGCCAATTGATTAGCTTTTTCGTTTAGTTCTCGGTAAGATAGTCGCTGATTTTCAAAGATAACTGCTGTAGCATTAGGAGTTTTTGCAACTTGAGCTTCTACTAACTGATGAATGCACATATCTTTAACTGCTTCAAACATTTGTTTTTCCTGGATTAGTTATTAGTTAGTTATCAGAAAGAAGGATTAAGCGATTTATATAAAAATTATGGTTGGGGTAGTGACCACTAAAAATAGTGATTTTGTTGGTAGTTAATTACTCAAACAAATATATAGATAGTCAAAACATATTTCTTAACTATAAATGTTCAATGGTTATCCAGTTAATAAGTGTGATTAATTAATATCATTATTAGTGATTTGTCTTAGTGACAAACCCCTTAAAAAGGGGTAATCAAATAATGTTTTATCAAGAGCAGTTCTAAAACGAACCTGAAGAGAAAGCGTGAAAAATTACTTAGCTTAAAACTCAGTTTAATAAAAAGTAAATAAATTGTCAATTGAGAATTTGATTGATTATTTAAACAAAAGATAAATTTGAGAGTCCAATCGTAACCAATAACATATTGAACTGGAAAATTTACTTAAAAAATTATAGTAAAACTTTGTATGTTAGTTAAAAACCACAATCAGTATAGTTGTATAAAATATCTATTGGGTTTTCTTTACCTTTTATTTATACAAAAAAAATTCTGCCCAAACTAAAAACTTTTGAGCAGAAAGTAAGATCAAGTATCTGGCGAGATTCTTCACTGTGTTTAGAATGACAATTGATCAATCGAACTTCATGACGAAGTTTTCCTTTTTAGTATTGGCACAGAAAAAACAAAGGGAATGGGGAAAAGAAAACAGGACACTAACAGATATTTCTTCGTAATTTGAATATCACTAAAACGTAAAGGTAGAACGAAGTGTACCGATTACAAGATCATCATTGTCTTGATTATGATTGGGTGCTGTAATCCAAACAACTCCAGGAGTAATCGCAATGTTATCTGTAAGCTGATATTGATAAAAAGCTTCTACGTGCAACGACGTATCTCGATCTGTATTATCAAGTCCTACTAGTTGAACACTAGAATCAGTTACTTTGGGTTCCATGCCAACTACAACACCGCCCAAATTACCTTGTTTACCAAGATCGGGGAAAGCTAGAGTAACAGCCCAGTTCCAAATATCAAGATTACCACGGTCAATTGTACCGTTGAGAGTAGAAAGAGTAAGAGTATTGGTATAACCACCCCAACCACTCAGAATAAAGCGATCGCTGAGTTGCCAAGAAGCCTCTACACCATAAGAGTTACTAACAGTAGGTACTGCTTCCCCAAATTCTGTTTCGGTAAAAGTACGGAAATTAGATAAATTGCTACCAGCAAAAGTATCGCTAGCATTATAAGCATGAACATAGGTTAAACCTAATTTGAAACTATCACTAGGCTTGAAAACTACTTGTCCTAAAGCAGAGTAAGGGCCATTTAACAAACCGCTGCCTTCTAAAGGATCGTTAGCTGCACCAGCTAAATAACCTAAACTAACTTCAAAGTTATCTCCTAAATTAGTTCTGGTACCGATACCTGCACCAGCAACTTGATTATAAATTGGGTTGCGATTGCCAAAGTAAGAGATTGCACCACTACCACTATCATCATAACTATCGAGAGGATTGAGCGTATCAGCAAAATCATAGGAAAAACCACCCAAACCCTCAACAACTATTTGAGTGCGATCGCCGAGAGGAAAATAATAAGATGCAGTAATTAATCTAAAATTGTTATCCACATCTTCACTAAAACCAATTTGTCCTTCAAAGGTATTAGTAACATCACTAAAGAAAGGAAAATTACCAGTTGAGAAGAAAGTCAGTAATAAATCTTCGCCTGTAAAACTAGTATTAAATGCTAACCTTGCGCGATCGCCCAATACAGGAATTCGATCTACTTCATTACCATTAGCATCATCTCCAGTAAAAATACTAGCTAAACTAAAAATTACTTCTCCTGATAATTTAGTAGTGGTTGAAAACTGATGATCTTCTAAAAAAGCAGTACGTTCTTCTAATTTATCTACCCTACCGCTAAGAGTAGCTAATTCACTTTGAAATTCTTCTGTCAATCTTTGCAGCTTATCCAAATCTTCTCTGGTTACCGCTTCGGAAGCAGCAATTAATCTTTCTATTTGGTTTAAACAAGCATTTAAACCAGCAGCAAATTCATAACGAGAAAGAGATTGATTACCACGAAAAGTTTGATTAGGATAACCAACAATACAACCATAGCGTTCTACTAAAGAGCGTAACGCTTCATAAGCCCAATCGGTAGGAGAAACATCTCTTAATTGAGAGACATTACTTACCTGTGAGAAGGATTGATTTTCATTGTAGCGATCGATTTGTTCGAGTACATTTTCATGAGTGGTTGCCGATTTGGTTATCTGAGATTGATTCTTATTTTGAACTTCAATGGCACTAGCATTTCCTCCTTGGAAAACAAGTAAAGCTGTTCCCAGCAATAGAATAGTAGTTGATTGTAACTGCCATCTTTTCTGATTACTGACACTGCGAACTGTAACAAGCTGGTTAATTTTCATATCACTCCTCAATCTAGCTAATCAATAGCTAGTCAAACCCAGTTGTATAGTTCCCACTTGATCAGTAGAAGTAACAGTTTTTAGTTACAGAATATAAAGATTGTTTTTATTTCAACAATTTTTTCAGTATTAGTTTGGGTATTTATTTGAATACGGTGACAGAAATTCTACGTAATTCTGTTCAAGATGTTACTGAAGAAGAATGAAATTTTAAGTGATTGTCTTCGGGATTAAGGCTTTGATAAATAAATTCTTGACAACGATTTTGTTCATTGGCAACTAATACTTTTGCTTGATGTCCGTTTCGCATTACTTCTTCGCGATCGCATTCTTCATAAGCAATAATAATTAAAAGATCTCCTGGTTGACATAATAAAGCTGCACCACCATTTGGGCAAATTTCCCCTGTATCAGCTTTACCAGGGATGGCATAAGTAGACCAACGTTTGCCATTATTGAGATTAATTACATCAACTTCTTCTAAGGGTAAAATGCCTACTTTGTCCATCAAATCTTGGTCAATAGTAATACTTCCAACATAATTGACATTTGCTTCGGTTACCCTCACACGATGAAGTTTAGCGTGCATTAATCTGATTGTTGCCATTGATTCTCTCGATACTGCTGTTTTTATGATAAACCTCAGTTAACATTACGTAGTAATATTTAACACAGTTTCAGTATACTTATTTCAATTAGTCGATCTCTGTTAACCAAAGCTATTAGAATCGATACCTCTCAACATATTTTTTTTTGATGAGTATAAATCAAATTTAGCAATTGTCCGATTAATTTTGAATTATTTTCTCTGAGTTAATAAACGATGACGGTTATTTAGAGGTGTTTGATAATTAGGATTGATTTGTAAGGCTTGATTATATGATTCTAAGGCTTGCTTAGTCTGTTTTAAACCTTCAAAAGCAGCACCACGATTGTTCCATGCTTGTTCATATTTTGGATTAATCAGAAGAGCTTGATTATAAGCTGCGATCGCTTGTTGATATTGTTTTAAAGTCAGAAAAAGATTGCCTTGATTGTACCAAGCTAAATATTCTTCTGGTTTAATTTTTACTACTTTTTGATAAGCAATAATTGCTGCTTGATAACGTTTAAGTTGAGTCAGTAAGTTACCTTGACTATACCAGGCTAAATAATAATCAGGTTCAATGTTTAAAGTTTGTTGATAAGAAGCGATCGCTTGTTCATATTTACCTATTTTTTCGAGAGTTTTACCGTGATCGTACCAGGGTAAATATTCTTCTGGTTTAATTTTAATTACCTGTTCGTAAGCTGTTAATGCTAATTTAAATTTACCTAATTTTCTCAACGTATTAGCCTGATTATACCAACTAATATAATCATTAGGATTCAATTGTAATGCTCGTTCATAAGCCAAAGCTGCTGATTGATATTTTTTAAGGTGACTCAAAGAAATTCCGCGACGTAACCAAGCTGAAGCTAAATTTGGTTCAATTAATAAAGCGCGGTCAAAACATAAGATTGATTCGCGATACTTCTTTAATTGTTGGAGATTAATACCTCGATTAAGCCAAAGTTGGTAGTTATTAGCTTGAATCTGCTCATCACTTATCTTATTACAAGTATTTCTTTCTGTTAATTTATGAACATTATCACCTACATTCTGTATCTGATTAAAAGCTAACCTGGTAGATTGTTTGGTTGAAGCCAAAGTATTAAAATCAGTTGCTAATAACTGACTAGGAAAAATTGAACTATAAACAAATAACCAAACCGAAGTTAACCAGAGTTTATTTTTCATACAATTATCACCCAAGTTTAAGTTGGCTAATTTTTTTGTTTATAGCGTTTAAAATTTGATTTAATCGTGATTTGAATCAGTTATTTTAATTTTAAAAAACTAATCCATTTAAGTAATTATTTAAAAATATTCCCAAAATAATCTGTAGTTCATTTGACAGACAAATAACACTTTGACATCAGCAACTAAAACTTTAACTAACTATCAAATGAGGCAACAAATTTCCTAAATAAAATAAAATTTCTCCACTTGGTAACTGACTAACTGGTGCAGGAACCATTTCTCCACGAAAATCAAGTAACTGAACCACAACCAAATAAGCGATCGCAATTAGTATAGAAATTGCCCCAGTAATAATGGCAACAATTTTTCCTCTGTCCATAAAATGACCTTTAGTTTTATTTTAATATCTTAATTATTTTATAACCTATCTTTACCGAGTTAATTCATTTATTATTAAATAATTGTCTAAACACAGACCGATCTTTGAACATCAACAAGTAAGTAAATTATGCGAGTTGTCATTCAGCGAGTTAAATCCTCTTCCGTAATTGTAGATGGAGAAATGGTTGGTAAAATTGGCAAAGGATTAAATTTACTAGTAGGAATTGCTCCTAGCGATACAGACGCAGAACTAGATTGGATGGCACGTAAATGTTTAGAGTTAAGGTTATTTCCAGGAGATTCTAATAGTAGTAAATGGGAAAAATCAGTATTAGATATTGATGGAGAACTATTAGTAATTAGTCAGTTTACCCTTTATGGAGATTGTCGCAAAGGTCGTCGTCCGTCTTTTAGTAATTCTGCATCACCCGATTTAGCAGAAATATTATACAAACAATTTATTAATAAATTAAAACAAAGTGGTTTAAAAGTAGCCACAGGAAAATTTGGTGCAATGATGCAAGTTAAGATTGAAAATGACGGTCCTGTTACTTTGTTATTAGAACGAGAAAATAATAATCAAGACTCGTTGTAATCTGTTAGAAAATTGAAAAGTTTGCTTATACTTATCGGAAACATCAGATTAAAATAAAGAACAATAGCTTGATCTAAATTTTCTTTAAAAGCAAAGCGATCTCATTTATTCTGTTTACTCTGCTTTAAATTTATATTAAGTACGAATAATTAGTTGAAATAAAAAGGCTTGTTGCATTGATTCAGTTACAAGTTATTATCTATTACCTGACTTCAACTTTAATGTTAAGTATTCAACCAAACTTGATATTGTAAATTAATTATCTTAAACAAAAAAATAAGGTAGACAACAATTGTCCACCTGTTAACTTATAATTAGAATTTCTGACGCTGTAATTAATCTTTATCTTCAATCACCTTATCAATGATGCCGTATTCTTTTGCTTCTTCAGCAGACATAAAGTAATCGCGGTCAGTATCTTTCTCAATCTTGGCAAGAGGCTGTCCTGTATTATCTGCCATCATTTGATTAAGTTGGTCGCGGATGCGTAAGATTTCTCTAGCTTCAATTTCGATATCTGTAGCTTGTCGACGACCTTGAATACCACCAAGAGGTTGGTGAATCATAATGCGAGAGTGGGGTAACGCTAGACGTTTGCCTTTAGTTCCTCCTGCTAGTAAAAATGCTCCCATCGAAGCAGCTAAACCAACACAGATTGTTACGACATCCGACTTAATATGTTTCATGGTGTCGTAAATTGCCAAACCCGCTGTAACTGAGCCACCAGGAGAATTAATGTAGAGATAAATTGGTTTACCAGGATCGTCTGAATCAAGATAAAGCATGATGGCAATAATTTGATTAGCTATACCATCATTAATACCTCGTCCCAGAAAAATAATCCGTTCGCGGTAAAGGCGATCATAAATACTAATCCAGTCGCTATAAGGCTGACCGGGCATTTGATAGGGAACTTTAGGAATACCAATGGGCATGAGATTTTTTCTATCTGATAAAGGTTAACAAAATTTAAGTGAGTGCAGAAACAGGAGTAGGTAATTGTTTAGAGCTTTCTAAAACCTTATCAATAATGCCGTAATTCTTAGCTTCTTCAGGAGTCATATAGAACATACGGTCGGTATCTTTGCTAACTTTTTCGACTGTTTGACCAGTATTTTTAGCAAACAATTCCATCATCATGTGCTTGTTGTGTAGCACTTCTTTAGCGCGAATTTGAATGTCTGTAGCCTGACCTTGAGTCCCTTGACGAGCTTGATGAAGAATAATGGTAGCGTGAGGTAAACTAGCACGACAACCTTTTGTTCCTGAAGCAAGAATCATCGCAGCAGTTCCCATTGCCTGACCAATACAAATAGTATGTACTGGAGGCTTAATGTAATTCATCGTATCGCAAATCGCAAAGGCTTCAGTTTCAAAACCAATCGATTCGCCACCATACCAAGACGTACCCGTAGAGTTGATATACATATAAATGGGTTTGTCAGGGTCATCAAATTGTAGAAATAGTAACTGAGCAATAATTAATTCAGTAACATCAATCCCAATTTGTTCTTTGTATTCGTCAGGAGAAACTAAAGGCAATCCCAGATAAATAATTCGTTCTTTGAGCAATAAAGAAGGTAAATCTGGGGGTGGAGTTCGATAATAAGCATCTCCTCGATAGGGAGCTTGAACTGCTTGAATTGGTGAATTCATAGTATTTTTTAGTTATTGGTCTCTAGTTATTATTGTCACTTACTCTATTAACTAGAGAAAAGTAACCAATAAACTTTGATTATGCGCTGAAACAGAGTTAGTAATGTTGATTTTAACGCATCCTACCTGAGTAAGTTAGTAGATCCTCATTAACCAATTACACTAAGTAATTATCTATCTTATGTTTATTATTTAATTTATTGTTGAGATGTTATGGCGAGAAAGATTGCTTTAATTGCCCACGATCGCAAAAAAGATGATATTGTTGCTTTTGCTAGCCGTCATGCTCCTGTTTTAGCTCGTTACCATCTGATTGCTACGGGAACAACTGGAGAAAGGATTCAAGCTGCAACTAATTTAAGTATAGAACGAATGGAATCAGGCCCGATTGGGGGAGATACCCAAATTGCTGCTCAAATCGTGGCTGGCGAAGTAGTAGGTGTGATCTTTTTAATCGATCCTCTTTATGCTCAACCCCATGAACCTGATATTCAAGCTTTGTTGAGGGTTTGTAATGTTCATAATGTCGCTTTAGCAACTAATTTGGCTACAGCAGAGGCGTTTGTTGCTAGTTTAGCTAATAGTGTTGTTGCTCATCTCATTTATAATCCTGTTTCTGGTCAAGGAGATGGTCAACAAGAGTTAGATTTGATTAAAGAGTTGCTCGAACCCCATTTACATTTAGAAGTTCATTTAACTACTCCAGATGTGAGTCCCCAGGAACTAGCTCAAAATGCACTTTCAGATAGACCTGATTTGATTATAGCTTCTGGTGGTGATGGAACAGTTTCTGCTGTGGCGGGTGCGGTAATTGGTACAGATATTCCTTTAGGTGTTATTCCCAGAGGTACAGCTAATGCTTTTGCGATGGCTTTAGGAATTACTCAACAACTCAATCAAATTAGAAGAGCGTGTGAAATTATCTTAGCAGGACATATAAGAACCATTGATGCTGCTTTTTGTAACGATTTACCGCTAATTTTATTGGCTGGTGTGGGTTACGAAGCGGAAATTATTGAAAAAGCTGACCGAGAGGCTAAAAATCGTTGGGGTTCTCTAGCTTATATCATGGCAGGTTGGCAACAGTTAAACGAACACGTGTTATTTGATGCAGAAATTGAAATTGAAGGCGAAATTAGAGAATTTCAAGCAGGAGCAATTACTGTTGCGAATGTAGCACCACCTACTTCGGTTTTAGCTCAAGGAATTGGGGAAGTAATCGTTGATGATGGTTTATTAGATGTCACCATTACTACCGCAGCTACTAAATTACAAGCAGTAACAACAATGTTGGGAATGCTTGGAGGTGCTTTAATTAAGACTAATACAGAATTAGAAAATGTAATTCATCTGAAAGCCAAAAAACTTAGAATTGCAGCAGAACCTCCCCAAAAAGTGGTACTCGATGGAGAAATTATTGGTAATACTCCTTTAGAAATTAAATGTATTCCTCAAGGATTAAAAGTATTTATTCCTAAACCAATTTAATTATATATAAAGCGATCGCAAAAAAAAATTATAATTGAGGGGTCGCTCGACTATATTAAATCTCGTCTTTTCACAATACCTCAAGTTCTGCTACTCTTCTAACATTAGGAATTTGTCCACTCGTTAATTCTTTGTAGAGATCGACTAAATTTTCTTTTAATTCCGCTTCTGTTTCTACTTGAGTCCAATAATCTGGAAATTCCTCTAGATAACCAAGCCACATTTCTTCATCTTGCCAATAAACGTATTTTTTACTTTCCATAGCGAAAAACATTTATAAAATGATCTTTCATTACAATCAGACTTTAAACAATGCTAAAGCGATTCGCACTTTTGAGTAATTCTGTTATTTTGCTTTAATTTTATTCTTCTGCTTATTTCAACAGCAAATAATATAATTCTCCTGTACCATTGAGTAATCCAGCACGATCACCTGCCTGTTGACCACTTCCTAAAAAGATATCTACTCTGCCTGCACCTTTGATCGCACTACCCGTATCTTGATCTAAGACATAGCGATTGACATTTTGAATGGTTAATGAACCGTTTGAATTAGGATAAGGAATAGGAGCAACAATCAATCCTAAAGCACCAGGAGGCATAATTGATTTATCCGTAGCAATAGAGCGATCGCCTGTTACAGGTATATTTAAACTTCCTGTTGGTGGTTGTCCATTAGTTTCTCGAAAAAAGATAAAACGATTATTTCTAGGAATATATTTATCTAAAGCTTCGGGATGAGTATTAAAATAATTAATTAATTTGGGTAAAGTTAATTCTTCTAAGGTAAAAATACCTTCTTTAACTAATTCACCACCAAGACTTTTGTAAGGATAATTGGTACTACCATCGTAACCAACTGTAATCGTTCTACCATCGGTAAGTTCTAATTTGGCTGAACCTTGTACTTGAACTAAAAAAGCTTCCAAGCGATCGCGTAACCAAACTATTTCTGAACCAGCTAAAATACTTTTATTGCCCAACAAACCATCTTTTCCTTCTAATTCCAAACGGCTAGGATGAGGTTGTGACCAATTAGCAAAGTTAGCAGGTTTGCGATACAAAGGATAACGATATTCCTCCGTAGGAACAGCACTAGCCTGATAGACTGGCTCAAAATAACCTGTGAAAGCTACTGTGCCTTGATTATCCTGACCTACAGATTGATAAAAATCAAATTCTGCTGTCACTGCTTGTTGTAATTGGTGGGGTGATTTAGCAGTCAGTAGCAGTTGACGAAAACGAGTTAAAGAACGACGCACCCGATCTAAACTAAATTCAGTAACAGAATAATTTTGGTAAGCTTTGACTGCTGCTGGAGTATTGAGATAAGCAAGACTATAATTTATGGATTGAAGAAGTGCTTGTAAATCTCCTGGTTTTTCTACACTATCCCATAATTGGTTGTCTAGTCCTACAGAAGAATGATTAATTTCTATTTTTTGTAAGGGTGCTGCTGTGGCAACTAAACTATCGGCAATCAGAACAGAAAGACCTATAGTTAAAGTGAGAGCTACAAGTGAGTTTTTCATTTACCAGTCGATCTTCATATTTTACCCAAGCCTTGAGTCTCCTTTTTGATGGTTTTTGTTTCCAGATTAATTGCTCAAAAAAATTAATTTAAGGATCGGAAATGTTTTTTATCCCCAATCCTTGAAAGGCTATATTAGAACTTACGCAGTGAAAACGAAATTGTGTCATTCTGAACGACAGTGAAGAATCTAAAACCCCTGTTTTTACCTCTTAGTGCGTAAGTTCTGTTTATTCTACTTCATGCCCAGTTGCAACAATGATTTGTTTAATCGATTCTTCTGAAGCTTGAGTGTTGACAGTTACTTTTTTGGTAGCGAGATCGATATCTACTTTTGCTTCTGGTTCGTGAGTCAGGATTGCCTTAGTAACTGTTTCGACACAGCCTTCACAAACCATACTAGGTACTTTGAGTTCCATCGTCATAATGATAATTTTGCAAGTAATTAAAGTCTATTTTGATCGTAAATCTAGTTACTAATTCTGAATTATTAATTCTAATTATTGCTACCACTTCAAAACGGCTGCATCAACGCCTTGTTCGCGACGAATTTTGCCATCTTTTTCAAACCAGGCAACAATTTGAGTATGGCTTAATTGATCGAGACTAACTCCAGTCTCTTGGGCAATTATTTGTAATAATCTAAAAGAAGAAATCGTTAGACGGGTTAAAAACTTTTCCGAAGAAGAAAGCAATGCCTTATCGACATCGGCTGATTCTTCTGGGGATAAAAAGGCAATTGGAGATGGTTGCGCTTCACTCATAACTAAATCGTAATTATCTTTGAATCTATATAGAGATTAGCGATTGACCAACAAAGATTCAACTTTTTCCAATAACTCTTGTGGTTGAATTGGTTTACCCAGATAATCAGTTGCACCTAAATCCATTGCTTGTTGACGATGGCGATCGCCTGTGCGAGAAGTTGCCATAACCACAGGTATTTCTTCCCAAACTGGATGAGAACGAATACTTTGTAGTAATTCAAATCCATTGACTCTAGGCATTTCAATATCTGACAAGACTAAATCGATTCTGGTTTGATGCTGATCTAATACGTCTAACGCTTCTTGTCCATCTCGACAAACAATTACTTGATAACCAACGGCTGATAAGATTTTTTCTAACATCCTTCTGGTTGCGACCGAATCTTCTGCGATTAAAATTGTACTGGTTTGACTAGTAAGGTTTGGTGATGGAGTCGAAACAGGAATAGTTGCTATAGCAGATTTGATTTCTAAACCTTGTGGTAAGATTACAGGAATAACTTCCCCTGTACCCAAAATAGTACAACCAGCTAAATAGGAAGGGATAGGAATAGTATCATCAAAAGGTTTAACAATTAATTGATCTTCTCCGAGTAAACTATCTACTAAGATGGCTAATTCTTCTAAAGCAGTTTCTAAGACAATGGCAACTTTAGGCTGTACTGAAACTAATGGTGAGCGTGGACAAGGTAGTAAGCTAGCTAATGAAACAACTGAAACTGTCTTTTGATGCCAATTGATCGCTGTTTTTTCTGAATTAGTCCAATCAAGTTCCGAGTAAAGTAGTGTTTCCTTAACACTGTTACTAGGAATGGCAATAATCCGATTTTGTACTTGTGTCAGTAACAAGGACATTAAACTCAGGTTGAGGGGTAATTTGATCGTAAAAGTAGTACCTTGACCCCATTGAGTGTGAACTTGCAGATTTCCTCTTAATTTACGGATTTGGGTGCGGACAATATCTAAACCCATTCCTCGTCCAGATAAATCAGTTACTTGGGATGCAGTAGAAAAATCTGGTTGAAAAATCCAGTTAATAATTTCTGCTGAACTAAATTGATTAAATTCTCGGTCTGGAGGACAAATTCCTCTTTCTTGCGCTCGTTGATAGACTTTTTCTAAATTAATACCCCGACCATCATCTTGAATTTTAATAATTAACTGATTGTGATCGACTTTAGCTTCTAAAACAATTTTGGCTGTTTCTGATTTATGATTTTTTTGACGCTCTTGGGATGGTTCAATTCCATGATCGAAAGCGTTATTAAGTAAATGAGTTAGGGGTGTTTGTAATTGTTCTAATAATACTTGGTCGACTAAAGTTTCTTGTCCTTGAATTTCTAGATGAACTGATTTTTGATAACGTCGATTCAGAGTTTGAATTTGGGGAATAAATCTCTGTGCCAAGATCCGAAAAGGAACTAGACGATATTCCGTAACTTTGGTGTAAAGAGTAGAGAGGTTTTTTTCAACTTGTTCTAAATCTTCCGTAACTTCTTGATTGATTAGTTCTAAGTCAGCACGAGTTTCTTGAATTTGCAGCATCAACTCTTGAAAAGTTTGTAAACTACCATGAAGTTCGGTATAACGGTCTAATTCTAAAGAATCGAATTCAAGATTATTAGTAGTACTAGAAGTAGAATTACCACCAGCAATAGATTCAATTGCTAGTTGATTGTAAAGAGTTTGAATTTGTTCGCGGAGTGGTTCAAATTGACGAGTAAGCGATCGCAAACGTTGATTGGCTTGTTTGAGTTGTGTTTGTTGTAATGATAATCTTCCTTGAATTAAAATTAATTCCTCAACTTTGTTGGTAACTCCTTCAAGATTTTGCAGCGAAATTCTAATTTGAGCAAGAGCAGTTTTTTCGACTTGAGGATTAATAGTTTCAGTTGTTACTTCTGCTGGTTGGATCTCAGCTTGAGGATTAAGATATTGCTCTCGTTTAGTTCTTAATTGCTTAATTACTTCTTGAGCAAAAGATAAAGCTTCTTGAGCTTCTAAATCTACAATTGCCGTATTTAAAGGTGCAACCGTTTCGATTAACCAAGGTAAGTTGAGAGTTTCTCCTAAAAAAGTGCATTCATCAATAAAACTTTCCAAACACTGCTTAATTAGGATTTCTGGTGCATCTTCAGGTAATTCTTCTACAGTAGTCAAACTACTTTCTAAATCTTCAGTTAAAGCGTTAATAACTAAAGCATTTGGTACTGAAGTTGCTACCGCTATTTCACCTTCTGGTTCAAGTTTCTCGGCAACTCTGCTTTCTTGCTCTAGAAGATAGCAGTCTCTTTGATTTCGTAAAAGTGAGATTATTTCTTTAGTAAAAAGTAAAGATTCTAAAATCGGTGACTCACCAAGTACAGAAGATAAAGGTGCCACGGTTTCGACTAACCAAGCTAAATTGAGAGTTTCTCCTAAAAAAGTGCATTCATCAATAAAACTTTCCAAACACTGCTTAATTAGGATTTCTGGTGCATCTTGAGGTAACTCTTCAACATTTACAAAACAAGCTTCTAAATCTTGAGTCAAAGCTTTCTCAAGAAAATTGTGATTATCCTGTTGCTTTGGTGTAGTTTCGTTAATTGCAACAGAAGATTTGCCTAAAGCCTCTAGAGCAGCAATAAGATTACTATCAGCAAGAACATCATCAATTGTTCGCGCTTGAGTCAACACAAAAGCAATTTCATTAATCGCACTTTCAACTAACGCCCAAGCAGAGTCAATTTCTTCGATCTGATTTTGTTGAATTCCTTGCAAGACATCTTCTAATTTATGTGCCAATTCTTGCAGACTAGGTAAAGCTGCTAATCCTGCACCACCTTTAAGAGAATGAGCAGCCCGCAAAAGAGTAGTAAAATCAGGAGAACTATGACGATTTTCAAATCCTTCGGTTAAAGCTTGTAGATATTCAGGTGCATCTTCATCGAGAAAACATTGACGGGCTTCTTGAGTAATAGCTGCGAGAATAGCCGGATCTAGCTGAGAACTCATAACTGGTAACTGGTAATTGGTAACTGGTAACTGAAAATACTAGGATTGCAAGCGGAACTGAGCAACTGAAGACTGGAGAGTTTCAGCTTCTTTTACCAGATTGCGGAGGGATTCCACTACTTCTTTGGCTTCTAGTGAGGTACTTTTCGCAATAGTTGCCACCCCTGACATTTTTTCGTTGATTAGTTGAGATGTACTAGTTTGAGCTTGGGTGTTAGTTGAGATGGACTGAAGATATTGGTCAATTTGTTCACTAGTACTTGCTAAGACTTGAAGAGTTTGTTTAGTCTTGCGGATTAATTCTGTTCCTGTGACTACTTCGGTTGTACCTACTTCCATTGCTTGAAGTACTTCAGCAGTTTCTTGTTGAATATTACCTACCAACTGTTGAATATCTTTGGTTGCTTCTGTAACTCGGTCTGCTAAACGACGGACTTCATCTGCTACAATTCGGAAACCTTCACCATGTTCCCCTGCACGAGCAGCCTCAATTGAAGCATTAAACGCTAACAGGTTGGTTTTTTCGGAAATACCTGAAATAATTTCGACGATTTGAGAAATTTCTTGCGAAGATTCAGCTAATTGTTTAACTTTTTTAGCTGTATTAGCTACCGTATTTCGTATTTTTTCAATACTTTCTACGGTTTTATCCATAGTCAGATCACCTTTTTGGGCTTTATTTAAAGCAATTCTGGCTACCTTAGCTGCTTCTTGAGCCGAACTTGCCACATCTTGAATAGAGTTGTTAATCTCTGCAATATTTTCTAGAGCCTGACTAATTTCATCTGCTTGATTAATAGCAGCCCAAGATAATTGGTTTACAGAAGTTTCTCCTGCCTGAGATAATTCGTTGACTTCATTGGATACTTGTTGTACTTGTAATACCAGTCCTCTTAATTTACGAATCGTGGCGTTAAAAGCGTCGGCAATTGAACCTACTGCACCTTCTGTTAGTTTAGCCTCAATAGTTAAGTCTCCTTTTTGCGCACCTTCAATATCTAAGAGAAGATTAATTACTTCTTGTTGTAAGCGTTCTTTTTCTTGCTTTTGTTTCTTGGTTTCAATTTCTTGTTTATTTAAGAAACTTTCAAGCTGCTCCGCCATTATGTTAATATTTGACCCCAGTTGAGCCAATTCATCACTTCCTTTAGTTTCCAGACGAGTATCTAATTTTCCTTCACCCAGTTTTTGAACAGCAGTACTTAATTTTAGAATGGGAAGAGTACCTTGATAGGCAAGCCAGGTAGAGACTGCTGCTACTAATAAAACCGTCATCCCAGTTCCAATCGTCAAGGCAAGGAGTAATTGTCTTTGAGACGCAAATGCCATTGCTTCGTCAATTCCAATCACAGCACTCCAATTTAGGTCTGGTAATCCTTCCATCGCAGGAAAAGGAGTATAGGAAAGCAATTGCTTTGCATTATCAATTTGGTCAGTAGTAAAAATAGTACCTGTTTGTTTGGAATTAACTAGAGTATCAATTCCAGGAAAATCTTCTACTAGCTTGCGTCCTACCTGTTCTGGTTCTGAGGCAATAAAGAATGTACCATTCGCATCAACTAAATGATATTCTTTCTGATTAGCACCAAAATTTTTAATTACTTCTTCTACGTGTTTAATTGGCATTTGCGATCGCACTACACCAATCACTTGCTTGCTTTCTTTATCGATAATTGGTGAGGCAATGTGAATCACCATCTCTTCGGAAGAATCAGAAATTTCTGGTTGACTAATATATATTTTTTTAGTTTTAATTACTTCTTGAAAATATTTTCGCTCTTTGCTATTGCCTAGTTTGGGACCTTTGGATTGTACTAAGACATCGCCATTAAGGTCGAAAGAAGCAATACTGTCATAAGTAGGATAACTAGCTAGATAGTTATTAACAATTGATTCTTTTTCTGCCTGGCTGGTGGAATTTCTGATAATTGGATTAATTAAGTACCCTTGCTTGGCAATAATCTGAATATCTGTATGTCGCTCTTTCATAAAACGATTAAGTTTATCAGCTATTGCTATAGCACTGGCTTGTTCGGTTTGAGTAATTTGTTGATTAAGAGATTGCCAGCCTAAGTAATAAGCAATGGCTCCAATGCCGATTACAGGAACAGTGCTAATAGTTAAAGCAAATAGAGTAACTTTCCATCTTAAAGACAGTTTGTCCCAGAAAAAACCATCCTTAGAAGCTTCCGATTTAACTTTTTCTTCTGTAGTAGTTGAGTTTTGAGACTGGGTAAGATTAGCTAAAGCTTTTTGGGCAACCCCACCATAAGTGCCATTAGCATCTAATTCTAATACTTCTTGATATATTGCGATCGCTTTATCTATTTCGCCTGCTTTTTCTAAATTATTTGCTTCAAGAATTTTACTAACTAAATTACTAGAATTATCTGCACTAGTTTGATTTTGTTGTTGCTCAGACATTAATATTTCCTCTCAAATAACAAATAGTTTGATTAGGCTGGAAGCAATTCTGATTTGTGGGATAATTCTTGGAATAATTGTTTGACATCTAACAAATAAAATAAAATGTCATTTTCTTGAAATTGATTAACAAATGAATTGCAAAATTGGTCTTTAGTTTGAGTGGATACAAAAGACAAATTCTCTGCTTTTGTGGAAATTATGCCTTCCAATCCTTTCACTGTAAAAGCTACCTTTTTAGTGATGCCTTCAAGTTTATAAGCTAAGACTACTGCGGTTAATTTTTCTGTAGAGTTGGCTTGAAAAGAATCTATTTGTAAAAATTTTTCCGTATCTAAAACCCAAAGTAAATTTCCTCGATAATTAGTTACACCATACCAAAACTGAGCAATTCCAGGAATAATAGCAATTTCTGTTGGTTCAAGCTTAATTACCGTTTCAACATCTGTTAATGGTAAAGCTACTTGCCAAGGTGTTGAAAGACTAACACTGAAATAATTGTGAATCATTAAACT
This sequence comes from uncultured bacterium, assembly GCA_964562685.1. GTDB lineage: Bacteria > Cyanobacteriota > Cyanobacteriia > Cyanobacteriales > Xenococcaceae > Stanieria. The sequence goes on from CAZLUP010000005.1 coordinate 93,593, forward strand.
TCTGCTAAGATTTTATAAGCAGCAGGACGCATCTTAAATAATGAATTAAAAACAATCAAGTTTAAGATTAACGTCCTACTAAAATTGCAATCTTAATGAGCGTATTGTGTTACCTTTTCAATTAATTCTTGAGGAACGTATGGTTTAGTAATGTACTCATTACCTCCTTGACGTAAAGCCCAAAAACGGTCAAAATCTTCAGACTTAGAACTACAAAATAAAATAGGAATTTGTGCTAACTTTTCTTCAGACCGAATTTTACGGCACAAATCTAAACCACTTTCTCCAGGCATAATAATATCGAGCAAAATCAAATTGGGAGGAGCATTACTAATTAACCAGTTCCAGCCAGATTCAGCGTTTTCGGCAACGACAACATTAAACCCTGCATGAGACAATAAAGCTGAAATCATTTGTCTTTCAGACTGGGTATCTTCTACTACTAATATTGTTTTCATCAAACTCTTTTCCTGAAAATAACTTTATTTTTTCTCAGATATATAGTTCCCTAAACTTGAATGAAAATAACAATAAGCAACTTAATTAAACAGAAGTTATGGGTAAAGAGAGTTCTTGAACTAGTGCTATTAATTGATCTGGTTGAAAAGGCTTGTTTAAATAATTAGTTGCACCAACAAATTTAGCTCTCATGCGGTCAATAAGACCGTCTCTTCCTGTCAACATAATGATAGGAATCTCCTGAAACTTCTGAGAACGACGCAACATACTGCACAAATCATAGCCATTGATATCTGGCATATTTATATCCATTAAAATCAACACAGGTTGTTGACGAGATAAACTTCTAAGAGCATTAGAAGATTCTGTAATACCAATTACATCATAACCTACGGACTCAAGAATCATTTTTACTTGTTTTTGTACAGTATTACTATCGTCAATACAAGCAATTAATGGACGATGAGACGTAGAAACTTCTAATGGTTGTGGTTGATTGATTTGTGGTTCAACTTTTACATTATTTAACTGAGAATAATTATTGGCATTAGGCTCGATAAGTGTTTCTTTTTCTACTGGTTTAGTTGCTGTCTCTTGCCAGGGTAAAATTTCTATTAATTTCTCTTGAATAAATGGTTGTAAAAGTTTGATTAAATTTAATGGTTCTACTTCAAGTTCGACAGACAATTGATAAAGGGATTTTTTCTGCAATAATAAATTAACAATAGTAGATAATTTACCAAAATTAATTAAATGATTTTGTTGACTGTCTTCAGCATTTTTTTTCCATATTTTATAAAAATTAAACGTATTTTTACTGTCCAGATAAATTCGATTAAAGGGTGAATCGCAATAATCAAATACCTCTTGCCATCCTAAAATAAATTGTTTGGCTTTAGTTGCTAAATCTAGCCAGGAAAAATTAGTAACAGCGTCACTAATTAATTGATTATTAATTATTTCAACTTCTGCTTGTTTAAAACTTAAAACTTGGACTAAGGCTTCTTGACTACAGTTTAGTAATAATTGTTTTAATTCTGATTGAGGTAAATTATGTTGAGAAAAATAATCACATAATTGTTGATATTCTGAATCGTTGCTCTTTAATTCTGGAGGATTTAAGTTGGGTTGAAACTGTTGCCATAGATAACTGATTCTTTCTGTTTGTCCAGTTGCACTTGTAGCATATTGCATTTCACCATTATTGAAATAAAGCTGCCAGTTCACTGAACGATCTTTAGGTTGAGAAACTACTAGACAACCAGACCATTGTCTTTCAGAAGCTTTTTTTAAGATTTGAAAAGTATTTGCAAGATTAGAAGTCATGGATGCTTATCAAAATTACTGATTCGATCTATATAATTCATAATTCCCAAAAACTCGATCAAATTACCTTAAACAAAAAAGTTTTATGACTGTAGTGATAGCTGGCGATCGCTCTGGAGTGGGTAAAACAACAATTACTTTGGCTATACTTGCTTATTTATCACAACAAGGAAAAAAAATTCAAGCTTTTAAAGTTGGACCAGATTATATAGATCCAATGTTTCATCAAGCAGTCACAGGCATACCTTCACGCAATCTCGATCCGATTTTAACTTCAGAAAGATATGTTCAATCTTGTTTTACTCGTCACTGCCAAGAGGTAGATTATGTTGTGGTTGAAGGGGTGATGGGTTTATTTGATGGTATTGCCTGTAGAGACATTCCTCAGAGTATGTGTAAAAAAGGGGAATTGGTTCTTAATGATTATGGCAGTACGGCACATATTGCTAGATTATTAGACTTACCCATACTATTAGTGTTAGATTGTTCGCGTTTATCAACTTCGATCGCAGCAATTGTTCATGGTTATCGCACTCTCGATCCGAAACTTAAAATAGCAGGAGTAATTTTAAATCGAGTTGGAAGCGATCGCCATTTAGAATTATTAGAACAAGCTTTAACGGCAATTGCCATACCAATTTTAGGAGTTTTGAAAAGACAAGACCAAATTACTATTCCTGACCGACATTTAGGTTTAATTCCCACCGATGAACTACAACAACTCAATCAAATCTTTGACAAATTAGCCCATCTTGCCAAAATCAGCTTTAACTGGGAATATTTATTACCTATACTCTCCTCCTCTTCCCCTCTCCCTTTCTCCTCTCCCCCTCCCCTCTGCCCTCAAATCAGAATTGCCGTAGCACGCGATCGCGCTTTTAACTTTTATTACCAAGACAATTTCGATATTCTGACTCAATTAGGTGCAGAATTAGTTTTTTGGAGTCCTCTAGCAGATGAAAAATTACCAACAGATATTCAAGGTTTTTATTTTGGTGGTGGATTTCCTGAAGTCTTTGCCGAACAATTAGCAGCTAATCAATTAATTTTTACTCAAGTCTACCAAGCAATTAAATCTGGTCTTCCTACCTATGCCGAATGTGGTGGTTTGATGTATTTATGTCAGCAATTGATCGATTTTGCAGGAAAATCTTGGCAAATGGTAGGGATAATTCCTTCTAATACTGTAATGAGCGATCGCCTTACTTTAGGATATCGTCAAGCTACAGCTTTACAAAGTAGTCCTTTACTTCCTCAACACCAAACTATCCGAGGACATGAATTTCATCGTTCTCAAGTTACCTCCTCTTCGCTTAAACCCCTTTGGCAAATTCGAGGTTATCATTCTCAACCTCAAATAGTAATGGAAGGCTGGAAAATCTTTCAAGTTCATGCCTCATACCTTCATCTACATTTCGGTGAAAATCAATTTCTGGCAAAAAATTTTATTCAATGTTGCTCAAATCAAAAGAATTAGCTAGGATAAACATCAGTAATTCATTTATCAACAATTACCGCTTAGGGACAAAAGGAGGTGATGCCCATGATCGATAGTAGTAGTAAGATGATGGGTCTCCTAGTTGAAGATAGCCGGCTGTGCGCCGGGGCTGTTCTCTAGCAGTCGCTTAAATCCTCTACGGAGGTTCATTTATAGCAATGCTGCTGGAGTTCCTTCCGGCAGTCTGGTTTCAACTAGAAGATCCTAGCTAGACCGCTCTCACAATTAGGCGCTAAGAGTAATTCAGTTTATCGCTGGTTACTTTAAATTTTCTTCCGTGGGGGCGGATAGTTTTTTAGGGGTAATTCAGTTATCAATTATCAACTCAGTGCAATAGCTTTTCATAGTTAACTTTTTTCAAAAAAGCTGTGATTTGTTGCAGGTTAAAACCAGAAAAAATACTGGCATACAACTACGCTACAGGCATTTTTTGTATCTTAAAATATAGATAAATAGAACAATGTTAAAACTAAGCGTATGGTCTTGGTTGTTTAATCCAGCCTATCTTGCTGTTGCTATTTTAATTTCATCTACCGCGAATGCAACAGAAATTCCTTCAGATCAAATTAATCAAGAAAATCAAGTATTAAATCAATTAGAAATCTATTCCCAAGAAGGACAAACAGACTCTCTGAAACAAGTTACCAACGTTAATCAGTTGCGAGATGTTGCCCCCACAGATTGGGCTTACGAAGCACTACGTTCTTTGGTAGATCGTTATGGCTGTATTGCTGGATATCCTAATCAAACTTTTAGAGGGAATCAAGCCTTATCTCGTTACGAATTTGCTGCTGGTTTAAATAGCTGTTTAAATCAAATTGAACGTTTGATTGCTTCATCTGAATCTGTAGCCAGAGAAGATATTGAAACTCTCTCAAGATTAACCGAAGAATTTCAAACTGAACTTGCTACTTTAGGCGGAAGAGTAGACGATTTAGAAAGCCGTACTGCTTTCTTAGAAGATCATCAATTCTCTACTACTACTAAATTATCAGGAGAAGTAATTTTCGCTATAACTGACTCCTTTGGAGACAACGATGACAATCAAACTGTTTTAGGCGATCGCTTTCGTTTAAACTTTAATACTAGTTTTACTGGTAAAGATAAATTAGTCACGCGTTTAGCTGGAGGTAATTTAGATACTTTATTAGGCCCTACCAGTACACAGACATTTAACCTTAACAATGACGAAGAAAATTCTAATAATGTCAGTGTTGATTGGTTGGCTTACTACTTTCCAATTGAATTAGGTGAAAAAACTCAATTAGATGTTTATACTGCTGCTTTTGGTGGTATTCACAGCGATTACGTTCCAACCCTCAATCCTTACTTTGAAGACTACGATGGTGGTAATGGTGCTTTATCTACCTTTGCTTCCGAAAGTCCAATTTATCGAATTGGTGCAGGTGCAGGTGCTGGCGTAAGTTTCAAATGCAGAAGCTACTTGGAAAGTTTCCAATAGACTTAATTTAAGTAGTTACTTTGCTTATCAAGATGTCAACGTCCAGGAAGCTGATATTGATGATGGTGAAGTCTGGACTTGGGGTGCTGGTATTGCTTTACCTGACTTGGGTAAAGAAGGCAACGTGTTGGGATTGTTTGCTGGTACACCTCCTTATTTAGGTGATGCTGCAAGTAATAAAACACCAATCCATGTAGAAGCTTTCTACAAATATCAAGTTAACGATAATATCTCCATTACTCCTGGTGTAATTTGGCTACAAAATGCTGAGCAAGGAGTTAACGATGAGGATGATAGATTTATCGGTACTTTGAGAACTACTTTTACTTTCTAAATTTGATTTCGGATAACTAAGTCATAACCTTGCCTCAAAGGGTGAGGTTTTTTTTTGCTCTATGAAGAGTGTAATCAAAATTCATTTACAGCAGTTTTCGATTGGATAAACTACATCTTAGTATTACTAATTACTAATTACTAACTGGTATGTGTTCTATTCAACTGAAAATCGCTGTAAGTGCGATCGCTTGGGCAACTACCTCAGCAAACTTCTTGATCGAGATAAAGTGAAACTAATAAGTTATTGAGATCTAGTTGTGGAACAATCTTTACTTCAACAAGGCAAAGAAAAAGCTCGTCAACAGAACTATCAAGGTGCGATCGCAGATTTTGATGAAGTGATTCGACTCAATCCCTATTTAGCAGAGGCTTATTTTCGTCGAGGATTGGCTTATGATCGTCTAAATAATCTTCATCAGGCGGTTTTTGATTATACTGAAGCTATTTCACGGGGTTACCGACTGGCAGATGTTTATTATGCTCGTGCTTTAGTTCGTTTTCAGTTACAAAACTTTCCAGGAGCAAAAGAAGACGTTGAAGCAGCGATTTTAGCTAATCCTAAGTATGCTTCTGCCTATCGTCTCAAAGGTACGATTGAGCAAAAAATGGCGATGAAAGAATTAGCAATTACTAGTTTTAAGCAAGCTGCTAATTTGTATCTAGAAGCTAAGGATGCTAATAATTGTCGGCTTTGTTTGGACAAAATTAAGCAATTACAATCTTCTGCAATTGAACTTTCTTCGCCTCAATCTTCATCGTTTAGTATTTTTCCTTCTCAGGAAGAAATGTTGACTGAGATTTTGCAAAAAGCAGAAGGAAATCCAATGGGTGCGATTGAAGATTTAAATTGGGTGATTAAAGCAGATGCTCAAGATGCTAGAGCTTATTGTTGTCGAGGAATTATTAAAAGTAAAATTGGTGACCGCCAAGGAGCGATCGCTGATCTTAATCAAGCTTTACAAATCGATCCTCAACAACTAATTGCTCGTCGTCATCGTGGACAACTACGGTATCAATTAGGAGATATTGTTGGCGCGTTAGCTGATTTTGAGCAAGCATTAACAATCAATCCTCAAGATGAAGTTAGCTATATCGGGCGAGGTAATGTCCGCAGTGCAATGGGTAATTATGAAGGTGCGATTGAAGATTTTGCTCAAGCGATCGCGATTAACCCAGATAATCCTCACGTCTATGTTAGTCGCGCTCAAGCTTACGCTCATCAAGAAGAAATAGCCAAAGCGATCGCTGATTGGCAAACGGCAGCTAGTAAGTTTGTTCTGAAGGCAGATTGGCACAATTATCAAAAGACATTGGCTAGTTTGCAGAAATTCAACTCAGGTAGTTCTCAACCTCAAGAAGCAAATTCTCGCAATTTTGCCTTTTTAGAAACTATTGCCCCAGAATTATTGAATGTAGCGACTTTAGCCGAACAACACTATCTCAGCGATCCAGTTACTTGTTTAATTACTATCAAACAATTTGGAGAATTACTCGCTCAATCTGTAGTCAGTAAAGTTCAAATGTATTCTCTGGCTAGTGAGTCCCAATCAGAATTGCTCAGTCGTTTAGTGTATTCTGGTGTTCTCTCTCAAAAAATCTACTATCTTTTTAGCGAAATCGAACGCCTTGGACAACAAGCAACTTCTCATCATTTTGGCGATCATCGGGAGTTAACCTCTCGCTATAAAGCGTTAAAACAACTCCAAGCTGCGCGAGAAATAAGTGTCTGGTTTTATCGTAATTTTGGTGGCGATCCGCATTTTCAACCAGAACCCTTTATTCCTCCAGATCGTTTCTGATGAGCTAAAAATTAGGATTTTTTATTGGTGAAAGTGACACATCAGGTAATAATGAGAACAGGTTGATTAATCAAGAGCTTAGACATGGTACAGACGGACGAAAAATTAGTAGAACAGGAACAAACACCCGTATTTGACGAAGTCGAAGCAGACTCGCAGAGTACCTTCGACCTCAACAGTTATCTGAGACAGCAAAAAATTTTGGTTGAACAAGCTTTAGATAGTTCTCTCCCTATTAATCAACCAGCAAAGATTTATGAAGCAATGCGCTATTCTCTTCTAGCTGGCGGGAAGCGGTTGCGTCCCATTCTTTGTTTAGCTACTTGTGAACTCACAGGAGGTAGCAACGAGATGGCTATTCCTACTGCTTGTGCTTTAGAGATGATTCATACCATGTCTTTGATTCATGATGATTTACCTGCGATGGACAATGATGATTATCGTCGGGGTAAATTGACTAATCATAAAGTTTATGGCGAAGATATTGCGATTCTCGCTGGAGATGGACTGCTTGCTTATGCCTTTGAATACGTAGCTACTCAAACTAAAAACGTACCAGCAGAACGCATTGTCAAGGTAATTGCTCGTTTGGGTAAAACTGTTGGTGCAGCTGGTTTAGTCGGTGGTCAGGTTTTAGATTTAGAATCTGAAGGCAAAAGCGATATTTCTGCCGAGACGCTTACCTTTATTCACACTCATAAAACTGGTGCTTTGTTAGAAGCTTCAGTTGTATCTGGAGCAATTTTGGCAGGAGCGTCAGAAGAAGATTTAGCGAGATTATCCAAGTATGCTCAAAATATCGGGCTAGCCTTTCAAATTATCGATGATATTCTCGATATTACAGCGACAGATGAGCAATTAGGCAAAACTGCTGGTAAAGATTTACAAGCACAAAAAGCAACCTATCCTAGTTTATGGGGGATAGAAAAATCTCAACATCAAGCTGATAAATTAATTAATGAAGCCATCGCTCAATTAGAACCTTACGGAAACAAAGCCAAACCTTTAGAAGCGATCGCGCGATTTATTGTTACCCGCAACCATTAAAATTACTATTGATTAAGATTACTACTGATGTTGTTGAGGCAATAAGAAATAAATCATGCAGGAAGTGACTGACATTTTTCATAATCAGATTCTTTTGGTTGCTATCCTGGCTTGTTTTACGGCTCAAGGATTCAAAGTGATTATTGAATTAATTAGAAATCGTAAAGTTAATTTCCGTTATTTGGTAACGACAGGAGGAATGCCAAGCGCGCATTCTGCCTTGGTAGGAGCTTTGGCAACAAGCATTGGCAAAACGATGGGATGGTCTTCTCCAGAATTTGCGATCGCTTGTCTGTTTGCGGTGATTGTGATGTATGATGCAGCAGGAGTTCGCCAAGCAGCAGGGAAACAAGCGAAACTTCTTAATCAAATTGTGGATGAGATTTTTCAAGAAGGTCACAATGTCAATGAAGAACGGTTAAAAGAACTGCTCGGACATACACCTTTTCAAGTTTTAGTAGGTTTAATTTTAGGAATTAGTATTTCTATACTATCTTTTCGAGGAATGTGATCAAGTTTGAGGATTTTTATAACTGCCAAGAATTGATAATTGATTCAAATTGAGCTAAATTTTACGAGCAACTTGGCAGGCAGAAAGATAAGAAAGCTGAAGATGATCACCACAGTTATTAATTATTTTTTCTCTCAATCCTGTAAATAAATCATTTTTAATTTGGGGTTCTAAATTTAAATAAGGTGACATCGTATTTAAAAGAGTTAAATAATCATTAATGCTGTAATTAGCTTGACAAGGAAACTGTTGGGTTACTAATTCGCCAAATTTACCTGAATTGAGAACATGATCGGCAAATATTTTTAAATATTTTTGATTTTCTTTTCCTTCATATCTAAACAATGATGGTGCATATTTTTGATAGACTTCTGCTAATAACGGAGAGATTTCCTCAGAAGGTTCAGGATTCATATTCCATAACAAAATTAAACAACCATTTGGGATCAGGGTTTTACTCGCTTTATCGTAGCTAATTTCTGGAGGAAGCCAATGCCAAGAGTTAGCTGCTAAAACTGCATCGAATTTGTCAGGTATGAGTTCCCATTCTTCAAGGGAAGTGTTGATAATTTCTACCTGGGGATAATTGTGACAATTATGTCTTGCTAGGTGAAAAAAATCTGGATTAGGTTCGAGACATAACATTGAAAAACCTAGTTTAGCAAAGGCTACAGTTGCATTACCAGGGCCACAGCCTATTTCTAAAATCTTAGTTGTTTCAGGATTAAGATGGGCTAATTTTATGGCACTAGTGATTATTTCCTGGCTATAACGAGGTCTAGCTTGATTGTAAGCTTCTGCTACTGATGAATACCAATTTTTTCTTTGTTTAAGGTTTTCTTTGGTAAATTCTAAAAACCAGGGATTTAGATGATTTTCAGTCATTGATTGTTTTTGCAGTATAGTTATTCGCTGTTTCAATTACAATTTTTGCGATTAGACAGGGAATAAGGAAAAATATTTCTAGTTTAAGATAGCTTTTTGTTTCCCTGCTTTACAATCCTTATCCTCTACTTAGATAATAGTCAGGCTGCAATAATTAATCTAATCGTAAATCAGTCATGTCTGCTTCAGTTTCAGAGTCAAATTTTGAATGGTTATCACGGGGAACAAGTGAAATTTTTCCTAATCAACCCAATTCTGAGGATGCGGATGAAAATTTGATTCAACGCATTCTGAAAAGCGATCGCCCTTTACGGATTAAACTAGGAATAGATCCAACTGGTACAGATATCCATCTTGGTCATAGTATCCCATTTCGTAAGTTACGCGCGTTTCAAGATGCAGGTCATACCGCAGTGGTAATTATTGGGGATTTTACCGCTCAAATTGGCGATCCGACAGGAAAATCTGAGGTACGTCGTCAGCTTACTACGGAAGAAGTGAAACAAAATGCCCAAACGTATTTAGAACAACTGCGTCCCATTTTAGATTTTGATACGCCTGGTAGATTAGAAATTCGCTACAACTCAGAATGGTTGAGTAAGTTAAATCTAGCTCAAATTCAGGAATTACTAGCTACCATGACTGTAGGACAAATGTTGGCTAAAGAAGGATTTGCCGAACGTTACAGCCAAGAAAAACCAATTTTCCTACACGAATTTCTTTATCCTTTGATGCAGGGTTACGACTCGGTAGCAATAGAAGCAGATGTGGAGTTAGGAGGAACTGATCAAAAGTTTAATATTGCAGTAGGACGAGATTTACAGAGACATTTTGGTAAAAGAACCCAATTTGGTCTGTTATTGCCAATTTTGCTGGGAACTGATGGAACGCAAAAGATGTCTAAATCTTTGAATAACTATGTGGGATTAAGAGAAGATGCGCTTTCGATGTACTCGAAGTTAGAAAAAACGCCTGATAATCTTTTAAAAGACTACTTTGAATTACTTACCAATTTAGATTTAAATCAATTACCAGACAATCCTAGAGAATGCCAAAAGCTGCTAGCAATTGAAGTAGTATCTCAATTTCATGGGTTAGAAGCAGCTAAAGATGCCCAAAAAACGGCAGAACAGATTGTTTTACAAGGTAATACAGCGATATGCGACAGCGTACCCGAATATTCTCTCTCTCATGTAGAATTTCCTGCCAAATTATTTTACATTTTGAGTGCAAGTGGTTTGTGTCAAAGTAGTGGTGAAGGCAGAAGGCAAATTCAAGGTGGTGCAGTTCGCTTAGATGGAGATCGCATTTCGGATGTTAATCTGACTTTCAATTCTGCTGAAGAATTAACAGGAAAAGTTTTACAAGTAGGCAAGAAAAAATTTATTCGCTTAACTGATTGATTAACAGATTTTGTGGCATTCATCTCCAAAACTTTAGTTTAGGCAGGAGATAGAAAGCAGGAGACAAAAGCTATTGGTGTTGATTGAAATTTATTGTTACGTGTAGATCTAATGACTAACAACAAAATTATTGTTCCTTTAGATGTTTCTAATTTAGCAGACGCGATCGCTCTTGTGGAAAAATTACCCCAGGTTAGCTTTTGGAAGGTTGGGTTAGAACTTTTTGTCGCAACGGGTAGCGAGATCTTAAAGTTTTTAAAAGATCAACAAAAACAAATTTTCCTCGATCTCAAATTCCATGATATTCCCAATACAGTAGCAGGTGCTTGTCGTTCGGCAAGTCAATATGAAGTAGATTTATTAACTCTCCATGCGACTGCTGGCAAAAAAGCTTTACAAGCTGCGGTTGAAGCAATTAGTACTGCGGAAAAACCACCGAAATTATTAGCGATTACAGTCTTAACTAGTCTTAGTTCTAGAGAATTAGCTTTTGAACTCAAAATACCTTTAGAATTACCAGAATACGCTTTAAAAATGGCAATTTTAGCCCAAGAATCCAGAATTGATGGTGCAGTCTGTTCTCCTCAAGAAGTTTCCCAATTGCGGGAAGTTTGTGGCAAAGATTTTTTGTTAGTATGTCCTGGAGTACGTCCCAGTTGGGCAAAAGCAGGTGATCAAAGTCGGGTAATGACTCCCTCAGAAGCAATTAAAGCTGGTGCAGATTATTTAGTCATTGGTCGTCCAATTACGGCTGCTGAGAACCCAGTGGAAGCTTGGGATAAAATTTGCGCTGAAATAGAATAAGGGGATAAAAATTCAAAGTCATGCATTAGAGACGTAATATGTTAGATCAGGTTAGTTTCAACGGTTAAATGTTATGGATGACCGGGAGAGAAGGAGAATTGGAGACGGGGAGAAATTTAATTGTTAGTTATCATCCGAATTTAATATTACGTCTGTACAAAAATTAATCAGGTAACTAAGTTTTTTAATGCTCAATAATCAATATTTGGCTATATTTACGCTGGTTTTTGCACTATTAATTCCGAATAAATTGGTAAATAGTCAGTCAACAATTAATACCAATAATAGTTGTCCTGCTGACATTAAAACTCTAACTTCTTTATTATTAAAAGATTTACCTAATTATGCTAATCGGATTATTCAAACTACTCAAAATTTAAATCAAGCAGCAGGAATTGAAACTTATATTATTACGGCAGGAAAAGCAGAATATGAACCACTAAATTTACCTCAGCTTCAATACGATACAATTAATTCACAGTCACCAGAACAAGTCTTTTTTACTGTTCTAGAAAGACAATATTCAAACAATCAAAAATTAGAAAGACAAACTTTTCATTGGTTGTTTTTAACTCCTAGTGATGAGGGTTGGTATCTAGTGACAATGTATTCTCGTTTTGGTAAATCTGGGCAAGAAAATATTCCCACACCACCCCAAGAAAGTAGTAATGGAATTATTGGTCAAGCTGTAAATAGGTGGTTACGCGATTGTCGTGCAGGTTTAATATCTTAGCTAATAAAATTTTTGAATTTTGTACAGACGTAATATATTACGTCTGTACTTTTTACCTTAGGTAGCTTGTTGAAAAAACCACTGAGTCAAACCTGGAAATAAACGATACAATGTTGCAGGAAATTTAGCCGAACCGACAATAATTTCTGCTTGAGGATGTTTAACTGCTTGCCAAATTGCTTTAGCCACATCTTCTGATGAACTGGCCAAAGGACTATTCATAAATTTTTGCATTTGTTCGGCTTGTTGGTTGTCTGTATTGCCTTCTTTGTTCTTAAAAACTGCTCGTTCAAGAAAACTAGTTTTAGTAACACTAGGATGAACTCCACAGACATGAATTTCAGAAGGTTCTAATTCTAAACGAAGAGTTTCCGATAATCCCGCGATCGCGTGTTTAGTAGTACAATAGGCAGTCATGTTAGGAAGGGGAACTTTACCTCCAAACGAACCTACATTGATAATTGTTCCTTGTTGACGTGAAAGAAAATGAGGTAGTAAAGCTTTGATAGTATAGATATAACTCCAGAGATTAATATTAATAATTTTTTGCCATTCTTCAATTGTTGTTTGCACCATTGGCGCAGACATACAAATTCCTGCATTATTGACTAAGACATCAATATGATAAAAATTTGCCAAAGCTTGCTCGACTAAATTTGTTACTGCATCACGGTCGGTAACATCGGTGGGAATCGCTAACACCTTGCGATTTAGTAAACGGATTTCTTCTGCTACTTGAGCCAGTTTTTCCGAATTACGAGCAGCAATAACTACATCGTAGCTTTTTTGGGCAAATAACAAAGCAGTTGCTTTACCAATCCCTTGAGAAGCACCAGTAATTAAGACAGTAGAAACCATAGTTGTAATAAATAATGAGTTGGCAGTTAAAAAGTTAGACAATTTGGCAATAACCTAGTAAAACAATCCAAAAAGCTAAAATTAACCGAATCAAGTTTATTTTTGCGCTTTTTATTCGTTTCACAGCAAGATTTTATTTACGCCGTGTTGTACTAGGATTAGACACTTGGTCCTGATGAGATTTTTTTTAGGACATTGTCACTCTAAATAACCTAGATGCTGAAGAACTTGATTGAACTGAATCAGTTTAACAAAGTTTATTTTTTTTCGTATCTCTCTAGATACATAAAAAATTGATAACCAACCTATTTGGTAATTGAAAGCACAAAACAAAGCTTAACAACTTCAGAGGTTTAGAAAAATGAAAAAAGCTGCACTAGTCATCTCCACTCTAGCTCTAGCTCTTTCTCCCGTAGCTGCCTTTGCCCAACAAGCAAGCACAAAGTAATATTCAACCTGGTTCAAATAGTGCATTAACTCAAGGCTATGGCAATGTTACCGATCAAACTGTTTCTAATGATTTGACTCAAACTCAAGTTAGTATTGATGGTTTTTCGGTTAACCCCCAAATTCAAACTTCCGTTCAAGCTGGTCAAAACGTCGGTGTTGCTGTTGGTGAAGGGAACGTAATTAATCAAGGTGTTTATAACAATGCCGACCAATTCCAATCAGATTTTGAAGTTCCTGCTTTTTCTCATTAAATTTACTTCTAAATAAAATAGCTTGAAAAGAAATTTAACGTTTATCTTCAATTACATAAACATCAGGACGACTATAACCAGTTTGATTTGGTTTGTGAATGGACACAGAAAGGACAGAAATACGAAATTTTTTTGCCAGCAAAAGACGGTAAGCATCGACACAAGCAGTATCTACACCAGCTACCAGAGAAGACATTCCCAACATGATGCTGAAAGCTTCGCATTCATCGATTAAATACTCAAAGGCTTTGGCTGATTTGGCTGCTGCTAACTTAACATAACAGCTTCCCTTGGCTGCTTCTGAACCTGTTTCATAATGACAAATAGCAAACCCAATTAATCCTGTATCATCCCAGATCAATAATGTTTCTCCAAGAGAGCGTTGTTGTACAAGAAGGATTTCCGAACGCCAATCTAATCCTTCATAAATCTTATCTGTTAACTGATAGGCAGCATTTAAACTTTCTGCTTGTTGCTCACTAGAAAGATGAGAATATCTTATGGCTTTTAGTGGTTGTGATTGAATCAATAAAAGAGATTTAGTACATAAAGCAATTAAAAATCGGGGTTCAGCACCAAATTTTCCGTAAAAATAGATATGTTTGGGGCTGTTGGCATGGGTACAAAAGATAATCTGCTGGCTCTCCCATTCATCAAACTTTGACCAAGAGGCAGTTATTAATTGAGAACCAATACCTCGATCCCAATAATCAGGATGGGTAACAATAGGACCAAACCCCGCACAACTACCCCAATTAGCCACCATGCAGAAACCAATTAGTTTGCCGTCTGCTTTGGCAGCAAATGCTCCTAAAGGCTCTCGATACCAACGAGATGTATATTCTGCTCCATTGCCAAAGTTCATCGGCTCTGAAAGTCCCAAAAATGTGCCGAAGGCAAATCTTAACAGTTTTTCTGCTTCTGGTAGCTCACTTTCTTGCAATAAATCGATTTTGAGAGAATCCATCACATCATTATGTTTTATTTACTTGCATTAAAATGTTTTTTCTTTCATTAGTAAACGTTGACGAGGTTTAATCTTAGATAACTTAAAGATTTGGTTGGGAAATTCTTGATTAAAGAGTTATCTACCTTAATTTATTAAAAACAATTATTCTAAAAATAGTTTAGGAACAAAATATTTATTGATAATTACTTGAAAAATTATGATCGTTATCTTGAGTGGAGCGTTTACTAAAACTAACACTATTCATATAAGCAATGCCACGATAAATACAATATTTGAGATGAGTCACTGATTTGACTTCTACTTCCGCACAACGTTTAGTTTGATATTCTTTACCTCGATATTTAACTTTTGTTTCAGTTGCAATGGTTGCCACATTATTATTAGATTGATACCGAATACCGCGATAAGTAAGTTGCATAATTTCCTCCTGATTAATTGCCAAATTTCTAATTAATACTAGGAAGGAAAACCGAGCAATATGCATTTATAGAGGTTTTCACTTCGATCAATTCCAGCCAACTCTAAATTTTTGTTGGTCGCGCAGCGCGCCTTCGGCGAGGTTGATAGTTAATTGGCAGGAGGCAAGGGGCAAAAAGTAAAAAGTAAAAAACTGATAACTGAACTGGTCTAAGGTGAAGCAGCAATCAACTTGTTACAATCAAAACAGTCTTGCCTTGCTGAAATTACGCTTTTTTTTATCTTGTTTGAGGTTACGCGAATGCGGTTTAATAGATGAGTTAGCTGATTCTGTCAAACCCAAATATAGTGTCAGTGTGCATTTTGCCTAAAATAGTTGAGCAATATCTGCTATTAGTTATTTAGAGAACTATAAATAATACTATGGATAAAACTAGCGATCTCCACGTTGTTGAAACTAGACCTTTATTAAGCCCTGCATTTATTAAAAGCGAATTCCCGATAACTGAAACAGCAGCTAGCTTAGTGACTCAAACTCGCGATCGCATTCGTGATATCTTAACAGGTAAAGACCAAAGAGTATTGGTAGTAGTAGGGCCTTGCTCAATTCATGATATCAAAGCAGCCGAAGAATATGGCGAAAGATTAACTCGCTTGCGAGATGAATTAGAAAATGAACTTGAAATTGTGATGCGGGTTTATTTTGAAAAACCTCGTACTACAGTAGGCTGGAAAGGACTAATTAACGATCCTCATCTTGATAATAGTTACGATATTAATACAGGATTGAGACTCGCCAGACAATTATTGTTGGATTTAGCTCATCTTGACTTACCCGCAGCGACAGAATTACTCGATCCTATTACACCTCAGTATATTGCTGATTTAATTTGTTGGACAGCGATCGGTGCCAGAACCACCGAAAGTCAAATTCACCGTCAGATGGCTTCTGGTTTATCAATGCCTGTAGGCTATAAAAATGGTACTGATGGCAGTCTTAACGCAGCAGTTAATGCCATGCTGGCTGCTACTACTCCTCATCATTTCCTAGGCATTAATATGGATGGATTGGCTAGTATCGTTACAACTACTGGTAATCCTGATGGACATTTAGTCTTAAGAGGTGGTGCAGATCATCCAAACTACTATGCAGAAGATGTACAATCAGCAGCCCATTGTCTTAAGAAAAAAGGTTTGAATCATCGTCTCATGATTGATTGTAGCCATGGCAACAGCAGTAAAGATTATACTCGTCAATCTATAGTTTTAGATAATATTGCTCAACAAATAGAGGCGGGTTGTCTAGATATTATGGGTGTAATGATTGAAAGTCATCTAGTGGCAGGCAATCAATCTTTGTCTAATAATACTCAATCTTTAGTTTATGGGCAAAGTATTACCGACGCTTGCGTCGATTGGGAAACGACCAAAAAGATGTTACGTTCTTTGGCAATCTCTGTAGCTAAAGGTAGATCTGCCGTCAAAAATCAAGCTTTTATGGCAGCTAAATAGTCATTTTAGGCTCTAACTTTCTCAAATTAGATAAGATACATCTTTGCTTTAATATATTTAGCTACTAGCGATTAGCAAAAAGTTAATTAAGCTTGTGTATTTGATCAAATTGAGAAGCATTATATTAAATAAATTTTAGGCAGCTTTTAACTGTTTAACTAAATGACTCAACCTGAAGCCCTAAAAAACTTACTAGAAGCAGTTGCGTCTGGGCAAATCGAACCAACTACCGCTTTAGAAAAACTCAAACATTTTAGTTTTGAACCAGTAGGCGAATTTGCTAAAATCGACCACCATCGTCAGTTAAGAACAGGTTTTCCTGAAGTAATTTGGGGTTCGGGCAAAACTACTGCCCAAATTGCTGCAATAATTCAAACGATGCGTCAAAAAGCATCTGTGGTTATGGCGACTAGAATTGAACAAGATGTTGCCGAACAATTACAAGCAGAAATTGAAGGTTTGGTTTATTATCCTTTGGCTCGAATTTGTGCTTTATCCAACTCAGAAACAATCGTAACTCGTCCCGGAATAATTTCTATTCTTACTGCGGGTACGGCAGATCTGCCTGTAGCAGAAGAAGCAGCTATCACAGCACAGCTTTGTGGTTTTCAAGTAACAAGGCTTTGGGATATTGGAGTAGCAGGAATTCATCGTCTGTTGAGTCATCGCCAAGTAATTTATGAAGCCAATGTTTTGATTGTGGTAGCTGGAATGGAGGGTGCATTACCTAGTGTGGTAGCGGGAATGGCAGATTGCCCCGTAATTGGAGTGCCAACTAGCATTGGTTATGGAACAAGTTTTGGTGGTGTTGCTCCTTTATTAACTATGTTAAATTCTTGTGCGACAGGTATTGGAGTAGTCAATATTGATAATGGTTTTGGTGCAGCTATGTTAGCTGGGCAGATCCTACGAACAGCAAGTAAATTAAGTAAGAATTAAATAGTTAATTAATTACTTGAAAAGCTTATGGAATCAATTCTGGCTAACACTTTAGATATATTTAACAGACATAGTGGTTGGATTGTTTGGAATTTATTTTTGGCTTTTATTCCCTTGGTTCTGAGTGTTTGGTTATTTCGTTGGCATAGACATATCAGATCTCGTTCTTTGATTTGGTGGTTGGGTTTTATTTGTTACTTTGCCTTTTTACCAAATGCTCCTTATTTATTAAATAAACTTCTTGTTCAGAAAACGCTGAATGTTGAGGATTGAGGGCATAAACTGCATTGAACCTTAAAGTAGCAAACATGACTTCTTAAATAACCTCTAAAAAATAATGACTGAAACTTACTGCTGTTGTTACCATAAGGCGTGTCATTAGATTTTGTCCCTTGCCATGACCACAACCAGAATTAGATTATCTCGTCGTTTTCGTCCTAATTTGTCGCTAATTTTAACTTTAGTTGGTCTAATTATTACAATTGGCTTTATTCTCATCGCTTTGCTTGCCCCAACCTTACAATCTTGGGGTTGGATACAAGACCCCACAGCATCTCTGATTAATCCGATTCATCAACCACCAGGATCTTCTTATTGGTTTGGTACAACTCGTCAAGGATATGATGTTTTTGCTAGGACTTTATTTGGGACACAAGCAGCATTAAAAGTCGTCATTCTGGCAACTACGATTAGTTTAATTTTGGGTGTTCCTGTAGGTTTAGTTAGTGGTTATTTAGGCGGAAAAGTCGACAAAATCCTCTTGTTTTTGATGGATACAATTTATACCTTACCAGGATTGCTTTTATCAGTTACTCTTGCCTTTGTGGTTGGTCAAGGCGTATTTAATGCTGCGATCGCTCTTAGTATTGCTTATATTCCTCAATATTATCGTTTGGTTCGTAATCATACTACTAGCGTTAAGACAGAATTATTTATCGAAGCAGCGCAAGCAATGGGTGCATCTACTGGTAGAGTTTTATCGCGTTATCTGTTTTGGAATGTAATTCAAAGTGTTCCTGTTTTATTTACCCTCAATGCAGCAGATGCCATTTTAATTTTGGGCGGTTTGGGATTTTTGGGTTTAGGGTTACCTCCAGAAGTACCAGAATGGGGTCATGATCTCAGATTAGCCTTAGATGCTTTACCTACGGGGATTTGGTGGTCAGCTACTTTTCCTGGTTTAGCCATGACTTTAATGGTAACAGGTTTATCTCTGGTGGGTGAGGGTTTGAGTGAGTTTTTGAATCCTAAATCGCGTTAAGCAGTTATCAGTAGAGACGTTCCATGGAGCGTCTCTACTCAAAATCAATCAATCATCTGTGTTCATCAGCGTTCATCCGTGGACACACAATTAACCATCATCTAATTAAAAATCGCTATAAATTATGGAAAAAATTAATACAGATGTCTTGGTTGTTGGTGGTGGTACGGGGGGAACGGTTGCAGCTATTCAAGCAGCCCGTTGTGGTGTTCAAACTGTCTTAGTTAGTGAGTTTAATTGGTTAGGAGGAATGCTTACTGCTGCTGGAGTTGCAGCCCCTGATGGCAATGAGTTAGTAGCTTGGCAAACGGGAATCTGGGGGGTATTTCTAAAAGAGTTACGGCAAAGACAACCGCAGGGTTTGGATCATGCTTGGGTAAGTTTATTTACTTACGATCCTCGCGTTGGGGCAGCAATATTTGCTGATTGGGTGCAACAATTACCCAATTTAACTTGGATTCAGGGGCAAACTCCCAAACAACTCTTAAACAATCAAAATACCGTTAGGGGAGTTAGATTTGATAATTATTTAATTGAAGCAAAAATTACTATAGATGGAACAGAATTAGGAGATTTATTAGCATTAGGGGATTTTCCCCATCGTTGGGGTTGGGAATTACAAGCAGAATTTAATGAACCAAGCGCGCCTGTTGAGTTTAATGAATTAACTAATAAATATCCTGTTCAATCTCCTACTTGGGTGTTTTTACTTCAAGATTATGGAGAAGATAATTTAGCTACTGAAATTAGTCCTAATTCTCAACACACAAATACTTCTTTTCAGAATGCTTGGGATAACTATGGTACAGAACAGTTTCTCAACTATGGTAGATTACCCAATAATTTATTTATGATCAATTGGCCCATTGGTGGCAATGATTATGGCAAAGGATTAAATCGATTGATTGAATCTGATACTGAAACACAAGTATTTTTGCAAGAAGCTTATCATCATAGTTTAGATTTTGCCCATTACATTCAATCTCAATTAGGCAGACGCTACGGTTTAGCTAGCAATATTTTTCCTCAACCTAAAAATAATGCTTTTGCACTTCATCCTTACTATCGGGAAAGTAGAAGATTAAGGGGACAAATAACTATTACAGAAAAAGATATATTACCAATTCAAAATGGTTCTGTCGCACCCTTACCAAAAACAGCCACAGGAGAAATAAACGCGATCGCAATTGGTAACTATCCTAACGATCATCATTATCCAGGAGAAGAATTTACTTTACAACCTAAATCTATTCATTGGGGTGGAAGACGGACGGGTACACCTTTTACTATTCCCTATGGTGCGCTGTTTTCAGAAGAAATAGAAGGTTTTCTTGTCTGTGAAAAAAATATTTCTGTTTCTCACATTGCTAATGGTAGTACCCGTTTACAACCAGTAGTGATGAATATCGGGCAAGCTGCGGGAATGGCTGCTGCGTTATGTATTCAAGCTAATTGTCAACCCTGGGAATTATCAATTAAAAGTCTTCAAGAAGCTTTAATAACGGATCGAGATGCACCTGCTGCGCTTATTCCTTTATTTAATTTACCGCCAGAACATCCTGAATGGCTTAAGTGGCAAAGATATTATTTAGATCGTCCAGAAGACTATCCTGTTGACGGTAATTGTTTTTGTCAGAACTTTTCTCTGGTTAAACCACAAGGGAATTATTACCAAGGTATTTTTAGTTGTCAGGGCAATAATTATCAAATCAGTTTAATCGAACCAAATGAACAAAAAAATCAAATTTGGCAATTAATTACCATTTATCCTGACGTAGAGCAAAAATTACGAGAATATAACATAGGAAAACTTATTTCTGTAGTAGGAAGGATTAATACTTCAGGTAACTGGTTACTAGTCGAAGCAATTTTGTAGCCCAATAATTAAAAAACTGGTAATTGTCACTTGTCACTTGTCACTTGTTACTTGTTGCTTGTTACTTAATCTTTGGTAACTGGTCACTGATAACTGATTACTGATTACTATGGTGTAGTATCAAAGGGAAATTTTGATGGCGGTAGATTAATGGCAAAGACAAAGATCGGGTTGTTATTCGGCGGTTGTTCAGGAGAACATGAAGTTTCCATTAGTTCGGCAAAAGCGATCGCATCAGCTTTGAGTCAAGGAGAAAATTTCTATCATTACGAAGTTATACCTGTTTATATTGCCAAAAATGGAATTTGGTACGCTGGCGATATCGCTCAAAATATCCTCAATACTAAGCAGCCTCTAGAAGTAGAAACAAATCAAAGTAGATGGCAGTTTCCGCCTTTAGTTTCAGAAATAGAGGTATGGTTTCCCATTCTGCATGGTCCTAATGGCGAAGATGGCACAGTACAGGGTTTATTACAATTAATGCAAGTTCCTTATGTGGGCAGTGGTGTACTGGGTTCGGCGATGGGAATGGATAAAATTGCGATGAAAAATGCTTTTGCCAAGGCAGGATTACCCCAAGTAAAATATATGGCAGTCACAAGATCGCAAATTTGGTCTAGTCCCTGTGTTTTTCCAAAACTCTGCGATGAAATAGAAGCAACTCTAGATTATCCTTGCTTTGTCAAACCTGCTAATTTGGGTTCTTCTGTCGGCATTACTAAAGTGAGAAATCGTCAAGAATTAGAAACTGCCCTTGATAATGCTGCGAGTTACGACCGACGTATTATAGTTGAAGCAGGCGTTATTGCTAGAGAAGTAGAATGTGCCGTCTTGGGTAACGATGATCCTAAAGCTTCTGTAGTCGGAGAAATTAGTTTTAATAGTGATTTTTATGATTACGAAACCAAATACACTGAGGGATTAGCCCAATTACAAATTCCTGCTGATCTTCCTGATGCGATCGCAGCTAAAATTCAAGATATGTCTCTGGAAGCTTTTGCTGCGGTTGATGCTGCTGGTTTAGCAAGGGTAGATTTTTTCTATATCGAAGCGACTGGTGAAGTTTTAATTAACGAAATTAATACTCTACCTGGTTTTACTGCTACCAGTATGTATCCTCAGATGTGGGCAGCTACGAATGTTTCCTTTCCTGAATTAGTTAATCGTTTAATTCAATTTGCCATTGAACGTCATCAAGGTAGTTAGTGTCGATAGGAAAAGTAAGGAGAAAGGGAGAAACCTAGTATTATTGTTAATAAATTCTCCCTTGCATCTGTTGCATCTGTTGCATCTGTTGCAACAACTCTCCTTAGTATCAAGATTTCAGTAATAGCGATCGCCTTAGCCTTGAATCCATTCTAAATATTTCAAAAAAAGAGGCAAAATCTGAGTTAATCTGAAGTTTGTGACAAATTGTAAATTCTTAAGGAGGGTATGATGGAACGTACATTTATCATGATCAAACCTGATGGAGTACAGCGTAATCTGATTGGTGAGGTAGTTCGTCGTTTTGAAACGAAGGGCTTTACTTTAGTAGGCTTAAAATTAATGAAAGTCTCCCGTGAACTAGCTGAAAAACATTACGACGTACACAAAGAAAGACCATTTTTTGGCGGTTTAGTAGATTTTATTACTTCTGCTCCTGTGGTAGCAATGGTTTGGGAAGGAGAAGGTGTAGTCGCTGCTGCTAGAAAAGTTATTGGTGCTACTAATCCTCTCACTGCTGAACCAGGTACAATTCGAGGTGATTATGGAGTTAGTATCGGTCGCAATTTAATTCATGGTTCCGATGCTATTGAAACTGCCCAAAGAGAAATTAGTTTATGGTTTAGTGATGACGATTTAGTCAGTTGGGAACCAACTATTAAGTCTTGGTTGTACGAGTAAAAGTTGATTCGTTCAAATAAATTCTGATTCAATACCTACCCGCTTATGCTGAGGTAGGTTTTTTAGTAGCAGCAAACAGCAAAAACCTCGGCGCACTTACCGAGGTTAAGAGGAGAAATCCATTGTCGATGAGAAATTTTTTAAGAACTAGGCACTAACTATAAGTAAACAATCTTTTAACTAACTGCTACAGAAATCAAAACTACGGCAGTAACCAATAAACCAGCAGCTATACCTTGAAGCGCATAATTACGTTTTTGTGCTGAAGAAGGTTCTTCTGCCAAGTACATTTTTGGTTCTTTAGCAAAGTTATTAATAATTCCGTTTTCGTCAGTTGTTGAATACATCAGGCTGTTTGTTATTTACTTTTTTCTTATGTAAATCAATGTAACAACTTTTTAACAAAATGTAAATAGAACTTGACAAAAAAATAATTATTTTCTGCCTAAAGATAGAGAGGAATCGATAGTTAAGATAATTTTCTCAACAATAACCAAGATCAGGAGGTAAATTAGGCTGCCCAGCAGCAGCTACCGCCAAGCGATCGCATAATTCGTTTTCTGGTATTCCTGCATGACCTTTTACCCAGACAAAATCTACTTGGTGATATTGACATAAATCAAGTAATTGTTGCCAAAGATCGGGGTTTTTGGCTTTTTCTTTTTTATTTCTCATCCAGCCGTTAGCTTGCCATTTTTTTGCCCAACCTAGTTTCATCGCATCGACTAAATATTTAGAATCACTATGAAGAGTAACAGCACATTTATGTTTGAGAGAAGTCAAAGCTGCGATCGCAGCCATCATTTCCATGCGATTATTGGTAGTTAAACGATAACCACCAGAAATTTCTTTACGATGTTGGTTATAAATCAGTACTGCGCCATAACCGCCTGCACCAGGATTTCCTGTACAAGCACCATCGGTGTAAATTATTACTTGCTTTAATTGTTCTGACACTATATCATCGGTCGATAATTTTGTAGCCAATCATGTTAGCAAAAAAAGTGCGTCAAAAAACTATTGGGGTTCAAGTTGGATTGTTGGGATTATCGATTTTGGTGGGATTTGCTTTACGTTTTACCAATCTTGATGCTAAACCGCCTTGGGCTGATGAATGGGCTACTTTAGTTTTTAGTTTGGGTAATAGTTTTCGCACTATTCCTTTAGATCGTTTGATTGATTTGGATACTTTGTTATTACCTCTTCAACAACATGAAACGATTCAACCACAATCAGTAATTAATCACTTGATGCAGGAAAGTACCCATCCTCCTGTTTATTTTGTTTTGACTAATTTATGGTTGGATTTGTTTTCGGGTCAAACTGGTTTGGTTTCTCTGTGGTGGGCGCGGGCTTTAAGTGCGTTACTAGGGGTTGCTGCTATTCCTGCTATGTTTGGTTTGGGTTGGTTACTTAGTCGTTCGCTGTTAGTTGCCCAACTCGCAGCAGCTTTGATGGCAGTTTCTCCCTATGGAATTTATTTAGCACAAGAAGCCCGTCACTATACTTTAGTTATTTTGTTGATTATTGCTTCGTTGGCTTGTTTAATTGTAGCGGTTAGAAATATAGAACAAAAAAAATCTCTTAATATTGCTACAGTTTTCACTTGGATTGTAATTAATAGTTTGGGGGTAGCTACTCACTATTTTTTTGGACTAGCTTTAGTAGCGGAAATTGTAGTTTTATTTTTGTTATGGATTCAAGAAGTTAAATTAAATTGGAAAACAAGACTAATTTCTCCCCCTCTCCCCCTCTTCCCTCATTGGTGGCGCAGAATCGGAATTGCGATCGCAGGTACAATAGTTGGTTGTGCGGGATGGTTGTTTACTTGGCGAGATATTCCTGATAGTGAATTAACTGCATGGATTGAACATGGTGAGATCTGGGGAATTGAATTTTTAGAACCAATTGGCAGGTTATTTGGTTGGTTAGTAACCATGCTTTATTTACTACCAATTGAAAACACTCCTCTAGTAGTAACCATAATTTCTGTAGCAATTTTATTAGTAGTTAGTGTTTGGTTAATTTGGCAAATCATTCAATATTTTCAATCTCATCAGCAGTTAAGATTAAAAACTTTTGTTCATCAAACTATTGGGAATTTTTGGTTAACAGCAATTGGTTTAGTCTTGGGATTTGCTTATTTTTTAGGGAAAGATTTAACTCTAGCAGCAAGATTTCAATTCTTTTATTTTCCAGCAACTATTTTATTAACAGCTACAATCTTTGCTTCATCTTGGTCAAAAATTTTAAGTAAAAAATTTAATATTTTATCTTGTAAAAATTTAGCAATCACAACAATAATCATTGGATTTATGGGCGGAATAACAGTTATTAATAACTATGGCTATCAGAAACCAGACCGTCCCGATCTAATTGCGCCTGTGATGATTGAAGCTCAACAAATTGCTTATCCTAATGTTCCTGTTTTAGTTGCTACCGTTCATAAAACTCATGAACAAACAGGAGAAATGATGGGTATTGCTTGGGAATGGCACAAACTAACTAAAGATAAATCCATTAAATCTCCTCAATTTTTATTACTACATAAAAACCAAGATGCTAATCTAGTCACGCAAAAACTACATCAAATTATTAATCAGTTTCCGCGTCCTCTCAATGTTTGGATAGTCAACTTTTCTGTTTCAGCTAGTCTAGAAAGTCAAGGATGTAATATTGATAAAAATTTTAAACACAAACCGCCTGGATATAGTTATCGTCTTTATCACTGTTTGCCTAAACAAGATTCTTAGAACTTTGTTGATTCATAGTGACCATTAATTGCAAAAATATAGATATAGCGATCGCCTATAATAATTAACCAAATAATCTTAATAAAAAATGAAAGAAATACTAGAGCTTAAACAATTATTGCTCGCCCGTAACTATGAAGGCGCGCTAATACTAATAGAAGAATTAGAAGAAATGGGTAAAGAAGCTATTATACGGAATATCGAGCGATTTTTAATTCTACTTCTTGCCCATATTATCAAACATAAAGCTGAAGAACGAATGACTAATTCTTGGCGATCAACTATTATCAACTGTGTAGTTGAAATTCAGAAACTTAATTTAAAAGATAATAAAACATCTTGGTATATCAAAGATTTTAGTGACTATCTAGAAGAAGCATATGATCGCGCTATTTTAGAAGCAGCAACAGAAGCTTTTGGTGGTATTTATTCAGCCGAACAATTAGAAACAAAATTCGAGCGCGATTTAGTAATTAATTTTGCCAAAGAGTTATTAGAATTAACTTTGTCTATCAAACCCAAATTATTAACTATGGAATTGAGAAAAAAATTAGGTGGAACTAATCAGATAAAATGAAGCCTATTATATTGTTGGCATTAAAAACAAACAACATATTGAATGAAAAAATCTTTAATTCATTTACTACTATTGCTTGGTTGGATTGCACTAGGAAATGTACTACGTTTTACTAATTTAGAATCAAAGCCTCCTTGGTCAGATGAATGGGCTACTTTGGTATTTAGTTTGGGTAATAGTTTTCGGACTGTACCTTTAGATCGAGTTATTGATCTCAATACTTTGTTATCACCTCTACAATTAAACCCTACTCAACAAACCCAAGATGTTATTCATCATTTATTAACCGAAAGTACTCATCCACCTCTATATTTTGTAATTAATCATTGGTGGTTGAAATTATTTTCACTTGATACTGGTTTAGTTTCAATTTGGTTAGGCAGAGCTTTAAGTTCTTGTTTAGGAGTTATAGCTATTCCTGTTATGTTTGCTTGTAGCTGGTTGTTATTTCGTTCCTTATTAATTGGACAACTAGCAGCAGCATTAATGGCTGTTTCTCCCTACGGAGTTTATCTTGCTCAAGAAGCTAGACATTATACTTTAGTAATTCTCTGGGTTATTCTTTCTTTAACTTTTTTAAGTATAGCAGTTCGTTATTTACAAGAAAAAAAATCTCTATCTTTCTTCTTCGTTTTATCTTGGATTGTAATTAATGGACTAGGAGTTGCAACTCATTATTTTTTTTGTTTAACTTTAGTCACAGAAATTGTAGTTTTATTTTGTTTTTGGTGGCAAGATTTTAGAAAAAATCCCAAAAATATTCTCAACAATTATTGGTCAAAAATTTATTTAGCAATTATAGGAACATTTATTAGTTGTTCGGTTTGGATTCATACTTGGCGTAGTATTCCTGATAATCAATTAACTAGCTGGGTTTTTAATGAAAATCCCTTAGGTCAATTTTTTGAACCAATTTCAAGATTATTAGTCTGGCTCATTACGATGGTATTTCTTTTACCAATAGAAGGTGTTTCAGATTGGATTGGTATTACTTCTGGAGTAATAATTTTCGCCTTATTGATTTGGTTAGTTCCTAGTTGGATTAGAAATTTCCAAAAAGCCCAAAAATCACCATCAATTAATTTATCTACTACAGTATTATGGCGATTTAGTTTTAGTGCGATCGCTTTAATTTTAATTATTACTTTTGTTTTCAAAGCAGATTTAACTTTGTCTGCTCGTTTTCAGTTTTTTTATTATCCTGTTATTTTACTTTTACTCAGTGTAATTTTGAGTATTTATTGGCAACAACCTAATCAAAAATATTCTTGGTTTAAACCACAAGGAAAAAAAGTAATTGGAATAACTATTTTAATGGGAATTGTTGGCTCTCTTACTATTACAAATAATTATGCCTTTCAAAAAGTCGAACGTCCTGATTTAGTTGTTCCTGTAATGATGGAAACTCGTCAACAAGTAGCCCCTCAAACACCCGTTATCATTGCTACTCTACATCAAACTCACGGACAAACAGGAGAAATGATGAGTATTGCTTGGCAATTTCAAAAACTAATTAAACAAAATCGATTGGACTTTCAACCCCAATTTTTATTAATTCATCAACCAGAAAAAGATTTAACAATAGCCAGTTCAATTTTACAACAAGCGGTCTCAGCAATTCCTCGTCCTTTTCAGCTTTGGTTAGTTAATTTCTCCGAGCTAAACAACTTAGAACAATTTCAATGTGATGCTGAAGCCAATTTCAAGCGTAAAACCACAGGCTATCGTTATCAGCTATACAGTTGTAGGGAATAACAGTTATCAGTGACCAATAATCAGTGACCAATTTGGAAATCTTTTCAAGAATTACATAATTAAAGTCACCTTTACCATTACAATAAGCTACTGCACTGGCAAGTTACCAATCTGGCTAACAAAACCTCCACTTCCTCAAGGTATAGCCTGGGTAAGAGGATTAAATAGCGTTAGTGTTTGCACCTAAACAAGTTAAATACGACTTTTTAAATTACACCAAGCGCAAAATCAAGACGAATTACAGACACAAGGAAACAAAAAGATTTCATGACTATGGCAAAGGTTCTTGTATCCGATCCCATCGACCAAGTTGGAATAGACATCCTCTCTCAGGTTGCTCAAGTAGATGTCAAAACTGGTTTACCAGTAGAAGAACTGGTCAAAATCATCGGCGAATATGATGCTTTGATGCTTCGTTCTGGAACAAAAGTTACCCAAGAAGTGATTGAAGCTGGTACTAATTTAAAAATTATTGGACGTGCAGGAGTAGGAGTAGACAATATTGATGTTCCTGCTGCTACTCGTCAAGGTATTGTTGTTGTCAACTCTCCAGAGGGTAATACTATTGCTGCTGCCGAACACGCTTTAGCAATGATGTTATCCTTATCGCGTCAAATTCCTGATGCTAACCAATCTGTGAAGGCTGGGAAATGGGAACGTAAGCGTTTTGTGGGCGCAGAAGTCTACAAAAAAACTTTAGGTGTAGTTGGCTTAGGAAAAATTGGGGCGCACGTAGCTACTGTTGCCAGATCAATGGGCATGAAAATTTTAGCTTATGACCCGTTTATTTCTACTGAAAGAGCAGAACAGCTTGGTTGTCGTTTAGTCGACTTAGATTTATTGTTCCGAGAAGCAGATTATATTACTCTTCACGTACCTAAAACACCAGAAACAGCTAATTTAATCAATTCTGAAACGTTGGCTAAAATGAAGCCTACAGTTCGGATTATTAACTGCGCTCGTGGTGGCATCATTGATGAAGCAGCTATAGCAGAAGCTGTCAAAGCCCAAAAAATTGCTGGAGTGGCTTTAGATGTATTTGCGAATGAACCTTTAGGAGAATCTCCTTTAACCGAATTAGGTAGTAATGTAGTACTTACTCCTCATTTAGGAGCATCTACGGCTGAAGCTCAAGTTAATGTCGCCATTGATGTTGCTGAACAAATTCGGGATGTTTTATTAGGGTTACCTGCTCGCTCGGCGGTTAATATTCCTGGACTCAACCCCGATGTGATGGAAAAACTCCGACCGTATTTACAGTTAGCAGAAACTTTGGGTAATATGGTTGGGCAACTTGCAGGAGGCAGAATCGAACAATTAAATATTTCTCTCCAAGGCGAACTAGCAACCAAAGATAGTCAACCTCTAATTGTAGGCGCACTCAAAGGTCTTTTATCTCAAGCTCTAAGAGAAAGAGTTAATTACGTCAATGCTAGTATCGAAGCTAAAGAAAGAGGGATCAGAGTAATTGAAACTAGAGACAGTTCTGTCAAGGATTATTCTGGTGGTTCAATTCATTTAGAAGCTCAAGGTTCTAATGGTAAACATTCTGTGACAGGAGCATTACTTGGGGACGGAGAAATTCGGATTACCGATTTAGATGAATTTCCTATTAATGTACCTCCTAGTGGATATATGCTATTTACTTTGCACCAAGATATGCCTGGCATTATTGGAAAAATTGGGTCATTATTAGGTAGTTACAATGTCAACATTGCCAGTATGCAAGTTGGTCGAAAGATTGTGCGTGGTGATGCCGTAATGGTTTTAAGCCTTGACGATCCTTTACCAGAAGGAATTTTGGGAGAAGTGATTAAAATAGCTGGCATCACAGATGCTTACACGGTCAAGCTTTCATAATTGATAGTAAGCAAAAGTTAAGGGGTTTATTAACCCCTCAGCCTCCTACATTGTTAAGTTCACTATTGCAAAAATAATCAATGTCTAATCGCTGGTGGGAAATAAACGTACTCTGTGAGCCAGTTTTAGAAGAATCTGTCTTCTGGCGACTCGAAAAATTTGGCTGCTCGGGAACAGCCACTCAA
The DNA here is from genome assembly GCA_964562685.1 of uncultured bacterium. Lineage (GTDB taxonomy): Bacteria > Cyanobacteriota > Cyanobacteriia > Cyanobacteriales > Xenococcaceae > Stanieria. The sequence continues at coordinate 123,407 of CAZLUP010000005.1, forward strand.
GTAAAAGAAGACCATTACTTGATTAGAGCTTATATTCCCGAAATTTCAGCCCAATTAATGGATTTATCGGCTTTGTCTTTATGGTTAAAGCAAGATGCTACCCTCATTGAAACTTCTCTTCCCCAAATCAATTGGAATTTAATTGATGAGGAAGATTGGGCAAGTAGCTGGAAAGAACATTGGCATCCAGCCGAAATTGGCGATCGCATTTTGATCTATCCTGCTTGGTTAGAACTTCCGTCAGAAACTGACAGACTTGTTCTCCGTCTAGATCCAGGGGCAGCTTTTGGTACAGGTACTCATCCCACCACCCAACTGTGTTTAGAGTCTTTGGAAATGCGTCTATCCCAAGGAGCAGAAAACCTAACCATTGCTGATATCGGTTGTGGTTCGGGAATTCTTTCGATTGGGGCAGTTTTGTTGGGAGCAAAACAAGTTTATGCTGTTGACACTGATGCTTTAGCAATTAAAACCTGTCGCAGCAATTGTCAACTCAACAATATTGAGCGACAACGTTTACTCGTCCATCACGGTAGTATTGAAAAACTCCAAGAGTTAAACCAAACCTTTGATGGGATTGTTTGCAACATTCTAGCTGATACCATCGTAGAACTCTTTCCTCAGTTTGATGCTTTTACCTCCAAAAACAGTTGGGCGATTTTAAGTGGTATTTTAGTCGAACAGGCAGACCGAATTGCCGATGCAGTAGAAGGACAAGGTTGGACTATTGCCGCTTTGTGGAAACGACAAGAGTGGTGCTGTTTTAACGTCCGTCGTTCAGAATATTAATCTTTCAGCGTGAGAATCTCTACTCCATCTTCCGTAACTGCGATCGTATGTTCAAACTGGGCAGACAACTTACCATCTTTAGTAATAGCTGTCCAACCATCATCAAGGACTACTGCTTCCCAAGTCCCTTCATTAATCATCGGTTCAATCGTAAATACCATTCCTGGTTTGAGTTTTTTACCTTTTCCCCTAGTACCATAGTGAGGAATTTGCGGAGCAGTATGAAAAATATGACTAATTCCATGCCCAACAAAATCTCTAACTACTGAAAAACCATTAGCTTCAGCATATTCTTGAATTGCTGCTCCGATATCACCAATTCTCGCCCCTGGTTTAACTGCCTCAATTCCTAATCTCAAACATTTTTCTGTTACTTCTACAAGCCTTTTGGCTTCAGGAGAGGGTGTACCAACAAAAAAAGTTCTGGAACTATCACCATGATAACCATCGAGAATTGGAGTCACATCGATATTGATAATGTCTCCTTCTTGAAGAATTTGTTTGGCATTAGGAATACCATGACAAATCACTTCATTAATACTGGTACAAATGGATTTAGGAAACCCATGATATCCTAGAGGCGCGCTTTTAGCACCATGAGCTTGTGTCCATTTTTCCGCTTCATCATTAATTTCTAAGGTACTTACTCCTGGTTTAACCATTGGAGCAAGATGATCTAGAAGTTGGGCAGCTAAACGCCCTGCTTGACGCATTTTGTCAATTTCTCGTTGAGAAAGTAGTGTAATTCTTTCGCTTCCCATAGATTGTTATGTCTGATTGATTGCAATCATCTAAAGTTTTAAGGTGTTTGTACTTGATGAGTTTAACAGTTTTCTCTTATTCTCTATTTAGTAAATTCTTGGCTTAATTTGTCAAATAATATTTTAATCACTTTAAATAAATTTTTTTTGATTGTTATATTTCTGAGTAGCCATCAACAATAGTACAAGGAATTAAGTTTATTCTCAGGCTCATTAGAGTAATTTATTGAATGAAATTATACTCGCTCTCACTTTAATCCTTTTTAAGATTGATAATTTGATATTTACCAGGTATTTGACATTGAGAATTAGAATCTCCTAAATCTCCATCAATAACAAGATAAGCTTTGTTATCAATAATAGCTAATCCTTCAGAAAAAGAAGGAAGTGATTTAATAATTTTGGGTTTGATCATGAAATTTGCTTGTAATGATTCAACAGAAAAGTTCCACAAGAAAAAATTATCAAGGTCGTCTTCTGGTCCTCCAGCAATTCCCCAAATAAAATTATCATTAAACGTTAATTCTCTAATACCTCTACCTTGTAAATCTACAAGAGCTACTGCATCAAATTGAAATTGATTTAAATTTTTTAAATGTAAAAGAATTGCCCAGTTTTTTTCTTGAAATTTAACCAAAGGCGATCGCAGTCCTACCCAAACATTATTAGGATTAGATGAATTGGGAATAGCTACTGCTCCTTCAATATTAAAACTATTAATTTGTTGACATTGCTCAATGTTTCCTTCTGCTAAATCGGCAGCTTGTTCGGCATCATCGATTGCCTGACTAACAGCTTGGATTATTTCATTTTGATTAAATATATTTTGACTAAATAATTGTTGAGAATTAAGTGCAAAATTTGCTTCAACTTGTTTTAATGGTTTGAGATAATTACCAATAATTTCAGCAACAAAAAAACTTTTTCTTGATTTTTTAACCGAACATTTAGTATTACGACTATGAGAACCAAACAAAATTAATTGATGATTATTCAGAGAAGTAATCGCTTCTAAATCTTTAATTTTAAAATTATCAAAAGCTAAAACTTGTTGAGTATCAGAATTAAATTTTTTTGCATTAATGGGATAGACAAAGACAGAATCATCTACCTCATTATCTCCTACGAGTAAACAATTACCATCTTGATTAGGACAAGGAATTTCTATCAATGCTGAAGGTTCGCAAAGAGGATATGATCCTAATTCTGCTGCTAAAGTTAAATCGCTGTTAAAAATAAAATTGCCACTAAGCCAAAAAACCAAACTGAACCAAAATAAAATTTGACCAACCAAAATTTTTACAATAATTAAGCTTTATTGTTCAGTAATCCAAATTATTATTAAACCAGAACTAAAACCGAACAAGGTAAATAATAAGTTACATAATTACTTACGCCACTCAAGCCAACTTTATGTACAGAAGAATAACTATGGTAATCAATCACAATTAAATCAGCTTGCCAGGTTTGAGCTAAAGTACAAATAATTTGACAAGGACTACCCATAACTTGACTAAATTCAGTTTTTATTCCTGCAATCGTAGCTTTTTTAACTAGCGATCGCAAAAAATCTAATCCTTCTTGACGACAGATTTGCTGTTTTTTGAGAAATAGTTCGCAGTTAAAATCGCACTCAGACTGACATTTAGCAACAGATAATGATAATTGATAATCATTTTGTTCAACAGAAAGAACTTGGAGCAACATCAAATGAGCTTTTGTAGCTTTAGCTAAAGATAAAGCTTGTTCAAATACTTTCTTTCCTTGGTAAGAACAGTCGATAGCTACCAAAATTTTTCTGAACATTAACGTGATTAAGAAGCACTAGAAGTTGCTGATTCTGTTGGAGGAGATTCAACTGGGAAAGGCTCTCCATCTCTGACAATCAAAACTGAGCAGGGAGCATGGTGAGTTACATAGTTGCTAACGCTACCCAAAAACATTTCTTTAATTCCAGTTAAACCCCGACTACCAACAATAATTAAATCGGCTTCCCATGTCTGAGCTATTTCACAAATAGAACGTTCTGGACTCCCAGACATCTGAGTAAACTCTGTAGGAATTCCTGCCTCAATCGCTTGTTGAGCTAGATTGTTTAAAAGTTCTATACCTTGTTTTTTATACTCTTCCCATTGTTCTTGATAAATTTTGACAGTTTGTTCGTCCCACATTGGGTAATAAGAATAAGCAGGAAGTTGAGGATAATCCTCTTCGCGGTCTGACAAGACTTGTACTAACATTAAATTTGCACCTGTAGCACTAGCAAAAGACAGAGCAACTTCAAATACTTTCTTGCCAATAGAAGAGCGATCGATTCCCACTAAAATTTTATTAAACATAAATAATTCTCCTACTTAAATTTCATTTGACAGTCAGGTAGAAAATTAGTTTTTGGTTGTTTATTTTAAGCGAGTGACAATAATTAGAATCTTTAATTTTATAAATTAATAGTTTGAGGAACTTGTGAAGATCTGCTTTCTTTAACCATCTAATCTAATAAGTAGATCGACCTAATTATTGATGAAAAATTCAGTTTAAACCAAGATCAGTCATTAATAAAAAGGTAGCCAAAAATTAATCTAGATTAAGCGCAACTATTAACAAATCTCCTGAAAAATCACCGAAAATGCGCGACGGGAAGCCCGCAGCTTCAGATGTAGGGACGGGGCTTA
>CAZLUP010000006.1:0-94485 GCA_964562685.1 uncultured bacterium
GAACTTTCTTTGAAAAACAATTGCTCAATTAATTAATATTTTTGCAGGAGGTCTATTTTTCAGTATCACACTATTCAGCTTTAAAAATGTCTTTTCACATCATTCAAACAGCTTATCGATTTAATTAGGAAACCAATCTTCATCTAAAACTTGCGCTAAAGTTAATTCAATCTGTTCTGGTAGCTCGAATAATTTGCTCATCGATCGCTTTGAATCAAGTAAAATTTCTTCATATATTTCAGCCAAGTTGTTTTTTAAACTAGGAGATTCTTTCAGCCTTTTTCGCAGTAAAACCCGAAAGTTAACTACTTCTGATTGCCAATGTTTTTTGTTTCTTTCTCTTTCTGTTTCCCAATATTTCAGTTTTAATAGGTGTTCGGTCAAACGCAGCAATAAACTTTCTACAGCGCGTTTTTGACTTTTACCCATATCTTCAATTTCTTCGATTAGATTATCCCAATCTATATTTAAATAATCTTTGTTTTTAAGCCTTTCGACCATTGCTTGAGTCCACAAATAATAGTCTTCTTCGTATTGAACTTCGATCATCGTACTAAAAATTAAGTTTTTTTAGTTAGGGCGAATACTTTTCGCCCTTAAATAAACTATTAATAATGATTGCCTACTTTGCGATGGTGTACTGCCGTCAGACTTTCGGGATCGGAAACTCGCCCGACATCAACTTTGCTGTAAACAACCCAATGATCGCTACATTCCATCCGACTGATTACTTCACATTCTAAATAAGCTAAAGCATCAGTGAGAATAGGCGAACCATTAGCAGCAGTTTGAGTGTTTACTCCTGCAAAACGATCTGCACCAGGTTGAAATCGTTTGAGGAAATGCTTCATCAAAGACTGGTATTTACCTTCTGCCAAAACATTGAGAACAAAGCGATCGCCTACCTGCATTAAAGATTCGATTGCCCGATCTTTAGCTACGGCAATGGTTAAACCAGGGGGTTCAAAACTAGCTTGAGTTACCCAGGAGGCTAGCATGGCACTACTTACGTTGCCTTTGGTAGCAGTAATGATATATAGTCCACCACTCAAACGTCCCATTGCTTTATCTAAGTCGTGGTCGAGGGATTTCATCTGTTGTACCAGCTTGTCACGGGTTAACAGTTGTCCTAAGTCTGTCCCTGACTCTTCACAAAGTTGATAGATTGATTCGTTTGGTGTTTCTTTGATCCGAATTGAGGAGAACGCTTGTTTTAATCCCACATCTCGAAATTTAGTCAAGATCGGATCGATTGGTTCATCGTCGCCACCATAGGATTCGTACATCCCAACTAATTGCTTTTCATTAGCTGCTGCGAGGATCGTACCAATATTTGCCGTAATTTCTTTGAGATTATTGCCTGATAACGGAGGCATTCCTAAGACGATGGCTGAGGTACGATTAATAATTTCTTGTACTTCAGTATTTTCTGCCGAACGCAAGTCAACCATTTCTACCGCAACGCCAGTTTTAGTAATACCTCTGGCAATTGCCTGACTCAAGGGATCGCTATAACCATAGTCGGATACATAGAAAACAGCTACGTTTTTCTCAGCTTTAGCTTGTGCCTGACTCCAATCACGATAACGTTTGAGTAATTCAGTTAAATTGTGTTTTAATAAAGGGCCATGACCATTGGCAACCAGATTAATTTCTCCTAGCTTGTCCATCCGCTTCATTGCTGAAAGAACGGAACGAGCATTGGGAGCCATTAAACATTCATAATAAAAACGATAGTCTGGTTCGATTGCTGCCAAGTCTTCATCAAAGGTGGCATCAGAACAGTAGTGCATCCCAAAGGCATCACAAGTGAATAATACCCCTGTACCGCGATCGTAACTAAAAATTGTATCGGGCCAATGTAAATTAGGCGCGTTTACAAATTCAATGACGTGACCCTTGCCCAAATCTAGGGTATCACCGCTTTTAACTAACTGTTTCTGAAACGGTTGATGAACTAAATCTTCTAAAAAATTGATCGCTACCTTTGCCCCGACTACAATGGCTTGAGGAGCTAATTGAAGGAAATCTTTAACTAAACCACTATGATCGGGTTCGGTATGACTGATAATCAAATAATCAATGGTGCTTGGCTCGATTAAACCAGTAAGAGTATCTAAATATAACTGACGGAATTTTTCATGAGAAGTATCAACTAAAGCTATTTTATGGCCACGAATTAAATAGGAATTATAAGTGGTACCATTTTGTAAACCAAATTCAATATCAAAGCGATCGCGATCCCAATCTAAAGAACGAATCGCTATAGTTTCAGGGGCAATCTCGGCAGTTTGAATACTAAGTCGCTTTTGGGTTGGCATAGGCGTTGCTACCATTTCCCCTCTCCTTTACCATTTGTTATATTCTTTTATTTTTTTTATTGTTACACGGCTTAAGCTGATCAAAATTAAATTTGTTGGTTGAGTAGTGCAACAAAGCCGTGAGAAAAGCTGAGGGTTTAGAGTTATCAATGACAAACGAAAAATGACAAAGAACAAACAAGACTGGCTAGCTTTAGCTATTGGGAATTCCAGATTACATTGGGCTTGGTTTCAAGGGAAAACACTTCAGCTTGCTTGGGATAGTCAGCATTTAACTCAGCCTATTCGCAGGCAGAAAATTCCTTCAGAAGTTTTACCAGTAAGTTCTGTTCCAGTTAATTTATCCCAACTACCCTTATATATAGCCTCTGTCGTTCCTGAACAAACTTTATTGTGGCAAGACGCTTCACAGGTTCAGATCATTACTTTATCAAATATTCCTCTATCTAATCTCTATAGTAGTTTAGGTATAGATCGCGCTTTAGCAGTTTGGGGTGCAGGAAGTACCTATGGTTTTCCCTGTTTAGTAGTCGATGCAGGCACAGCTTTAACTTTTACTGGCGTAGATGATCATCAAAGTTTAGTCGGCGGAGCTATTTTACCTGGTTTACGATTGCAATTTCAAGCTCTTGGTCAACATACCGCAGCTTTACCAGAGGTTGAATTAACTCCAACCTTACCACCCCGTTGGGCTTTAGATACGACTACTGCCATTGAAAGTGGAATTATACATACAATTTTGACAGGTATAGCTAGTTTTATTACTGATTGGTGGCAAAAATTTCCTGATAGTCCAGTAGTTTTTACTGGTGGAGATGCTTATTATTTATTTAAAAACTTATCAATAATTCTTCCAGAAATAGCTACACAAACTAAGCGAGAACCTCATCTAATCTTTTGGGGTATGAGATTAGCTTATTTGCAATTAAATCAATAAAAATTACCGAAAAAAAATGAGGCTTATAATAAGGCAATAAATAGTGGTGTCTTATGAATCATCAACGTTTGAAATTTATTAATTTTTTGTGGTTACTTATAAAACAAATAAGACTGTTGTAGTTAATTTACAATTAAGTAATTTTTTGTAAAAAGTTTTATTATTTGGCACAATTCTTGTTTTTACTCAGTAGAATTACTGAATATTTTTTGGGTTGTGCTTATTGATAATTTGCTTTAAAAAAGAAGATAAACCTATTCATAATTTTGAAAAATATTTCAATTATCGTAACAAGTGAACAAAAATAATGTTAAATAATATATTAGTTTGGTATCTCGCGATCGCCTTAATCGTTTTTTGTGTTTGGTTTGGGTTATTTTTAAAAGACAATACTACCCCCAACAATCATCTTTTATCTTGGTTAGTTCTGCTCATTGCTCCTTTCTTTTGGCCGATAGTCTTACCTTTATCTGCCATTGAATTACTTGGTAAAGCTCAGGCGAAACGTCGTCATCAAACTAAAATTAAATTATCGCAACAAATTGCACCTATTAATCCCGAAACCTTAGAAACGGGTTATCACGAAAGCTAAGTTTGAAAATTCTTCTCTAAACAAACTCAAGTTAGACTTTATATTTTTGGTTCAATGTTTTGCTGAGGTAATTCAGGAATCTTTGTATTTGCTTTAATCGATAACCTAATTGTTCTAATTGCTCAACAAATTGTGTAGAATCGCACTGTATTTTTTGAGTTTTGCTAGAGTGGGACTCTTTGCGTATTTTTTTGAGTCGTGATTTTTTACCCATGTGTCGATGAGCGATAAACTATCAATTTTATATATATATTATTGGTTGTTTAACAATTATAAAATTTTTTCGACCTAATAGCGATCGCAATATCCAAGCCAACAATTTTTTGCAGTCAGAAACAAACCAATATGTTAGCTTACAAGAAGCAGCAGTAATTGGCATGGCTTTGACTATTACTAATTTGGGAACTGGTATCAGCGCGGGTATTGCTCAATTAGATTTATTGTTAACCAGTCTTTTTAGTTCTGCAACTAGTATAATTTTGATTGGTCTTGGTAATATTTTTGGTGACTTAATTAAGTCTAATTTATCTCGCCAAAAATTAGAATTTATCAGTGGTTTTTTACTAATTTGTTTGGGATTATTTGAGTTAGTTGCTTAATTACTTAATAAAAAAATGGGTTCAAAAAGGTAATTTATAACTTTTTTAAAACCCGTCTATAATTATTAAATTTGATTTAAATTTAATCTTGTTTAATTAAAGCTAAATCAATCATTCGCTCTTGAGACTGAGTAATGTTGGCTTTAATATTAGGTCCAAAAAACTTTTCAATTTTTTCTTGTTTATTTTGCCATTGTTCTAAAGAAATAAACGGCGACGCAAATTCTAATATTAAAGTATAAGCACCATTAATAACAGTTTCTCGTAACCCAATTAATTCTGGTCTTTCTTCATCAGTTGGACTCAAACCAATTTTTTCTAAAGATTCATCTAAGTGAGCTTCTTGTCCATAGCGAAAACGAGTTACATCTTGACGCAACTGATTTTGAGTAGGGGTTGCCTGCTGCTCTCTTAATGCGATGATTTTTGGAGGAGTAGGAACACTATAGGGTATTGGTTTTAATTCAGCAGCTTTTAGAGCAAGACCGCCTAGTAAAATAGGAACACCATAAAACAAACCAGCTAAATTTAGAGTAGCATTCCCAGTGGCATAAGCAATAAAACCAATCACAGTCAAAATACTGCCCACAGTTAAACCAAGAGAACCCAAAGATATCTTACGGAACATTAGAATTAATACTTGATTACATATCTTAGCTTGTTGGCTCTCATCCCGGCTCCTTATCCCTATCGAAATAGAAGTCGGGATGAGAGCTAACGTAAAGTCTACAAAAGTAATTTTAGCATGAGCAGTAGCGCATGCTAAAATCAACCCATGCTAACCATGAACTACAAATTCCGAATTTATCCAACAAGCGACCAACAAGCATTAATGTTAACTTGGTTAGAAACTTGTCGGCGATTGTATAACCATTGCCTTCGCGATTTGAAGTACTGGATAAACTCGCGCAAATGTAGTTTGTACTCTTGCTCCCTAGAACGGGAATATATAATATCTCCCGACATTCCGTTTCCTAGTTACTTAGAGCAAAAACGACAACTGACCCAATGGAAAAAGATTAATCCGTATTATAAAGACGTACATTCTCAAGTTACGCAAGATGTTGTTAAACGTTTGCATAATACTTGGGAAGCTTTTAAAGCCCGTGGTTACGGGTTTCCGCGTTTTAAGAAATATGGACGCTATCAGTCTTTTTTGTACCCTCAGTTTGCAGATAATCCAATTACGGGAAATATTATTAAACTTCCCAAAATAGGTGAAGTGACTATTAACTGCCATCGTCCTATACCAGATGGGTTTAAAGTCAAAGGTGTCAGGATTGTCTCTAGGGCAAGAGGTGCAATTTGGTATGCAGTAGTTACTATACAGTCTGATGTTTCCGTGCCTGACCCATTACCTTTCGGTCGTGGCATTGGTTGTGATATCGGACTTGAGAGCTTCTTGGTAACGAGTGATAATCTGCGCATACAACCAGCTAAATTCTTCAGAGACTTGCAAAGTCGGCTTAAAGAGCTACAGCGACAAGCCTCTCGGAAGCAGAAAAAATCTAAGAACTGGGAGAAAGCGCAGTTAAAAGTTGCTCGTCTTCACCATAAGATTTCCAATTCTCGTCGTAACTTTCACTTTGCCACTAGTCATTTATTGTGCGACCAGGCAGACATGATTTTTATTGAAGATATAGATTTTCGTGTCTCAGCAAAAGGGTTCTTGGGTAAGCATATGCTAGACGGGGGATTCGGACAATTCCGAGATTTGCTGTCTTGGGTATGCTGTTCGCGCGGAAAATACTATGCAAAGGTGGATCATAAATACAGTAGTCAAATCTGTCCAGAGTGTGGTACGCATACGGGCAAGAAAGAAAAGAATTAAGTCAAAGAACTCATGTATGTCCAGAGTGTGATTACACAACTAGCCGTGACCATGCAAGTGCGAGAGTGTTGTTACAGCGAGGATTGGAATCAGTAATAGCCACGGACTATGGCGAAAGGAAACAGCTTGTGCAGTCAGAGCGTCAGGGGTATGAATCATACCTAGATGGTGGGCGAAACTCCAGTAATGGAAATAACCAGGAAAGCCATGCCGTGAGGTATGGAAGCCAGCACCATATTGCGTAGCAATTGGTATCTGGAGGAGGTCACTCAATACACTCAATATTGTTTATTCTAGAGCTAGAAAAAGCTTTATCAGCAAACCTATGGATCAATCTACTTTAAAAGCACGAATCATTCAAATCGAAAGCAAAAGAGAAATGTTACTCAAGCTGTTAGAACAACCCAATTTAGGAACAATTAGAGTTGACGTTAATCAAGCCTTAGAGGAGCTAGATGAGTTAATTTTTGAATTTAGAGAGATTTTTCCTGAAAATAAGCCCTAATTAGCCAGTTTTCTCTTGAAAAACCGTTAAAGTTGGTTAAATAAACTAGCCCTGTTCAGTGAGGAAGATTGAAAACGAAAAATAAACGTTTTAGCATTAGCCAATCAATTTAGTCTGTGACAGGGTTAGTCAAATAATTTCACCAATTTAATCAACAATAATTCTAAATATCAGAATTATCAGAAAAAATTGTTTGAGTTTTCCTGTTTACTTGCCAATCTTCATTTTCGCCACCAATAACTAATTTATTGATTTTGACGTATTCTTTACTAAGTTGATAAAGAGCATTAATTAAAATATCGATCGCAATTAAATCACTCGTACCTAAATCAAACCAACAACGTCCCCAAGTACCAAAATATTCAAATTCACTCATATTGTGCATCGGCGACATCAGCATATTTTCTGCTTCTTCATTGTTATAGTCCATATAACTGATTTCTACGCCAGTATCTTGTACTTGAAGATTTTCTGCATTAAAACCACCCAGTTTACCTAAATAAAACCAAGAGTTAAATAACTCCTCAATATACTGTTGCTCCATCATTGAGGGAGCAGTTTCAAATTCCAACCAAATCCATAAATCGAAGGGATTAAATTCACGAAACTGTACTTCCATGTAGTTGTGTGAACAAGAGGACAATAGTTTTTTATTTTAATCAGAAAGTGATCTTTTGGTGTTCTTAATTCTCATTCTGGATTAATCGCCGAATAAATAGCCGAATAATCCGCTTCAGCTAAACCCAATTCCATTGCTTTTTGAATAACTTTTCTGATTCCTGTCAAACCATCCGTATTTAAACCCAAATTGTGTGCCTGAGTTAAAAACAAATCGGTATCTTTCAATAAATGTTTGGTAGGAAAATTAGGATTATGATAATTGCGACCGCTCATGCGAGACAACTTTTTATCGAAAGTAGGGGCATAAAGCGCACTTTGACGTAAAATTGCCATAAATTGCTCTATTTCTACGCCTTGACGTTCTATTAAGCCTAAACTCAAAGCAAAAGCACTAGTTAAACTGGCAATTAATTGATTTAAAGCTAATTTAGTTGCTGCTGCCGTTCCCACCAAACCAAGATAAATCGGTTCTGGACTAAAATTCTTTAATAATGGTGACCATTGCTGAAATTGTGCTTTCGTACTGCCTACCATTACAATTAACTCACCAGTTTGTACTTGAGGAATACTACCTAAAACTGGTGCTTCTAAATATTCCCCGCCAGCAGCAACCACTGCCTCTTGAAGTGCTTTACTCTCGTCAGGGGCAATAGTACCCATCTGAATGACGGTACGATTAGCTAAATGAGGAAGAGATAATTCTGATAATAAAACTTGTTTGATAGCTGCAAGATCACTCAGCATTAAAATAACACAATCACAAGCTGCAATAGCTGCTTCTGGAGAGTTAACAATAGTTGCACCAGCTTGTTTGAGGGATTCTAGTTTAGCAGAAGTACGATTATAAGCTATGACAGAAAGGTTAGCCTCTAACAAACGTAAAGCCATCGGCTGACCCATTAAACCTGTTCCTAATATTCCTATTTTCACAACTTAATAACGCGATCGCAATATAGTTTTGAGCGTAACTTTACCTTATTTTGCTAGGAATTTGCTGCAAACTAGGAAATCTTTTGACAAAAATCCCGATAGTCAATTATACTTCAATCTCATCAATTGAGCTAATTCATCTTTTCTATAAACCAAGGATTTAAGCGAGTAAAAATAAAAGGGATTGTTGCTACAATCATTTTCAGCAGCCAAGGAGAGCAAATTAAGGTAATTACAAAAAACAAGATTGCAGTAGCATTCATAGCTACTTTAAATACATCATCTTGAATTTTATAACTGAGATAAATTGCTCCAGTGGCAATTCCTAAACTAATTAGAGACAACGCAAGCATATTAAATTTACCTTGTGATAAGCGATGAATAAGTTCCTTTTGTTGATTTTACCTAGTTCTGTCTCGCTACAAGCTTTTTGTTGAGATATGATGGGGAGAGAACTACTGAAGACCAAATCCTGTTCCTCTACCCACTTGATTTTTTTTAAATGATATCGGTTTAACTAATAGTTCTTATGAGTATAGGTAAAGTTTAATAATCGGATTTGGTCTAACACAGTATTAACATATAATGACCAAATATATCAGTGTCAAGCCCCACTCAAAATTAATAGTTTAAAAATCTCTAGTTTGAAGCTTAGATAGTTCTTTAAAAAACCATCTTTCTCCGATTGATCTAGAGCTGGCTGTTAAACAACTAAATAGAAGAATCTGGGATATATTCATAAGCATAAAAAGCAACACCTCCAATTCCTTCTTGACGATATTGAGGTAAATTATCGATCACAAAATCTTTTTCTACTGCTGAGGGTGTAAAAAAATGAACATCGAGATTGGTATTGTAGAAACGATAAATAGGAATTGTTCCATCCGTAGGATTATTATAGGCGTAATAAGCTGTATTTTCAAAACGATAAATTGCCCCAAGATCATTTTGAATAAAGTTTTTCTCTTTTTCAGATGAGGTATAAAGATGAACTCCAGTGTTTTGGTTATAAAAACGATAAACTGGTTTAGCACCTGTTAAAGGATCTGCACCTGCGTTTGGTTGGGCTGCTGAAGTATAAGAAGCTCCTTCAAATCTATACTGAGGTAATTCATCAAGAACAAATTGTTTTTCTACTTCTGAAGTAGTGTAAAAATGAACTCCCAAATTGGTGTTATAAAAGCGATAAACCGCAGAACCTTTGGATAGCGTAATTTTGCCATCATCTAAATTACTATCACCTAAATTTATTTCTTGATTGTTAATTCCTAATTTGGCTGTTTTTAAATTAATAATGCTACTTGAGTTAGGCACAGCATTAGAATTGATTGTAAAATCAATGGTTAGAATATTGCCTGAACCTGTGGTTGGTACAGCACCAGGATTAATCAAACTGATGGTGACTTCGCCTGTGGCATCATTAACATTAGCAATAGGATTAGGCAACTCTGCATTAGGATTACTTCCTTCGCCACTAATTAATTTCCAATTGGCTGCAACTCCTGTTCTTTTTACTGCCTCATTATTATCGGTGTTGAGATTGGGATCGATAATATCTAATAGGTTAGTATCATAATTTAAAGTAAGAGTTAAAGATTGTAGTCCTGTAACATCATTAATTGAAATTGGAACAGTAATTAGCTCTCCTAAACCACCTGTTAAGGTATCACTAATACTTAGTTGCAAGTTATTTGTATTGGCAATGGCGTTCATTCGGTCTTTCCTATAAATTAAATATTTGGCAAAATAAAATTAATGAACTGAGTGTCTTTTGATCACAGCAAAAATTTTTCAAGTTTAATTTTTTGACTGTGGAATTCGGTCATCCGCAAGCCCTGGCGTTCAACGCCAGGGAACGGATGACATAGTATTTTCTTAATCGATTCTAATCTTAAATAAAAATATTTTTATATTTGGAGGAATGAAAAATCGCTTAACTTGCTTTACTTATGTATTTTTGATTAAGCACTAAATCTAATTTAAATTAGGGTTAAGTGGCTTAGTTAAAAATTGAGTAATAAATTGCTTGTTTTTTATAAAGAATTGATAAACATTGGGAAAATTTGTCTCTACTTTCGCTAGATAAAATATTTAGCTCTATTGATGACTATGAATTATTCAAATTTGATAACTGTGTTGAGCATTTTCACCGAAACAGCATCATCAACTAGCTACTAAGCTTTTTGCCTCATGGTTCATCGCGAGCAGAAAATTTTCAAATACTCTGTAAGAAAAAACTAAAAGCGAACAAAAGCTGGAGATAGCGTAAATTAAACTTACAGAAGGAAGAAACTTTGTGTTATTAGCAAGAGCTTCTTCCACTTCGTAAACCTCGCGCTTAAATTAAGAGATTATGAATACTGCTGAACTTTGGCAACGCTATCAAGACTGGCTTTACTACGACGAAAAATTAGGTTTTTACCTTGATGTTAGCCGCATGAGCTTTGATGATGCTTTTGTTGAAACCATGAAGCCAAAGTTTGACAAAGCATTTAAAGATATTACCGCAATTGAAGCAGGAGCGATCGCAAATCCCGATGAAGAAAGAATGGTTGGTCACTATTGGTTGCGTGACCCCGATTTAGCTCCTACTGATGAATTAAAACAAGATATTATCGAAACTAAACAAAGCATTGTTGATTTCGCCCACAAAATACACAGTGGTGAAATTGCTCCTCCTAGTGGTGGTAAATTTACTAATATCTTATCGATTGGAATTGGTGGTTCGGCTTTAGGACCTCAGTTTGTTGCTCAAGCTTTAGCACCTTTGGATGCACCCCTCAAGATTTATTTTATTGATAATACAGACCCCGAAGGAATAGATCGGGTTTTAGCAGTTATTGGCGATCGCTTAGATAGTACTTTAGTTTCTATTATTTCTAAATCGGGAGGAACTCCAGAAACCCGAAATGGCATGTTGGAAGTCAAAAAAATTTATGAAGACCGTAATTTAAATTTTGCTGCTCACGCTTTTGCTATTACAGGCAAAGGTTCTCAATTAGAAAATCAAGCCAAGTCAGAAGGTTGGTTAGCTACTTTTCCGATGCGAGACTGGGTAGGAGGACGCACTTCCGAATTATCTGCTGTAGGTCTAGTCGCTGCTGCACTCCAAGGAATTGATATTCAGGCAATGCTAGATGGTGCTAAAGCAATGGATGCTTTGACTAGAAAACCTGACCTCAAAAATAATCCCGCAGCTTTACTTGCCTTGTCTTGGTACTTTGCTGGTAATGGCAGAGGAGAAAAAGACATGGTTATCCTACCTTATAAAGATAGTTTGTTGCTGTTTAGCCGTTATTTACAGCAGCTAATTATGGAATCATTAGGAAAAGAAAAGGATTTGGATGGCAACATCGTTAATCAAGGTATTGCAGTCTATGGCAATAAAGGTTCAACGGATCAACACGCTTATGTTCAACAACTGAGAGAAGGAGTTAACAATTTCTTCTTGACTTTTATCGAAGTATTAAAAGACAGAAATGCAACCTCAGTAGAAATAGAACCAGGTATTACTTCAGGAGACTATTTAATTGGTTTTTTACTAGGAACTCGTCAGGCATTATACGAAAAACAACGAGATTCAATTACAATCACAATTCCAGAGGTCAATGAAACTACTGTCGGTGCTTTAATTGCACTCTATGAACGAGCGGTTAGTTTATATGCTTCTTTAATTAATATCAATGCTTATCATCAGCCTGGTGTAGAAGCTGGCAAAAAAGCAGCAGCGTCAATCTTGTCATTACAAGAGCGTGTGGTCGAAGTTCTCCAAAAATCCCAACGCGCACTTTCTTTATCAGAATTAGCAACTCAAGCTGAAGCACCAGAACAAATAGAAACCGTTTACAAAATTGTTCGTCATCTTCATGCTAATAAGCGAGGAATCATCTTAACGGGTAATCTCGGTCAACCAAGTAGTTTAAAACTTGCTTGGCAAAGCCACTAAATTCTATAGCAATACTAATAAAGCATTAGTAACTGGTGTGGGGGTAAGGCAGTGCCTTGCCCCTACGGGGTAACTGATAACTGTACGGGCGATTCACGAATCGCCCGTACTGATAACTGAAATGATCTCTCTACAAAGATGCTGACATAGTATAGGTAACCATTTGATTGACTTTTGGTTTCCCAAATCGTTCCCAAGCGTTACCACCACGCAAGAATAACTCCATCCATGTCACTTTATTGCCATCACTGGTTTGCCAACCAGAACTACCAGGTGCAAAAGCTAAAGTTCCTTCTGGTACTCTAAAACTGCCATCAGAATAAATAGCATCACTGACTACATCCCCAACTCGAACTATTACTTTAGCGGAGAGAGGAAGGTCAACACTACTTGCTGGTATGGTAGTTTTGATATTGCCATAACCATCAATCCAAACTACTCGGTCTGAAGGTGGATCGGGAATTTGTGCTGGTGAAATTGTTTCTCCTAACAAACTATAATCACCAAGAGCGATCGCTGCTGCTGCTTGAGGAAAGACATCTCGGGAACGAAACTGAGAACCCCCTCGCGACACTTGAATAGTATTAATTTGTAAAGCTTCTTTTTTGAGAAACGAAAGAGTGTAACCAGCTAAAACACCTACTACTTGAACTTCATTTTTGAGTTTAACGTAGGTCAGTCCCTCTCCTTCATTATCAAATCTGGCTTCAGGATTATCTTGTCGAGGAGCGCAGTTGTGATAAATTAGACGTTGTGGCGCACCAGGATTAAGACCGAGTTGAGCATTCCAAAATCCTGTTGCCAAGGTACTAAAGGGAGGAACGCTTAAACATTGAATTTGTGCTAAGGGCAATTTTTGATTTAAACGTTGGGTTACTTCGGTAAAGGCTGGATCTCCAATCCCATAGTCGGCAATTAGATTAATTAACATAAATTAAGATATAGGATTTTTTCTGAGTGTCTTCTTTTACTCAGACTAGCCAATTTGTTTGGTTACCCAATCATAATCTTTGTTTTTTTTAAGCATAAAATTTATCTATAGTTCTAGATGATTAGTTTTTACTAATAATTAGATTATTGCCATTCTGAATTAAGACTACGATAATCTAATTGTTTTGCACTAGGATGACAAATTAGACAACTTTTATGAGTAACGGGTTGAGGTAAATTTACTTGGGGATGAAGAGCTTTAAAATAACGGGAATTAGTTACATACTCTGGTTGAGGTTCATCTGGTAGTAAAGGACGAGAAAATGTCTTTAAATAATTCCACATTAACCGAAGAGAAATGCGGTCTATTGATGGTAAAGTTTGTCCATAATGTTGTTGTGGTTGTTCAAGCAGTTTTTGCCAAGTTTCTGTTGGTAAAACCTCAGCAGGTATGGGGGTATGACAGCTAGCACAATTTTTGAGATATACTTCCTGCTCGATTTGAGAATTATTATTTTGTACTATGAGCAAGTTTTGAGCTTGAGAAATTTTATTTCCTAAAAAAATATTTCCTGCAATTACTACTATTGAAAACAGAAATAAAAATAAATGTTTTAAGATTTTTTTGTGAGAATAGTTCTGAGTTAATTGGAATTTAAGCTGAGATATTTTCAACTTTGACATATAAAATTACTATAGCTTTAAGTACCAGTACAAAATTAAATATAAAAATAAAGTTCTTATTGCTTTCCTTTGTCTTTTTCCGTTTTATAACTATAAATTAGCTTACCTATTTATTTTATTGGCCATGTTTCTAATTGTTCAGAACTATGCCAAAACATCCATTCAAACTGAGATGCTCGATAAAAAGCTTGTTCCATTAATTTTAGTTCCTGAACAGACACTATTTTAGCCTGTTGATCTATTACTTGAATAATATAATTAACTGAAGCTTCAAAATCAGGGTCTGCATAAGTCTCAATCCATTTTTGATAGGGATTATTGTCAATTTTAGCTGTTTGATAAATATGTTTACCTACTTCGGAATAAATCCAAAAACAAGGTAAAACAGCAGCTACTGTGACAGCAAAGCTATCCCGATAAGCAGTTGCAATTAAAAAGTTAGTATAATTCAGGCAAGTAGGAGAAGGTTCTGTCGCCAAAGCATGATCAATTGTAATACCAAATTTTGCAAAAAAGTTTTCATGTAAACTACGTTCAACAATAATAGCTTCTCTAACATTATTAGCGAATTGTAACTGTAAATCTGGCTCTGGTGCTTTGGCGGAAATAATTGCTAATACACGAGCAAATTCACCAAGATAAATAGCATCTTGAATCATGTAATGTTGAAAAATTTCTCTTTTTAATAAACCAGATTTAAGCTCTTGAACAAATGGCATGATTAAAATGGAATTATAAATATTATCAATCTTGTTCCAGACTTGAGCAGAAAAATTCATATTATATTTAGCTAAAAATTTTATTGAAGTTGATTAAAAATTATTAATGTTGTTTTTTAGATTGATTAGATGCAGTCAAGAGCTTGGTTTTTTGTTAATTGTTAATAGCGTAATTTTTCACTTCTATTTTTACCAATTAATAGGCAAAATAGAAGGTTTGGATTGGGTTTCTAACATTGATTGAGTTTCTTGGTCTAAAACTTCTTCAACATGACGATAAATCATTTCTGCTTCTGCTAAAGAATTCCCAATACTGGTTAAGCCTAATTTACCAAATTCTGATAAAGCTCCCATCAAATGAAATACGTTACCCGTACGAGTACTACTATCAAAATGAAGTCTGTGTTGAGCAATAATATCCATTAAATCGTTAGGTAATAATCCTCGATATTGAGGCTTTTGTAAATTATCAGTAGCTAAATAATATTTTGGTTGATTTTGTTGCGTTAAAAATAATCCTGTTGAATAATCATAGCGACCATTAGTCAGCAATTTTAAAGTCATAAAAGGATGAGTAGTACCACCTTTACGAAGATTAATTTCGATCGCTTGAAGCTCCCATTTTTTAGTATCTTGATGATGTACAGCAATAAAATCTACGCCATATCTTTCCATCGCACCTTTAGCAGCTAAAGCTTCACCAATTTTTAGTCCTAACTCTTGTAATTCCATTCGATAAGCTTCGTCGGCAGGAAAATAACAACCCAAGTAAATTTGACCGTCAGGACCACCTAAAATTTGATCATGGGTAGAAAGAATTTCTATTTCTCCTGATGGTTTAATATAGCCTTGTACGCTGGGAGAACGTTTTGTTTCTCCTTCAATAAAAGCTTCCACAATTGCACCTAATTCGGGAATGCGACGCGAAAAATTTGCCCAGGTTTCTCCTTCTGATTGAAAACTTAAATTTTCTAAATGCTTTTCTACAACTGCCATAGTTTCAGCTTTACTGACTAGATGAGGAGCATAATTTTGAATTGGCTGTAAATTTAATAAAGCATTTCCTTCCCCAGAAAAGCCTTCATTAAGTTTGATTACCATTCGTTGTAGATTGGGCTGTCTTTGCCAGAGTTTTGTTACTTCTATTAATAATTCTTCAGTATTATTTACTTGTTTACTGCCATCGGGATGAGGAATGTTACACTCGGCAAAAATTTCTCTGCTACCGCTTTTTGAACCCCAATAAAGTAACTCTGGAGAAGCAGCTAGTAAAGGAATCCCCAGTTGAAGTGATAATTCTTGTTCTAAATAGGTAGAATTAAAACAGACCATATAAGCCTTATCTGGTCTTAAAGCACGACGAATTCTTTCAACTAAACGAGGACGTTCTAAAATTTTTTGAGTTAAAGGTTTTAGCGAAGCGTCATAAGTACTAGCGAGTAACAAGCGATCGCGTGCATGAGAAAAGGGAATTCCTGGTAATAACTGAAGATAATAATCAATAATAATTGGATACAAAGGCAATGCAGTAACATAGATTACCCTGGTATGAGGGTTACGTAACCGAATTAAAGAAAATAATAATCTTTCTTCGTAATGTAGAAAACCAGGGACTTTTTGCCCAACTTGCTGATCGATGCTATAAGAAGGAACGACTAAAATATCATAATCATCCTGATCAAAAACATCAATGCTTGAATAGCGATCGCGCAATTGAGCTTGTAGTTCTCTAAATCTATGTTGGTTTTCGGAGGTAAAATAGCTTACAGTTTGCATAAATAATACAACCCCATTAGCGATGACTTCTAGGTCATCCTAATTCTTAAGGAGTGCCTCTGATTTTATATAGTACTTTTTTTTTAATTAATGAAATGCTAATTAATATTAGAGTTCAACCAAACAAACCTATATGTTTCAACGCAACTATTCAAGATGTTCTTACCTCTTTCTTAATATGGTTTATCAAACTAACCAAAATTTCTTAATCAAAGAGTATTCTCTTGACAGTCGGGTAAAATTTCACCATACTTCTTGTCGAGAAGAGTAGTCAACATAAATCTTTACCTCTGTTAATTGCATTAAAAATTCAAATTTCAAAACAGAATGACAGTTGTTGTCTTTGGCAGTATTAATATTGATTTAGTTGTAGAAGTTCCTCGACTACCAAGCAGGGGCGAAACAGTGATTGGGCATCGTTTTTTCACTGCGGGAGGCGGAAAGGCAGCTAATCAAGCAGTGGCAGTAGCCAAATTAGGTATTCCGACTCATTTAATCGGTCAAATCGGTGACGATGAATTCGGTCAAATTTTGCTCAAAAACCTTCATAATCTGGGAGTAAGCACAGAAGGAGTAATAATCAACCCCCATACTCACTCTGGTGTAGCTTCAATTGTAGTAGAAGAAAGAGGAGATAATATCATCGCCTGTGCTGCTGGGGCAAATAATCTAGTCGGAGAAGCAGAATTACGACAATTTCAAGCTTTACTGCCCCAAGCGGAAGTAGCTTTATTAGAATTGGGAATTCCTCTCTCGACTGTTTTAGCAGCAGCCCAAACAGCTAAAAATAGTAATTGTTTGGTAATTCTCGATCCCGCACCAGCCCAGCCTAATTTGCCTAATGAATTGTATTCTCTGGTAGATTTGATCACTCCCAATGAAATAGAGGCTAGTCAGTTAGTAGGTTTTACTGTTGACGGCGTAACTACCGCTAGACAAGCAGCTACTTTTTTACATCAAATGGGAGCCAAAAATGTAGTCATTACCCTTGGTAACCAAGGAGCTTTTTGCAGTACAGGAGATGAAAATTATTGGGTTAAACCAGTCTCTGTCAGGGTAGTCGATACCGTCGCCGCTGGAGATGCTTTTAATGGGGCATTAGCTGCTGCCTTAGCTTCGGGTAAATCATTAAAAGAAGCCGTACAGTGGGGGAATATTGCAGGTGCTTTAGCAGTAACTAAACCAGGGGCGCAGCCTTCTCTTCCTAGTCGAGATATTTTTATGAAAATGCTTGCCGAACAATCCCCTTATTTTGATTAATTTTAGGCATCTTCGGGATAAATTGCCAAATAGTCAGCCATTTCGTCAGGAGAAACAAGCTGTTTTAATCCTTCCTGACGAGAGAGAAGCACGGCTTGAGTGAGTCTTCCTGCTTCCCCATCTCCTAAGTTTGCCTGAGCAATTTCATCAAAAAAGCGATGATAAATTGTTTCTAATTCGTGATAAAACCTATATCTTAGTTCTTGAGTTTGGCTCATTGTTCACACTATTTTACAATTTTAGATGTTGTAAAGTGCCTCGCCTTTGAGCGAGGGAGCAACTATTAAATAATTTCTCTTGAAATTCTATTTACGTAGATCGAACAGCAAAAACTCAACTAAATATAGAAAAAATTAATATTTTGGCGAATTGTTACGACATTTCCAACATTTTTTGGATTGGTTTTAACGAAGCCAGCCTGATATCCTCTGGGATAATAATTTCTGGGGTTTTGTTTTTCATTGCCAAATATAACTTTTCTAGAGTATTGAGGCGCATATAAGGGCATTCGTTACAGGCACAATTGTTGTTGATTGCTGGTGCAGGAATAAAACGTTTCTGGGGTGCTGCTTTTTCCATTTGATGAATAATGCCTGGTTCAGTGGCAACAATAAATTCTTGATTTTCACTGATTTGACAATATTTTAATAAAGCCGTAGTCGAACCAATATAATTAGCGTGACGCAGTACTGGTGGTTCGCATTCAGGATGAGCAATTATTTCTGCTTGGGGGTGTTCTAGTTTTAGTTGAATAATTTTCTTTTCAGAAAAAGTTTCATGAACAATACAACTACCTTGCCATAAAACCAAATCTCTATTTGTTTGTTCGGCGACATAACGACCTAAATTTCGGTCTGGGGCAAAGATAATTGGTTGTTCTTGAGGAATTTGCTTGATTATTTTAACTGCATTAGAACTGGTGCAGATAATATCGCTCATTGCTTTAATTTCGGCAGTACAGTTGATGTAAGAAACTACTAAATGACCGGGATGAGCTTCTTTGAAAGCTTTAAATTCTTGCGGTGGACAACTATCTGCTAGCGAGCAACCAGCATTTAAATCTGGTAGTAAAACTAATTTATTGGGATTCAAAATTTTAGCTGTCTCTGCCATAAAATGTACCCCAGCAAAGACAATTACTTCAGCATCAGTATTGGCTGCTTGTTGCGATAAACCAAGGGAATCGCCAAGATAATCTGCAATATCCTGAATATCTGGTTCTTGATAGTAGTGAGCTAAAATAACAGCATTTAATTCTTGTTTTAGTTCATTGATCGCTGCAAATAAATCGTTGGGAATATTATGTAAGTTAGAGTCGGGTTTGGATAACGCAGTTGCGAACACAGTAGTTAAGAATCCTTTCTTTAGATTAAGTTTAGTTTTTAATTATAGTTAGTTTTACCAAAAATATTATAGTAGATTTTACCAAAATTTGAAACCATTTCGTTAGCGCGATTTATTTGTAGATCTTAAAAGCTAAGAGCTACAAACCCTATTTCCCTCGGTTTCATACTTGACAAGATTCCAATGACAAATGACCAATAACTAATAACTGATAACCAAGTAAAGTAAAAATGATTTAGATAAACAAAATTTTTAACTATGAATAAGTTTCCTATCTCTTTAGAAGAAGCTGTTAGTCAAGCCAAAGAAGCCACTTTAGCTGCTCTAGCTGATGGTTACAATCGTGTTCAAGTAGAATTAGTTATTCCCGAAATTACCCTTCAAGCTCAGGCATTAGCTCTAGAGTTTACAACAATTTTTGCCGAATATGGTTCGGGGTTAAAAGTAATGTTTCCTGATTCAGGGGCAGCAGCTTTAGCCAAAAGGGATTGGGGAGAAGTTCCTTTTCACGTGACTGATTTGGGTAGCCGTTTTACGGCTGTAGAGACACAAGTAAGCGAACAAGACCAAATTTTTATTGTAGTTGCTCCTGCTGCGATCGAAGTGGAAAAAGTGGAAAAACTATGTAATGTGGCAGAGGATCGCCCAGTAGTTTTGTTGATTCCCCAATTAGAAGATATTACCTTTGTTGGGATTGGTTATACTGCTCGTCAATTGAGAGAACGTTTTATTAAAAGTCTTTACTCTTGCTATTATCTTCGTCCTTTGGAAAAAGCTGCGATTTTACGTTGTCATCCCTCTCAATGGCAGATTTGGCTAGAACAAGAGGAAGAATATCAACTAGCGATTGAGTTAGCTAATCAACCAATCGGAGAAGATTTAGAACGTTTGTTAATGAAATTAACCAATCCTAATCCAGAAAACAAAGATGAGGTTGCTTCACGTCAAAAACCGAGCTTTTTAGGTAATCTGCAAAAGTTTATCAGAACTTTAAGTCAGTAAAAATTAAGTTAGGAAAAAAAATAATAGCCAAGCTGAGATGGATTTCAACTAAGATTATTGAATATCTCAGCTTCGACAATCTAATTAACATTTAATTTGAGAAAACTAATTTACTAAAGGTAAAGTTTGGTTAATAATCATCTATTCAGGTAGAATGCTTCATGATGATTAAATACTCACTCATCATCTTTT
Source organism: uncultured bacterium (assembly GCA_964562685.1). Lineage (GTDB taxonomy): Bacteria > Cyanobacteriota > Cyanobacteriia > Cyanobacteriales > Xenococcaceae > Stanieria. The sequence goes on from CAZLUP010000006.1 coordinate 20,190, forward strand.
GGAAATTATTCCTATTATCAATCAGTAGTTAGCATTCGGAGAGACTGCGTGGATTTAGCTCTTATTCCTGCTCAACCTAAGCCTGGTTTAATTAATGTTTTAATTGAAATTCCAGCCCGTAGTAAAAATAAATATGAATTTGATAAGGATATGAACGCTTTTGCTTTAGACCGCGTTCTGTTTTCCTCTGTACAATATCCTTATGATTATGGTTTTGTGCCTAATACCTTAGCAGATGATGGCGATCCTTTAGATGGAATGGTATTGATGGATCAACCAACTTTCCCTGGATGTGTTATTGCTGCTCGACCCATTGGTATGTTAGAAATGATTGATGGTGGCGATCGCGATGAAAAAATTCTCTGCGTTCCCGATGCAGATCCTCGTTATCGTAACGTTACTTCTCTCAAGGATGTTGCGTCTCATCGTTTGGATGAAATTGCCGAATTTTTTAAAACTTATAAAAATTTAGAGAAAAAAGTCACCCAAATTCTTGGTTGGCAGGATGTAGATCAAGTTAAACCTTTGGTAGAAAAGTGCATTCAGGCTTATAAATAGTTTAAAGTGACAAAATATGGGTTGGGTAATTACCCAGCCTAATTAATTTAATTTTTTTCTTTTAAAAAAACTATGCTCGTTAAATCTACTACCCGCCACGTTCGGATTTACACTGCCGAAGTAAACAATAACGAATTAGTTCCTAGTGATAAAGTTCTTACTCTCGATATCGATCCCGATAATGAATTTAACTGGGAGGATGATGTTTTACAGAAGGTTTATCGCAAGTTTGATGATTTAGTTGAAGCAAATAGTGGTCAAGAATTGAGTGAATATAATCTGCGCCTGATTGGTTCTGATTTAGAGCATTTTATTCGTTCTTTGCTGCAAAAAGGCGAAATTACTTATAATTTGGGCAATCGCGTACGTAATTATAGTATGGGCTTACCCAAATTAGACAGTCCTGAAACAGAAGGGAAATATCGTTAAAATTCGAGTGCAACAAGTATAACAGGTGCAGAGGAGCAAGGGTGCAGAGGTGATTTGATTAATAATCATACTAGGTTTCTCCTTTTCTCCCTCTCTCCCCATCTCCTATTACTGGGATTGTTCTTTGGCTTTCTGCCAGCGTTCCTCCGCAGTTGCCATAACTTGGTCTAAATGTTCGACGATTTCGCCTGGATACTCTTCTAAAACTTTAATTGAGAGAGATAAACGATTTTTGTATTCGTCTACTTCTGCAATAACAACTTTGATGATTTGACCGATTTTAAAGATTGTATTTAAAGAATCGATATGAGTGTTACTAACTTCTTTGATATGAAGTAAACCAGTTGCACCATCAAGATCGACAAAAACACCATAGGGTTTGATGCTGACGATTTTGCCTTCCATCAAAGTTCCTTGTTCAACTTTAGCCATTGCTTTGGCTTGAATTGCACCACGTTGAGAAAGTACTAGTTTTTTGTCGTCGGGATTGACTTCTAAAAAAGTAGCGGTAAGCAGTTGCCCGATTAAACTCTCCAGATTATCTCTTTGTTCTAAGTGCGATCGCGGAATAAATCCTCTTAATCCTTCGATTTCTCCTGTTACTCCTCCTTTATTGACTCCAGTAATCCTAATCTGGACTGATTTACCGCTTTCGGCTATTTCCGCCACATTATCCCAGGCAGCTTGCAGTTGCAGTTGACGGCGTGACAGAGTAACTTGCCCTTCATCATTTTGTTCTCTAATAATCAAAAATTCTAATTCTTGATTGAGAGGTAAAACTTCGGCTAAATTGTCAATTGTTCCCAAAGCAGCTTCTCTGGCAGGAACAAAAGCTGGAGATTTCCCGCCAATATCTACATAAGCCCCTTCTGACTCGTATTGAACGACTGTTCCTTTAATGACTTTTCCTTTGCTAAATTCATAATCGAATTGTTCTAAAGCTTTAGCAAAATCATCCATTGAAAAGGATTGTTTAGTGGAGATTGAATCGCTCATGGCAATATTTTTGATCTGATGTGATAAATTATTTTTTATTTGAGAATTTGGCTAAACAAGTCTAGCACTTTCTGCCACGCAGATTGGGCAGCTTCAGGGTTATAACTACTACGCTGATCGCATAAAAAACCGTGAGTTGCGCCTTCGTAACGAAAAACTTGATGAGGAATTTGGTTTTTGTTCAATTCCACTTCTATTTCATCTACTTGTTCGTTAGGAATTAACGGATCTTCGGTGCCAAAGAAAGTATAGATTGTTCCTTTGATATCTTTGGTTCGAGTAATAGTTGGTTCGCCACCACCAGGGCAAGAGTTAGTAATTCCTGCACCATAAAAAGATGCTGTTACTTTAATATCTTCTAGGGTAGCAACTAAATAAGCTACGTGACCGCCAAAACAAAAACCAATCGTTCCTACTCCGCCTGGTTTAACTTGGGGCAAAGTATAAAGATAATCAATAGTTGCTTGAATATCACTAATTAATTCTTTTGCTGTGGTTTGTTCTTTATATTTTCTGCCTAGTTGCATATCTTCGTCACTATAACCTACTTCAAAACCAGGTGCTTGACGCTGATAAATAGCAGGTGCGATCGCAACATAACCAGATTTGGCTAATCTTTCAGTAATGTCTCGAATATGGGAGTTAACACCAAAAATTTCTTGTATTACCACTATCCCTGGATATTTTGTTTCTGTTTCAGTGGGAGTAGCTAAATAAGCATCAATTTTTAAATCGCCATTGACAATTTGTACGTTAGCGGTAGCAATTTCCAATGCTGTCATTTATCTTTACTTGATTTTTGTTTCTATTGTGTAAATTCTAAGGCGATTAGATAGGTTTCAGTCCGAAAAATTTATTGCCCTAAAAGTAATATGTTTGTAGTAAAAATTACTATATTTACCTATGAGCAACCTATGCATTCAAACATCCCAGAGCTAAGTTAGCAACAGCGTTAAATCTTGGTAATCCCAATTTTAGATTGTGATTGATAAAGTTTTTCTAAGATAGAAAAGTTAATTAGATATAGAATATTGATTATATATCTGTATTCCTTGCTAGTTGAAAACTGTTAATTAACTAAACTTCATTAAATACAGTAAACCCAGTCAAGGAAGCATCTATTTTTACTCTCGCTCAATTGGACTAAGAAAAATACAATTCTAAATTTTCTTGAAATTGTAGTTAATTGACCTGGAGTTATTACATAATTTCAAGTCACAATGAGTCATTTTTTGATTTATTAAAGTGTAAACTTAATTTGTTGTTTAAAAATCAAAATTTAACTTAATTTAGTTAGTAATATTTAGGTTATAGCTAATGTCAATTCTTCATGGTAGTTGGATTTTACAGTCAGAGCAAAACTATTTTTTTATTTGGGGAGAAGCTTGGCGTTCTTTAGTTAATGTAGAATTTACTACCCAGGATGAAAGTTTAATTAATCCTTTTTGTTTATCATCAGAACAGATAGTTAGTTTATTAAATAATAATAATTTAAAGCTAGATAAAATTTTAGATCGAAAAATCCAACTAACTAATAGATGGCTTAGACAAACAATAACTATTCCAAGTATTATTGATTTTAAAAATAAAACTATTCAACCAATATTTTCGGAAAATCTTTCAACAGAAACAACAGCTTTAGAATTATACTCCTGGACAGTTGAAGGATTTTATCTAACTGCAACAGAAACCATTGATTTTTTACAAGCCTTACCTCTTAATCAAGATAATAATTTTTTAGGAGGAGAATTAAAATTTTGGTCACAAGTATATCGTTGGATTCTCGATCTTATTGTCAGACGCAAGTTTTTACCAGGTATTCATCGCACAACAACGGAAAAAATTCAAGGCAATTGGCAACCTCTATTAGATAGTATTGTTGACCAAGCAAGGTTTGCTAAATTTAGTCAATTAATGCCTCCTGCTTGTCTTAATTATCAAGTTGAGCAAGAAAATTTAACCTCTCAAAAATTATTATTAAATTTTTTAACTAATATCCTTGATGCTAAGTTACGTAATTGGATTGATTATAATTTTAGTTCGACCAAAACTTTAACTATTCAACCGTATTTACTTTCGCTTGCGGAATCAGACTCTACCTTAGATACCGAGCTTAAAAATATTAATCGTCTCGAAAATGCTTTATATAATTGGACATTACCAATTCAAGAATATTTAGTAACTCCAGAAAATAAAAATTTAGGACAAAATCAATATCATGTTTGTTTTGCTCTTCAACCACCTACCCAAAATAGTAAAAATGGGGAACAAAATGATTGGCAATTAAAATACTATCTTCAAGCGTTAGATAACCCAAACTTTATTATTAATGCCGAAACAATTTGGCAACATGATACTGAAATTTTATCTTATCAAGGAAGGACTATTCCCAGACCCCAAGAAATTTTTCTCAAGGGATTAGGATTAGCAAGCAGAATTTATCAACCAATTGCTGATAGTTTACAAACAAGTACTCCTCAACAATGTGACTTAAATCCGATTCAAGTTTATGAATTTTTGCGCTCAATTGCTTGGCAATTCCAAGATAATGGTTTAGGAGTAATTTTACCTCCTGGTTTAACTCCTGGTGAAAATGAACAAAGATTAGGTGTTCAAATTACTGCTGAAGTTGCTCAGAAAAAAGGTGAACGTTTAAATTTACAAAGTTTGCTTAAATATAAGTTAGAAATTTCTGTTGGTAATCAAACAGTTTCTAAACCAGAATTTGAAAAATTATTAGCTCAAAAATCTCCTGTAGTAGAAATTAATGGACAGTGGTTAGCCTTGCAACCTGCCGATGTTAAAGCAGCACAAGCTGTCTTGAATCAGGCTAATGAAGCAATGAATTTATCTGTAGAAGATGCACTACGTTTGTCTACGGGGGATACTAAAACTTTAGCCAAATTACCAGTAGTTAGTTTTAAAGCAACAGGTGTTTTAGAAGAGTTAATTAATAATTTAACGGATAACAAATCGGTCGAACCGATTACTAATATTCCAGGATTTGTTGGTGAATTACGTCCGTATCAAGCTAGAGGAGTTGGTTGGTTAGCCTTCTTAGAAAAATGGGGTTTGGGTGCTTGTCTAGCAGACGATATGGGGTTAGGAAAAACACCGCAACTAATTGGATTTGTTCTTCATTTAAAAGAAAACTATGATTTAAAACAGCCAGTTTTAGTGATCTGTCCTACTTCAGTTTTAAATAATTGGGAGAGAGAAGTTAAAAAATTTGCGCCTACTTTATCAACTTTAGTTCATCATGGCGACAATCGTAGTAAGGGCAAAACCTTTGCCAAAGAAGTTAACAACAAACAGTTAGTAATTACTAGCTATTCTTTAGTTCATCGCGATTTAGAAACTCTTAAAAATATTGAATGGGAAGGAATCGTTTTAGACGAAGCTCAAAATATTAAAAATTCTTCAGCCAAACAATCTCAAGCAGTAAGACAATTATCAGCCAAGTTTAGGATCGCTTTAACTGGAACTCCTGTAGAAAATCGCTTGTCAGAATTATGGTCAATTTTAGATTTTCTCAATCCAAGTTTTTTAGGAACAAAGGCATTTTTTCAAAAAAGATTTGCTATTCCGATTGAAAAATATGGTGACAGAGATTCTTTAAAAATCCTCCGTTCTTTAGTACAACCTTTTATCCTACGTCGCCTTAAAACTGACAAAGAAATTATTCAAGATTTACCAGAGAAACAAGAAATGAATGTTTTCTGTGGCTTATCTAGTGAACAGGCACAACTCTATCAACAAATAGCAGGAGAATCTTTGGCACAAATTGAATCTTCCGAAGGGATTAAACGCCGAGGATTAATTTTAACTTTACTATTGAGATTAAAGCAATTGTGTAATCATCCAGAATTATTAACTGCTAAAAATACTTCAATTAATCCCACTCAAAATCTTAATCAATTTGGCAAACGTTCTGGTAAATTATTGCGTTTAGAAGAAATGTTAGAAGAATTAATTGATGAAGGCGATCGCGCTTTGATTTTTACCCAGTTTTCTGAGTGGGGTAAATTATTACAACCTTATTTAGAAACCAAATTTAAAGGAGAAGTTTTATTCCTTTATGGTGCTACTCGTCGTCAACAAAGACAAGAAATGATCGACCGTTTTCAAAACGATCCTAATGGTCCACAAATTTTTATTTTATCTCTTAAAGCTGGAGGAACAGGATTAAATTTAACTAGAGCAAATCACGTTTTTCATGTTGATAGATGGTGGAATCCTGCGGTAGAAAATCAAGCTACAGATCGCGCTTTTCGGATTGGTCAAAAACGAAATGTTCAAGTACACAAATTTATTTCTACTGGAACATTAGAAGAGAAAATTAATGACATTATTGAAAGTAAAAAAGAACTTGCTGAACAAACAGTAGATGCAGGAGAAAACTGGTTAACAGAATTAGATACTAATCAATTGCGAAATCTTTTATTATTAGACCGCGATAGTATCATTGATGAAGAATAAAATTGTTTAATTTTTTTAATTACAAAAAATTAATAAAAGAGTATGAACTATTGCCCATACTCTCAAAATATTTTGTTAATCAAGACTAGTTGATATCAAACAGATTATTTAGACATAATTAAAATCAACAGCTAAAATTACATTAGTAGTATCTTCAATTACTGCTAACCAATCGTTTGTTCCTGCAAATTTGACGATAGTATCAGTATTGGTAGTACCAGAAACATTTTGATAGTCAAGAGTATAATCTGTTGCTGAACCTTTAGCTACAAATTTATCACCCTCAGACCAATCAAAGTCTCTGACTGTAGCATAGCCATCAACTAAATTTCCTGCAACTAATTTAGTTCCTTTATAGTAAGCATTAATACTATCCCCAAGAATAAATAAATCTGCACCATCGTTACCAGTCAATTTATCAAGATCGTAGTTACCACCAAAACCGTTAAGGTAGTCATTACCAACTCCTCCTAACAAAACATCATTTCCTTGATTACCGTAGAGACTATCATGACCATTACCACCAATTAAAGTATCTCTACCAAAATCGCCATGAAGTTGATCATTACCATTGAAACCATTAATGGTATTGTTCAAACTGTTACCTTTGATAGTATTGTGGAGATTATTACCAATACCTTTGATAGCACTACCGATTAAATTTAGTTTTTCTACATTAGCGGTTAAAGTATAGTTAATCGATGCGTTAACTTCATCAACGCCACTATTAAGATTTTCAGTTATCAGATCGCCGATACTATCAATATAATAAATATCATTACCAGTACCACCTGACATCAAATCATCACCATAACTACCATCTAAAGTGTCGTTGTCAGCTTCACCATAAAGGGTATCATTGCCATTTCCACCGTTAAGGTAGTCAGTACCATACCAACCATATAAAATATCGTTGCCATCTCCACCGTAAACGGTATCATTACCATTCCAACCATCTAAAGTATCGTTGTCAGCTTCACCATACAGGGTATCATTGCCATCTCCACCGTTAAGGTAGTCAGTACCATACCAACCATATAAAATATCGTTGCCATCTCCACCGTAAACGGTATCATTACCATTCCAACCGTCTAAAGTATCGTTACCTGCTTCACCGTAAAGAGTATCATTGCCATCTCCACCATAAAGGCTGTCATTGCCATCTTTACCATTAAGATTGTTGTTATCAACGCTACCAGTAATTTGATCGTTACCCACACTACCGATCAGATTTTCAATCTCAATTAAGGTATCAGTCAGAAGAGAATTGTTAGGAAAACTAACTACACCTGTAGTTAAGTTAGCAATAATACCGTTAACACCATTGACATAAAATTCATAGGTGGTAGTATCGTTCCCATTACCACCGTTAATAGTATCAAAACCATAACCGCCATCAAGTAGATCGTTACCATCTCCTCCTAAAAGACTGTCATTACCATCTCCTCCCTCTAAAGTATCGTTGTCAGCTTCACCATTGAGAGTATCGTCACCATTACCACCGTTGAGATAGTCATTACCGTAATATCCCAAGAGATAATCATTGCCATCTCCACCATTCAGACTATCATCACCATTCCAACCGTCTAAGGTATCGTTGTCAGCTTCGCCATTGAGGGTATCATTGCCATTACCACCGTTGAGATAATCACTACCGTAATATCCTAAAAGTTTGTCGTTGCCTTCTTCACCATAGAGAGTATCGTTACCATTCCAACCATCTAAAGTATCATCACCACTAGAACCATAAACCAAATCATTGCCATTATCAGCAAAAATATTATCGTTAGCTAAAGTTCCATAAATAGTGTCATTACCTACAGTTGCCATATTAATTCTTCCTTTTCTGTTAATTGAGTATAAAAATAAAAATTTATTAGTAAACACTCGCTAATTTTGCCTAAATAAAATTTCAGTACTTTAGTTAAAAAAGCTATTTTTATTGATGTATTTAAGCAGCATTAACGATTTACTTACTTAAGTGTAAGTAAGAAATAACTAAAATAGGTAAAGCTATAGTAAATTTTTTCTTTACAACTTTTAAGCTTAGATAAAGACAAAGATATTCAAGTAAAACTAGCTGAATATCAGGATAATTAGGTAGGCTGACTAAAAATACTAAAAGATTTATTGATAAAAAATTAAATAAGTTTCAGTTGTATTTTTTTTGTTTAAAGTGAATTGCTCTAAAACTTAAGTTTATTTTTTGCAACTTTAATCAAGCCTAATTATAGAGCGACAATTCTGAAAGAAAATTGAGTATTTAATCATAAAAATTAATTTTTGACAGTGATTGAAAGTGAAATTAAGCTTAATAAGTATTAATTTGTTGATAGGCAAATTTTTAAGTTTCTCTGTAAAATCAATCTAAAAGTCCAAATCAAAGCTCTCAAATTTTCTTAAAGTAACAATTTATTAATATACGCGATCGCAAAATTGTAAAAAGAAAACTATATGTTAAAAATCTTGTTTACAGTAGGACTTAAGTGCCATGACCACAGAAGATTATTCAGATAAATCAATCGATAGTAATCAAATCTCTTCAGAAACCGATATTTCTAAACCCGAGATAATCGAATTACTGACAGAAAGTATTCTTAAACTAGAAAGAATCGTAGAACACTTAAGGGTAACATCAACTACCAATAACTTACCTGCTACTTCTGTTACTAATTTGGTAGAGTTAACTGAAACATTAGCAACTACAGTCAACAATTTAGATAAAACCGAAGAACTAACCACAGTTTCTGTTCCTGACGCTACTTCCTCAGTAGTTAAACCCCAATCTTCCCAAGTAAAATCAACGCCAAAAGTAGTTAAACAGTCAAAAAATGTTAATCAATCAACAAATAATTGGTTGAATAAAATTCGTTCTAATTTAGTTTTAACAGGGATTATTGCTGCTGGACTAATTATAATTATTTCCACTTCAGTATTTTGGTTTTCTCATCAATCAACTGAGACAAAAGTGGCAGTTAAACCAATTACAATAGAAGAAGAAAATCCTGCTACCTTTGAAGAATTAGAAACATCTCCTCCAAGTGAAGAAATTTCTGAAGCAATTATTAATTCATCGAAAGCAGAAGAACAATCAACAGTCATTATTCCAGAAGTAACTATTCCATCTCAACCGCTCACAATTACAACAACTACTCCAGAAAAGATTGATTCATCGAAAGAAGAAGAACAATCAACAGTCATTATTCCAGAAGTAACTATTCCATCTCAACCGCTCACAATTACAACAACTACTCCAGAAATCATTAATTCACCCGAACCCGAAGAAAAACCAGTAGCAATTATTCCTGAAGAACAAAAGTTATCTCAACCAAATCTAACTAAACCTAGTACTGAAATTCCTCCAGAAATTGATACTTTACCACAGATTCCAGTCAAAACAGAAACTATTCCCGAAATTGAAACTTTGCCGACAGAACAATTAGAAACACCAGCATTATCTGAAACACAACCTCAATTACCACCAGAAAATTTGATTCAACCCAAACCATTACCATTAACTCCAGAACAAAATTTGGTTGTAGCGATTCAATCTAAATTGTCAGAGATTACCAATCAATATTTTGATGATTTAGTTTTATCTATCGAAGCTAATTTTTTACAAAGTAATTTACTTGTTAGAGTAAGCGATCGCTGGTATAATCTCAATCAATCAGAACAGGATAAATTCGCTAACGAAATCTTGCAGAAATCTCAACAGTTAGACTTCCAAAAATTAGCAATACAAGATCCTAGCGGTAAGTTAATCGCTCGCAATCCAGTCGTAGGAAAGCAAATTATCATCCTACAAAGAACCAACAACAAAGTTTAATTAATTACGAGCAAAAAATTTTAAAATGCTAAAAGTAAAGATTAATTAAATTAACAGTTAACCAACAACTGGTTATTGGTTACTAAGAACTGTGTACAATATCCCTGAATAAAATTTAGGCGATGACAAAGGTGGTCAAAAAATTGAATAATCAAATTATTGTTAGTGTTGGGGTAATATTTATCTGTGCTTTAGTGTTAATTGTTTCTTCTCTGGTTGGCAGTGGTAATCAATCAAACGCAATTGCATCTGAATTAAACCAGCAGACTACCACTTCATCTCAATTAATTGCTGAAAATATCAAATCAGAACAGGAAAATAAAACTATGGATTTGTCTAATGCTGTTACCACTCCTTCTGGACTACAATACGTCGTCCTTAAAGAAGGCAACGGTGCAACACCACAACCAGGTCAAACAGTAACAGTTCATTATACAGGAACATTAGAAGACGGAACTAAATTTGATAGTTCTCGCGATCGCAATCGTCCTTTTTCTTTTAAAATTGGTGTAGGACAAGTTATTCAAGGTTGGGATGAAGGAGTTGGTAGTATGAAAGTTGGTGAACAACGTACTTTAATCATTCCCCCTGACTTGGGTTATGGTGCGCGAGGTGCAGGTGGAGTAATTCCTCCTAACGCCACCCTCATTTTTGACGTAGAATTGCTCAAAATTGGCTAAATTAAATCAAAAAAGGAGCAGTGATTCGCTGCTCCCGCTATGACTTTATAATCAACTGCTGCTTGGTAATAATTAATATTTTTTAACTTATAGTTAGCTTGAGAACAGTGGAGACTTAGTGAAGCTATCTACAATCTTGATGTGGTGTCATTCTGCACATACTTAAAGACCCGAATTTCAAGCCTGTTGTAAGCATCCCGTATTGCTGCTACCTTCCGGTTCTGACAAGGTTTGGGCGTTACAACCGCATGAGTCCGGGTCAATTACTAGAATAACACACTTTAAGGGCGATCAATCAATCAGTTAATGGTGATCAACCTTAAATAATCAAAAAGATTATCAGTAACAAATTGAGTTTTGTGTCAAGTATAGATTAGAGGTATAGTGAGCAAGGACTAAGGAATTATGCTGTGTACAAAATGCCAACGTCAAGTAATTTGCATGGTCTATCGATTAGGACAAGAAGACTCTCGGATTAAGCAGATGCTCTCTCAAATGACTCGCTGTGAACAACGTAAGCTAGCGAAATCCCATTAAATTCCACTTTTGCGTTAAATTAAGGAATACTTTCATTAAGCTGATAGGCATTTAAACTACGTTTTTTTGTGAAGCTTCTGCCTTTGTTTAGCTAGTTACTTAATGGATGTACGCCAGTTTAGTGACTAGCGATCGCTATAATCAAAAATGCTTTAATAAATAATAATTATTTTTATTTTTCTGCTTCTGAATTTGCCTTACAATATCACTCTCAGATTGTTGTAGGTGCATTAAAGGGAAATGAAGAAAAATCTTAAATTACCACAAAAAATCATGTTACTTGGTTCAGGGGAACTAGGTAAAGAATTTGCAATTGCAGCCCAAAGATTAGGTAATTTTGTGGTAGCTGTAGATCGTTATGCTAATGCACCTGCCATGCAAGTTGCCGATCACTCTGAAGTAATCTCGATGTTAAATGGAGACGATCTCGAAAGAGTGGTACAACAATATCAACCAGATTTTATCGTTCCTGAAATTGAAGCGATTCGGACAGAAAAATTACTTGAATTTGAACAAAGAGGCTTTACTGTAATCCCCACAGCAGCAGCAACCAATTATACCATGAATCGCGATCGCATTCGTGACTTAGCCCATCATCAATTAGGAATTAGAACAGCTAAATACGCCTACGCATCTTCTTTAGAAGAATTGGTAAAAGTTGCAGCAGAAATTGGCTTTCCTAATGTCGTTAAACCAGTAATGTCTTCGTCAGGAAAAGGTCAATCTGTTGTCAATTCTGCCGATGAAGTCGAACAAGCTTGGCATTATGCAATTGAAGGTGCAAGAGGCGATACCAAAAAAATAATCATTGAAGAATTTATTGATTTTGAAATTGAAATTACTTTACTTACTATTAAACAATGGGATGGACCAACAATTTTCTGTCCACCAATTGGTCATCTTCAAGAAAGAGGAGATTATCAAGAATCTTGGCAAACTGCGGAAATATCTGAAGCAAAAATCAAACAAGCAGAAAAAATTGCGACTAAAGTTACTGATGCTTTAGGTGGTGCAGGAATTTTTGGGGTAGAGTTTTTTATTACTAAAGATGAGGTAATTTTTTCTGAACTTTCTCCCCGTCCTCATGATACAGGAATGGTAACATTAATCTCCCAAAATCTTAATGAATTTGAGTTACATTTGCGAGCAATTTTAGGCTTACCAATTCCCAAGATTGAAGTATTTGCTCCTGCTGCTAGTGCAGTAATTTTAGCTAGTGAATATTCAGAGCAAATTAGTTTTGCTAATGTTGCCGAAGCTTTAGCAACACCATATGTAGAGATTAGATTATTTGGTAAACCCGATTCTCGTCCCTATCGTCGCATGGGAGTAGCTTTAGCCAAAGGAAAAACTGTAGCAGAAGCAAGAACCAAAGCAAAGGAAGCAGCTAAAACCGTCAAGATTGTTAACAATTAATGTTAATTTTTACTCTGCTTAAACTCTAATTATTTTATTAATTGAAAATACTTTTTTAAAATAATTATCAGCTAAAATGTTTTAAATAAAATTAGATAACTGTTGTACGGGCAAGGCAATCCCTTGCCCCCTACTAATAACTAAAAATGCCTACATTTGTCAAAATTGAAAAAGGAATTGTTGATAAAAAAACTTTTGATCGATACGTCCCTGCTCATAAAGAATACGTTCGCAATTTAATTATTAAAGGACATCAAGCTCGTACTGGATATTGGGCAGAATTTGGGGGAGGGATGCTAATTTTTGAAGCTTCATCTTTAGAAGAGGCTAAAGAAATCGTAGCGAATGATCCTCTAATTAAAAATAATTGCGTCAAATATGAACTTCATGAATGGAAAATTGTAGTTGAGTAAAACAAAAACTATTGAATTACCCATTTTTTGATTCATTGTTCTTGATAGTTCCAAGTTAAACCACCATCAACAACAAAAGTTGAACCAGTGATATAGTTTGCATCGTCAGAAAGGAGAAACGTAACCATAGCAGCAACATCAGAGGGTTGCCCTAAACGATTGAGAGGAATATTCTTGAGCAATGCGCCTAATTTTTCGGGATCATTTAACAGTTTGGTATTGATAGGAGTTTCAATTGCTCCAGGAGCAACATTGTTAATAGTAATACCGAAGGGTGCAAGTTCTACCGCTAAATTACGGGTTAACATTTTCATCCCTCCTTTGCTAGCACAATAAGCAGCAAAATTAGGAAAGGGTAGTTCTTCGTGTACTGAACTAATATTAATAATTTTTCCCGATCGCTTTGTTTCTATTAAATGCTTAACTATTGCTTGAGTAGCAAAAAATGCCCCTTTAAGATTGACATTCATCACTGCATCATAATCAGCTTCAGTTACTTCCCAAAAAGGTGCGTGTTTTTCGATGCCCGCATTATTAACTAAGATATCTAGTTTGCCAAAATGTTCAATAGTTTGCGCGATCGCTCTTTGAATTTCTGTAATCGTTCCTACATCTCCTTGAATAGTATATCCTTCGGATTTAGGACAATTAGCAGTAAAACAATCACCACCCATTCCTTCAATTTTGACTAAAGTTGCTTCTGCACCCTCTGGATTAGAACGATAATTAATAGCTACCTTTGCACCTTCTGAAGCAAGTTTAATTGCGATCGCGCTTCCTATTCCTTGACTACTACCTGTTACTAATGCTACTTTTCCTGTTAGTTTCATGGTGATTTCCTTTGGCAAAACTAATCTTAAAAGTTATCAAGTTTTCGCTATTTGTTGTGCAAAAAATCAAAGAGTAATTAGCTATTATCATTAGTCATCAGCTAATAACTAATAACCAATGACCAATGACAAAAAACTAATGACAATTTACTTAAGCGGTGCATAGCCAAAAACAGCATTAGCCATACGACACCAAATAACTACTGATTTAAATTCTTCAGGGCTAACTGCATCTGGAATAGGATAACGTTGTATCCCGTTGTGACTTTGTAATTTACCTAAATTAAGGAATCCATTTAAATTATCATAACTCTGTGTTGGTTTTGCATTAGAATCTAACAAAACGTGGAGATCAGGACCTTGCTCGCTAGTACTAAAAGTATCATCTAATTCTAAATAATAATGTCCCCCTTCATTAACAATTTTTGCCATTCCAGTTGTTGGTTTTTCTCCTGCCATAAAAGTACCAGACATCATGTCATCAGATTGACTTTGTGTCAAAAATGTTTGAGGATAATTTACTCTAACTGAATTATTTTCTGTAGTTTCTGCATGACTATAAATAGAAACTGTAGAAAGTAAGAAAGAAGTAGTGCCTAATAAAAGTAATTGATTCAGTTTCATAGTAAGTAATTTCTTTAACAATTAACTACTATTAAGAATTTTTTTTCTGAGATTTACCTGAGAAGAAGCTAAAAAAATCCCCTAAATCTATCTAAGCAATTCTCATCTAAAATTTACATATTTATCATTCCCCTGATGTGAATTCAAGGCAGAATAACTGTACAAGGATGAAAAAAAGGTGAACTAATTATGCAACAAACATCCTTTCCTACGGTTATTTTAGGTGGTGGTTTTGTTGGTTTATTTACGGCTTTACATTTAAGTCAACAAAAATATTCGCGTTCAATTATTCTGATTGAACCAAGAGATCGCTTTACTTTTAAGCCTTTACTTTACGAGTTACTTACAGAAGAAATGCATTCTGAACAAGTTTGTCCTAGTTATTTTGATTTACTTGCTGATAGTAAAGTCTCCTGGATACAAAATACTGTTAAATCTATTAATTTACATCAACGTCAAATAACTTTAGATTCTGGAGAAACTTATAGTTATGGAAATTTAGTCTTAGCATTAGGCAGCAGAACTACCTATTTTAATATTCCTGGGGCAGCAGAAAATGCTTTACCTTTTACTTCTGATACGGAAGCACTTACTCTTAAGATGCGTCTCAAAGATTGTTTAGAAACGGCAATTACTACTAATGATCCAGAACACAGGCAGCATCTTTTAACCATAGCAATTATTGGGGCAGGACCTGCGGGAGTAGAACTAGCTGCTACTCTAGCTGATATTCTCCCAGTGTGGTATGACATGATGGGAGGAGACTATGAAGAAATTCGGGTAGTATTAGTTAACCGCAGCGAAGAAATCCTCAAAGGAGATATTAATAGTAGCTTACGGCAAACAGCACAAAAATCTTTAGAAGATCGCACTGCCAAAGTAGAATTATTACTCAATGCAGCCGTAACTAAGATTACCCCAATGGGTATTGAATATAGTCAACACGGCAAAGCTGATTTCTTGTCAGCCATGACTATTTGTTGGACAGGGGGAACTCAACCCAATCCTTTATTACAGGAATTACCAGTCCAACGCAACCAACGAGGACAATTAATTGTTAACTCTACTTTACAGTTACCCGATTTTCCTGAAGTCTTTGTCGGTGGTGACTGTGCCTATGTCTCCGACGAACCTCAACCGCTTACTGCACAAGTAGCCTATCAACAAGGAAAAGCGATCGCAGATAACCTTCAAGCTTTAGCCCAAGGGCGATCAACCGTACCAGCCAAAGTAAATTTGCGGGGAACTTTAATGAAATTGGGTATTGATGAAGGAGTAGCTAATATTTTTGATCTTATAAAAGTTAAAGGGGAATTAGGGCATTTAATTCGCCAAGCAACCTATCTGGAATTATTACCCAAACCAATTTATAACTTCAAAGCTACTACCGAATGGCTAACCGATGAATTATTGCAACGACATCAGCCCATGTCTCTTCATCGTCAAGGTAGAACGCCACTGGTAGCAGGAATGAGTACGATTCTTGCCAGTACCTTAATTGCTGTTCCTCTAATTTGGCGTGCAGCCCAACCACAACAATTTCAAACTCAGATGAGTGATACGGGTATTCCTACATTACTAAATCAAGTAACTAAGAGTGAAAAGCCTGAGATGTGTAAAGACACAAAAATGAAAATGCTTTGTTGGTAACTGTAAGGGCGAACTGCCGTTCGCCCCTACTAAAAAACTCAGGGGGTGAAGTAAAGATGCAAATCAAATGGAAAACATTAATAGGAAAAACCATTGTTTGGTTAGCTGCGGAAATTTGCCTCAATTTCCTGGGATTAGACAATTTAGCAGACTATAGCGAGTTTCTTAATTTGTCCTTTGTCCTTCGTCATTGGTCAATAGTATTTGCGATCAACCCTTCACTTCTAGATCACACAAAACAAGGAGAAAAAAACCAATGGATATTCTTAATCGGTTAGCCAATTTTAAAATTTCTCTCAAAAAAGCTGTAGCCCTCAATCGTATTCTTGTAGGATTATTTTTTTTCCTTTCAGGTATTGGTAATTATCTCAACTTTAATGTGAAAAACGGTTTTTATCACACTGTAATCACCCAACGATTGCAACTATGGGGACCTTTTCCTGAATGGTGGCATGGTACGCCTCCTCTTCCTGAATTTATTTCTGTTCCCTATGCTTGGTTATTACCTCTAGCAGAAATCGTTTTTGGGGCTTTATTCGCTATGGGTTTTTGGACACGTTGGACTGGTTTAATTTTAATCTTGATGACTTTCAGTATCACTCTGGCTTTCGGTATTATTCCTGGTGGAAGTCTCTTTGCCAATGGCGTAGAAAGTTTCAACAAAAATATTTTCTTTATGACTCTAATTTGGATAATTATCGCCTACGAAGTAGATACCAAAAAAGCTAGAATGCGCCGTACTATGGAACGCCTTAATCTACTGGATGCCAAACCATTAACGAAGGTAGGAGGCAATAAGTAGTAATCAATAACTTACTCTATGTTTATCTGATAAACATTAAAATTAAACCCTCTCAGCATGAATCGGGATGTTTCGACAACTAGCATAAATCAACTATTATTGCTAATACTTTAAGGTTAGGCGATCGCATTTTGGAGAGGTTGAAGTAAAAAACTAGATTGTTGCAACAAATGTTGTAACATAAAAGCATGGAACAAACAAATAAAGAAACCAAGATAACTTTAAACGTCAAGAAAAGAGGCAATTCTCTCAGTGTCATTATCCCTAAAGAAATGGCAGCCGAAATGAATATCGAAGACGGAGATATTCTTTTTGTAACCAAAACTCCTTCTGGTTATGAAATTTCGCCATACGATCCTAGTTTTGCTAAAAAAATGGAAATTGCCAGACGTGGGATGAAGAAGTATCGTAACGCTTTAATTGAATTAGCTAAATGAGTGAACCTTGTTGGCTAGATGTTCGCGATATTTGCGCCATACATGGTGAAATTTTGGCAGAGTCAGGAGGAACTTCAGGGATTTTAAACAAGGGTTCTCTTGACTCGACTTTAAATAAACCTAAAAACCTCTATTTCTACAGTAATAAACAAGCAAGTTTATATGAGTTGGCAGCAGCTTATGGCTATGGATTGATTAAAAATCATTGTTTTGTAGATGGAAATAAAAGAATAGCTTTAATTGCTGTTTATACATTTTTAGCAGTTAATGGAATTGAATTAATTGCTTCTGAAGAAGATGCAGCAAATTTTTTCTTATATCTAGCTGCTAATTCGGAATCGCAAGATGTCTTAATGCAAGAACTTACTGAATGGTTAAAATTTAATAGTGAAATAATTTGATTGTAATAAAACGTTGTTGAATAAACGCGATCGCATTTTCTTTAATTCTGGATACGATAATTAGATCGAATTTGCCAAAACTTAATGGTACGATCTGCGCTAATAGAAACCAAAATGCCATCGCAATTCACAAAAGATATCTCGAAGATAGTACTACTATGTCCTTCAATTAGTTTAATTTGTTTCCCAGTTTCTACATCCCATAATCTAATGGTCAGATCGTAACTTGCAGAAGCTAAGATTTTACTATCGGAACTAAAAGCAATACAGGTAATTTCTGAATTATGATAATTATTTTCTTCTCTAAATATTTGTAGCTGTTTTCCAGTATTAAAATCAAATAATTCTGCCCCTGCTGAACTAATAATAATAGCTGAACGCTCAGAAATTAATTTTACATCTATAATTTTTCCCTGCCACAATCTTCGTTGTAAACCTTGTTGTAACAGATAGGGTAAAGTAAGTTTTCCAGAAAATAAAGTCATCAATAATAAATGTTTAATAATGAAATCTACACTGAGCAATTAATATTGCATATTTTTCTACTGCATAAACCAGTCGATGTTCTTTAGTAATTCTCCTCGACCACAAGCCAGACCAATTATGTTTCAGTGGTTCGGGGTCGCCAATTCCTTCAAAAGGATTTCTCTGAATATCTTTAATGAGAGTATTGATACGCTTGAGAATTTTTTTATCTGTACTTTGCCAATATAAATAATCTTCCCAGGCTTTTTCAGCAAATATCAGCTTCATTCTTCAATTAATTCCCGTTCTGTGCCACCTCCAGAACGAAGTTCATTGATCGCATTATTTAATCGATCTGCATTATTTTTACTAGACAATAAATGAAAAGTAGCTTCATAAGCTTTAAAATCATCCAAGCTCATCACTACTACTGATGGTGCATTTTGCCTAGTGACAATCAATGGGGTGCGGTCTGCTTCTATTTTGTTGAGGTATCCAGCTAATTTTTGCCTAAATTCTGTATAGGTAACTGTATCCATAATTCAATTATATTTTATATGTACATATCATTGTACATTAAAATATTTAAGTATTAGTAGAGCGATCGCCTTTAACTTTATATCTCAGGATTTTCTCAGCTAAGTTTTAATATTTTTTAGAAAACTTCTCAGGAGAAATTAGCTTTGACATTTTAAAATTCCGTTATCTTGAATAGCTTGATGAACTACTATGTATAAGCGTCGCGTTCTCTTCATTCGCTGGATAATTCTGCTAATTAACGGTTGCTTGATTGTTTTATTACTGGCATCACTTCCTGTAAATGCTCAATTATCCGCTAATCAAGAACAAATTGGTAGTTCTCCGAGTACCACTATCGGCGCGCAGGAAATTATTACGATGACACCTATACAACTAGATGGTAGAACTCTGTTTACAATTGCAGGGATGAGTTCCAATGATAAGAAAAATACTGCACCTTTAGATAATCGCGCTGAATTTATTGAAGAGTCTTTATACAAATTATTAGAAGAAGATTTTAATGCAGAAAGTTTAAGAGTTGAAGTACATGACAAGGGAGATCATACCAAAATTGTTGCTTCTGATAATGGCAAGCTGAATGATGTTCCTTTATTTATTCTGACTCCTTTAGATGCGCGGGTAGCAGGATTTACCTTAGAAGAATCTTCTAACTACATTGCCAAAGTAACTCAGAAAGCTTTAAAACAAGCATGGCAAGAAAGACAACCAGCTTATCTGCGAAAACAAGTAAAATTAGCAGCGATATTAGTTTTAAGCGCGATCGCTTTAAGTACGATTATTGGGCTTTTACAGAAACAACTAAAAAGAAGAGAGGTGACATTAAGAGAACAAAAAACTTCCTGTGATCTTAGAATGACAGCTAATCTTATACGGACGGCTGAAGTGTCGGAGGCAATGGGGATGGATGAAGAGGAAGTAAATTCTACGGGATACTGTCATACACTTGCAACCGAACAACTCCATAATCGTCGAATGCTTGGTAGTCAAGGCTTACAAAGTTATTTACTACAAATAACTCAGGGTTTAATTTGGCTTGGAGTAATTGCTTTGATCTTAGGATTATTTCCTTTTACCCGTGCTTGGGAATGGACTGTTTTAGAATTACCTTTATTATTAGGGGTTTTCCTAGTGGCGATCGCCTTATCTAAAGGAAGTAATATAGTAGTTGATCGCACTTTAGAAAAATGGCTACAACACCGCCAAACCCTTTCCCCACAGCAACTAGAACGATGGTTGTTGCGGGCTAATAGTTTTGCACCCATCATTAAAGGAGCGATCGCAACGGTTTTAATTACAGCAGCATTATTATTTATTTTATCTAGATTGGGTATTCCTTTAGCTCCCATCCTGGCAGGGGCAGGTATTCTTAGTTTGGCTGTTTCTTTGGGTTCGCAGCGATTGATTGCGGATTTAATTAGCGGTACATTAATTTTGATTGAAGACCAATACGCGGTCGGAGATTTTGTTACTCTTAATGAGAATGCTTTTGGTAGGGTGGAACGTCTCAACTTAAGAGCTACATCTTTGCGTAACCGACAAGGTAATCTAATTACTCTTTCTAATAGTGATATTAAACAGGTTAATAATCTTTCTAAAGACTGGGCGAGAGCAAAATTATATATTCCCGTTCATTCTAGTGCCGATGTTGATCGTACTATTGAAGTTATTCAGCAAATAATCGATGACATGAAAGCCGATAGTTTCTGGGGAGAGATAATTCAGGAAGCAGAAGTAAGGGGAGTGGAAGATATCGATGGTTATGGTTTTACGATTGGTGTACGTTTCCAAACCAAACCAGGGGGATTTCGCAAAGTAATTCGTGAATGTCGTCGTCGTCTCAAACCTGCTTTTGATAAAGCTAATATCCAGTTTTCCGAACGTCCGATTTATCAATCTATGCAGACAAGTAATTAATAATGAGCAATAATTCTTTGTTCCGAAAATTAAACCATAAGGATTTACTTGTTATAGCACTACGTATTTAGGTTAGGACGAAAAACCCTGTAAGGACGATACTTCGTACCCTTCGGGAAGCGTGAATCGCCACTACGATCTATAATGATGTCCTAATCTTTCTTTGTACTGCTATACCTCAAATTTTCGAGTTAAAACTTAATAATTAATTACTTCACTCTCCAATTTATGTCATCATAAATCCTATTCATTACTTAACCAATAGGGTTGGAAACTATGATTCACCACGTTTCTCTTCCGGCTCTCGATCCTCGCCACGTTGCCAATGTTCTCGCGGAAATCTGGAATGGACGAGCTTTTCCTTTTCCAATTAATCAGAACAGTTATGTTGTTTTTGCCAAAGATAGCAGTCAGGGAACTTGTTTGGAAATTTATCCCCAAGGTACGGAAATGACTCCAGGTTCGGGGGATGAAGAAATACAATACGTTCACAAAACTGCTAATACTTCATTTGGTGCTACTCATTTAGCACTGTCTGTTCCCATTTCTGAAGAAGCCATTAAAAACATTGCTCGACGGGAAGGATGGCGTGCTGTTAGGTGCGATCGCGGTCCTGGCTGTTTTGAAGTTGTGGAGTTTTGGGTAGAAAATAAAATCTTATTAGAATTATTAACTCCAGAGATGGTGCCTCAATACGTCAGTTTTATGCAACCAGACAATTGGGAAAATTTTCTTGTCAGTCATTAAATTATCAATCATTTACTTAAATTAAATAAAAGTTTTAGTATGGTAACTTTACTGTTACTCGAGTACCAATTGTAGAGGATGACTCGATACTTAATTCTCCATCATGGGCTTCTACGATCCGCTTGACGATCGCCAGTCCCAAACCGTTCCCAGTTGATTTGGTGGTGTAGAAGGGTTTGGTAAGATTTGATAAAACTTCGGGGGGTATTGGTGCGCCACCGTTATGAACTTGAAGCTGAACTTGATGGGGAATGATTTCTCTAACTGTAATGGTAATCGTTTCTCCTTGTTTGACCGCTTCAAAAGCATTAGAAGTTAGATTAATTAATACTTGTTTTAACTTGTCTTTATCGGCTGAAATGCTTATGGAAATAGGACTAGCAATAAATTCAAGTTGTTTTCCCACGCCACAGGGCATATTTTTAAGCGGTTCTAGCATTTCGGTGATAAAATCGTTGAGTTCTAAAAGCGATCGCTCTATTTTTTGGGGTTTGGCATAGAGTAAGATTTGCTCTAATAAGCGTTGTAAGCGGTCTGCTTCTTCGAGAGCTAATTTAAGATATTCTTGGAATTTGGGAGCAAGTTCTAGGCGTTTGAAGGAATTTAATCCCATTAAAACTGTCGTTAGTGGATTTCGCACTTCATGGACAATAGTAGCTGCTAATTCCCCTATTTCTGCCAATCTGGCGAGGGCTTTTTCTGCCTGTTTGAGGGGAGTAATATCAGTAATTGCAGTTAACAAAGAGAGTTCATCTCTTAATTGAATGATTTCTGCGGAGAATAACCCGCTAAATCTTGCCCCAGACTTTTTCGCAAATTCAAACTCGCAATTAGCAATGTTGCCTTGAGTTGTGAGTAATTGTTGGACTCGCTTTCTATCTTCTGGATTTGCCCAAATTTGCAGTTCGAGCGCACTATGTCCGATCGCTTCTTCTTGGCTGTAACCGAACATTTGCAACCAACTTTGGTTAACTTCCAGGTAACGTTCACGATCAAGGGTGCTTAGGGCGAGCGCTTCAGGAGAAGCGCGAAAGGCAGTAGCAAACTTTTCTTCAGAAAATTGTAAAGCTTCTTCTGCTTGCTGTCGCTCCATCTCCGCAGCAGCACGAGCAGCAAAAATTTCTAATACGGCTCGATAGCGGGCTTCATTCTCCATCGGGCGATCGTCTAAAACTGCCAGATGTCCTAAAAGTTCATTTTTGGAGTTGAATAAAGGAATACCTGCATAGCTTTGGGCTGATAAGGTAACTAATTCTCGTTCTTCGGGAAATAAAGACTGAATTTGTTCGGGATAATATTGGCAAGCCTTACCATTTATCACTGTTTCGCAGGGCGTACCCTGTAAATCATATTCAAAATTTTCGCCAAAATCATTACCATTCCAAAAGGCAAAGGCGCGAACTCGCATCGGTGGAGAGTCTAAACATTCGCTAATAAAGGCATAGCGCACATTTAAAGCTTCGGCTAGAGAACTAACTAAAGAGCGAAAAAAATCTTTTCCCGTTACCGAAGCCGTACCCCTAACAATTAAGCGCAGTATTTCTTCGGAGCGTTGACGTTCGAGAATTTCAGCTTGCAGTTGTTGAAGAATTTTACCCCGCTCGATCGCATAATGAATTACTCTTACCAAGACATCAGGAGAAATTTTTCCTTTAACTAGATAATCTTGCGCTCCTCGTACTATTGCTTGTAATGCTAGTTCGCGATCATCTGTTCCTGTTAGTACGACAATAGGTAAATTTGGGGCTACAGTTTGGATGCGAGTAATGGTATTTAATCCTTTAGAGTCTGATAGGGAAAGGTCTAATAAAACTACGGCAAAACTCGAATTACCGAGCAATTCTAGGGCTGAGTGAAGAGATTTGGCAGCAACGATTTCCCATTGTTCCGCTTCTGCTTCTTCTAACATTTCCATGAGCAAATAAGCATCAGCAGGATTATCTTCAACGAGTAACAAAGAAATAGGAATGACCATAGTAAAGCTAACTACGGTTTAGCAGGATAAATGATGGCAGTTAACCAAAAGCTATCGATAGATTCGATTAAAGCAATAAAATCCTTTAATTGAAGTGGTTTAACTAAATAGCAATTAGCTTGTAATTGATAACTTCCTAAAATATCTTGTTCGTCAGCCGAGGTAGTCAACATGATCGCAGGAATTGTTTTTAAGTTTTCGTCTTTTTTAATCTGACTCAGTACCTCTCGACCATTTTTTTTTGGTAAGTTGAGGTCTAAAAGAATTAAATCGGGACGGGGTGCTTTAGTATAATCTCCCTGTTGCTTGAGAAAGTCAATTGCTTCGACACCATTTTTAACCCAATGGATCTGATGGGGAATAGAACTTTCACTTAAGGTTTCTTGGGTGAG
Source organism: uncultured bacterium (assembly GCA_964562685.1). Classification (GTDB taxonomy): domain Bacteria; phylum Cyanobacteriota; class Cyanobacteriia; order Cyanobacteriales; family Xenococcaceae; genus Stanieria. Next base: position 44,304 of record CAZLUP010000006.1, read on the forward strand.
ATAAGCATCGCTGTAAGAGTCTTCTACTAATAGGATGTCAACGATTTTGTCATTGGTCATTATTCATCGGTCATTGGTTATTAGTTATTAGTCATTAGGTTGCAAACAACAAAGGACAAAAGACTAAATTGGCAATTCAAAATAAAATGATGCACCTTTACCTAATTCCGACTCTACCCAAATCTTGCCTCCATGTCGTTCGACGATTTTCTGACAAATTGCCAAGCCTAAACCCGTACCTGGATATTCATCTTGAGGGTGAAGACGCTCGAAAATGTTAAAGATTTGTTCGGTATATTGAGGATCGATACCAATGCCATTATCGCAAACTTGAAACAGCCAGGTTGCCTCCTGCTGACTTGCTGTAATAGATATTTGGGGTGATGCTTCGCTACGATATTTTAAAGAGTTACTAATGAGATTTTGAAATAATAGAGTTATTTGGGCGGTATCGGCGGAGATGGTAGGTAAAGAATCAAAAGCGATCGCAGCTTGGGTTTCTTTGATAATAATCTGTAAATCTTTGAGTACTTTGTTGACTACTAAATTACAATCTGTTGTTTCCCGCTTTAATTGATGTCTGCCTACTCTGGAGTAAGTTAACAAGTCTTGAATTAACTGTTGCATCCGCATTGCACCTTCAACGGCAAAACCAATGTAAATATCGGCTTTTTCGTCTAATTTTCCCTGATAACGCTTGGCTAGCATCTGGGTATAACTGGCAACGGCTCGTAGGGGTTCTTGTAAGTCGTGGGAGGCAATATAAGCAAATTGCTCTAATTCTTGGTTAGAACGTTGTAATTCTGTGGTTAGTTGCTCTAGTTGTTGGTTGACTTGAGTAAGCTCGGCAGTTCTTTGTTTAACTCGCAATTCCATTTCATTGTAGAGACGGGCATTTTCTAGAGAAATGGCTGCTTGGGTTGATAGTAGCTGAAGAATTTCGACTCGCTCTGGGGTAAAGGCATCGGTGGTTAAATTGTTTTCTAGATAGAGAATGCCTACCAGTTTACCGCGATCGCATAAGGGAATACAAAGTATCGATCGCGGTTGATGTTCTATGATATAGGTGTCTTGGTTAAATTTATTTTCTATGGTTGCATCTTTAATGACTATACTTTCTTGGGTGCGGGCGACATAGTTAATAATGGCAGTAGAAACCAGAGAGCGAGCTTCAGAAGCTTCTAAAGGTATTGACTCAAAAACAGTAACGCGATCGCTTTTTACAGTTCCTCTAGCTTCAATTGATAATTTACCTTGGGTTTCTAATATTAAGCAGCCTTTTTCTGCTCCCGCATTCTCGATTAAAATCTGAATTAATTTTTCCAGTAATTTATCGAGCAACATTTCCATTGAAAGAGTTTGAGAGGCTTTGATGACAGTGGTTAACTCTAAAACTTCTTTCCTGGTGCTAGAAGTAGTAATTGCAGATAGGCGATCGCTATTGACGGAAGATAATAGTTGAGGATAGCGTTGCTCTAAATCTTTGACTTTTGCTACTGCACCCCAGTTTAAATAGAGATCGCGGGCATTGCTCAGATAAAATTTGGCAAGTTGAGTTTTACCCCAATCGAGATAAGATTTGGCAGTTAATTCTTCAATTAAGGCTGTTTCCTGTAAGTATTGATGTTCTTTGGCTAAATTTAAAGCGCGATCATAGGTTTCGATAGCTTGACTGGTTTTACCCAACAGGCGATACTGTTCCGCTTCTACTAAATAATATTTGTGTAAATAGTTCATCGGTGCATAATGCGCCCAAGTCTGCATTTTCTTTTGATTGGCAGCAACTTTGGTTAAAATTTTTTTTCGTTGTAATTTAGTAGCAGAGGGGAAAATAGCCAGATGAGCTAAGGAAGCATAAAAATAAAATACTGGCACGAGAAGCATTCCCACCGCACCTGTTAATAATAATTCTTCGGTGTGTTCGGCATAAACAACTGCTTGAGAATAGTCAGCGAATAAATAACAGAGAATTAATTTATTGAGATAGAGATGAAAAATAGTATAGCGATCTCCTTTTTCCCGATGCGTTGCCAAATCTTGGGTTTCGTTATAACTTCTACCAACCAAACACAAAGGATTTTCGGTTTCTCCTAATAAATTTAAAACTACTTGATAATAGATTTTATGCACATATAGAGGTGTTTCTAAGTTAAATCTAGTGATCGCATAATCATATTTTGCCATTTCTGCTGCTATTTCGGAAAGCCCTCTCCCTACTAAATAGGAATGATAAAAGCGAAACACTAAACAAAAAACAGCATATTCTAAATCTCCCATTGCCAAACCACTATGATAGGCTTCTAACAAAGGTGCTAAAGTCTCTTTTAAATGCTCTTTCCAGTGGCGAATGTAGATATTAACCAGTAAAAATGTTTTAGATTTAAATTCTGTGGCTTGTAAACGAGAGAGTAAGTTTAAAGATAATTGGGCAAATTCGTAACTTGCTTTGAAATTCCCTTCTACTGCCAAAAGCATACCATAATCGGCATAGCCAAAGGGCGAACCAGCGGCGTTACCGTATTTTAAAGATAGTTGAATCTTTTGAAAAACCATCAATTGCCACAACTTAGGAGCAATAAAATAGGTGGGAGTACAGACGCTAGCAATAGTTTTCATAGCAGCGAGCTTGTTAGCATCTCTCATTAAAGGTAGATTAGCTAAATCTGAAGTATTTTGATGTTTTAACGCCAATTTAGTTTTGAATTTGCCCCAAATTAAATCCCACTGACTGGGGTGTCGCGGTAATTTTACTCCCAAAGTTTGTAAAACTTCTCTGGCAGTTGCGATCACTTTTAAAAATTGATTTTGCGCGATATAGGCTTGAATTTTTACTTGATATACTGCAACTCGTTCTAAAGGTGTTTTTGCTTGGCGCAACACTATCTCGCTTAATTTCTCCATTTGTAGATAGTCACCATTTAAGTAAGCTGCTTCGGCGGTACAACTATAAAGCTCTAGTGTCAATTGATAAGAATGCAACCATCTGGTTGGTTCTAATAACTCTCTACCTAAATTAAAATAAGTTAATGCTGCTGTATATGCTGAGGAAGCTTGAGCTTTTTTTCCTGCTAACAAATTTAACTGTATTAATCGCTGTTTTTCATTTGGTTCAGTAATTAATTCCCTACCCAAATTTAGATGATTGACAATGGTAAAGATTTTTTCTGATAAATTATTAAAAGGCGTTAAATCTAATAAAATTCGACCAATTTTTAAATGAATAGACTGTTTTTCTGATTCTGAAAGTAAAGAATAAACTGTTTGCTGAACGCGATCGTGGATAAACTTATAATTAATCTGAAAATTATCATTTCCTTCTTGAAGATACGTTTGCAAGTATTTATATTGATTACCATTAGGTACAATCGAGCCTTGTTTGACTGCTTCTGTAAGATTAAAAGCAGTTTCAGCCAGAGATTGATTAATAACTAAAGCGAGAGTTTTTAACTCGAAGCGATCGCCAATACAAGCAGCTATTTTTAAGACTTGTTGTGTATTTTCTGATAGATCGTGCAGTTTTTTAATAATTAACTCGATCACATTAGCTGCACTTGCGGTAGTTTTAATTAACTCTAAATCCCAATGCCATCCTGTAGGAAATTCAAAAAAAATCAATTTTTCTTGGTAGAGAGATTTTAACCAGCGATTCATAAAAAATGGATTGCCAGCAGTTTTTTGTACAACTAATTCTGCTAATGATTTACTCTCAGGCAATTTACACATAAAACTATCGACAATTAAGTGATTAATTTCATTGACAGTCAAACCATTAATCAGAAGATTTTTAATTGGTATATTAGTTTGAATTTCGTCGATGACTAAACTTAAAGGATGTTGTCGATCTACCTCTTCAGTACGATAAGCTCCTATAATTAGTAAATATTGAATAGTTGAAGTAGTTAATAGTATTTGGATTAAATTTAAAGAAGCAGCATCCGCCCACTGTAAATCGTCTAAAAAAATTACCAAAGGATGATCTGCTGTCGCAAAAACATTAATAAAGTTCAGCCAAACTAAATTAAAACGATGTCTTTCTTCCGCAGGAGCTAATGCTGTTACAGTATTTTGCTTGCCAATAATTAATTCTAATTGGGGAATTAAATCGATAATAATTTGCCCGTTATTACCCAAAGCAGTTAACAATTTATTTCGCCATATATTTAAATTCGCTTCAGGTTCAATCAGCAAGCGATCAATTAATTCTTGAAAAGCTTTGATTAATCCATAATAGGGAATATTACAGTTAATCGATTCATATTTTCCTGTAATAAAATAACCGCGATATTTTAAAACTTCTGGTTCTATTTTTCTTACTAAAGTCGTCTTGCCAATTCCACACTCTCCAGCTATTAAGATTACCTGTTGTCGTCCTTTCCTAGATTTCTTAAAAGCATTCAATATAAAAAATAATTCTTTTTCTCTGCCATACAGCTTTTGAGAAAGCTGCCATTTTTCTACAATATCTTGACTAGCTAAAACAAAATCTTGAACTGTATTATTAGTTTCTAATTGCTGCAAACACTCTTCTAAATCTTTATAAATACCCCAACTACTTTGATATCGTTCTTCAGGATTTTTAGCCAATAATTTTATGACTAAATTAGAAACAACAGTAGGAATTTTCTGATTTATTTCTTGCGGTGCGATCGCTTGTTTTGCCAGATGACAATGAACCAACTCTATTGGTTCTGTTGCCGTAAAAGGAAGGCGATCGCATAATAATTGATAAAGTGTAATTCCTAAACTGTAAAAATCACTCCGATAGTCTAGATGTCGATTCATTCTACCCGTTTGTTCAGGAGAAATATACGCTAAATTACCTTCTAAGAAATGAGGATGAGTAATTATATAATCGTCTGTAGATAAATCACTGGCAATTCCAAAATCGATTAACTTTAATTGCTTGGTAACTGGATTAAAAACAATATTAGAGGGATTAATATCCTTATGTACGATCTTTTGCTGATGAATTTGTCCTAAAACTAGAGTAATTTCTTTAGCCAATTCTAGTGATTCTTTTAAACTAAATTTTTGATTAGATATTAGTTTATTTAGAGATGTACCGCCAAAATCTTCCAGAATAATGACTAGATTGCTATTATAAGTTTCCAATCCGTAAGCTTTAACTACCCCTTCCAAATTAAAGCTGCGAGTTATTTCATATTCCAAACGAAAACGAGCAATATCTTCTACAGAAGAATAGGAATTGAGTATTTTTAAAATTACGGGCAAGCGGTCTTTAATTCTCCATCCGCGATAAACTAAAGACTTACTACTCTCATCCAATAATTCAACAACCTCGTAGCCTGGAAGAAAATTCATAATCGATTATCTTTCCTAAAAATCGATCGCTTTACCTAAAAGCTTAAATCCAGAACATTAGAAAGACCTTAATTCTTACTGAATATCAATTCCCTTCTTTTAATTACTCATTAGTTCATTTTTGATTCCCGTAAAGCATAACCCACACCTCTTACCGTATGAATCAGCCTATTTTGATTATTTTGCTCTAATTTAAGCCGTAAATAACGAATATAAACCTCAATAATATTAGAATCTCCCATAAAATCGTAGCCCCAAACCCTTTCTAAAATTTGGTTTTTAGTCAGCACTTGTCGCGGATGAGCGAGAAGATATTCGAGTAACTCAAACTCTTTAGCAGTCAGTTCAATTAATTCTCCATTGCGGTACACCTCACGGGTCAAACGGTTTAAACTTAAGTCAGCAAATTGCAGTAAATCTGGCTCTAATTTTTGATTACGACGTAAATGAGCGCGAATCCTAGCCAATAACTCTTCAATACTAAATGGCTTGACTACATAATCGTCCGCACCTGAATCCAAACCCATAACGCGATCGCTAATTTCGTCTCTACCAGTGATAAAAATTACTGGTACTAAATTACCAGTAGAACGCAAACGTCGACAGATTTCGACACCTGTTAACCCTGGTAACATCCAATCCAAAATCGCTAAATCTGGGGGTGACTCTCGTGCTATCGCTAATCCAGTGATTCCATCGTGAGCAACACTAATTTGATAACCTTCACTTTTTAGTTCTAGTTCGATAAATCGTGCTAGTTTAACTTCATCTTCCACTAACAGAATGCGTATAGCCATACATTTTGTTCCTCAGTTTTGGTTCAAAAATAAATAAATTTGAGGTGTTCGCAGAAATTGAGAAACTAAGGTAGATAAATCGTGGGCTAAATTGTAAGTAAAACGAGCTGCTGTTTTTAATTTCTGAAACTCTTAACTATCAATTTAGGTCAATTCGTTATCAAGATAGAAAAACGTCAATAATTGTTCATTGAAGACAAGAGTAATATATATAGCCTTTCTCAAATAGGTGAGGTTAAATAACAGTCTATGTTTTGTTCACTAATATTAACAATTAATTATAATTGTCGGGGTTTATTTTAGATAATTTTTCGGGTAAAATACCTAAAGCTTCAGGTGAAAACCCGTGTTTGTAAGTGACCTCTATACTGATAAGTCGCCTCTATGGAAACAAAGCAAAAAGCTCTAAAAAAGCTACTGTAAATAGCCGAGAACCAAGGCAGCAGTAAAGTTAAAGAGCCTTACATTTTTTGATATAGGCATTGGTAGATATTCCCTAAGTAATAACAATTACTTTGCATTGTTTAGCTTTTTCTAGTTTGTTAGTAAAAGTGAGCAAAATTCTATCGGAAGAAACTTATTGGTCTTTGTGAGAATTGGAGATGAGAATTGAATATAGTTTCTCATCTCCGCTGATTATGATGCCAGAATTTTCTCATTTAGAGAAAAAGACTGGACTGTTAGCTTGACTTTGATGAACGGCAGGGAACACATTAAAATTGATGCTGGTAATTATCAAAGAGGTAAATTAAAAGGTAGAAAACCTACATCGGCACAGTTGTGTAAGCATCGTGATGGCAACTACTACATCCACATCCAAATCAAAGATGAAGCACCAGAACGAATCAAGTCAAATAATGTGATTGGTGTTGATTTTGGTCGTCGTGACATTGCTGTAACTAGCAATGGTGATACGTGGGATGGAAAACAAATCAACGATGTTAGAGACAAGTTTTCTAGAGTGAGGGCATCTCTCCAGAAAAAGGCTACGAAAGGCACAAGGTCTACTCGTCGCAGGGCAAGGCAGATTTTGCAACGGTTGTCGGGCAAGGAGAGAAGATTTCAACAATGGCTAAACCACAACATCAGCAAGTCTATAATTCAGGACGCATTAAAAAATAATGCGACAGTGGCAATTGAGGACTTAACAGGTATTCGTGAAAGAACCAATCAAAAGCCAAGAAACAAAACAGAACGTAGACGGTCTAATTCTTGGTCTTTTTATCAATTGCGTTCTTTTTTAGAATACAAAGGCATCCAATTTGGAGTAGAAATAATTGCTGTTCCTCCAGCTTGGACAAGCCAGACCTGTCATCAATGCCTACATATTGGACTGCGTTCTGACGAAGTCAGAGGAGGCTCCGCCGTCAGAGGGCGGAGTATCTCTGACAAGCGTTTCAAATGTACTAATGAGGCTTGTTCTTGGAGTGGTGACGCTGACTATAACGGCAGCAAGAATATATCTGCTATTGGGGCTGTTTTTGTAAACCAGCCCAGAGGCTCGAACTATCTGTGTTGCAATCTCAGCACAGATAGTTCAGGGCTACTAAAAGCCCACATTGTACCCGCTTCGGGTCAGTGTGGGTAGTTTACTAATGACCAATAACGAATAATTAAACCGCTTCGAGATTTCGTTCTCCTGTACGAATACGAATAACTTCGTCGACGGGATGAACAAAAATCTTACCATCACCAATTTCACCTGTTCTAGCAGCAGCAATAATTTTATCTACTACCATATCTACTTGGTTATCTTCGACTACGATTTCGATTTTGAGTTTTTGGAGAAATTCGACAGTATATTCTGAACCACGATATCTTTCAGTTTGTCCTTTCTGTCTACCAAAACCTCGCACTTCAGAGACTGTCATACCAACAACCCCTGCGTTGACTAAAGCGATTTTTACTTCATCTAATTTAAAAGGACGAATAATTGCTTCAATTTTTTTCAATTTATTATCTCCTTATTGCAGTAATTTTTTACTCTAGATTTATTTATAAGGCTAGCGTGGGATTTTAGCGCAATTGAGATCGAAAAATTTTGTAAAAATAATATCCTGTTTCTGAGGTAAGAGCAACTAAGATTTAGCAAACAAAAGGTTAGAACTGTTATAGTGAACGCAATGGTCAATTTTCCCCATTTAAATTGCTCTAAAACTTTATTTCTCTTTAGATTAGCTAACTTGTTCTAATTCCCTGACATCCGTTACCTCTCCCTTGACGGCAGCAGCAACTACCATTGCTGGACTCATCAACAAAATTCTACCAGTAGCTGAACCTTGACGACCTTTAAAGTTACGATTGGAAGAAGATGCACTAATTTGATCGCCTTGGAGTTTATCGGGATTCATTGCCAAACACATCGAACAACCAGGTTCACGCCATTCAAAACCAGCTTCGGTAAAGATTTTATCTAAACCTTCTGCTTCTGCTTGTTGTTTGACTCGTTCTGAACCAGGAACTACAAAAGCTTTTACTCCTGCTGCGACGTGATGTCCTTTAGCAAATTTAGCAGCTTCCCTAAGATCGCTGATTCTACCATTAGTACAGCTACCGATAAAACAGACATCGATTTTTGTGCCTTTAATTGGTTTGCCTGGAGTTAGTTGCATATACTGATAAGCTTCTGATGCGATCGCTTTTTCACTATCTGCTAAACTTTCAGGAGTAGGAACAGTTTCACTAATACCGATGCCTTGTCCAGGAGTAATTCCCCAAGTCACCGTAGGTTCGATTTCAGCAGCATCAAAAGTAACTACATCATCATAAACGGCATCTTCGTCACTGCGAATACTTTGCCACCATTCTACTGCTTTGTCCCAGTCTTTGCCTTTTGGTGCAAAATCTTTACCTTTAAGATAATCAAATGTAACTTGATCGGGATTAATGTAACCGCAGCGCGCACCACCTTCAATCGACATATTGCAAACAGTCATCCTTTCTTCCATATTCATGGCAGTAAAGGTGCTTCCTGCATACTCGTAGGCGTAACCGACACCGCCGTTAACCCCTAGTTTACGAATGATATGAAGAATAATATCTTTAGCATAGACTCCTGGGGGTAATTCGCCGTTCACCTCAATTTTACGGACTTTGAGTTTAGATAAAGCTAGAGTTTGAGAAGCTAAAACATCCCTAACTTGGGACGTACCAATCCCAAAAGCGATCGCGCCAAAAGCACCATGAGTAGAAGTATGAGAGTCACCACAAGCAACTGTCATGCCTGGTTGAGTTAATCCTTGTTCGGGTGCAATGACATGAACGATGCCTTGACTACCAGAACCGACATTATAAAATCTAATCCCAAAATCTTTGGTATTTTGTTCTAGCGCTTGCATCATTTCTTCTGCTAAATCATCAGCAAAAGGACGTGCTTGATTTTCAGTCGGTACAATATGGTCTACTGTCGCTACCGTACGTTCTGGAAATAAAACTTTTAAACCTCTTTCTCTCAGCATGGCAAAGGCTTGAGGACTAGTAACCTCATGAATTAAGTGTAAGCCGATCAATAGTTGAGTTTGACCTGAAGGAAGTGTACCAACTGTATGTAAGTCCCAAACTTTATCGAAGAGTGTTTTTGAAGACATAAAACCTTTGTGTGTAAGTACTTTTCAAATTTCTCACTGGAGATTTTTCTTACCAGTTTTTTAACTTCGTCATTCAAACAACGATTGTATAAGTATTTGCTCGTTTATTATCAGACCAAGGTTTTGAAGGATTTAGAGGACTATGTATTTTATCATGATAAGTACCATTACATAATTATTTAGATATTTTAAATTTCTTCTTACCTTCTGCCTTGTCTCTACTAAGTAATTAATTTGGCACGACTACTTACTATGTATAAGTTCCAATCTAAGCCGATGTTGTTCAAGGCAAAAAATTAGAACTTTTTGTGCTTAAAAGAGCAGTGAAGAAAAAAAATTCCCATCTAAATTGAGATTTAGCTAATTTTCTTAACAAATTCGTTGTTGGTAGCTACAAAATAATAAATTTAGTCAAAGGAAGCACCAAAAATTCAATTTTTTTCTTAATGTCGAATACTTATACCTTAGATGATAGAACAAAATTTCGTTATTTATATAGTTGTGGTGAGGAGGAACGGACATGGATACTAGTCTGATCGTATCTAATATCCTCAATCCGCCAGTTCTATTTTTCTTTTTAGGAATGACTGCGGTTTTAGTTAAATCTGATTTAGAAATTCCTCCTCCAATTCCCAAACTATTTTCCCTTTATCTGTTGTTTGCGATTGGATTTAAAGGAGGAGTAGAACTAATTAAAAGTGGTATTACCCAAGAAGTAATTTTGACTCTGGTAGCAGCAATGTTAATGGCTTGTGTTGTACCGATTTACACCTTTTTTATTCTCAAGTTCAAATTAGATACTTACGATTCTGCTGCGATCGCAGCTACCTATGGTTCAATTAGTGCTGTTACTTTTATTACCGCTAGTGCTTTCTTAAGCGAATTAGGAATTGACTATGATGGATATATGGTAGCAGCCCTTGCTCTGATGGAATCTCCCGCAATTATCGTTGGCTTAATTTTGGTTAATCTATTTGCTTCAGACAGAGGCGAAGAGCGTGATTTTGTCTGGTCAGAGGTTTTGCGAGACGCATTTCTAAATAGTTCAGTTTTTCTTTTGGTAGGTAGCTTAATCATTGGATTTTTAACAGGAGAACATGGTTGGCAAGTCTTAGAACCTTTTACTCAAGGAATGTTTTACGGAGTTTTAACCTTCTTTTTATTAGATATGGGACTGGTTGCTGCAAGAAGGATTAAAGACTTACAAAAAACTGGAATTTTCCTGATTTCTTTTGCCATACTGATCCCAATAGTCAATGCAGTGATTGGAATAGCGATCGCTTGGTTGATCGAAATGCCGAAAGGGAATGCTCTTCTATTTTCAGTACTTTGTGCTAGTGCCTCTTATATTGCTGTACCTGCTGCCATGCGTTTGACTGTTCCCGAAGCTAATCCTAGTCTCTATGTGTCTACTGCTTTAGCTGTGACTTTTCCGTTCAATATTATTGTGGGAATTCCTATATATCTGTACGGAATCAATCTATTTTGGAGATAAGATCATGCATTTAGTTAAAAAGATTGAAATAATCGCTAATTCTTTTGAATTAGCCAAAATTTTAGATAGTTTGGACAAATCTGGTGTCCATGGTCATGCGGTCATTCGCAATGTAGCGGGTAAAGGATTGCGAGACGGGGCAGAAGATTTAGATATGACCATGCTGGACAATGTTTATGTGATTGCTTTTTGTATGCCAGACCAACTGAAATCGGTAGTGGAAAACATTCGACCTCTACTCAATAAATTTGGAGGCACTTGCTATGTCTCTGATGTGATGGAAATTCGCTCTGTTAAATGTGTCGCATCTCTATGACAAGCCCTATGAAACAGGAAAATAATTTTAGCGACCGTCGTCAGTTTTTACAATTGGGAACGGTAACTGCTTTAGGCTTGTTAGTAGGTGCTAGCAGTCTAGTTTGGGATGTAGAACAAGCTCAAGCTGACACTTTACAACCTACTCCTGATGAAGCTTTACAGATGTTAATTGAAGGGAATCGGCGATTTGTCAGCCATTTAATGAGAAGACCTCATCAGGCTTCAATTCGTTTACAAGAAGTTTCTCAAGCTCAACATCCCTTTGCAACTATCCTCAGTTGTGCTGATTCGCGAGTTTTGCCAGAAATGCTATTCGACCAAGGGATCGGAGATCTTTTTGATGTTCGGGTTGCTGGTAATATTGCTACTCCCGAAGTTTTAGGAAGTCTTGAATATGCCGTAGCTTTGTTAGAAACTCCTCTACTGATGGTACTAGGACATGAGCGATGTGGTGCGGTAACGGCTGCGGTTAAGAATGAATCTTTAGCTAACAGTCAGATTGACAGTTTTGTTAAAGCAATTAAACCCTCTGTAGAAAGAATCAAAGAAAAGTCGGGAGATCTAGTAGATAATGCTGTAATTGCTAATGTCCAAGACCAGATTGAGAATTTAAAAACCTCTCCAATTTTACGCGATCGCGTTGAATCAAACAAATTAAAAATTGTCGGCGGTCGTTATGATTTGGATACTGGCAAAGTGACCATCATTGCCTAATCTTGTTAGGGTTAATAATTTCAAATCCATAAATTATTTAACGTAGGGGCGAACGGCCGTTCGCCCTTACTTCATCAAAGTAAGAACCACTAGTAAGTTATTTCACAGCCACGGCTGCTCTTGCTGCTGCTGCTTCGTCGGGGTGAATGCCCAATCGGGTCAAATTAAGACGACCTTTATTATCAAATCCTCTAACTTTAACTACGATTTCATCTCCCACAGCAACTTCATCTTCAACTTTGCCGACTCTACCTTCAGCTAGTTGAGAGATATGAATCATCCCTTCTTTACCAGGTAGAATTTCTACAAAAGCTCCAATGTCAATGATTCGGGTAACTTTACCAACGTATACATCCCCTTCATTTAATTTACGGGTCATACCAGAAATAATACTTCTGGCTCGTTCAGCTTTTTCGGCTTCAACGGCTGCAATCACTACTGTCCCATCATCTTCGATGTCAATTTTTGCTCCTGTTTGTTCGGTAATTCCTTTAATTGTTTTACCAGAAGGACCAATGACTAAACCAATTAGTTCGGGATCGATTTTGATGGTTAGTAACCTTGGTGCATAGGGGGATAACTCTGAACGAGGTTCAGCGATTGTTTTAAGCATTGCTTCCAGAATATGCATTCTGGCAGGTTTAGCTTGTTGGATTGCTTTGGCGACTACATCCATTGATAAGCCAGTGATTTTCATATCCATTTGCAACGCGGTAATCCCTGTATCTGTACCCGCGACTTTAAAGTCCATATCTCCTAAGAAATCTTCAATCCCTTGAATATCCGTAAGAATTCTGACTTCGTCCCCTTCTTTGATTAAACCCATTGCTGCACCACTAACGGGTTTAGTAATTGGTACACCTGCATCCATCAACGCCAGAGTAGAACCACAAACCGAACCCATCGAAGTCGAACCGTTGGAAGATAAAACTTCCGAGACGACTCTAACTACATAAGGAAATTCTTCTTGAGGTGGTAAAACTGGGACGAGCGCACGTTCTGCTAAAGCACCATGACCAATTTCTCTGCGTCCTGGGGAACGTAGAGGTTTAGTTTCTCCTACGGAAAAAGGCGGAAAATTGTAATGATGGAGATAACGTTTTTCGTCTTCGGGATGAAGATCATCAGCTAAATCTTGAGCATCTCCTGAAGTTCCCAAGGTAGCAATTGAAAGAACCTGAGTTAATCCTCTTCTAAACAAACCGCTACCGTGAACACGTTGGGGTAGCAGTCCGACCCGACAAGAAATTGGTCTAACTTGGTCTAATGTACGTCCGTCAACTCGAACACTTTGTTCGATAATTTGCGCCCGCATTAATTTTTTAGTAACCGCTTTGAATTCATTCGCGATCGCTTTAGGATTTTCAGTAGTCGCAATTTTGATCGGGTCTTCTTCTGGTAGTTCAGCGATTACTTCTTCAATTTTGGTTTTTTTAATCTCATCTAAAGCTGCATCACGAGCGTTTTTATCGAGATCGTACTGAGAGAGAACTTGTTTGATCGCTTCAGTTGCGCGATCGCTAATAAAATTAGTCAAAGTTTCATCTACTTCGGGCGGTTCAATCACGGGCATTTCAATACCCAACTGTTCAATTAATTGTCTTTGAGCTTGAATTAATTCTTGTACCGCTTCGTAACCGAAATCAATCGCTTCAATAATATCTTGTTCTGGTAATTGATTTGCCCCGGCTTCTACCATCACTACACCGTCTGGACTACCAGCTACAACTAGATCTAAGTCTCCCTGCTCAATTTCTTGGTAAGTAGGATTGATAATAAAATCATCACCAACTAAACCAACTCTTACCGCTGCCATTGGACCATAAAAGGGTATCTGCGCCAATAATACAGCTACGGAAGCACCTGTCACTGCCAAAATATCAGGGGGTACTTCGTGATCCATCGATAAAGTAGTCGCAACGATTTGAATATCATCTCGCAACCAACCAGGAAAAAGAGGACGTAAAGGGCGATCGATTAATCTACTAGTAAGAATCGCTCTTTCTGGCGGTTTTCCTTCTCTTCTTAAAAATCCGCCGGGAATCCTACCTGCTGCATACAACCTTTCTTCGTAGTCAACGATGAGAGGTAAAAAATCAATTCCTTCTCTTCCTTCTGCTCTAGTTGCCGTAACTAATACTGCTGTATCTCCTGATTGAATTAAAACAGAACCGCCTGCTTGTGGCGCGAGCAAGCCTACTTTAAGTCTAATATCTCTCCCATCGAAAGATATTGACTGATCGAATTCTTCCATTCAGTTTCTTGTCCTTTATTGTTTTCACTTTCTCTTTTCTGTGGCGATCCTAACATTTCTGAAGTCTTAAGTTTGACTAGGTAAGGCATATTTAAATTTTGTAATTAACCGCAATGTTCAGCAAATTAGCTCTTGATTTGATTGGCGCGATCGCGCTAGCTGCTGTTAGTCTTTGACGCACTGTGTGTCCGCAGTCGCTCAATCCTGTAAACTATTTCTTCCTTCTATTAATGCGGGCGAGGTAAAATAAAAAAATAATTAAGCCAAATAATTGTAGAGTCTTAAAGTTGCATTATTTTGGGTTAACCCTTTCATAATTGCTGGAAAAGATGTTGTTTAGCTAAACGCGCACTGGGAAGAGGATCTCGATGAGATCACTGAAGAATCGGTAAGATTGTAATTAGGAACTTGAGAAGATTCGTCAGAACTATTTTCTGAGAGCAAATCTCTTACTGTTGCTAAAATTTTTTCACTCTCAATTGGTTTACTAAGAAAACTATAAGCACCGCTCATTTTAGCTCTCATTCTATCTATAATCCCATTATTGCCTGTTAGCATAACCACAGGTACATCTTTAAGCTTAGAAACTCGTTGCAATTGGCTACAGACTTCGTAACCATTAACCATAGGCATAGCAATATCCAAAAAAATTAGATCGGGTTGACAAGGAACTAATTTGGAAACAGTATGAATAGGGTCTTGAATAGCCATAAATCGATAGCCTGCTTTGGTTAAAATCTGCTCCATCATCTGTAGCACCTGGGAACTATCATCAATGCAAACAACTAATGGTTGTCTTGCTTGTTGGGGTTCTGCACTAGCAGATTTGTGGATTTGATTCGTTTTACAAGTAGTTTGTTCTGAAGTTGCTGGGGAGATTAAATCAGGAACTTCAACTAATTCAATCAAACCTTGACGAATATAAGATTTAAGAGAATACGTAAGTTCTACCACATCTTTATTCATTTTAAAGGCTAGATCGCGCAAGGTATTTTTTCCATTGATTAATTGAACAAAACGTTCATAAATTGAATCTGAAACCAAACGTTTTAATTCTGCTTGCTTTTTAATAACTGGTGTTAAATTAGGTGACCAAAGTTGAAGACCTTTTTGCTTCCATTGTAGCCAAATTTGATGGCTTTGCTGGTAGATAAATTCAGCATTAACAAGTGTCAAAGGAATTTTAAAATCAAATTTAAAAAAAGAACTAAGAGATTCTGATTCAACATCATATTCTAATGAATGAGTATTTTCGGCGAGTAAAATATCAAATAAAATTTCTTTAATTTGATTTTCAATCAAAAGAATTAATTGTTCTTTTTTGACGATTTTATTTTGATAAAAAACTGTTAGTGCATTATAGCTTTGACTATCAAAAGATTCTAAATTGATTAAATTGATTTCACTAAAATTTACTTGAGAACAGTATTTAGCTAAATGTCTTTGCCAAGATTTACGAGGAGAAGAACCGCCAAAAGCCCAAACTAATCTGCCTTGACAAAAGTAAAGAGTCCAAGTAAGGTTTTTTAAACTATTTACCTTAATTTTTCCAGTAAATTTTTGCTCTTGAGTGGTTTTGATTTGAGCGAACAAATTAATTGTACTTCTCATAGTTAATTACCTGTTTTTACAAAAAAATTAAATTAAGTCAAGTGATTGACGTTGATTTTTTTTCTGGGGGTAAATTTTTGTTTTCGGATTAATTCGATTTAAGTAAATATATTTGAGGAACAATCAAAAAATCTTCTTGCTCAAAATATTTATTAGTTAAGTAGAAAAATTCAGTTGATTAAAAAATTATTTTTTCGTGGTCAATTAGATAAGGAAACTCTCGAAGAATTTTAGAACACAGGTTAATAAAATTAATCATCCATTGTTGAGCAAAATGTCGTTGTGAATTTTTAACATTCATTCCTAAAATCCCAGCAAATTTAATTTGACCAGACGCATCAACTATGAATCGGTTTAAGCAAGCAGATTCTGGACGAGAAGCTTGCCAATTTTTGGCAGTCATTATTGGTCCTAAATAACGATTGCCGTACTGAGTCAGATAATTAAATTTTTGCAGTAAATCTTCTATAGAAATCTTTGTTTCTAACCATGTTTCTTGGCTAATACAATTACAATTGTCTGGGAAATGAGTATTATGATCGAAGTATGCTTTGCTTAAGCTGGCTTGTTCTAAATCAGCACCTACTAGATAAGTACCTCTTAAATCAGCACCGTCTAAAATAGTTCTTTTGAGGGTTGCAGCATCTAAACTAGCATGGCGTAAATCAGCATCACGTAAGTTGGCATCATTTAAATAACTACAAACAATGCTTGCATGAGCTAAAAATGCTCCTTGTAATTTAGTTCCATTAAGTTTAGTACGATTTAGGTTGGTATTCTCAAGGTTAGCTCCATAGAGAATCGCATCACTTAAATCTGCATTACTTAAATCTGCATTTTTAAGATTAATGTATCTTAAATCTGCGCCTTTTAAATTAACTCCTGTTAAAGATACCTGTTGAAAATCTCTTTGTCCTGATTCATATCTTTGTTGTAATTCTTTGAATTTTAATCTTACTAAAGATGGGGAAGAAATTACTGAATGAATCATAATTTAACCTCTCTAAAATATTGATAAATAATTAATAAAAATGAGCTAAATAATCAAATTTATTTTGGTCAAAAGTTTTTGGCTAAACCTAACCCTGATAGGATTACTTGAGATAACTCCTCTTCTGTCCAAGGTTTATACAAACAAGCGTGTAGATTAGCTTCTTGTTTAGCACGAGCGATCGCAACTTCATCGGCTTGTCCAGTCAACAAAATACTGACAAGTTCGGGAAAACGACGATGGGCTTGGATCAAAAACTCATCGCCTTTGACCCCAGGCATTAACCAATCTGAAACAATTACGACAATTTGTGTTCCTTCTTCTTGTAAGATTTCAATTATTTCCCATGCTTCTTCAACACTTTCGGCAATTTCATAGGAATAGCTTTTCCCAAAGCAACGGACAAGTTGTTCCTTAAGTGTTTCTAGTATGGCAACTTCATCATCTACACAGAGAATAGCAGAATGACACATGATTAAATTTCTCCCAAGTTGATTCAATAAATATTTAAGTTAATCCTGCATTATTCAGTAATCTGGAATGGTAACCACACTGTAAAAATTGTCTGTCCAGGTTGACTGTCAAGCTCAATTTTTCCTTGATGTTTATCAATGATTTTTCTACAAATGTATAAGCCAAGACCATTTCCTTCACCAATAGGCTTAGTTGTAAAAAACGGCTCGAAAATTTTGGCTTGAATTTCTGGCAAAATTCCAGCCCCAGAGTCAGTAATTCGGACTTTGACACCATTAGCTTCTTCAAAGGTGGAGATGGTTAAAATTCCTTGTTCTTTCATAGCTTGAATCGCATTGTGAATTAAATTTGTCCAAACTTGAATCAATTCATCAGGAAAACACCAAATAGGAGGAATGGGTTGATAATCGCGAATAACTTCAATATCGTGCTTAAGCTTATTGTGATAGAGTTCTAAAGCAGTTTCTAAACCTTCGACGATCTGGATTTGATATGGTTTATTACTATTGTCGTAACGGGCATAGTTTTTAAGTGCAACTATGATTTTGGTAACTCGTTCTACGGCAGTAGCGATAGTACGACTGTTGTTAGGTAGACGAGCTAGATTATAAGCAAGTTGTAAAATTAACTCACAATTATTTTGCTTTAGCAAAGGTATAAAAGGTTCAATTTCATCGCCATAGATGCCTATATCAATCAATCGCTCCGCAATCCAAACAGAGTCTTTGAGGTTGTGTGACTCTAAGCGCTTTGTCAATGATTGTTTGAGAGTTCGTTTCTGACGACCAGTTACTAAAGCTGGTTGTTGAATTGCCCGCTCGATTAAAGCAAAAAACTTACTTTGTTCAGTAGAATTAAGCAATTGGCAAAAATGAGGAAGTTGTTCCAAGGCTTCGTTGATGCCTCTAGTCATATTTCCCACTGCGGTTTTAATCGTACCCAAAGGAGTATTAATTTCGTGAGCAATGCCAGCAATCAACTGTCCTAAACCAGCTAACTTTTCGCCTTGAATAAGTTGAATTTGGGATTGTTGTAAATCTTTAAGGGCTAAGGCTAATTCTTGGGCTTGTTTCTGAGTCTGTTGTAATAGTTCCGCTTGTTGGAGTGCGATTCCTAATTGTACACCTACCTGGGCTAGTAAATTGACTTCTTCTTGTTGCCAATAACGTGGCTGGAGAGCTTGATAAGCCATGAGTAGCCCCCAGAGTTTTTCTCCTTGCAAGATTGGGACAAATATCTCATTACGAGGATATTGATCGTTTTTGTTCTCTAGAATCAAACGATTTTCTTGGATCATTTGCGCTTTGGTGAATGGTGTCCAATCGTCAGCAATTGAGTCTGCCACAAATTCACCACTCCAGTCGGAGTGAAAGCGGTAAATGGCTACTCGTTCGACTTTTAGGAGTTGGCGGACTTCTTGAGTAGTAGTTTTAAATATGGTATCGATGTCCAGAGAACGGCGGATTTTCTCGATAGTAGTGGCTAAAGCTCTCTGGCGTTCCCCAGCTTTTTCTTGGATTTGCTGAAGATACTCTGCTTGTTGGAGAGCAACACCAAGTTGCCAACCAATTTGACGCAGCAAAAAATTTTCATCTTCTTGCCAATGACGGGGAGAAGAGTTTTGATAGGCAGCTAATAATCCCCACAAGCGATCGCTTTGCCAGATAGGAGCGATCGCGTAGGCTTTGGCTTCAAATTTTTCTAATAATTTCACATGACAGTCAGAATGTCCTGCTTGATAGATATCATCGACGGCAAAAGTTTCATTTTGAGCATACCTACCACCTTGAGTTGCTTGCAAATGGGTATCGTTAATTTTGGGCAAAGCTCCTACTAGCGGTGTCCAACCTTCTGCCATTGATTCAGCTACAAAGTTACCACTCCAGTCAGAGTTAAAGCGGTAAATAGCAACTCTCTCAGCTTTAAGTAATTGACGGACTTCCTGAGTAGCCGTCTGAAAAATGATGTTAATGTCTAAGGATTGGCATATTTTCTGGATCGTATTACAGATGATTTGTTGACGTTCGGCAATCCATTTTTGCTGTTCGGCATTTGCCAATTGAACTGATTGAATTTGCATTTGTTCGACATAATCTGATTGTTGTAGGGCAACTCCCAACTGTTCAGCAATCTGTTTAACAAATTCAATCTCATGCTCTGCCCAAGCTCGAATCCCACTACACTGATGAATACATAGTAAACCCCATAACAACTTACCCTTGAGCAAGGGGACAATTAAATTAGCTCGAATTTGGAACTGCTCTAGAAGATCAACCTGACAATCTTTTAATTCAGTTTGATTAACATCTGTCACAGCTTGTATTGTGCCATTTTGGAAATCAATGGTATCTTGTTCCCCAAGATTGTGGATGTGTAACGATTTAGCCAGCATTGAATTCCATTGCTCACCTACGTCTTCAGCGATGAATTCACCATCATTCCAGTCACTCTCTGGTTGGAAGCGAAACATAGCCACCCGATCAACATTCAGTAATTTCCTAACCTCTATTACCGTAGTATTAAAAATTTCATCTAAGTTGAGAGATTCTCGAATGTGAGCAATTACCCCTGTTAATGCTTTTTGTTGCTCTGTTTGCAACTTGGCTTGCATCAGCATTTTGCTGTGTTGTATGGCAACTCCTAAATGTTCAGCAATTTGTTTGACAAATTCAATTTCATGCTCTGTCCAAACTCTAACCCCATTACACTGATGAAGACACAGTAATCCCCACAATAGTCGATCCTGGAGCAAAGGCACGACCAAATTAGCACGGATTTGAAATCGTTCGAGAAGGGCAAGATAACATTCTTTTAGACCAGAATTGTAAATATCTGCGATCGCTTGGACTTTCCCATTCTGGTAATCAATGGCGTACTGTTCTACAAAACATTCTTCTTGTAAGCGTTGACCGAGAATTGAGTTCCATTGCGGATCGAGATCTTCTGCCATAAATTCTCCATCATGCAAAATGCAATTAGGCTCAAATCGAAATACCGCCACTCGATCCACTTGGAGTAATTGTCTAACCTCTGTTACTGTAACTTGGATTAGATTTTCCAAGTCTAGAGATTCTCTAATCCTCGTAATTACTCTTGTCAAAGCTTTTTGCTGCTCAAGTTTATGCGACTCTAAAAGACAAATAAAATTATCGATATCCTGTAAAGAAAAAGGTTGATTAGGGTCAACAGTAGGT
Organism: uncultured bacterium; assembly: GCA_964562685.1. Lineage (GTDB taxonomy): Bacteria > Cyanobacteriota > Cyanobacteriia > Cyanobacteriales > Xenococcaceae > Stanieria. The sequence goes on from CAZLUP010000006.1 coordinate 65,061, forward strand.
TGCATTTGCGTCACATTTAAGATTAGTTTTGATTTACTAGGGTTTACTCAATTTATTTGTAAAATTAGTATTCCCAAGGAACGTCAAAATCTAACTGTCAGAAATTCAGACCTACTGAATTAAATCGAAAAATTTCACTATAACTTTTAAAAATTCAAATTTTTATTAAAATTAAATTAGTTTTATTGTTACTATTTTATTAATTATTAATTTCATTTAGATAAAACTACTAAAAAATAATATTAAATGTCAATTAAATAATCAATTAAAAGTTTTTATTTAGATTAGATCGAATTCTTTTAAAGCTGGTAAAAAGTTGTTATTTTCATGACTGGGACGACTCAATTTTATTAAAACAAAACGTTCCAAAGGAGTAAGCTTAGACCATTGTTCAAGGGTTAATTGTAAACCAAATTCTGCTAGTTTTGTTTGCAATTCTTGAGGAATTAAAGTTGGCTCTAACCAGGCAGGATGGGGATCGATTGCTAATTCTCCTGCTGGTGCGCCAGTTTTTTCTCGAACTAAATTTTGTAAAAATTCGCGGTATTTTTGAGCTTCTGTTTCGGTCGAACAAGGTAAAGCAACTAAAGCTTGACGTTCTTCTTGCTCAAATTGATGCCAATGAGAAAGTTTGAGTTTGACTCCGCAAGTATCTAGTTTCATCCTGACTTGCATGGGAATGCAGCGCAAAGATTCCACAAAATCTGCTTCAAATTGAAAAAATTGATTGGTCATTTGTCTTTTGGCTTTCAAATTTGAGATAACAGTTCTCCTTGTTCAATTTTTATTTCTGAATTTTGTTTTGCTTTTACTGGAATTAATTTTACTGCACAGGCTTTTAATTCTGGTTCAAGGGAAATTGGACAAGCTTCTGGATGAGTAAGGACGTTAGCTTCGGCATTTTCTGACCATAATGCTCCCCAGTGCATGGGTACAAAAACTGTTCCAGGCGCGATCGCTTTAGTTACTCTAGCAGGAAAAATTCCTTTACCACGACGAGAATCGATTTCTACCATCATACCTTCTTCGATTTCTAATTTTTCGGCATCGCGGGGATGAATTTCTAAGAATGGTTGAGGTTGTTTTTTCATAATCTTTTCGATTCTTCCTGTGCGAGTCATGGTGTGCCAATGTTCATAAACTCGACCGACAGTTAAGACAAAAGGATATTCATTGTTGGGTGGTTCTGCCAATCCTTTGGAATGGAAAGCTGCAAATTTTGCCCTGCCGTCAGAAGTATTAAATATTCGATCTGTATAAAGCCGTTTAGCTGCTACTTTCTCCTGTTTTTTTTCTTTAAATAAAGAAGAAAGTAATCCTTTCTCCCCATCTCCTTGTCTCCCTATCTCCCCCTCTCCTTCCAGGGGACAGGGCCATTGAATTGGGCCTTCTTGTTGCAGACGTTGATAACTCAAGCCTGTGACATCACAAGGACGATTACGAGTTAACTGTATAAATTCGGCGTAAACCTCTTCAGAAGAAGTAAAACTAAACTCTTTAGTAAAGCCTAAACGACGACCAACTTCAGCAAAGATTTCCCAATCAGCTTTAGCTTCTCCAGGAGGATTACGAAATTGTGGGCAAAGGGTCACTACTCGTTCTGAATTAGTCATTGTTCCTGTTTTTTCGCCCCATTGGGCAGCAGGTAACAAAATATGGGCATAAGCAGAGGTTTCAGTAGGATAATAAGCATCCTGATAGACTGTTAATGGCGATCGCATTAAAGCTTGTTTGGTTCGTTCTAGATCGGGCATACTTACAGCAGGATTAGTTGCAGCGATCCACAACAAACCGACTGAGCCTGTTTCTAAACTTGTAATCATACTCCAAGCATCTTTACCTGGAACGGGCGAAATGCTTCCTGGTGTTAAACCCCATAATTGTTCTACTTCTGCTCGATGTTGAGGATTTTTCACCATTCTATAGCCAGGTAGAATATGGGCGAGTCCTCCTGCTTCCCTTCCCCCCATCGCGTTTGGTTGTCCAGTCAGGGAAAAAGGACCAGCACCTGGTTTACCGATATTTCCTGTCATTAAATGCAGATTAATAATGGTTCTAACTTTTGCCGTGCCTTCAGAAGATTGATTGATTCCCATCGACCATAAGGAAAGTACTCTTTCCGACTCTCCCCAATAACGGGCTGCTTGTTCAATTAGATCGATGCGAATTCCACATTTTCGAGCGACGACTTCGGGGGGATAATGTTGAATTACTTCGGTATATTGGGGAAAACCTTGAGTACATTCATCAATAAACAGAGTATCGAGATAACCCCAACGCATCAGTAAATGAGCAATGCCATTGAGTAAATCTATATCCGTCCCTGGTTTAATCGCTAAATGCAAGTCAGCAGCCTCGGCAGTAGGAGTGCAACGAGGATCGACAACGATCATTTTTACTTTACGGTTCTTTTTATGATGAACTCGCAAGCGATTAAAGACAATTGGATGACACTCAGCCGTATTCGTTCCGATTAAAAACGCACAATCGGTTAATTCCAAATCATCGTAACAGCAGGGAGGGCCATCAGAACCAAAACTTTGAATATATCCTGCCACTGCCGAAGACATACACAGACGTGAATTGGCATCAAAATTATTTGTGCCTAAACAACCTTTGAGAAGTTTCTGAGCAATATAATAGTCTTCGGTTTGAAATTGTCCAGAACCATACATACAGATAGCATCTGATCCTTCAGTTGCTCGAAGATATTGAATCCTATTAACAATTTTTTCAAAGGCTTCATCCCAACTAGCGCGACGGAAAGGCTGGTCTAAAGAATCTCTGATCATGGGATACTTGAGGCGGTTTTGATCCAAAGATTCCGCGATCGTACCACCTTTAACACATATTTTACCTTGACTAGAGGGGTGAGAGCGATCGCCTCTGACTTGCCAAATCGGATTACCTTGATGATCTCGATTAGTGGCTTTACCTGGTTGTGCTGGAGGTAAGACTTCTAAGCCACAACCCACACCACAGTATGGACATAATGTTTTGGTTGGTTCTGTCACTTTGCTTCTCTTCAATTCGTTAATAGCAAGTTGGCTCTTAGAAATTTATGTAACTTAATCAAAATTTTTTACTATAATTTCAAGCTCAAGTACAAGCAATTTTTTTAATAAAAAATAAAGTAATAAATGTTATTTTCTTTTTAAATCAATAAAACTTCTGATTTTATAAATTTTAAATATAAACATTATTTTTCTTGGTTTTTGTTATCAACAAACATTTTTGAGTAAATCTCAAGTAATTCAAACAATCTTCAAAAATTAGTAGAGTGGGCATTACCCACGCTACAGCTATAAATTTCTTCCAGAGGCTTTCTCCTGTTAAAATTTAATTTCTGTGTGCATGGTTGGAGTTTCTATAACTTCTTCTTCACCTTCGTGATGGTCAGCAAAAGAGCCTTTAGGTTCTTTAAGTAGTAAAAAACATAAACCCGCAACAATTAAAGCAGCCACTCCCATAATTTGGAAGAAATAAGTATTAGATTGAGCTAAAATTGCCGGTGAAGGTTCTGTACCACCTCCTAACCAAGTAGGCAGCAAACTATAGATAGTTAAATAAGCTACTGCACCAACGTTGCCATAAGCACCTACATTTCCAGCGATTTGTCCAGTAACGCGACGTTTGACTAAAGGAACAATTGCAAAGGTAGAACCCTCTCCTGCTTGAACGAAGAAAGAACAAGCCATAGTTAAGATTACCGCAACAGGTAACCACCAACTATTACCAACTGAACCAAGCATCAGATAACCGATTCCCATTCCAGCAGTAAGGACAGCCATTGTTAGTTTACGGCTACCTAGTTTATCGGAAATCAAACCACCGCCAGGACGTGCAGCTAAGTTCATAAACGCATAGCTAGCAGCAATCATTCCTGCTTGAGCTTTTGAGAGCGTAAAAGTACCTTCAAAAAAAGCAGGCAGCATCGAAACAACAGCCAATTCAGAACCAAAGTTAACTAAGTAAGTTAGTTCGAGGATAGCAACTTGAGAGAAATTGTAGCGGTCATTAGCAGGATAGCGTTTGTTACCACTTAATAGATCTTTGTTAACACTCCAGCAATTATAAGCTTGAAACAGGTACAAACCGAGTAAACCAATCCAGACAAGATACATAGTTCCTGTGCCGTATAACTGGACTTTCATCAAACGCCAAGCCAGCAACATCAAAATTCCAGTTAAGGGAATGTTCATCAGCATCAAGAACCAAAAATCTTTTTTGGTAGTAACTTCTAATCCTCTGGCACTCCGGGGTCTGCGATATACTTTTCCTGGAGGAGTATCTTGAACATTAAAAAAGTAAAGTATGCCGTAGAGAGCAGCAATAATACCTGTTCCAGCGATACAACCACGCCAGTTGAGTAAAGCTTCCCCTGTAGTTGGGTTAGTCGCACCAAAAGCTATCCAAGCACCAATGGTTGGTAAAGTAAAAGCAGCAGCAGCAGAACCAAAATTGCCCCAACCGCCATAAACACCTTCAGCTAAACCAATTTCTTTGGGTGGAAACCATTCTGCCACCATGCGGATCCCAATTACAAAACCTGCACCAACGATACTTAGTAGTAAACGAGAAACTACCAACTGAGTAAAAGTTTGTGAGGCAGCAAAAATCAGACAAGGAATAGCTGCATAGATTAACAAAAGAGAATAAGTTTTTCTTGGACCGACTTTATCTAGTAACATTCCGATTAAAATTCTGGCTGGTACTGTTAAAGCAACATTACAAATAGCCAAAGTTTTGATTTGAGCATCTGTTAAACCTAAATCTGCTTGTACCGAGGTTGCTAAAGGTGCTAAATTAAACCAAACTACAAACGATAGAAAGAACGCAAACCAGGTCATGTGTAAAATTTTGTATCTACCCCTGAATTGCCACATTTCTCCAAGCATTTTTTTACCTTCCTTCAGGTTAATGAACTAGATTCGGAACTATTTTTAAGTGAGGGACTGTCTCCGTCGCTCGTAGGTGAAGCTTGTCCACCTGCAATAGTAGTGTTTAAGCTTTAAATTAATCAGAAATAATTGGTCTGATTTTTAACAGTTGATTGGTGATCAATCTTGAGTTACGAGAATTTTTTTCTCATTAAGGTTTTAAGTCAATCTTTGAAAATTGCAATCTTGTTTGGGAATATTAAATCAACTATCTATCTTGGCGTGCGATTCTAGGTTCACACGATTAAATAAAGCTTTTCGTATATTTAAATACAAAAAAAAGTTACTACCTCACTTTTGATGTGTTATTGGCATGATCTAAATTACTAAATTGCATAATAATTTGCTTGGAATTGATTCTTAATGGTTGATAGCTAGTAAATCTAAAGACAAAGAGACAGAGCAAAAAGAAAAAATGACACTATAAATTAAACTTAGTGCCATTTACGATCAGTCAATATTGAGAAAAAAAAATTTGAGCAATTGAAGAGTAATAATAATTTTTTTTATCTTATTTTTTATTGCTTTGATTATTCCAAAGCATCATCATGGGCAAAACGACGATAAAGAAAATCTAGAGCATAATTACGCAGTTCAAAATACTGAGTATTTTCCATTAACTTCATGCGATTTCTGGGACGTTCAAAAGGAATTTCGATGATTTCTCCAATGTTGGCAGCAGGGCCATTAGTCATCATGACTAAACGATCTGATAAAAATAAGGCTTCATCGATGTCATGAGTAATCATTAGTACGGTACAGCGATGATCTTGCCAGATTTTGAGCAATTCTTCTTGCATTTCTTCCCTAGTAATGGGATCTAAAGCTCCAAAAGGTTCGTCCATAATTAAAACTTCAGGACGAGTTGCCAAAGCACGAGCGATCGCAACTCTTTGTTTCATCCCTCCAGAAAGTTGACCTGGTTTTTTATTAGCTGCTTCGCTTAAACCTACTAATTCTAGGTGTTCTAAAGTGATTTCTTTTTTTTCGTGGCGAGATTTATGTTTATAAACTTGTTCAACCGCTAAATAAACATTTTCATAAGCAGTTTTCCAGGGCAAAAGAGAATAGTTTTGAAAAATTACCATTCTTTCAGGACCTGGCTTAGTAATGGGCTGATTCCTGAGCCGAATCTCTCCCATACTCGGTTTATTTAATCCCGATACCATGCTTAAAAGAGTGGATTTACCGCAACCAGAGTGACCGATGACGCAGATAAATTCTCCTTCTTTCACACTGAAGTTGACATCTTCTAAAACGGTGTAACTACCTTTGGCAGTGGGATAAATTTTGGCAACACCATCGAATTCTAAGAAGTCTGCTGAAGTAGGAGATGAAAGTTGATTTTCAACACTATTGTTTAAAGTCGGCATTAAATTCATTTCAGTAATTAGAATAAATAACTATTAGGCTAATCAAAATTTACATATAGTTTGTGGTTGTTGTAGATGCAAGTCATCAATTACATCTACTTATTAAGCTACTTCTGTAGGGATGAGATCGATCTGAACCTCTTCAACTCGAATTTCCCGTTTAATTTTTAGTGTTTGGAGATATTCAAGAGGATTATCAGGATTGAATACACTACCATCAAATAATTGAAAAGAAGTTCTTTCTGGTGCTAAACCAGGCAGATTTAATTGTCTAGCTGCTTCAGAATAAACATCAGTTCTTCTTACTCTATCTACAATTTCAATCCAGTTACGAGGGAAAGGTAGTATTCCCCAACGTGCCATCTGGACTAAAATCCACAGTCCTTCTACACGACTAGGATAGTTGGTTTTATTAAGGTAAAATTCATTATATTTAGGCAACAATTGAGACGGTTCACCTATGCCTCGGTTATATGCGTCAAGAAAACCAGGACGAATATATTCTGGTACAGAACCTACATACTGTGGTTGAGAGATTAATTGAACAATTTCTTCACGATGACGACGATCATCACAATATTGACAAGCTTCCATCAACGCTTTAATTAAAGCTAGATGAGTTTCGGGATATTTATTTGCCCAATCTTCTCTAACTCCTAACACTTTTTCTAAATAATTAGGCCAAATATCCAAATCGGTAGCGATGACAAAGCCAATATTTTCTTGAACTGCTTGAGAATTCCAAGGTTCTCCTGCACAGTAACCATCGATCTTGCCTGCTTTGAGGTTGGCTACCATTTCGGCAGGAGGAATCACTACTAAATTAACATCTCGATCTGGATCGATTCCATCAGCAGCTAACCAGTAACGTAGCATCAGATTGTGCATCGATGCCTCATCAACTACACCCAATGTATAAACTTGGTCAGAATTATTAGCGATCGCTTTTTTGAAATCAGCTAGGGTACGTACTCCTCTTTCATAAAACTCTTTACTGAGAGTAATCGCATTGCCGTTATGGGATAAGGTTAAAGCCGTTATCGTTGGTACAGGTGCATTCTGATTCATCCCGATAGTTAGGGCTAGAGGCATCCCTGCAACCATTTGGGCTGCATCTAATTTACCGCTAGTCACTCCAGAAGCGATCGCACTCCAACTAGATTCTTTGACTAGATTGACTTCAGTTAAACCATGTTTAGCAAAAAAGCCTTTTTCTTTCGCTACGATTAAGGGAGCGCAGTCAGTTAGAGGAATAAAGCCAAGTTCTAGGTTAGCTTTTTCTACGCCATGACTAGATACCACTACAGGAGCTTTACTTTGACGTTTTTTGGCTTTTTTCTGTTGATTAAGGAAGTAAACAATTTCACTACGCAGAGGGTAGTAATTAGGATGATTAACTACTTCTAGGCGATTTCTGGGACGAGGAATATTAACGTTGAGAATCTGTCCGATATGAGATTCGGGACCATTAGTCAACATGACAATGCGATCTGCTAATAATAAGGCTTCATCCGCATCATGAGTTACCATCAGACAAGTAACTTGATGTTCCTGACAAATTTTCATTAACTGTTCTTGCAGACTACCTCTAGTTAAAGCATCTAAAGCCCCAAAAGGTTCATCCAACAACAGTAACTTCGGACGAATTGCCAAGGCACGAGCGATCGCAACTCTTTGTTTCATCCCTCCAGACAATTCCGAAGGATGTTTATCGGCTGCATGACGCAGGTTAACCATGTCAATATGTTCTTCGACAATTGCACGGCGATCGCGGTCTGATTTATGAGAGAATACTTGATTAACAGCTAAAGCAATATTTTGTCGGACAGTCTTCCAAGGAAGTAAAGAATAGTTTTGAAAGACTACCATGCGATCGGGTCCTGGTTGTTTAACTTGCTTATTTTCCAGAATAATCCCGCCCTGAGTTGGCTTATCTAACCCCGCTACAATATTTAGCAAGGTAGACTTACCACAGCCAGAATGTCCAAGTAAACAAACAAATTCTCCTGGTTTAATTTCCAGATGGATATTTTTTAAGGCAACGTATCTTCCCCCATTCGCGAGAGGAAATACCTTATCAACGTGATCTACTTCAAGAAATGCTGTCATAGTTTTTTTTTAGGAATAGGGAATAGGGAATGATGAACGAGGAATGATGAATAGAAGAAAGCCTATAGGCTATAGCTAAAAACTAATGACTAATGACAAAATATTTACTGTTGTTGCTCTGAAGGAACTACGATTGAAGCAATCCAAGCAACCAAGCGATCGAGAATTAATCCCACAATCCCAACATAAATCAAAGCCACAATAATTTCACTTAATTGAGAACTGTTGTAAGAGTCCCAAATAAAGAAACCAATTCCTACACCACCAACCAACATTTCTGCTGCTACGATCGCTAACCAAGAAAGACCAATCCCAATTCTTAAACCCGTAAAAATATAAGGAACCGCAGCAGGGAACATAATTTCCCAAAAATACTTAGTTCCAGACAAACGTAAAACTTTAGCTACGTTCTTATAATCTTGAGGTATTTGCTGTACCCCTACCGTAGTATTAATAATAATTGGCCAAATTGCCGTAATAAAAATAACAAAAATTGCTGAAGGATTGGCTTCTTGAAACGCAGCGAGGGCAATAGGTAACCAAGCTAAAGGTGGTACAGTTCTCAATACTTGAAAGATAGGATCCAACGCATCATACATAAAAGCATTAGAACCGATCAAAATTCCTAATCCAATTCCGACTACAGCAGCCAAAGTATAACCAATTGCTACTCTTTGTAAGCTAGCTATGATTTGCCAAAATAAACCTTTATCTGTGCCTCCATTATCAAAAAAAGGATCAAAAATTAGATTAGCAGTATCCTGAAAAGTTTTTAAAGGACTTGGTAAATTAGCATCGGGACTACTACACAAAACCTGCCAAAGAGTCAAAATAAATAGAATTGCACAAAGAGGAGCGAGTAATTTCCTAGGTGGATTTTTAATCAGAGATACAAAAAAATTAGGTTTCCCAACGGTATTGTTTAGATTAGCTGTCATGATTGAGAGAAAAAGAAGGTGTATTTACTTGTAGTGGACTGACACAACTGAAATAGTGCAATAACATTTGTTCTTATCGACAACTATCTGTCCCTTCGCTATCGCTCAGGACAAGGTTTATCTGTGTTCATCCGTGGACTTTTTCTATTGCATCAAATTAGGCTTGTCATTCTAGTAGGTGAGCAATTACCCACCTCAGCTAGATCAAACTTAGGCTTTTTTAATTTTCAAACTGTCTAAATAAGCTTTAGGATTTTCGGGATCGAATTTAACTCCATCAAAGAAAGTTTCGATACCACGAGAATCACTAGTAGGGATTTGAGCATCGGGTACTTTAATTGCTTTAGCTGCTTCTTTCCATAAATCAGAACGATTTACCTTATCCACCAAAGCTTTAGTATCGGTATTGGCAGGAAGATAACCCCAACGAATGTTTTCGGTTAAAAACCACAAATCATGACTCTTGTAAGGATAAGAAGCATTATCTTTCCAGAATTTCATAGCAATATCAGGATTTTCAACTATCCGTCCATCACCATAGGTAATTTTGCCTTGAGATCTTTCAATAATATCTTCGGCTGGCACTTTAAACCATTTATCTTGAGAAACGATTTCACACATCTCCTGGACATTTTCTGGTTTATCACACCATTGCTGCGCTTCTAAAACTGCTTTAAGTAAAGCTTTGGCAGCTTTAGGATTTTTATCTACCCAATCAGCACGCATAGCAAAGGCTTTTTCTGGGTGATTTTTCCATAATTCTCCAGTAACCAATGCAGTATAACCTTGTTCTTGATTAACTAACTGAGCATTCCAAGGTTCACCTACACAAAAAGTTTCCATCGCACCAATCTTCATATTGGCAACCATTTGTGGTGGAGGAACTGGTACTACAGAAATATCTTTTTCAGGATCGATTCCACCAGCAGCTAACCAATAACGCATCCACAAATCATGAGTTCCGCCGGGAAAAGTCATTGCTGCATTAAGTTCTTTATTATTTGCTTTAGCTTGAGCAAAAACCTGTTTCATTTTGGAACTGTCTAAGCCTACTTTTAACTCTTTGTAGTCTTCACTAACTGAAATTCCCTGTCCATTGACATTTAATCTTGCCAGAATATACATGGGTACAGGCTGTTTAGTAATCTTACCTAAAGTCATCAAATAAGGCATAGGAGTAAGAATATGCGCCCCATCAATTCCACCTCCTGCTGAACCAAGTTCAATGTTATCTCTAGTCACAGGCCAAGAAGCTTGTTTGAGAACTTCTACGTCTGTCATCCCGTATTTAGCAAATAGACCTTTTTCTAAAGCAATAATTAGGGGTGCAGAGTCAGTTAAAGCGATAAACCCTAGTTTGGCACTGGTAACTTCTGGAGTTTCTTCAGGGCTGAGATTTGCTACTGGTGTTGCTGTGGGAGTAGATTCGGCTGAATTACCACCAGAATTATTACTAGAAGAAGTACAGCCATGAACTAAAAAAGTACCAGCAGCAGTTGCTCCAGCAGTAAAAATAAATCTACGACGAGAGAGTTTGGACATAGAAATTACAAAGGAATTATTATGAATTAATTGACAAATGAAATTAAGAACTGAATTTTTATCTAGATGTGTCTAAAAAAAAATTATGGAAGTTATGTGTTGTTATTTTCTAATTTGGCTTGGTATGTTGAGTACAAATTTTATAGAAGTTTTTCCATTTGTGTCGGTGTAGCTTTTTCAAATTATGATTTTATTTCCTTCCTTTTTTTTAGTTAATCTGAGCTACTAGAATCACATTCTTAAATGAAATTTTTCGTATTGATTGTTACAAATTATTACCAAAAATGCATTTTTAACATCGAAAATATTTTTATTTTGCATAAAACTCAAGAGCTTTCCTAATAGTCACAAGTCTGGGATTTCCCAGACAATGTAGACTAATAATCAATAAGTTTAAAATGAGCGAGGTTTAGCACCAAACTTGTCAATCAAAATCTCGCGCAATACTGATTTAAGATCGTCACAAGCAATTCCTTTTTGAACACAAGTACCGAGTTCAGCATCTTTGCCAACTTTGCCACCCATGTAGAGATCTACTCCTTCAACGGTTTTACCATCCTTGCGTACTTTAGTTCCCATTAAACCAATATCTGCTACTTGGGGTTGACCACAGGAATTAGGACATCCAGTCCAATGAATGCGGACTTTATTTGGTAATTCTAATTCTGCATCTAATTCCCTTGCTAAAGCTAAAGCGCGATTTTTAGTCTCTACTAAAGCAAAATTACAAAATTGCGCTCCAGTGCAAGAAACTAAAGTTCTTTCTAGCGGTTTTGGTTCGAGGGTGAATTTTTCTAAAATAGGTTCTGTTAAAAAAGCTTCCAAATTTTCATTAGGAATATTAGGAATAATTACATTTTGTTCTACAGTTAAACGAATTTCTCCGCTACCATATACTTCAGCTATCCTTGCCAAGTCAAACATATCTTGGGCGTAGAATCGACCGATTGGTACGTGCATTCCCACATAATTCAAACCTGGTTGTTTTTGTGGAAATACGCCAAGATGATCTCTTTTTTCCCAATCAAGAGCATCTTCTGGGGCAGCCGTAGCTAAAGTATGCCCTAATTGGGCTTCTACCATAGCACGAAACTTATCAATGCCCCATTCATCTATCAGCCACATTAATCTTGCTTTTTGGCGATTAGAGCGTAAACCATGATCTCGGTAAACCGTTAAAATTGCTCGGCATAATTCGACAACCTCTTGATTAGGTGCAACCCACACATTAAGAGGAATAGCTGCTTCACAACGTTTAGCAGAGAAAAACCCACCAACTAGGACATTAAAACCTAATTGTCCTTCTTGATAGGCTGGAACGAAAGCAATATCATTAATTTCAGCATGGACAGAATTATCTCTACCACCTTCGATCGCAATATTAAATTTGCGTGGTAGATTAGTAAACTCATAATTACCTTGACCTTGATTGGTAATCATATCTTGAACTTGTTGAACGAGTTCACGAGTATCGATCAATTCATCAGCGTCAATTCCTGCCATTGGAGAACCAGTAATGTTACGCACATTATCCATTCCCGATTGCACTGAGGTTAAACCTACTGCTTGAAAACGACGGAAAATCTCAGGTACGTCTTCCAAACGAATTCCTCTCAATTGCAGATTTTGTCTAGTCGTGATGTCTGCGTTCCCGTCTTCACCATAACGTTCGATGACTTCTGCTAGTACGTTCATCTGTTCGCTGGTGATAATTCCGTTGGGCATTCGCATCCGCAACATAAATTTTCCTGGTGTGACAGGACGATAAAATACTCCTACCCATTTAAGACGATGTTGTAAATCTGTTTCATCCATTGCTTCCCAACCAAGTTGGGCAAATTTTTCTAGTTCATCTTTGACAGCTAATCCATCTTTTTCTGATTTAAAAGCTTCAAATTTGTTCATTTTGGTTGGTTTTGCAGTTGCTACCACTGTGCTTCTCCTCAAATGATTGTATTTTGAGCAAATTTATGAGATTTGATTACTATGCAAATTTATTAATTTCTTTGTTTAAGTTGGCTAAAACTGATGAACAACTTAATGTTTGCTAATTCTAAATCTACAAATAACAACTACTTTGATATGTTTTCTGCTCGCTAAAAACATTAATGTGTTTATTTAATGGCAAAGAGATAGGGGAATTTTGTATTTTTTGTAACTAATTGCTAACAGCTATGTATTTTACGAAATTTGATTTTGCTTTTTTTGCATCAATAGCTTAGACAATAGAGAGTATTTAAAGATGGGGAAAAAAGATGCGGTAACGCATACTCTCTTACCCGCTCAATTTGATAATTAAATAAAAAACCGCCTTTAGATTTGGGCGGTCTGAATAAGCAATCGGAGGGTAATAATAGCTTAAGCTTTACTAGGCGTAGTTTGTGTAGCAAATTTGACTAAAATCCTCTTTTATTAATCATTTTAAGGTATAAGTCTTGATTGGTTCTTGAATAAAGCGAATATAAAAATGTTTAAAAGTAGAACGAAGTACACGAGGTAAACCAAAATCAATCGGCATCAAAGCTTCGGGTAACTTCCAATCTTCAATCTGTAAATCTCTGGGATGTTTGTGAGGAAATTCTATTTGAGCTAAATCTGAACAACATCCTAACTTTGATTGCGCCACAATGGTAGGAACTAATTCAGGATTGACATTTAAAATTTCTGCGATCGCTATGTCTAAGGCAAACACATCAGTCGATGCACCTAAAACACCTAATTGACGGGGTTCTCCACCACTAGGTCCATTCCCTTGATGACCAATGATCCCATCAACAATAGTTAAATTTGGCGCGATCGCTTTAGCTGTTTCGACTAGCATCTCACCAAAACGGTGGGCATCTTTACCTGCTTCCATGTGCCACCATGCCTTCATTTTACCTGGTACACAACCAAACAGATTTTTTACTCCCATAGTTACAGTTAGTTGCAGATGGGATTTGATTTTAGGTAAGTTGATCACCACATCTGCATCCATAGCTTCTTTCGATAAACGCAAATGATCGAAATTGTTACTTTCGATTGGATAACGATGACCATGAAATTCCACAATCGGTAAATTTAATTCTTCAACTAGAGGTAGATAACCATTTGCTTTGGCAACTCCTTTAGCACTACCAAAAGCTGGACTGTCCCCTAAAAAAGGTTTGCCACCAGCTTCTTGTACTAATATCAGGTTCGCTTAAACAGTTAAATGTGATGATTGATACGGGGACACGGGGATAAGGGGATACAGAGACGCGGAGAGAATTTATTTTAAGTGATTATCAGAACTTGATATAATTGGGCGACACAATAAACTATTTCAGGACGTGTAATACATTCCTTAGTCGGACGACTACCTGTTAATAAATTGGGCTTTAATAAAACGCGATCGCCTTCCTGAACAAAAGCTTGAATTCCCCCTAGAGGTTCAAGTAAAGATTGAATCTGATTACGTAATTCTTTTAACTCGTAAGATTGAGCGCGGATCAAACTGACAGTATACATTAATATTTAACAAGAAAATTGCTACTCCAAAATAACTGTAGTAAAAAAATTATTAGAAAATAATTCGGCTAGAAACAGATGTTTTAAATTTCACAATTAAAATCAAGCGATCGCTTTTATAACAAGACAAAGTTTAGGAATATCAGCTTGGATGTAGATTTTGGAGTTAGAATCGCGAGCGCAGGTAATCATTCGATATCACTTTAAATCAATTTTCAATTAATACTCTTGCTATTTTCTGTAGTAAAGATAAGTAGTAAGGCAAAATTAAATACACTGGTGAAGAAAAAAAATAGGGAATAGGGAACAGGGAATAGCCATCACTCACTAGTTATCAGTTTGATTTTGAACTATGAACTATGAACTATTGTTTTGTGTAATTGATTCTGCCTATGTACTTAATTGTCTCTTCAATAAAATCATCTTCAAAAAGATAAAATAAAAAACGAACAAATCTAAATAATTCTCTTTTTTTATAAATACCTAAGTAAGAAATATTTTGTTCTTGTTTTAAATAACGGATAAAATCTTTTAAAATAATGTAAAAGTTGAGCGGGTAAATAATAAGACAGCTAAAATGTTTAGTTGTGGTGGGCTATGGCGGACAAAAAATGATTAGATTGGCTTTTACAGATATCTCCGCCTAACCCAACGGAAGGTTTAAATGTCGGAGGTTTTCTCCGACATCACGTCCTCCCCTCCTTAAAGATTTAAGCTTGGTTTGACAAAAAATCTCTAATTAATAATTAAGCCACTGTACTAGAAAGAGACTCCTGTTTGAGTAATTCAGCTTTGTCAGTTTTTTCCCAAGGTAAATCTAAATCAGTTCTACCAAAATGACCGTAAGCAGCCACATCTTGATAGAAACGACCACCTCTTTCAGAAGGTAAACGACGCATATTCAAAGCCTGAATAATCCCAGCAGGACGAAATTCAAAATATTCTTTAACTAGCGTCAAAAGTTTTTCTTCTGAAACTTTACCTGTTCCAAAAGTTTCTATAAAAATACTTACAGGTCTTGCTACACCAATCGCATAACTGACTTGTACCTCGCACTTGTCAGCCAAACCAGCAGCGACAATATTTTTTGCTACATAACGACAAGCGTAAGAAGCACTGCGGTCTACTTTAGTAGGGTCTTTACCAGAAAAAGCACCACCACCGTGACGAGAATAACCACCATAAGTATCAACAATGATTTTTCTGCCTGTTAAACCAGAATCTCCTTGAGGACCACCAATCACAAATTTACCCGTAGGATTAACCAAAAAACGGGTATTTTGGTCTGGTTTAACACTCAAATCTCCAAAAACAGGCTGAACTACTGCTTCCCACAGGTCTGTTTTAATTTTATTTTGAACTGCACTACCTTCCGTAATTTCGCCAATAATTTCGGTATGTTGAGTAGAAATTAAAATTGTATCAATGCCAATGGGTTGTCCATCTTCATAAATTACAGAAACCTGAGTTTTGCCATCAGGACGCAAATAAGCTAATTCCCCAGTTTTACGTACTGCTGCTAAACGCCGAGACATCCGATGAGCTAAACTAATCGGCATAGGCATTAGTTCAGGAGTTTCATTGCAGGCAAAACCAAACATAATGCCTTGATCTCCTGCGCCAATTCGATCTAACTCATCTTCACTAAGTTGTTCACGCTGTTCTTGAGCAGCAGTTACCCCCTGAGCAATATCTGGAGATTGTTCATCAAGGGCGATTAAAACAGAGCAACTATTGGCCGCAAAACCATTTTCAGCATCAACGTAGCCGATTTCTGCAATTTTCTTGCGAGCTAAATCAACATAGTTAACGTGAGCTTTAGTAGTAATTTCTCCTGTAATTAGCACTAAACCTGTATTAACTACAACTTCTGCTGCAATTCGACTCGATTGATCTTCTGATAGTAAAGCATCGACAATAGTATCAGAAATCTGATCGCAAATTTTATCGGGATGACCTTCGGTGACAGATTCCGAGGTAAATAAATAACGACGGGACAACTATATTACCTCACGTAAATACAAAAAGAACATAATCTTTAATTAGGTTAACCTTATATAATAATGGTTAAATTGATTAATGCAAAACTTGAATTTGTTCCCAACTTGTGATCGCTACGTCGGCTGCTGCTAAATGAGTATCATCAGAAGCATTCCAAGCAATTCCAATTGTACCCGCTGCACCTGCTGCTTGAGCCATATTTATATCTCCTTGTGAGTCTCCAATCATGACAGTGCTATTAGGTTCAACTTCTAATCTTTGACAAGCTTGAATAAATAATTGGGGATCGGGTTTAGTTAATCCTTGATCTGCACCCATCGCTAGTTGAATGTAATCGGATAGTCGATGAGTTGTCAAAAATTGCTCTACCTGAGCCGTAGAATCAGCAGAAAGGATTGCCAATTTGAACCCAGCTTCTGATAGTAGTTTAATTATTTCTAAACTGCTTGGAAACATAGGAGCATTAACCGCAGTTTTCTGACAATATCGATCCGCTTCAATGAAAGCATTAGCTGCAATTTGTTTTGATTTAAACCAACTACATCCAGTTTCTGCAATATAAGCAGCAGCAGCAATTTGGTTTTCTTGACGGCTTCCCACTGCCATTAATCCTGTGGGATCGAGCAGATTCTTGTCAATTCCAAAAGCCATCAATAAAGGTTCACCAATCCCAGGAATTTGAGCATCAATAATCCGCGCTCTGGTAATACCTAACTCTCTTAAAAAATTATAAGAGTTTTCTAAAGTACCATCTTTATCAAAAATAATGGCTTGAATATTATTCCAGGCGCGATCGCCACATTTAATGGTGACCAAAAATTTATTTCTCCTCTTCAAAAAATTTTAATAAAAAAAGAGGGATCGATCCCTCACTTATTTTTACAATAACTTTAATCTAAAATTGATTTTTTATTCTTCTACAGCAGCAACCATTTCTTCTTCAGAAAATTCTTCAGTTGCATCCACTGCTGCGATCGCTTCTTCCCCTTCTAAGGTTAACCCTTGGGCTTCAGCTAGTAGCTTCTGACGGTATTTTTCAGCCATTTCTTCTGCTTTTTCAAATACCAAATCTCGATTCTTCAACATATCCCCTGCTTCAGGTTCAAGTTGTTTCGTAGACAAAGAAATACGACCTCTTTCTGCGTCTAAGTCAATAATCATTACTTTCAGTTCATCATTGACGTTGAAAACACTATGAGGTGTATCAATATGGTCGTGAGAAATTTCTGAAATGTGTAGCAAACCACTCACGCCACCAATATCGATAAAGGCACCATAAGGCTTGATTCCACGAACTGAGCCTCTGACAACTTGACCGACTTCTAAACCATTCATTTTCCGTTCGACTAATGCTCGACGATGGCTTAAAACAAGACGATTACGTTCTTCATCTACTTCTAAAAACTTCAGTGGTAAATCTTGTCCTACTAGATCTTCTTTAGCCTCTTTAGCACTAATATGAGAACCTGGAATAAAACCTCGTAATCCTTCAATTCTCACTAATGCACCACCTCGATTAGTTGCGAAGACGTTCGAGCGTACGGTAGCATCTTCCTGTTGAAGTTGTCTAACTCTTTCCCAAGCACGCATATACTCGATACGACGAATCGAAAGAGTCAATTGTCCATCTTCATTTTCATCGGTGAGAATAAAAAATTCCCTTGTTTCATTGGGCTGGAGTACTTCGGCAGGATCGTCGACTCTGTTAATCGACATTTCTTGTATAGGAATATAGGCAGCTGTTTTAGCACCAATGTCAATCAGAGCGCCTTTAGGTTCTACGCTAAACACTGTTCCTGGAACAACATCTCCAGGGCTAAAATGATAATCATACCGATCTAAAAGGGCAGCAAAATCCTCGTGTGTAAAACCAATATCTCTTGTGACGTTTTCTTTCTGATTGATCATGTGTGTTTATTGTCCTTGTGATTATTATCTCCTTGGTTAGCGTGCCTCCTGCTGATGTACACTCACTTTATACTGTGCAGCCTACACCTACATTGAGTTTTTTACCAACTTCTCTATCCCAACAACATTGGAGAACGATATATAAAGTAATAGTTTGTACTCAATGAGAAGAATTGTAGCCAAACTCTATTTCCCTATCTTACCTTGTTCTGAAATTCATAACAGTCTTTGATAAGCATTTTAAAATTTAGCAGGATGTGTGCTGGCATTGGCTAATTAGCCTTGATGTCAGATAGTTCTACTCATCTAACTGATAAAGTAGAAACACAGATCTACCATCATATCCTAAAAATAACAGTTTTTAATCTTTATTTTTGTCAACGCTCTAACCTTAGACAACAATTTGCCTCAACTAATCTCAGTAATTGATTAAGAAATGCAATCCAATAAAGGAGTTGAAGTATTTTGCTGTTCTAAATTTTGCCAGATTTTATCGTTTTCTGAATTTTGTAAATCTTCTTTTTGTAAGTGATTAAGAGTTTCAACAAAATCTTTAATGCCTTTAAACTTACGATAAACTGAAGCAAAGCGGACATAAGCTACTTCGTTTTCCTGACGTAAATATTTCAAGACTAGTTCACCGATTTCATTGGTACTAAACTCTCTTTCAAAACTTTGTTGTAATTGAGCTTCTATTTCATCTACAATTGCTTCAATTCTTTTGTAAGTTATTTCGGTTTTTTCACAAGCTCGAATCATTCCCCTAATTAATTTAGAACGATCAAATGATTCTCTACTACCATCTCTTTTGATTACCGTAATTGGTACAAATTCAATCCTTTCATAAGTTGTAAAACGATGCTTACAGCGTAAACATTCTCTTCTTCTGCGAATACTTTGCCCACCTTCTGTAGAACGAGATTCTAAAACTCGACTTTCGGTACTTTGGCAATAGGGACATTGCATGATAGCTACCAATCTAAACTACCGTCAGACTCCAATTTAGTTTTGTTTATTTAGATTGCCTAAGCAATTAGTAATTTATTAAAACAAAATCTGAGCCGTAATTATATCTTACTTCTACCTAGAAGATAAAAAGTAAAAAACGGCTCAGGCTATTTAAGCAAATTAAAACTGTTTAGTTTTGATTAAGTTGTTTATTTTTCAATGCGAGGAGGTTCGCGAAATGCTATGGCAAAGAATAAAACAGCTAATGCCATAGTTAAAATTAAAATATATGCAACGCTTTCCATGGTAAAAATTTCCTAATTGCGTCAACACGGTGGTTGGACAATCGGAGGAAACCTTCGAGTCCTCCACCGTTAATTAATAGTGTATCAAGAAAACAATCTAGTAGTTGTCTGGCAGACTAAGCTAATCATTATTTTTTCTAAAACTGAGAGAGAAGTAAGCTAAACAATCAAGCTTATGACTTACTACTCTCCCCATATTAGTAGGTATTAATCTGACAACAGAAAACCCATTTTAAATAGGTTGTCCGCGACGAGTACTTTTATCCCCAACTTTTTGATAAAAGCCCCATTCTACTTGTTCTTCTTCTAAATCGGGATCGATACCAGCAAACACATCTCGATAAAGAGTACGAGAACCATGCCAAATATGACCAAAGAAGAATAATAAGGCAAAGCAAGCATGACCAAAGGTGAACCATCCTCTGGGACTCGTGCGGAATACACCATCAGAGTTTAAGGTTTCCGTATCAAAAGCAAAAGCTTCCCCTAACTGAGCTTTACGAGCATATTTTTTAACGACAAAAGGATCGTCAAAGGTTTGTCCGTCTAAGGCACCGCCATAGAAAGAAACGGTAACACCAGCTTGTTCAACACTTAGTTTGGATTCAGCACGACGGAAAGGAATATCTGCTCGAACTACACCATCAGAATCAGTTAGAACAACAGGGAAAGTTTCAAAGAAGTTAGGCATCCGACGAACGCTTAACTCTCTTCCTTCATTATCTTTAAAGACTGGGTGTCCTAACCATTCTTGAGCAATTCCATCGCCACTATTCATTGCTCCAGTACGGAATAATCCACCTTTAGCAGGACTATTACCGACATAGTCGTAGAAGGCTAGTTTTTCAGGAATTTTTGACCAAGCTTCAGAAAGTGTATCGCCAGCAGACAGGTTCTCTTCTACACGACGTTGAATTTCTGTTTGGAAATAGCTTTGATCCCATTGATAGCGAGTAGGACCAAATAACTCTATGGGAGTTGTAGCACTTCCGTACCACATAGTTCCTGCAACTACAAAAGCAGCAAAGAAAACAGCAGCAATACTACTAGAAAGTACGGTTTCAATGTTACCCATTCTCAATGCTCGATATAACCTTTCTGGCGGACGAACACTGAGGTGGAATAAACCAGCGATAATTCCAACAACTCCGGCAGCAATATGGTGAGCTACTATACCTCCTGGATTAAAAGGATTAAATCCAGCCGGTCCCCATTCAGGTGCTACTGGTTGAATGTGACCAGTTAGTCCATAAGCATCGGATACCCACATCCCAGGTCCCCAAAGACCAGTTAAATGGAAAGCTCCAAAACCAAAGCAGAGTAAACCAGATAAGAACAAGTGAATCCCAAACATTTTGGGCAAATCAAGCGCAGGTTGACCAGTGCGGGTATCTTGGAATAGTTCTAAATCCCAATAAACCCAGTGCCAAACTGCTGCCAGGAACAACAAACCAGATAAGACGATGTGCGCAGCAGCAACGCCTTCAAAAGACCAAAAACCTGGATTAACTCCAGTTTCTCCAGTAACGCTCCAGCCACCCCAAGAGCCAGTAACGCCTAGGCGTGCCATAAATGGTAGTACAAACATACCTTGACGCCACATGGGGTTGAGTACGGGATCGCTAGGATCAAAAAGAGCTAGCTCATAAAGAGCCATAGAACCTGCCCATCCTGCTACAAGAGCAGTATGCATCAGGTGTACGGATATTAGACGTCCTGGATCGTTAAGGACGACTGTATGGACTCGATACCAAGGTAGTCCCATTGACTACGCTCCTCCTGTTGAGTGTTTTTGTCTACTTAGACTTTTTTTATCTGTAGGTTGGTTTATACACTAATCTCTTAACCTGAAAACAGGATTTTGATGGTCAAATTCACCTGGTTTAAATGTAAGACTAGGTTATTTTTGACTGGATCAAAATGCAAGAGTTTAGACCTATCAAGGATGCCTTGAAATTTCTGTTTATTTAAAGAAGTGTAACTATTGTTAGAACCTATTGCAAGAGTTATGAATTCTGATCGCACAAAGGTTAAGAATTATTACAAAACAACATTAAAGTTATGGTGTATTTTGATTTGAGGCTGAGTTAACTACAATTTCTGATTGATCTAGAATTTCAATCGCTTGCTCGGCGGTGATTAGACGTTTTAAAACTACTTGTCCGATAGTTGGGGAAGCTCCATTAAGATTTTGGCTGGGCTTGACTTCGATCATAATGACAGCATCCTCTACTTGATAAAGCCATAGAGTTTCTTGTTGTTGAACAATTCTACAATTAAGACGTTTAATTTGTGGTCTACGTCTCCAACTGTTTTCATCCCAAAGTCCGCCGAATTCCCAGACTCTGCTATAAGTCCATCCATCTGATAGAAAAAAGTATTTCACTTTAGATATTTACTGAGTGAGACTATAGTTAAGAGCAAGTAATAAATTTAACTTATCTGAATATTAAGCATAATAAGGTAGTTTTTGAAAAAAATAATTAATTATAAGTATTAATCAAGGTAAAAAATAAGAAATACTAACAAGTTGTAAAATTTTTAAATTTATACCTTGTTTTTAATAATTGAAATTATCACGAAAACTATATGTATTTTTTTTAACTAGCGGTTTCCTCAAGCTGACGATAATAAGAAGATAAAAAACGAGCGAGGTAATAAGCTGATAAAGGTTTACTAATGTAGTACCCTTGAACTTCATTGCATCCTTGTGCTTTTAGATATTCAAGTTGAGCCGAATTTTCTACTCCTTCAGCTGTAATATGTAAATTTAAACTTTGAGCTAACGCAATAATTCCTTTGGTAACTGCGGTATTATCTGGATTAGAGGGTACATCAAATAAAAAAGAACGATCAATTTTGAGAGTATCAATGGGAAACTGTTGTAAATAACTTAGTGACGAATAGCCAGTTCCAAAATCATCTAGAGACAGATTAATACCTCTATTTTTTAATTGTCTTAATAGTTTAATTGTTTGTTCAAAATTTTCCACAAATAAACTTTCTGTAACTTCTAATTCTAAATAGTTAGGATTGAAACCAGTTTCTGCTAAGATTTTATCAATTTTTTTAATTAAATTGCTTTGTTTAAATTGACTGACTGATAAATTAATTGAGATTCGCAAGGGTGGTAAACCTTCTTGCTGCCAAATTTGTTGTTGAATACAAGCACTTCTAAGAATCCATTCACCTATGGATAAAATTAGTTTAGTTTGTTCGGCAATTGGAATAAACTCTGTGGGAGAAACAAGCCCTAATTGAGGATTTTGCCATCGTAATAAAGCTTCTACTCCAACAGGATAATTGTTGGTGAGGTTGATACGAGGTTGATAGTGAAGAAATAATTCTCCTCTTCTCAATGCATATCGAAGTTGCTCTTTGATCGTTAATCTTCTTTGTAGTTTGTCGTTATTTTTGATTGAATAAAATTGGCAGTTTTGATGTTCGTCTTGGCGAATTTGATAAAGAGCAGTGTTGGCATTTTGTAAAAGCTGTTCTACTGTAACGCCGTCAAAAGGATAGACAGTAATACCAAGTTTTGGATTAGTAAAAATTTCTTTACCAAACAAAGCAAAAGGTTTATTTAATAGCTCTAATAATTCTTGAGCAAAAAAATTTAAATCGTCAAAATTTTTAAAACTTTTTTTGATAATTCCAAATTCATCTTCACAAAGATGAGCAAGAATATCAATTTTTTGAATTTGATTTGTCAGTCGTAAAGCAATTTTTCTTTGTAATAGATCGCTGATTTTACGACCTAAAATACTATTAATATCTTTGAAACTAGTTAAATGGATAACAATTACACCAATTTGTTGATTTTCATTAGCTTGAGCTAAGGTTTGTTGAAGAAGATTTTGAAATAAATTTTGATTGGGTAAGCCTGTTAAATTATTGTAGTTGGTTGTGTAACGGATTAATCGATCTAACTGTTTAATAGTTCGATTGGTATTAGTCATTAAAGTACCTACTTCATCATTAAAATGAGTCGGTAAGTTAGGTACTTTTTGTTGTTCTAGATAACGCTGTAATGCTTGTGAAGTCAACTTTACTGGTGCAAGTAAATGATGTAAGGCATAAAGAGTTGCTATAGTACCAAGTAATGTAGCTATTATAGCGATCGCAAGAAGATTGATAGTTGCAGCTAAAGTTAATGAATGAGAAAAAACTACATAAGCCAATATTGATAGAAGTGGTACATGAGTGCCGATAAAGGCAATCAACATAATTTTACTTTTATAAGTTTTGACACTTTTAAAGCGAGAAATTAAAGCATAGAGGTGTAGACTTCTATCATTCATTTTTTTTATAAAGCAAAAAAAAACTGCAATATAGCGATGTTGCTTACATAAAATATCTCTAACTAGACAAAAGAAGTCTAATTGTTAATCAATTGTTTAGGATATTTTTTTTATTTTTACCACTTCCACATTACTGGATTACTGTCAAGATAGTCTGTAACCTGTCTTCCAATTGTATTAATATAGTAATTTTAAATAAGAACTGAGTGTAGTAAGAGAGTAATGACTTATAGCGTAGATTTACGCCAAAGAGTAGTGGCATTTGTGGAGGCGGGTGGAGCTAAAGCTGAAGCTGCCAGACGTTTTTCTGTATCCGAAGGCTCGGTACATAATTAATTAGATAAAACGAGACAATTTAGCTCCTACTCTTATTTAAAACGACTATAAATGCGATCGCAGTTGGACACGCTTTTGCTTATGAAGACTTAGTAACAGGAAAAGCTGGAGAGTTAGAAACTCAAACCTTTGCCAAAATTAACGAGGTACTAAAAAATCCTCCTAAATTTATGCCCGATGAAGCTAAGATAGCAGGTTATTCCTTATCTTTTTAACTATTAAAATTGAGCTGTTGATCATGTAACAGGCGAACCCGATTGGAGTTGACTGTATTTTTTCAAATATTAATTAGTTATTTTCAAACTTGAAGATTCAGTAAAAACATCTAACTTTTTAGCAAAATTCTGTTGGAAGGTAGTGTGATTACTGATTTTTTTTTTGTATCTTAGTAACAACTAGGAAAAATAATTTAATTATTTGTTCAATAAACAGTAAATATACTTAAGTAAGAGTGTTCTTTAGCAATCAATCATTAGTTAATTATGTTTAAGCTTCTCAAGACTTTTTTAGAGCCTCAAGCCAATTCTGAATCATCGTCTCAATCAGATGAAAAGCTTTTAGTCGAACCAGACCATCAAATTGAATCCCAGCTTAAACAAGCAGATGATTTTCGGCAACAAGGCAAGTTAAAAGAAGCAATTACTATTTATCGTCAAACTATTGAACAAGCATCTCATTTAACGACTAGATCATCAAATTCCTCGATTATTCTTCAACAAAATAATAATCTCGCTTTAGCTTATGAACAATTGGCAGCAGCTTATAAGCAAACAGGCGAAGTAGAACAAGCAGCTAACTATTACCGCCAAGCAATTACATTTAAATCTTTAAATTGGAAACCAACCAAGCAATCTTTTCAGCCTAATTCTCAAGCAGTCATTAACAAATTACTTAAAAAAGATAATTTACTCAACTCTGCTTTTGCTTTTCAACCTTTATCGGCAGCAAATCAGCAAAAACTGTTAAATTTTCCCTTTAAATCTCCAGATAGTAATTCTTATGATCCACTTTTTGCTGGAGAAGTTAATAAAATTAATAGCCAACAAACTATCACCATTGAATGGGAAGCTGCTCAAGTATATTTACAACAAGCTTTAGATTATTGCGATCGCCGTAATTGGCAACAAGCTGCGATCGCGTGTTTACAGGCTACCCAACTTTGTCCTAATCTAGCCGAGGCTTATAAAATCTGGGGCAATGCCTTACAGAGAATGGGAAAAACTGCCGAGGCAATGGATTGTTATGCTAAAGCAGTCGAAATTCAACCAGATTTGGCGGAAGTATATGCTAAAGTCGCAAGTCTTTATGCTGGGCAACACAAATGGCAACAAGCTATTGCCTATTATCAAAAAGCAATTATCATTAAACCTACTTTTGCCGAAGCTTATCGAAACTTAGCTCAAATTTGGGAGCAACTCAATCAGCCAGAAAAAGCTCAAATATATCATTCAAAATTTTTAGAATTAGGCACATTCAATCAACAAACTCAACCAAATGCTCTCGAAGCAACCTTACCAAATCCTAATTTATTACCTTCTCAATCAGTAGTAATCTATCAAGAAATAGCCAAAAATTTAGAAAAACGAAATAAATGGCAAGAAGCTGCTCGTTATTATCGTAAAGCTTTAGAATTAAATTTATCTCAGTTACAACCATTAACTAATATTCAACCATCCGCTAATTCAACTAATAATTATTCTCCAACTACGCCTCAATTAAATAGACTCAAACAAGTTCAACAACTATTACAATCAAGTTCTGACGATGTTACTAATAAAGCTACTCTGCTGACATCTGTTCCTGAAACGAGTGAAAACACTGTCTCTCCTGTGCGGGAACGGGGCTTACAAGGTGCGGAATCAAGTTCCGCACACAGCCCCTCAGCAAGTGCCTGCACCCGAGGCACTCAATCAGGAACTAAACAAATAGATAAAGCAATAGAACGCTATCAAAAGCAAGCTCAATTACAGCCAGATTCTGGTAAAACTCAATTAGATCTAGGTAATTTGTATGCCAAGCAACAACAGTGGCAAACCGCAATAAATTGTTATCATAAAGCCCTCAAGATTAATTATCAATATGCCGAAGCTTATTGGTATCTAGCCCATGCCCTAGAAAAAATTGGGAAAACTTCGGAATCCCTCGAACGTCGTTATCAAGCACTAAGTCTTAAACCTCATTTAGCTCCAGCCTCAGAACACGTGTATTTGGGCAAATTACTTCAAAAACAAGGGAAACTAGAGCAAGCAGTTATTTGTTATCGTCAGGCAATTGGCTTAAAACCACAATTTATTCCCGCTTATTATCGTTTAGGTCAAATTTTAAGTCAAGAAGGCGAAAA
The DNA here is from genome assembly GCA_964562685.1 of uncultured bacterium. Taxonomy (GTDB): domain Bacteria; phylum Cyanobacteriota; class Cyanobacteriia; order Cyanobacteriales; family Xenococcaceae; genus Stanieria. Next base: position 91,592 of record CAZLUP010000006.1, read on the forward strand.
ACAAGAAGCGATCGCTTGTTATCGTCAGGCAATTCAGTACGATCCTCACAATGCCGAATTATATTTTCTTTTGGGTCAAGAGTTGGCAGAAGAGAAGCAATGGCATCAAGCTGTTCAAGCTTATCGTCGTGTTTTAGAACTCAAACCAACTTATCCCCAAGCTTCCTATCGACTAAACTATGCTTTAGCAGAAAAGTTAAAGTTAGATTTACAGAAAAGATAATTAATCAAAGGAATAATAATGCCTAAAGCAATTTGGAATGGTACAATTTTAGCCGAGAGCGATCGCACTCAAGTAGTAGAAGGAAATCAATATTTTCCTCCTAACTCAATTAATCAAGCCTATTTTCGCGAAAGCAATACTCATACAACTTGTCCCTGGAAAGGGGAAGCTAGCTACTATACAATTGTGGTTGATGGGCAAGAAAATAAAGATGCAGCTTGGTATTATCCCAAAGCCAAAGAAAAAGCCAAACATATAGAAGGTTACATTGCTTTTTGGCGTGGCGTAAAAGTAGAAGTTTAAACTTTAAGTTTTTTCTGAGGTGATTTTTCGAGCTAATTCTTCCCTAGTCTTGGCAGGAAGATGATAATAGCGAGTTGCTTCAGAAAAATTTAAATAGAGTAGACTTTCTGAACCTAAATTTTGCTTCTTGGTTGGTGGGGCTAAAGATAAATCAAGCACTTTAACAATTTCAGTAGCTACTGCTTGAGCAAGAAGCGGTGGAACAGAATTTCCAATTTGACGAAACCCGTGCCATTTAGTGCTATGGAATCGAAACCAGTCTGGGTAAGAATGCAATCTTGCAGCTTCCCTGACTGTAATACAGCGTGGTTGCTCGGGATGAATTGGTCGAGGAGAAGTAAAAGCACCCTTATTAGAAGGAGTTCCTGCTCTTAAAGTATTGCAAATACCATCATAATGAAGTCGAAAAAATCGACTGATTGGTTCTTTTTTGCCAGGGTTAGTTGCTGCAAAACGACTAATAGATCTTGGTGTATGTCTAGTTCTTAAACTAGAAGTTAGAAGAGTGTAATTAGATTGACTGAGCTTATCATTTGAAGGGCTGTTACTTGAATTTAACTTAAGGAAAAAGTTCTCGCGCTCATAAGAATAATCAGTTTTTGGTCTGATCAACCCCCGTAAAGTTGCTCCGTAAAAGCTTGGTTCTTTAAATTCTGCCCAAACCCAATCTTGATCGAACAATTCGGGATAATTTTCTATAACTGGTAAATCTTGGAGTGCATCTCGCACATTAGGACTAGGCAGTAAATAACACTGGGACGGTTTTTCATTAAAAAGATAACTGCCTTTTTTTTTACGGAGGTTACTTTGCCCTGTGCGACAGGGCGTAACTCCTCTGCCAATCGGTTTCGTAATTGGTTGAGGATAAGCTGGTAAAGCATAATCTGCTCTTGCTCCAATTAAAAACAATCTTTCTCGGTGTTGCGGAACTCCAAAACAAGCAGCATTTAAAATTTGATAATCTTCTTGAACCTGATAATTATTTGCCTGAAATTTCTTAATTATTTCAATTAATAGTTGTTGCGCTTTACCAATAGTTAATCCTCGCACATTCTCCATCACAAAAAATTTCGGTTTTAATTCCAACACCAACCGAACAAAGTGAAACATTAGGGAATTGCGCGGATCGTCAACAATTCTTTTTCCCATAATTGAAAAACCTTGACAAGGAGGACCACCAAAGACTACATCGATATCACGGTTTTTAATGGCTGATTTAGCTCTAATTTCTTCTCCTGTAGTTTCTGTCACACTCTGACATAAGATTGTCCAAAACGGAAAATTATATTGATGAGTACAAGCGTGAATTGGATCGATCTCTACTGCTGCTAAGACATTAAAACCCGCTTGTTCAAAACCAAGAGTCATTCCTCCTGCACCAGCAAATAAATCTACGGCAATTGGTCTGTTTGAGGATACTTCTTCTGACGCATAAGATCTTTGTTTAGCCATAAATTCCCAGAATTTAACTCCAAACCAGTACATTGATAACTCAAGCAATGGGAATAATTAATTTGATAGTTGTTGATCGATCACAAAACATCATGTCTTAAATCAACACACTTGTCCAGCGATCGCTTTAAAATATTGGCAGTCCCTGACTAAATAAATCAAATTTCAAGATTTTGAGCATAACAATGGCGATAAAATAGGATTGATGGGAGATTGATATTGATGTGGCTCATTACGACAGGTATTCTTTTGGCAACTTCCATAAATTTTGTTGAACCAGTTCAAGTTAGTGCCGAGTTTAACAATTTAGTTGATTACAACGGCAATATTACTGGGGAGATGGCAACCTTTTTCAACTCTGTCCCAGTTAATGGTGAGTTTGCTCGACAAATCAACTTCTCATCCAATCATCTTTCACCACCAACTGCCAAAAATCTTGCTCCTGTTAGAGTTAACCAAACCTCAACTGTCATTACACCACCCAAGGTTACTAATTCTGCTCCTCTTAGAGTAGATAAAACTTTGATTATTCCTGAAGAAGCGACTTTTACCGCAGGAAATACGGGTTGGAAAAAACAAACTTCCTTCGGTTCAATTGGAGTAAATGGTAATTTTAACAAAGAGGCTACTTTCACTGGTGGTAAAGCTTTTTTGCAGACAGCTAATGAACTTGGCTCTTTAAATATCAATGCCAATATTAATGCCCAAGCACAGTTTACTGGTGGGAATGCTGCGTGGAAAAGTGAAACCTCTTTTGGTTCGATTGGGATTAATGGGAATTTTAATCACGAGACTGAATTTACTGGTGGTAATGCTTCTTGGCAAGCTAAAACTTCCCTCGGTTCAATTAGAGTTAATGGAAATTTTAATCACGAGACTGAATTTACTGGTGGTAATGCTTCTTGGCAAGCTAAAA
>CAZLUP010000006.1:94585-108046 GCA_964562685.1 uncultured bacterium
CTTCGCTTGGTTCAGTCGGAGTCAATAGCAAGTTTGACGAACAAGTTAATTTTATCAGTACCAATGCTTTTTGGAATGCTGAAACTTCTTTTGGCTCAATTGGCATCAGTGGCAATTTCGATGATGAGACGAGCTTTACAGGAGGAAATGCTTCTTGGAAAACTAAATTATTTTTAGGTTCGGTTGGTTTGAATGGGAATTTTGATGAACAAGCTAATTTTACTCAAGGTAGTGTAGAGCTAACTATAGATACTGGGGTTGGTTTAGTTGGTGTAAGTGCCAAAATTGACGATGATACTAATATTTTGGGAGGAACAGCTTCTTGGAAAAAAAAAGTGGGGGTTGGTTCAATTGGGGTGAGTGCAGATTTAGATGCCAACGGCAATATTACTCCTAAAATGGGTGTGCAAATGCCATTTTAATGATTGGCTTTAATCTTTTCGGTGATTGATTAATTGATTGATCTAATATCAAGTACGGATAATCACTTAAAATAAATTCTCTCCGTGTCCCCGTGTCCCCGTATCAATCATCACATTTAACTGTTTAAGCGAACCTGATATAAGTATCGCTTCAAGATTTGAGCTAAAAAAAAGCTTTGACCGCTCTACGCCTTGGTACATACACCAGATGAAGACAGAGATCAAAGACTATAGTTAAACAAAAATATTGTTGTTCAAAATTGATTGAAGTAAGTTGAAATAAATTACTACTAAATATTATTAGTTTTGAAAACGTGTTTTGCCAAGATTTATTGTTATCGAGAAAAAATCGGAATATTAAAAAGAAAACTTGAAGTTTGGCTAAAATTTGGCTGAAAAAAGCTTGGTTTTGCTGAATTACCGCCTAATTGAAATAATAGACACAAACAAAAAGTCACCGCAACAGCTAATAATAATCGCTCCCACATCTCACTATTCCTCTCAATCACACCGTTAGTTTTAGTATCCCTCATTTAATAGAATTCAGCCATACTCTTCTAAAAAAAATCTTAAATTTGACTAAAAATTATTAATTTTTTTATGTTTTAATCTTGAAATTTTTCGTTTAATTGTCGTTAATATTTATTTTATGATTAGGTTAATAGAACGTTTTTCGACTCAGGAAACAATCGAGCCTGTCTGGACAATCTCTTTAACTGCTGAGGAGAGAAAGCGGTCGCGACAAAAATTAGAAATTACTCCCAATCACTGGGTTGATATCTATCTACCGAGAGGAACGATTCTGCAAGATGGAGATTTCCTGCGTTCCGAGATAGGAGATTTAATCGTTAAAGTTTTAGCTAAACCAGAACCAGTTATGACAATTCGGGGCAAAACTACTTTAGATTTAATCAGAGCAGCATATCATTTAGGAAATCGTCATGTAGCTCTAGAAATTGCTATTGATTATCTGAGAATTGCACCCGATTCAGTTTTATCTTCTTTGTTAATTCAATTAGGTTTAGAAGTCACCGAGGAAATCACTCCTTTTCAGCCAGAAATAGGGGCTTACGGTCATACTCATAGTTATGAATGAAACAATTTTAGCTTTACTTCAGTTAACTAGTCCTAGTCTACCTTTAGGAGCCTATAGTTATTCAGAAGGGTTAGAATCTTTAATTACTCAAGGAGCAATCTCTTCTGCTGAATCTTTAGCTTTGTGGTTAAAAAGAGAATTAAATTATGGAGCCATACGTCTTGAAGCAGCAATTATGCTGAGAGCCTATTTGAGTGTAACAGCAGGAGATGTTCAGACTCTTGATGATTGGAATAGTTGGAGTAGTGCTGCTAAAGAATCATCAGAATTGCGCTACCAAAGTTGGCAGATGGGAACTTCTCTTTTACGATTGCTAATCGATTTACAACCACAAACTGACGGTCATTTGCCTACCATCAAACAATTAGCTCAAATTTTAGGTAGACAATGTAACTATTCCGTTGCTTTTGGGATTGGTGCTGCTTACTGGAAGCTTAATTCTGAATCTGCTTTACTCGGTTATTTACAAAGTTGGACGGCAAATTTAATTAGTGTAGGAGTAAGATTAATTCCTTTAGGTCAAACCAGCGGTCAACAATTATTGTTACAACTAAATCAAGACATAATTAAGGCAGCAACAATCATTATTTCCTTATCAGATAATGACCTCTATAGTTGTAGTTTTGGCTTGGGATTGGCAAGTATGACTCACCAATACCAGCACGTTCGTTTATTTCGCAGCTAGTCTTCTTTTCCAGGATAAGTTCATCCCACGCATCCTTCTTAGAGGATATAAATTGAGTTTTTGTAAAGTAATCAGCACGAAGAAAGACAAATCTTCGACTAAATATCTTTTCCAAAGGCGTTTGGGTTCTAACATTAACCTAAACAACCATTCCAAACCCACTGTACTCATCCATTTAGGTGCGCGTCGACGATAACCAGCTTCAAACTCAATCGCTGCACCAATAGCAAAAAATAGTTTGATATTGTGTAGTTGCTCTTTGTATTTATAAATCCACTTTTCTTGTTTAGGAGCTCCCAAACCGACTGCCAAAACAGTTGCTCCAGAATTATTAATCATCTGAACAATTTTTTGACATTCGATTTCATCTTTTTCAAAACCGAAAGGTGGGGAATAAGAAGCAATCACCATGTTGCGCCCAACTTGAGCGTTAATATTTTGATGAGCATCTTTAACTATGTCTTCTGTACCACCACCTAATAAAAAGATTTTGACATTTTCATCATTACGGTAGTACCAATAAAAAGCTGGAAACAAGTCAGAGCCAGATATTTTTTCTTTTAAGGGTGTACCAAGAAATTTAGAAGCATACAATAGTAACTGACTATCGCAGACTCGATAATCAGCCGTTTTATAAATGCGATAAAAATCTCGGTCTTTTTGTAATTTGATTAAGTGATCGACGTTGGGAGTAAAAACTACACCTCCAAATCTGAGCCTTTCTAACAACTCAGCCATACTAAAATTGTCAATTAAAACACTTAATATATTGATTTGTTCCACAGTTGTACCTCGCCAAGTATTGTATGTTCTTTGATCTAAATTAGGTTGGGTTTTAAAAAGTTATGTATTTTACTAGGTACTTTCTTTGTCAGTAATGCTCCTTGAAAACATTCCTTTGAGTTAATATACCTAATAATTACTAATACTCGGCAATATAGTACAAAATTAACTGGTAAATATAAGGTTAGCAGTTTTCGCTATTTCCTCCAAATTGGTAGCCTCTGAGGAATTCCTTTTAAGTATATATTACAGAAGTGATACTTAAGTTAATTCCGCGACAATCTGATTATTTAATAACATGGTTTGAGTGAGTAAATCTTCTACCGAAAGACGGAGATAACGTTCTTGATCAACCCAAAAAGAGATTTTAACCCGATCGCTACCCGGATTACCTAAAGGTTCTAATCGAGCAATGGTTCTTGCTCCTGCTTTGTCATTAAGTGGTTTCACTGTCATGGTTTGGTCGTTAGTACTTCTCGTTATCAAGCGATCGCCATCAAAATAAACTTCTACACCTACGTTGTTTACACCCATTTCACCAATAATCAATTCGATACTCGGTTGATTTTCTACCGATGCTCCCAAAACCAATTCTACGGGTTGTGCCATTGGATAGGGTTGTCCGGCTTGAATAATGGGATGCCAACTATGACAATTTTGTTTCCGATTCCAGTAACGAATTCCATAACTGTGATAGAGAAAGTCTTGGACTTGAATGCCTTGGATAATTGCCAGTGCGCCAGTCGCGATCGCATCAAAAGGGCGATCGCAAAGAATTTTGTCTTCATCAAAATATTGTTTGATCCAGTTTTGCACCGCAGGCATTTGGACTGTACCACCGACTAGTAAAACAGCATTAATGTCTGTTTTTTCAATCCCGTTTCTTCTTGCTTGTTGTAGTACTTGAGTCATTAAATCATCAAGTTGAGCAAAAAATTGTTGTTCTTGAAGAATTTTTTCTAAACCAGAACGGTCTAAATTTAACTCGTAACTTTCGAGGGTTTCGTCATTAAAATAAACTTCGCTAGCTTCTGGTTGAGTTGAAAGCTGAATTTTTAACTTTTCTGCCAAGCGGGTAGTTAAGGAAGATTTGGTTAAACCTTCTGTAGCAGCAAAATAATCTACTAACCAATGATCGATATCTGTTCCACCTAGATTTTGACCAGCTTTAGCCAATACCCGCGCAGTAGTCTTTTTTTGCGAAGAACTTTCGCCGAGGAATTTTTGACCCCATTTGAGAATAAAACCTTGAGTTGCTTGACTTTGGCGTGACAATTGCACTAAAGATAGATCGACTGTACCTCCGCCAAAATCAACTACCAAAATTAATTCTTGTTCGGCTGCACCATAGCCCAAAGCTGCTGCGGTGGGTTCGTCTAAAATTCTGATTTGTTCAACTTCGAGAGAATGGCAAATGTCGGTTAGCCAAAGACGATAGGCTTCAAAACTGTCAACTGGTACAGTTAAAACTAAAGATTGTAGATTAGCTTGACAATCCGCTTGTAGTTGTCCAATTAACTGTTTGAGAAACCATTCCCCTACTTGTTCAAAAGTAACCAGTTGCTCATCTAATTCTGGTAAAAAACCTTGAATTTCAGTGCCAATACCCCGTTTAAAGCTACGGAAAAAACGATTATCATTCGTTTGGTCTAAACCGCGATCGCGTACTGTTTGCCCCAAGATTACTTTCCCTTGACTAGCATCTTCAACGTAAACCAAACTGGGAATTAAAGGCGGATTATTTGCCAATAATTGAGATAATCCAGGTAATTTAACCGTTTCTGCGCGACCAATCGCCGAATTCCAACGAGCAACTACTGTATTGCTAGTACCAAAATCAATTGCGTAAGCATTGTTCTCAATGGGAGTAACGCTCATTCCATTTAATCAAGATTTACTTAACATCAGCCAGATATTATTTAGCTTACGATATTCGCTCTCCAAAGCAGACCGAACTACAAGCTATGATCGAAATAAAATCTTGTATATTTTTTGTTTGATAGATTCTTCAATCTTATTAGTTTCAACTGTATGGAAAAATCGGGATTTTTAGGCAAAGTAGTTAGTCATTTTGTAGCACTTTTGTTAGGAGTCGGATTAACTTTTGGTGGAATCAAGGTCATGTCTTCTCAAGCTGATCCCTTATCTTCCCTTTCTGCGGTTAATCCTCAAAATAATTCTGTAGCTCTCCAACTCAATCGTAATCAGGCTCAAACTGCAACCAATTTCGTGAGTGCTGCGATCGCGAAAACGGGACCAGCCGTAGTTAGAATTGATACGGAAAAAACTGTTACCCGTAGAATCGATCCTTTATTTGATGACCCCTTTTTTCGGGATTTTTTTGGCGATCGCTTTAATGCTCCCATACCCGAACAAAGACAACTGAGGGGACAAGGTTCTGGGTTTATTATCGATCCCAATGGGATTATCTTGACTAATGCTCACGTGGTCAGTCAGGCAGACCGAGTAGTAGTAACTCTCAAAGATGGTAGAGAGTTTGAAGGAAAAGTTCAAGGCACGGACGAAGTAACCGACTTAGCGGTAGTCAAAATTGAGCCAAAAGGAGCCAAATTACCAGTCGCGCCTTTAGGAGATTCTGCCCAGGTACAAGTAGGAGATTGGGCGATCGCAGTGGGTAATCCGATTGGGTTAAATAATACTGTGACGTTAGGAATTATCAGTACTTTATCTCGTTCCTCGGCTCAAGTAGGAATTCCTGATAAACGAGTAGACTTTTTACAAACTGATGCAGCGATTAATCCTGGTAACTCTGGAGGTCCCTTACTCAATGAAAGAGGTGAAGTAATTGGTATTAATACAGCAATTCGGGCTGATGCCAATGGAATTGGATTTGCCATTCCCATCAATAAAGCCAAAACTCTCAAAGACACTCTAGCTGCTGGTCAACAAGTACCGCATCCCTATGTGGGTATCCAAATGATTAGTTTAACCCCAGAACTCGCCAGACAAAACAATCAAGACCCCAACTCTGCCTTCTTCGTCCCTGAAACCGCGGGAGTTTTAGTCGTCAGGGTGATGCCCAATACTCCAGCAGAAAAAGGAGGCGTTCGTCGCGGAGATGTTATTTTATCCGTTGATGGAGAACCAGTAACCACCGCAGATCGTTTGCAGTCAATTGTTGAAAATAGCGGTGTCAATCACAGTCTCCAATTAGAAATTTTGCGAGGAGACCGCCGTATCCAGCTTAAGGTAGTCACAGCCCAACTCAAAGGTATGCCCAGAAATGCTCTAGAATAGTTTTCTTGATTTCCTTTTGCCTGTTGTCCATTCCCTACTTTCAAGACAAATCAAGTCTTTAGTGACTTTTAATCACTAACATAAGTAAAAATTACCGATTAATCGATCAGGTTAATTGTTGGACAACGATATACTATCCATTGAGAAGGATTAAAAATCTTCACACTTTTCTAAATTTGAGATTAAAGTAACTCAATCTACAGAGAAAAAACAAATATGAATTCAGGAATTGACCTCCAAGGAAGTTTTATCGAAGCTGTCAAAGCTTTAGGACTTCCCTCTGGTGTAGCGCAAGCCCTCTGGTTACCTATACCAATGTTATTGATGCTGATTGGGGCAACAGTAGGAGTTCTAGTAGTTGTTTGGTTAGAAAGAAAAATTTCTGCTGCTGCACAACAACGTATTGGTCCTGAATATGCAGGGCCGTTGGGAGTTTTACAACCCGTAGCTGATGGCATCAAACTTGTTTTTAAAGAAGATGTTGTGCCAGCTAAATCAGACCGTTGGTTGTTTACTCTTGGCCCCGTGTTAGTTGTAATTCCTGTGTTTTTATCTTATTTAATTGTCCCTTTTGGACAAAATTTAGCGATTACGGACTTAAATGTCGGGATTTTTATCTGGATTGCCCTCTCAAGTATTGCTCCGATTGGTTTATTGATGTCTGGTTATGCTTCCAATAACAAATACTCTCTTTTGGGTGGTTTACGGGCAGCAGCACAGTCAATTAGCTATGAAATTCCCCTGGCATTATCAGTACTAGCAGTTGTGATGATGTCCAACAGTCTTAGTACTATCGATATTGTTGAACAACAGGCAGGTTATGGCATTCTTGGTTGGAACGTTTGGCGACAACCAGTAGGCTTCATTATTTTTTGGATCGCAGCTTTAGCAGAATGTGAACGTCTTCCTTTTGACCTTCCTGAAGCAGAAGAAGAATTAGTAGCTGGTTACCAAACTGAATATGCAGGCATGAAGTTTGCTTTATTCTATCTTGGGTCTTACGTTAACCTTGTCTTATCAGCTTTAGTTTTTGCAGTTCTCTATCTTGGCGGTTGGGAATTTATAGTTCCTTTAGATCATTTAGCTGGTTGGTTTGGAGTAAGCGATACTACTCCTTGGTTACAAGTACTAGCAGCATCTTTAGGAATTATCATGACTTTGCTCAAGGCTTACTTTCTAATTTTCATTGCCATTCTTTTACGTTGGACAGTGCCTCGGGTACGAATTGACCAATTACTAGATTTAGGTTGGAAATTTTTACTACCAGTTTCTTTAGCTAACTTATTAATTACGGCTGCTTTGAAATTAGCTTTTCCTGTGGCTTTTGGTGGTTAGTTAATTATAAGATCAAAAACTCAATAGAGATATCTGTTGAATTTAGGAGTAGAGCAACTCACAATCACAAAGGACAACAGATTATGTTTAAAGTTCTCAAACAAGTTCAAGATTATGCCAAAGAAAGTTGGCAAGCAGCTAAATATATCGGTCAAGGTTTATCAGTTACCTTCGACCACATGAGAAGAAGACCAATTACGGTTCAATATCCCTACGAAAAGTTAATTCCTTCAGAACGCTTTCGCGGTAGAATTCACTTTGAATTTGACAAATGTATTGCTTGTGAAGTTTGTGTTCGCGTTTGTCCGATTAATCTTCCTGTAGTCGACTGGGAATTTGACAAAGCAGTTAAAAAGAAAAAATTAAATCACTACAGTATTGATTTCGGAGTTTGTATCTTCTGCGGTAATTGTGTTGAATATTGTCCTACCAATTGCTTATCCATGACCGAAGAATATGAACTAGCAACTTATGACCGTCACGAACTCAATTATGATAACGTGGCGTTAGGTCGCTTACCCTATAAAGTTACCCAAGATCCAATGGTGACACCTTTACGAGAATTTGGTTATTTACCGAAAGGCGCGATCGATCCTCACGATCTCCCTGCTGGTTCTAAAAGAGCAGGCAAAGAGCCTGAAGAAATTTTAGCAGCAACACAAGCTGAAAGTAATAACTGAAATACAAAGATCGGGAAGAATTGATAATTTTTAATAATTTTATTGGTTCGATCCCGATTGTTTAATTAATTAAAGGAGAATGAAGTGACCTTAGCTGAAGGTGTTCAAATAGTTTCTTTTGGCATTTTAGCTGCCATGATGATTGGTACAGCCTTGGGGGTAGTACTATTATCTAATATTGTTTATTCGGCATTTTTATTGGGAGGCGTATTTATCAGTATTTCTGGAATTTACATTCTCCTAAATGCTGATTTTGTTGCTGCTGCACAAATCTTAATTTACGTTGGGGCAATTAATGTTTTGATTTTATTTGCCATTATGTTGGTAAATAAACGCGAAGATTTTTCGGCAATTCCTCGTCGTTGGATTCGCCAAGGCGCAACTGCTTTAGTTTGTCTGGGATTATTTTTGTTGCTGGGAACGATGGTAATGGTTACTCCTTGGGCGATTGATGGTACTTCCCCTGCGATTGTCGAAAATACGATCGTAGCGATTGGCGAGCATTTTTTCAGTGACTTTTTATTGCCCTTTGAGTTGGCTTCTGTGTTGTTATTAATGGCAATGGTAGGAGCAATTATTTTAGCTCGTCGCGATTTTATTCCCGAAATTTTAGCTAGGCAAGAAACTATTACTACTAGTTTGACTTTACCAGAACGTCCTCGTGATTTGATTGGTAGTAGTTCGACAACAGAAAAATAACAATGAGTGAAGTTTACTCAATCTAGTAAATAACAACTCAACAACACAATTTTGAATCAAAGATTTTGAGAGGGGAACAAGTGCAACTGGAATATTGTTTACTTTTAGCTGCTGCTCTTTTTTGTATTGGTATCTATGGCTTAATTACCAGTCGTAATGCAGTGCGAGTTTTAATGTCGATTGAATTAATGCTTAATGCAGTTAATCTTAATTTAATGGGCTTTTCCAATTTTTTAGATCCTACTGGAATTAAAGGTCAAGTATTTACAGTGTTTGTAATTACTGTGGCAGCAGCCGAAGCAGCCGTAGGATTGGCGATTATCTTGGCAATTTATCGCAACCGCAACACTATTGATATGGAACAATTCAATCTACTGAAATGGTAAAACTGGAAGTGGGCAAATCGCCCACCTCCACAATAGTATTGTTGATTTAAAGTATGAAAATGAGAGGAAGACAATTTGTAGCTTTTAAAAACTTTTACTCAAGCAATTAAAAACTAAAAGTAGTACGAATAGTACCAATTAATAAATCATCATTCTCCTCATTATTATCAGGGGCAGATACCCACACCACCCCAGGAGTAATCGCAATATTATCCGTCATCTGATACTGATAAAACGCCTCGACGTGTAAGGAATTATCCGCATCATCCCCGATGGTTTCAATACTAGAATCAGTTACCCACGGTTCCATTCCTACGATAATCCCTGCTAAATTCCCCTCTTGACCTAAATCGGGAAAGGCTAAGGTAGCTGCCCAATTCCAAACATCTTGTGTACCTCGATCTAATTGTCCTGCTAAAGTAGAAAGAGTCGTGACCTTACTCAACGCACCCCAACCTCCTACAATCAGGCGATCGCTTAAACTATAAGAAAATTGTAAGCCATAGGAATTACTCACTGTTGGGACAGCTTCACCAAATAAATCTTCAGTTAAGGATTGGATGTTAGCTAGAGTACTACCAGTTTCTGTATCGCTTTGGTTATAACCATGAACATAAGTAGCAGCAATGGTTAAACTTTCACTGGGAGTAAAAGTAATTTGTCCGAGGGCAGAAAAAGGTCCATTAAATAAGCCATTCCCCTCGCTAGGATCGTTAGCAGGATTCGCTAAATAACCCGCACTTAATTCTAATGTATCCCCTAAGCGATGAATAATTCCTAAACCTGCATCTCCTGGAGGGAAATAAATCGGGTTGCGAGTGCCAAAGGTAGAAATTGCCCCTGAAGTACCATCACCATCAAGAACACTAACGGTATTGGCAATGTCATCGGCTGCGGTTCCTGCTGCACCCAAGATTATATTAGTCTTCTCTCCCACAGGAAAGTTATAAAAGAGTACTTCTAAGCCCAAATCGTTATCGGCAGGTTCGGCAAAGGCTAAGTCTCCTGTAAAAGTACCAGTTTCTTCAGCAAAGAAAGGAAAGTTGCCTGTAGAAAGACGGGTAAAGAGTAAATCTTCTCCTGTAAAGCTTGTTTCTAGTTCTAAGCGAGTGCGATTGCCTAAGACGGCTACTTTGTCCGCATCTCCTGCTAAGACACTTCCTAAACCAAAGATTACTTCTCCAACTAGTTTGGTGGTGGTGGAGAATTGCGTTAATTCTAACTCGCCAATCCGAGCTTGTATTCCATCGGTTCTTCCTTTTAAAATAGCTAATTCTTCTTGAAATTCTTGCATCAACCTTAAAATAGTGTTTAGCTCTTCTCGCGACATAGTTTCGCTTTGACCAACCAGACGTTCGATTTGATTTAAACAAGCATTTAATCCTGCTGCAAATTCGTAACGGGATAAGGCTTGATTACCTCGATAAGTTTGATTAGGATAACCTACAATACAACCGTAACGTTCCGTTAAATTTTTTAATGCTTGGTAAGCCCAGTCAGTCGGCGAGACATCGCGTAATTGATTGACATTATTAATTTGAGATATTGACTGGTTATTACTATACTGTTCAATTATTTTTAGACTATCTTTCTCCGCATTTCTCCGATTTTCTTTTGTTTTGTTTCTAGCTTGCGCTAAAACATTTAAACCAAGGTTTTGCTTGGTTGGTTGTTCAAAAGCTTGAGCTTCTGTAAATAAAGCTAAAGAAATAACGATTATAGTTAAAGTAGTGGTTGAAACTTTTCCTAATATATTTAACATTTTCCTCAATACCCACACCAATTTTGTAAAGTAAGCTTCAGAGAATTGCTTTTTCAAAATACTCATTATATTTTGACATCTTCTTTTAAAAATATGATCGAAAAAAAAATCTAAAAAAAAGACTTATTTTTAAGATTATTTATTTTTTTAGCAAAATATTGTAATAATTTTTATTTAAATTTATATTCAAATGATTCAAGATAATATATTGGTGTTGACTTGAAAAAAATACGCTTGGGATTTATTAGAAAAATAAAAAAAATAAATTAATCATCAACTATTAATAATCAAGCATTAACTCAAAATCAAGATGTCTTTGTATTTCAGTAAAGAAAAAAATTATAGATAAACAACGATTTAATATGTCTTAAAATTGAGTTTTTTATTTTATTTAATATTAAGTAAATATTTTTTTTATAAAGATTACATAAAACTTTTTTTGAGAATCTAATTCTATAGCATAAATAAGTTATTACTAGTAAATTTATTTACTTTATTACCTAGTACTATGTTATATAGTTAAAGATAATCAAACGTGCTTAAGCGCGTTGTTTAATATTTAGGAAAAATTATTAAGTTAACAATATTTATTTTTAATGACTTTGTTAGCAAGCTTATTTTCGCTTATCTTACAATATGTTATAAGCCATATAAAACTTGCTGTTAAACTATGACTCTGATTGATTCTAATAAATTTCATACCTTAATTCATACTTTTGGTACTATATTGTTTGTGTTAACCTTATTATGGGCTGTCTGGTTCGCTTCAAAAATGGATTAGTTTTTTAGCTCATCATTTAGAACTTGTTCGTTAAAATCTAAAAAGCAATTATAAACATCATCACAAATAAGCTTTTTAACCATCTAATTTGCTGGTATGGCTGACTCGGAGAGGTAAAAAAAGTCAAACAGATTGTTTGATGGTAGATTTTTCCATCTAAAATTTATCAATTTGCTTATTGCGATCGCACTTGTTTACTACTACACAGTAGTAAACTAAATTTTTTTTCAGATCACAGCTAATTAACTTAAAGTATTACTTACTTATTTTCCAGAAATTGGTCATTGATAAATATTGTTTTTTTCTGCTTAGATAATTGGTTAGTGTTAAGAATTAATCAAGCTCAAAAACTATTGCTATTTCTATTTCTTTTAAAAAAGTCAGTAAAACTAGCAAGCTTATATATAAAGTTTTAGTATTAATCGAATAATCCTATTGAAAAGATCAAAAAAATTACTTATAAAAGGAATAAAGAAAAGAGGCGAATCAAATTGATGTTTTGATTAGTTCTTTTTTTCAGACTATTATCAAGAGTAAAAAATTATGAATACCATGTTTTTGTTTAAAAAAGCTTCAATTCTCACGCTTGGATTAGGATTAATTATCTTAGGAACTGAAACAAAAGCTAACGCAGCTTTATTTAACACTTATCAATTTAACGGAAAAGGAAATTGGTCGATTGATGGAGTTGGAAGTAATTCTAGTCCAGTAGGTACATTAGAAGCTCTTGTTCCTAGTGGTTCTACTATTGAAAAAGCTTTTCTTTATAGCTCGCTGTATAGTTTGTCTGGAAATACAAACTTAAACAATATAATTTTTGATGGCACAACTTACGATGCCACTAACTTTGTTGCTTTAGGGGATTTTAATCCTAATCCTAGTGTTCCAACTTTTACTTTAGGAGCTTATCGTGCTGATGTTACCAGCCAAGTTGCTTCCAAAATAGGCAATGGCGGTGGTACATTTTCTTTCACTATTAATTCTGAAAATCCAAATCTTAATATCGATGGTGAAATTTTAGCTATTGTTTATAGTAATCCTTCTGAACAAGAGCGAACAATTGCTTTTCTTGATGGCTTTAGCACTAGTGGTGGAGATCTGACCACTGTTAACTTGGCTGAGCCTTTGGATTTAACCCAACCTAGTTTTGAAGCTTTACTATCATTAGGAATTGGTTTCGGTTTCCAACCTTCATCTCAGTTTTCTCAAGTTGATATAGATGGTAGACGTTTAACTTCTTCTGCTGGAGGACAAGATGATGGTATTAGTACAAATGGTGGTTTGATTACTGTAGGTGGACTAGGTGATTCTCCAACCAATCCTTCAAATCCTTTTGCTTCTCCCACTAATCAATTTTCTGATGACGAATTATATAATTTGGCACTAGGTAATAGTTTAGATAGTAATCCTTTTCTGACTCAAGGTGCTACTTCTTTTACAATCAAAACACAAAATCCTAGCTTAGATGACAATATCTTTTTTGCAGGTATTAACATTACAGCCAAAGCTGGTGTAAATAACCCGCCCCCGACTGCTAAAACTCCCGAACCTGCTTCTGTCTTAGGTTTACTTGC
>CAZLUP010000006.1:108146-123804 GCA_964562685.1 uncultured bacterium
ACCCGCCCCCGACTGCTAAAACTCCCGAACCTGCTTCTGTCTTAGGTTTACTTGCAATCGGTGGATTAGGTTTTTTAGGTAAAAAAAAGCAGCTAGTTTAATTTGAATAGGGTCAACTAACTGCAAAATATTTCCTTAATCTATATTTTACTTCAATTGTAATTTGATAAAAGCGATCTCAGCTTTGCTGAGGCGCGTCGCAATCGCTCTTAGCTAAGAGCGATTTTTTATTTTACAGAGAAAATTAACCTTCTTCGTTTCTGGCTAAAAGTACAGGACAATCTGCTTTGACTCGGATATAGTCAGACAGAGAACTACCTAATAATCGGTCTAGATCTGGTAAACTTTTGGCGATTGAAGGACGACGTTCTGGAGAACCAAGTATTAACAAATCAATATTATTGTCTTCAGCAAGATTGCGAATTTGTTGAGCGGGTTTTCCTCCTGTAACTAGGCAACGATAATTAATTCCCATTCTTTTAGCTTTGGCAACAGCAGGAGCTAAAACTGGGTTTTCTTCCATTTCTTGTTTAGAAAGGCTAATATCTGCTTTAAGGTCAGGATTGACGCGAGTTAAAAACAGTTCTGCATCTTGATAACCCTGAAGCAGAAAAAGAGCTAAATCAAGAGCGTATTGAGCAGCAGGAGATTTATCTAATGCTACCATTACTCTTTTAATTCGCTTAACATAAATATCATCTTTAACCAACAGCATCGGACGATCTGTTAGTTGAAAAACATATTGACTGACCGAATTACTAAGGATCGATTGTAATTTACCCAATCCTCGCGAACCCATAATAATCAAGTCAGCGTTAGTTTCTTCAGCTACTTTCAGAACAGTTGTTTTTGGTTCACCTTCTCTAATTATGCTGGTAACTTTGTTTGCCCCAATGCCTAATTTAGTAATTAGCTCTTTGATTTTGGCTTCTGCTTGTTGAGTGCTTTCTTCTTCTTCTTCTTTAGTTGTCGAAGAGACTACTCGGAGAATAGATAGCTCTGAATCTTTTAAGGCAGGAAGCTCGATTAATCTTTTGAGCATTTCTTGGGCATTATCTGCTCCCGAATCAGCATATAAAATCTTTTTAAGCATTGCTTAAACCTCAGTAAAACCTCATCATTATCTATTCTTGTCTTTAGATTACTGCTAATGTTGTCCTCTCAGAGTAAGGTAGAGTATGAATCTTAACAACTTGACAGTAAAATAGGCTGAAGTTAATCTCAAGCTCAATCTCCGCTAGTTTGAGAGGTAATTCTATTTGGCTGAGATGGTCAATGAATTTATTACTGACGTTATAAACCGTTATAAGTAGAATTTCCTATCATTAACAATAGTAATAAAACTTAAATAAACTTTATGAGTGTGACTCAGTTTGAATTAACAGATGTCAAAAAAATTTTGCAAGAAAAATTGCTGTTTGGGAACGAACCCACTCCTGAATTGATTGCTATTTTGACAGTTTATTTTGTTCAAGGAATTTTAGGATTAGCCCGTTTAGCAATCAGTTTTTTTCTCAAGGATGATTTGGGTTTATCTCCAGCAGAGGTGGCAGCTTTAATGGGAATTGCTTCTCTACCTTGGATCATCAAACCTGTGTTTGGTTTTATTTCTGATGGGTTACCAATCTTTGGTTACCGTCGACGACCTTATTTAATTTTATCAGGATTTTTAGGTACATTATCCTGGATAGCTTTGGCTACGGTAGTTGATAGTGGCTGGAGTGCCACCTTAGCTATTCTTTTAACTTCTTTATCCGTTGCTATCAGTGATGTGATTGTTGATTCTTTGGTAGTCGAACGAGCAAGGGCAGAATCTTTGGGACAAGCAGGTTCGCTACAATCTTTAAGTTGGGGATGTTCTGCATTGGGTGGTTTGATTACTGCTTATTTAAGTGGTTGGTTATTACAACATTTGAGTAATAATACAGTATTTGAAATTACTGCCACCTTTCCCTTGGTAGTATCTGCGGTAGCTTGGTTAATTGCAGAAGAAAAGATTGAAACAGATGATTCGGAAGAAAAATCAGAACAACCAATCGTTATTAGCCAAATTGAACAATTAGGGAAAGCATTAAAACAAAAAGCGATTTGGTTACCAATTGCTTTCTTATTTCTTTGGCAAGCAACTCCAACGGCTGATTCAGCATTTTTCTTTTTTACTACCAATGAATTAGGCTTTGAACCAGAGTTTTTAGGAAGAGTACGCTTAGTAACCAGCTTTGCTTCTTTACTAGGTATTTTTATTTTTCAACGTTTTCTCAAACAGGTTCCTTTTCGAGTCATTCTTGGTTGGAGTACAGTAATCGCTGCTGGGTTAGGAATGACTACTTTATTATTAGTTACCCATACTAATCGTGCGATTGGGATTGATGACCATTGGTTTAGTTTGGGAGACAGTTTAATTTTAACAGTGATGGGACAAATTACCTGGATGCCAGTCTTAGTATTATCTGCCCGTTTATGTCCTGAAGGAATAGAAGCAACTTTATTTGCTTTATTAATGTCGATTTGGAATTTATCTGGATTGTTATCTAATGAAATTGGGGCATTACTAACCGCTTGGTTAGGAATTACAGAAACTAATTTTGATAACCTCTGGTTATTAGTAATTATTACTAATCTTTCAACGTTGTTACCCTTACCATTTTTGAGTTGGTTACCTGCTACAGATCCTAAACAAATAACGGATAAAGCTTTTCCTCCCGCAGAAGCAATGGGGCATCATGCTGCTGGTGCTAATCTGGGACAACCATATATGCCCGATTTAGTGCCTGAATTTGTAGCAAATACGGTATCGGAGTTTAACCAAGAAAAATAATTCAGTTCTTTAGCAAAAATTTAGTTTCAAAACATTTATTAAAGATGGAATTAACCACGAAAAAATCCTACAACAATGAGGAATGGCGAAAAGGCTATTTATCTCAACCTAATGAATACGACTACGAAATTACCAAAATTGAAGGAAATATTCCTCCAGAGTTAACAGGAACTCTCTTTCGTAATGGTCCAGGTTTATTAGATATTGCAGGTACGCCCATTCATCATCCTTTTGATGGCGATGGCATGGTGTGTGCTTTTTACTTTAATAACGGTAAAGCTCATTTTCGTAACCGTTTTGTTCGCACTGAAGGTTATGTTAAAGAGCAGGAAGCAGGAAAAATTCTTTATCGGGGTGTTTTTGGCACACAAAAACCTGGCGGTTGGCTCAATAATATTTTCGATCTGAAGTTAAAAAATATTGCCAATACTAATATTATTTATTGGGGGGATAAATTATTAGCTCTGTGGGAAGCAGCCGAACCTCATCGTTTAAATCCTAATACTTTAGAGACGATTGGTATTGATTATCTTGATGGTGTACTTCAACCAGGCAATGCTTTTGCTGCCCATCCTTGGATTGATCCTAGTTGTCAGTTAGATAATGAAGCACCTTGTTTAGTTAATTTTTCAATTGAACCAGGATTATCAAGCAAAATTACTCTCTACGAATTTGCTCCTGATGGCAAATTGTTACGTCATTATAGTCATTCTACTCCTGGGTTTTGTTTTATTCACGATTTTGCGATTACTCCTAATTACTGCATCTTTTTTCAAAATCCTGTCAGTTTTAACCCTCTGCCTTACTTATTAGGATTACAAGGTGCAGGAGAAGGCATTGAATTTAAGCCAAATCAACCAACTAAAATTATTTTGATTCCTCGAACTCCTCCCCATCGAGAGGCGAAAACTTTTACCGTTGACACTGGTTTTGTTTTTCATCATGCTAATGCTTTTGAAGTGGGAGATCAAGTTTATATTGATTCGGTAGCTTATGAAGCTTTACCGCAAGTGCAACGAAACTCTGATTATAAAACAACAGATTTTGATGTTTTAGCACCAGGACAGTTATGGCGATTTACAATTAATCAATCTGATGGAACTGTAGCAAAAACATTAGTTGAAAGTCGTTGTTGTGAATTTCCTTATGTTCATCCTAACCAAGCTGGTAGAGAATATCGCTATCTTTGGTTAGGTGCTGCTCACAATGCTACGGGAAATGCACCTTTGCAAGCGATTCTGAAATTGGATTTGCAGACTGGAGAAAAGCAACTTCACTCTTTTGCTCCTCATGGTTATGTTAGTGAACCTATTTTTGTTCCGAAACCCAATGCAACCAAAGAAGATGAAGGTTGGGTGATGACTCTAGTTTATGATGGAGCGAACCATTATTCTAAATTAGCAATCCTTGATGGGGAAAATCTGGAAGCTGGCGCAACTGCTATTTTACATCTTCGGCATCATATCCCTTATGGTTTGCACGGGAGTTGGTGTAATCAATATTTTGGGAAATAAATATTAAGTAATTGGTTAAGGAAGATAGAGATGGGCAAATCCTCTCATCTTCTTATTTTTTTTATCCCTTAACCTTTCTTTGTAGTAATACCAAATCAAATAATGTTTGCTACAGATGATGTTTTTGTGGGGGCGATTGGTCAATCACCCTTACGAGATGTGTCGCATTCTTTTTTCTATTTGGTATAAGAATTTCACCACGCTAATTTTTGTAGTGATGGACTTCAATCACAGTATGGACATTACCTCTGGGATTAAAATCTCCTTTAATGGTTGCTTTAAGGGGGTCGCAAGCAGCCACGAAGTCGTCTAAAATTTGATTAATGACTTCTTCATGGGAAATATAGCGATCGCGATAGCTATTAATATAAAGTTTGAGAGCTTTTAATTCAACTACTTTTTCATTGGGACAGTAAGTAATATGAATAGTTGCGAAGTCTGGATAACCAGAAAAAGGACATTTGCAAGTAAATTCTGGTAAGGTAATATTCACTTCGTAAGCTCTGCCGATTCTTGGATTTGGAAAAGTAATAAGTTCTCCTTCGGCAATCTGTCTTTCACCATATTTTACATTTGAGGTAGTTGATTGAGTCATAAATTTTTGATTGCTTATGAATTAATGTAAATTTTTTTTAGTATATCAAAAAATATAGTTTTTTATTGAGGGAATAAAATCCGGTAATTAAAAGATTAAAACCTCAAATAATTCTAAAAATAGTTGTTGGTTAAATAGTTTTTTTTTATTTATTTAAGTTAATTCAATAACTTTTAAAGTTTGGCTTTTAATAAATTATAAAACTGACCTAAGTTTAAAATATTTTTTATTAATAATAGATAATTTATTTTTCAATATTCATCTATTGCTGAACTTTATCTTCAAGCCTATTTTTTTAATGATCAAATTTTCTTAACTGCATAAATTACCAAAAAAAATCATACTTTAGATCATAACTAAGAGTTTTTGATAATTAAAGAGGTAAGTAATGCGTCATCATAAACTGGTTAAAGTAACTCGTGTTGCACTAGCAGTCTCCTTAGGGGTTTCCTGTGTTGGAGTTGGACAACCTGTTTCTGCTCAATCAGTCACAGATGCTTTTAATTTCTTTACTTCATCTTTAGGAGCAGTTTTCAATCGTCAACCACAGCAAATTCCCAACCGTAACGTTAGTGTTTTTACTGGTAATTTGAATAGTAATAATTTTAATTTTTGCGCGCTCCCATCTTGTCAAATCCCTGGTGTAGCTAGTACTCCTGTCCCATCGGTAGTTCCTCAACCAGGAGTAGTACCATCTTCTGGGACTCTCGTTCGTCCACCTTTGCCTTCTGGTGTTGCTCCTATTCCTGGTTCTCCTGTGCCTCCCCAAGTCCTTTCTCAGCCAACTCCTCCTCGTCCAGTGCTTTCTATTCCTCCTATTCCGATTCCCCTTGATGCACTTTTTAAATAAAAGTTGGATGGGGTGGTTAATTAATTAACGTGAATTCGATGGCTACAAAATTAATTTGTGAAGGTAAGGCAAGAAGTAAGAAGTAAAAAGTAAAAAGGCAGAAGGCAGAAGGCAGAAGAGTAGATTTTTTATAAGCACAGTGAATAAAATTCAGCTTTATTTTCTATAAAAATCTCAAAAACATTTTTCGTTGAACTCACGTTAATTAAGTTTAAAAAAAATAATAATAAATAATGTCCACAGATGAACGCCGATAAACGCAGATGGAGTTATTGGTTGGTAGGGTTGATTTTGGGATTGTTGTCTGGGGAAATGAGTAGAGTGTAATCGATATTTTGTGATTTATATTGGAGCGGAGCTATCTAATAACTCAACTTTTCCTAAATAACGAACACCTTGAGGATTAACTTCAAAACAGTAAGGTAACATTTCTACACCAGCCATAACTGCTTTTCTGAATAATTCTCCGTATTGAAAATCGTAATTATCTCCAGGTGCAAAACTAAGGCAATCTCCACGATTAATAAAATACAACATAACAGGTTGAGCGATCAACAATAAAGCGATTAATTCTCGTAAATGTTTTTGTCCACGAGTGGTGACTGTATCGGGAAATAAAGCTATTTGTCCTTGAGTAAGAGTAACGTTTTTAACTTCTAAATAGATAGGAAGTTGTTCGGCAGTTCCTGTTAATAAAAAATCAATCCGACTTTGTTTATTTTGACCATAAATTACTTCTGAAACAATTGTTTGATATCTTCCTGTTAATTCAGGAAAAATATTTTGTTGTAGAGCAAGTTTGACTATTTTATTTGGTAAGTTAGTATTAACACCAACCCAAGTATTATTTACTTGAATCATTTCCCAAGTATAGGGTAACTTTCTTTTCGGATTATTACTAGTGGATACTTGAACCAAACTTCCAGGTGTACATACTCCTGTCATTGGACCAGTATTCGGGCAATGGGCAGTAATTATTTCTCCTGAATCGAGTTGAATATCTGCAAAAAAACGTTTGTAGCGTTTGATTAATTTACCAGGAATTAGTGGAGGATATTGATAAAGATAATTAGCTTCTTTGTTCATTGCTAATTGCTAATTGTTAATTGTTGATAGTTGATAGTTGATAGTTGATAGTCGATTGGCAGAAGATAAAAAATTATTACCTATTACCTATAGCAATCGGAAATGATTCGTGAAATTTTTGTTCCCTATTCCCTGTTGCCTATACCAAGATTTAACTGTTCACAAATGAGATAGGACTGCTATATTACCTATTACTTATTACTTGTTTTCAAGATTAATGCCAATTCCTTTTAAGCCTTGACGTAATTTTGTGGCTGCATTGGGATTTTTAGCTTGATGAAGATTGATCGCTTTTTGAAAAGTTTCTAGACTTTCTTTCATATAGCCTGCTTGATAATAAACTACTCCCAAATTTTGATACGCATCAGCGTTATTGGGTTCAAGTTCAATTGCTTTTTGATAAGCTTTAATTGCTTCGGAATATTGTTTTAATCCTTTTAAAGTCATGCCCAAATTATAATAAGCGATCGCGAGATTGGGGTCAAGTTTTAACACTGCTTCGTAGAGTTGTTTAGCTGCTGTTAATTTGCCAAAATTTTGGAGTAAACTAGCCAAGTTTATATAACTGCCAATTTTTAATTTGGGTAAAATATTTTGTGATATCGCTTTTTGATATTGTTCTTGAGCTTTCTCAAAATTACCTTGTTTAAGATAAGCATTACCGAGGCTATAATACAGTTCATATAAAACTGGGGCTTCGGCTTGATTAGATTTTAAACCTTGTTTAAGAAATTTTATCCCTTTTTTAATTTGACCTATTTGAATATATAAAGCTCCGAGTTTACTACAAACATAAGGGTCATGAGGATGAGTTTCGACAAACTTTTCCATCATTAATCTGGCTCTAGTATATTTATCAAGGGAGTTGATTGCTTCAGCTTGATAACCATAATGAAGAATCGCGACAGGATTTAAAGTAATGATATTCCAATCCGATTCTTTTTTTAAAATTTCGATTACACTATCATCAACTAAAGCGTGATAAGGACGAGTAAATTTAATTAAGTTGTGGCGACGAAATAATCGAGAAACTAAAGAATAAGGAGATTGGGATGCACCGATTTCTTGACGAATTAAATTAATGACTAAATTTTTAGGATCTGCCATTAATTGTTTTAGTTGCGGTACAATTTCTGGGACTAATACTTCATCCGCATCTAACACTAACACCCATTCTCCTTGAACATATTTTAAAGCTTCATTTCTGGCAGCAGCAAAATCATCACACCACTTCATATGATATACTTTAGCTCCCCATTCCTCAGCTACAGCGGGAGTGCGATCCGTCGAACCCGTATCCAAAACAATCATTTCATCAACCACATCTTTGACACTAGCTAAACAACGAGGTAAAGCATTTTCTTCATTACGAGCGATCGCGCATAAACTTAATTGAATCATTGTTTGTTATTAATCAATAAGAACCTTAATAATCACCAATACCTTATCCTATGGCAAGAGGCGATCAGATTTACGTATACAGAAATTTTTATAACTTTGATGGTATCTATCAACATCACGGTATTGATTGCGGTGATGACACAGTTATCCATTACCGCAAACCGAGTGAGATAATCGAACGAACTTCTTTGAGTGTTTTTACTAGAGGTAATCCGATTTATATTAAACAATATTCTGAAGGATTTTGTTTTATAGCTGATGTCGTGGTAGAAAGAGCCGAAAGTAGACTAGGAGAACAAAAATACAATCTTTTATTTAATAATTGTGAGCATTTTGCCACTTGGTGTAAAACAGGAATTAATGATAGTAAACAAATTAGAGATTTTATTCCCGTTATTAGTAGATTAAATACCGATCAATTTTACGAACCAATTAAGGAAGCATTGTCAGGCAAAGATCCTAATAATTCAGAACAATTATTAAACGAAGCTTTAGGAAATTTAAAAAATGCTTGGGATAGAATTCAACCAGAATATAAACAAGTTCGTCAAGAAATAGATACTTGGACTAAGGTTGCTCAAGCAGCAGTAAAAAAAAATCGCGATGATTTAGCTAAAGCTGCATTGATGAAAAAATGGAACTATCAAAAAAGAGCCAATGAAATAGAAAAGCAATTAAATGAAGTTGCCAAATTAACAGAAAATTTATTGCTTAATCGTCAAAATCTAGCTTAATTCAATTTAATCTATATCGGGGCGTTTATGCAAACGTCCTGGTTAAGAAAACAAATTTATTGTATTTTTTTTATTTGATATTTTTCTTATATGAAATATTTAAATATTACTTTTTATTAAGATATTTGTTCACAACCGTACTGAAATACCAGCACAAATTATTCAAAATGACAATTATATCTTTGAGAAAAACTACTGAAATAAAGCGAGTAAAAAGTTAAAATAACAATTTATCAAGAATTGAAATCGATTCAGTCTCTTAGCAATCTTTGTTCAATAAATATGACTACCATCAACAATAAAATACTTTTAAAATGCTACCGATAAAACTTTTACTCATTGACGACAATCCAGATAATAGAACCTTAATCGAGATTGCCCTCCAAAGAAATACAAATTGGGAAATTTTAACTGCTTCTGATGGAATAGAAGGAATTACTAAAGCTCAATCAGAAATACCAGATGTTATTTTGTTAGATTTAATTATGCCAGATCTAGATGGGTTAACTGTTTATGAAATTTTAAAGAATAATCTATTTACTTGTACTATTCCAATTATTTTTATCACAGCGATGGTCAATTCTAGGGTTTTAGCTGAGTTAAAAGCAACTAATGCTATAGGTGTAATCCCTAAACCTTTTAATGCAGTCACCTTAGCCTCTGATATATCGCAGATGTGTGACTGGGACTTATTTATTGATGGGGTAAAAGACGGATTGAAAAGTTGGACAATGTCAGAATCTGAAAAAAAAAGTCATAATTTTCGGTTAGTCCCCTTGTGTGCGAATTAATTGAATTTGCCTTTCTAATTAAAATTTAATCGAAGTGCGGTTAGGGAAAGTAACGATTTTAAACCAATAATCAATTAAAATTTGTACTGCTTGTTTTAATTTTTGAGTATCAATAGGTTTAACAATATAACTATTAACTCCCTGGCGATAACAAATCTCAATATCTTTAGGATTAGAAGAAGTTGTAAAAATTACGACGGGAATAGTTTTAAACTCGTTATCTTGTTTAATGTGTTCGAGTACTTCTCGTCCGTCAGTTCCTGGTAAATTGAGGTCAAGTAAAATTAAGGCAGGACGTTCCATACAGGAAATATTTTGATATTCTCCAGTGCGATACAAAAAATCTAAGGCATCATCTCCATCGATACAACGATAGACGGGAATATTAAAAGAAGCTTGTCGCATCATTCTCCCTAAAGCTTCAAAATCTTCATCGCTATCTTCGACGATTAATAATGATTGTCTTAAATTTTCAATCATTAACACTCCTTACTGTGGGATAGTGAAATAAAAAGTACTACCTTGACCATAGGTTGATTCGACCCAAATTTTTCCATGATGCCGTTCGACAATTTTTTGGGCGATTGTTAAACCAGCACCCGTTCCACCACCATAGCGGTTAGCGGGATGAAGGCGTTTGAAAATGCGGAAAATTACTTCTTGATGTTTTTCGCGAATGCCAATGCCATTATCTTTAATATGAAACTGCCAATAAGACTGATGAGAAAAGGTTTCTTCTTGCTGCCAACCAATTTCAATCGATTTGATTGGTTTGTTATTGTATTTAATTGCATTAGTAATTAAATTAGTAAATAATTCTCCAATCTGAATGCGATCGCATTTGATGATGGGTAAGCGACGAGGAATGGAAATATTTATTTGTTGTTCTTTAAAAGAAATTTTGATTGTTTCGATGATTGTATTCAATAACTCATTGAGATCGGTTTCATTTAAAATTAGTTCTACTCTACCTAAACGAGAATAATGCAACAAAGAATTGATTAAATTTTCCATCCTTTGCGCTAATCGCATCAAAGTTTGCAGTTTGGAGATGCCATCTTCGTTGAGTATCGAACCATAATCTTCAATCAAAAAGCTAGAGTAGTTATGGATACCTCTGAGGGGTTCTTTGAGATCGTGAGAAGCAACGTAGGCAAAGGCATCTAGTTCATTGTTACTACGGATTAACTCTTGATTAATTTGTGCTAATTCTTCTGCTTTACGAAGGACAATGCCAACAATATTACTTCTTAGTTCGATTGCTGCTTCAATTTCACATCGTTGCCAAGGTGATGCTTTTAATTGGACTGTTTCTTGCCAAAGTTCAAAGGATTTACGAGGCGACATCCGTAACTCGCCGTTTTCAGATATTTCTACTGGTTTATGTGGATTACCACCCCAATTAACCGTTTGAATTACCTCGGGACGAAACCAAAAAATATAACTTGGTTGGACTTTTGAGATGATTAAAACTAATAAACCACTGGCAACGTCTTTAATTTCTGTGGCGATTGAATATTGTTCGGTTAATTTATCTGTATAAAAGATAGTTTCATTACCAATCGTTGTTGTGATCCAATCCCATAAAGCTTGAATTTGTTCTGCTGAAGGCGTTTTCCCTCTAGTAGTCAGGGATTGATTGAGGTAAATAGCTACTCCTTGGGCATTTACCAGTTGCAGTAAATCATTATCTGTTGCCAATAAACCATCGAGTAAATTTTCACTTTGAGAGATTGATTCTACTAGTTTTGCTTGTAAAGACTTTAACTTGAGTTTGTAGTCAAGATTTTCATTGTCTTCTTTAGAAGTTAACTCCAAAGACATGATCTGTCCGATAAATTCACAGATAGTACGAGTTTCGTAGCTGACATACTTGGGAGTAGAATTATGACAAGCAATTAAACCCCAAAGTTGTTGATCTTTGAGTAAAGAAATCGACATCGAAGCTGTTACACCCATATTATTTAGATATTCGATATGAATAGGCGAGACACTTCGTAAAACTGACAGACTTAAATCTAAGGGTGCATTAGTGATGGGATTGAGTAGAGGCGTTAATTGTGCAGGTTGATAATTAGCATCTGGAATAATTCGTAGCAAATTAAGAAAGTAAAGTTCTCTTGCTTGTTTAGGAATATCGGAAGGAGGATAATATAAACCTAAATAAGAAGTTAATTCTGCTGCTTTTGCTTCTGCAATAACTTCTCCTGCGTTTTCTGATTTGAAGCGGTAGATCATAACTCGATCAAAACCAGTAATGCGCTGTACTTCTTGAACAATAATTTGGGAGAGTGTAGTTAAATTAGACGCATTCTGAATTTTATCAAGGGGTTTTTTAACTAAATTATGGAAGCTAAAAAAGTCTAGTTCTGTTGTTGATTCGGTTGATTCTAGTTCTAGAATAATGGTGTTATCTAGTGAACGATGTACAATTCCGTTAAAATGCTGCTGTTGAATCTGTAATTTAAGAGGATTTACCTGATGAAAATCTTCCTCTAGACATTGTT
This sequence comes from uncultured bacterium, assembly GCA_964562685.1. Classification (GTDB taxonomy): domain Bacteria; phylum Cyanobacteriota; class Cyanobacteriia; order Cyanobacteriales; family Xenococcaceae; genus Stanieria. The sequence continues at coordinate 120,443 of CAZLUP010000006.1, forward strand.
GAATTGTCTTAACTTGTTGAACATCAAGCAATTGGGATAAATTGTTTTGTAATAAATCTTGAGGTTGATAACCTAATAACGCTTCAGTGTTGTTACTAACCTGAATTATTGTTAAATCTGAAGGATTTAAAGCAATTAAAACACCATGAGGTTGAATCGAACCAGGAATATGAATTGGTTCGCGATCGCAATTAGTTAAATCGAAAGTTTCTATTGTAGGAAAATTGCTTTGATTCATAATTAACAAGAGCGATCGCTTAAGCTTTTTTTAAAAGCTTACTGAAATTTAAGTAATAAATCTAATATCTTGACTTAGATAATTATTGAAACTTTTTTGGCAATTTTATAATTGCATTTAGTTAATTAAATCCAACTAAAGAATGATTTAAGAAAAAAATTTGTCAGCGTATTTTGTTAAATCCCAGTCAGGTAAACTGTCAAATTTATCTTGAATAGATTTGACACTTCTATCTTAAGACAGAAGATTAATCTTTAAAAACTAATTATATTATCGTTAGATGATCGATTTTGATCTCAAAGGTTTAAAATAAGATAAAGTGTATTGTAATTAAATAGATGTTCAAGATTCGCGATCGCTTTTTGAAGACGATTATTCCATTTCTCCACACCTATTTTAGTTAAAGCTGCTCTCCCTAATTGTTCTTCATAAGTTTCTCCCTTACGAAAAGGATGATGTCCCATTTCCAGATTGGGAACTAATTTACCATCAATAAATAAAGCCGAACCAAATCCTGTTCCCAAAGTAACAACTAATTCTACTCCTTTTCCTTTAACTGCACCTAAACCTTGAATATCAGCATCATTAGCAACTTTGACAGGTTTAGCTAACAGTTTTGATAAAGCATCAGCTAAATTGAAATTCAGCCATTGCGGATCGAGGTTCACCGCAGTTTTGGTAATCCCATACTGTACAACTCCAGGAAATCCTACAGCAACTCGGTCAAATTCTCCTTGTTCTGAAGCTAAACTAGCAATAGCAGCAAGAACTGCTTCAGGTGTAGCTGGTTGGGGAGTTTTAACCCGACTGCGCTCAGTTATAGACGATCCTTTCTCATCTAAAACTATAGCTTTAACGCCACTACCGCCAACATCTACTCCCAAAGTGCGGGTTTCTCGATCTGTTTGAGTGCTATTCATTTCTAGCTATTTGTGGTGAGTAAAAACTAAAACTGCAATCCCAAACCTAACACAAATCAGTAATCAAAGAAGAATCAAACTTTTACCATTACTCTGGCTTTTTTGTGATTAAAATTAAGAGCTAGAGTAAGATAAATAAATTTTTAAGCAGAAAGATAAAAAAACTAATCTTAAATTTATTTAACGTTTACTGATATAAAAACTCTTTCAATTTTAAATATTTATTGAGAGTTTCTCACTTAAAAAAAATGCTAGGCATCCCCGTGATTTAATTCATTTCTGAGTTTCAAAACTTCTGTTCCGTCTTCCTGTTTAATTAAATAAGCTGGATTTTTTCTAGAACCATCCCGAGTAATCTCGCTACCTTTGATTGTTTTTGTAATTTTTTCTCGAAAAATTTCTTGAACTTTTCCTTCTGCTGTACCTTTTCCCCATTGCCAAGCTACAGTTGAACCTTTTCTAATTTGTTTTTGTCCCATCGGTTTTAATTTCCTTAATTAGTTTTTATTTCGTACTGTTGTTTGTGTTTTTGTAATAAAATTTGATATTTATGATTAGCTTTAGCCTGCTGCCATTTAAGTTTAAAAATTTCTGCTGATTGAGCTTTAATTGGATCGAATTCGTAAGGTAAAATATCTTGACGTGCTTGTTTTTCCTCTACCTCAGAAGAAGTTTTTTGAGGATTATTCCGATATTTTTTCCCACTTTTATGATTAGCATAGCGACGAGAGCGAGTATAGCCCATTTGCAAAAATTTTCTTGCCATGTCTGCTCCGACAAAATCATCTATTGCTAAGTAATCAAGAAACATTTGATAAATTTTTTCGCTCGATTGTTTAGCCATTTCTGGAGTTTTAAACCGCCAATAAGGTAAAATTTCCGATTTATATGGCTCTACTAATAAAACCCCTTGTTCGCCTCTACCAACTTTATATAAATCAGGACGAAGACGAAAATTAATTTGCTCGAACTTAAGCGAATAATCAAACTTAGTCATTATTAAATAAAATAACCCTGCCCAAAAATCACTTTTGAACAGGGATAAAACTTTTTTAAGTTAAATCTGGAAGGTTATCTTTAAGACCTTCAGCAGCATTTTTAGCGTTATCAGAAGCAGTTTCTAGATTGCGTTGTAAAACACGACCTCTTTGTTTAGCTCCTTGAGTCAAATCTTCTTTGGTTCTTTCAAGATTTCTCGCTGCACTATCAGTAACGTTATCAACGTAATCCCCTACACTATTGTATTTTTCACCTCTGAATTTTGTTTGCTCTACTAAAGATTGAGATTTAGCTTGTACGTCAGGATTGTCGTAGCGGGGGTCATCATTAAAAAGATTCATTCCGCCCTGGGGAATTTGAGTAGTTTGGGCTTTGAATTGTACGTCACGTTCATCGTCAGAAAAGACATCTTTTCTGCCTTGAGAAACTTGATTAGTGTCGTAATTTTTAGATAAGGATTTTTCTATACCAGTAGGGGTGCTAGCAGCGGGACCTCGTCCACAAGCAGTACTCAATACTAATAGTGAACCAGCTAGAAAAATAATAAATATTCGATTTAAATTCCAAGATTTTAGTTTTTCAATTAGTTTTTTCATGTTTTTACTCCTTAACTTTGAGGTCTAGATTTCAATAATGATTGATTGACATAACCATTGGCTAGTAATATTAATTACTAAATTATTAATAACCAAACATTAGTATTAATAAACAAAAAAACATAAAATAGATTGGATTTTAGACCAACAAAATAATTTTAGTTTTTTGCTTACATCAACAAATTATTTGATTATTTGTCATCACATACTCAATAAGGTATGAAAAAATATTTATTTATGCCTCTATCACAAGTAGAATTTAAATCTGTTTGAATATCTAACTAAATATATATATATAATCTTAAATTGATTAACTATTGATTTAATTGATAATTATAGTTTCTGCTCAATTTGCCAAGAAAATGTCATTTTTATATCAAATTCTGATAATCACTTAAAATAAATTCTCTCCGCGTCTCCGTGTCCCCGTGTCCCCGTGTCCCCGTATCAATCATCACATTTTACTCAACCTATGCTCAAATGCAAGTTGTTCATCGCCGTATTGATGCAGAAACTGATGTTGCTGTGGTTTGGCTGAGTGAGCATACTCGACCTTTTGTAAACTACCCCACGTCTAGAAGACGGGGGCTTTCAGTAGCCCTAGAATTA
>CAZLUP010000007.1:0-73015 GCA_964562685.1 uncultured bacterium
TGACCATATCCGTAGCTAAGAGGACTTTCAGGACAACACCCCGATTCATCTAGATTACGCCATTGTCGGAGAAAGTTTATTACAAGCAATTAAAGATGTCTTGGGAGATGCAGCCACACAAGAAGTTATGAATGCTTGGGCTGAAGCTTATCAAGCATTAGCGGAAATTTTTATCAATCGAGAACAACAAATTTATCAAGAGAATTAGTTATTGGTCATTGGTCATTGGTCATTGGTCATTAGTTATTGGTTATTAGCAAACAACAAAGGACAAAAGACAAAAGACAAAGGACAAAAGACAAAAGACAAAGAACAAAGGACAAACAACAAAAGACAAACAACAAAAGGAGTTTTATTATGTTTTGCGAACAATGCGAACAAACTGCTAGCGGTAATGGTTGTCATCAATGGGGTGCTTGCGGTAAAAGTCCCCAAGTAAACGCAGTACAAGATTTATTGGTTTATTGTTTGCGCGGACTCGCCCCTGTAGTGTTAAAAGCACAAGAATTGGGTATCGACACCAGAGAAGCAGACAGATTTACTTGTGAGTCTCTGTTTGCCACGATGACTAATGTAAACTTCGACCAGAAGAGATTTACTAAATATATCAAAAATGCGATCGCCCTACGGGAAAATCTTAAAACCCAAATTCAGCAAAAAGCAAATATTACTTGGACAGATATTTCTAATTACGAACCAGATTACGATGAAAGTTTAGTCGAACAGGGACAAAATTTTAATTTAGAATTCATCGGTAAGTCTGGAGGAAATATCGATATTTTTTCTCTGAAACTTACTGCCATCTATGGTATTAAGGGTGCTGCTTCCTATACCTTCCACGCTTACGAATTGGGACAAGAAGACGAGGCTGTATATCAATTTGTCCAACAGGTTTTAGCTAGTGTAGATCGTCAAGATTTAAGTTTGGATGATTGGGTTAACTTAAATCTAGAAATCGGTAAAATTAACCTCAAAGCGATGGAATTGCTTGATGCGGGACATACTAGCACCTACAGTCATCCCGTACCTACTTCTGTACCGTTGAATCACATACCAGGTAAGGCGATTTTAGTCTCGGGACATGATATTAAACAGTTAGAAGCGATCCTGAAACAAACTGTAGATAAAGATATTAATGTTTACACTCACGGGGAATTATTACCTGCCCACGGTTATCCCAAACTGAAAGAAAAATACTCCCATTTCTACGGACATTATGGTACTGCTTGGCAAAATCAGACTAAAGAATTTGCTAAATTCCCTGGTGCAATTGTCTTGACTACTAACTGTCTGATGCCTCCCCACGACAATTATGAAGCGAAACTGTTTACTATCGGTCCTGTGGGTTACGCTGGTATAAATTATCTTCCTACAAAAGAAGATGGCAGTATTGATTTTACTCCTGTAATCGAAAAAGCCCAAGAATTACCAGGATTTACTGAAGAATCGGAATATAGACAGGTAACTACAGGTTTTGCTCGCAATGCCGTTTTGGGAGTTGCTGATAAAGTTATTGATGCTGTCAAACAAGGCAAAATTCGTCACTTCTTTTTAGTTGGAGGTTGTGACGGGGCAAAACCAGACCGCAATTACTACGCTGAATTTGTGGATAAAGTCCCCGAAGATTGCGTTGTTTTAACCCTTGCTTGTGGTAAATTCCGCTTCTTTGACAAAGAAATGGGCAATATTGAAGGTATTCCCCGTTTATTGGACGTAGGACAGTGTAACGATGCTTATTCGGCAATTCAAATTGCGATCGCTCTAGCTAATGCCTTTGAAGTTGGAGTTAATGAAATACCTTTATCAATGATTCTTTCCTGGTACGAACAAAAAGCAGTAGCTGTACTACTCACTCTACTGTATTTAGGAATTAAAGATATTCGTCTTGGTCCAACTATTCCTGCTTTTTTGTCGCCTAATGTCCTTAAATTATTAGCAGATACTTACAATCTCAAACCAATTACTACTCCCGATGCAGATCTAGCTGCTTGTTTGGGTTAAAGTTGGTCTTTTGTCCTTTGTTGTTTGTCATTCGTTAGCTCTGGCGATCGCTAAGTAATTGATAACTTTTTTATTTTGAACCTACGAACAATCAGATCGATTTCGAGCGCGAGGCAAAATTTTGGCGCATAACTCTAGAAAATGGTCTTGCTTACGAACAGATGTACTTAACATGGTTGGATGAAACCATTGCCAGGATCGAATCATTTTAATTGTCTTTCCCGTTCAAATTTTGCTCTGATATGTCAAAAATTACCTATAAAAAGTTTAATTTGTCGTTGGTCATTAGTCCTTTGTCATTCGAGGAGGTTAAAGAAAATGTCTAATTCAAATGCAAATAAATATGATGCGATCGTAATTGGTTCTGGTATTGGAGGACTAACTACGGCTGCAATCCTCTCTAAATATAGCCACAAGTAGGATTTCAAGGAGAAAACCACTGGCTTTACCAAGATTACGACCACGATCGCACTTTTACTCGACTAAGCTCTCTTGAAGCATTTCCCACTCACTGTTATTTATCTTTTCCCTCCCTCAAAAATCCAGCAGCATCTAGCCACACTGGAGAGATTATTAGCTTTATCGACTACGATCTTTTTTCTCAATGGCAAGAGCGATCTTGGAAAAGAAGAGGAGAAGAGTATACTGAGTTTAAAGAAAGACTCTCTCAGAGCCTAATTGAGTTAGTTGAAACTAAACATCCAGGTTTTAGAGATTTAATCGCCTACAGCGAACTATCGACACCTTTAACAGTAGAATATTTTGATGCCAGCGATCGAGGAGCTATTTACGGTATTCCTGCAATACCACAAAGACTAGATGTAGAGTGGATCGGCGCGAAAACTCCGATTAAAAATCTCTATCTAACAGGAACAGACGTTAGCGGACATGGTATCTTAGGAGCAGCGATCGGTGGTATGGTTACCGCAGGTATTTTAAACGGGACTTTCGGCTTTTTCAAGATCATGTCTGTTCTGAATTCTACTTAATCAATTTTATTGCGATCTTGGCGCAGCCAAAGCACGTGCGCGATCGCATTAAAAGGCTTTTAGTAGAGAGGCTAATCCATTAGCTTTTTGTGCTAATTGTACATCCAAATCTGTGATCCCACCTATTTCAAGAGTGATCAGATCGACAGTAACACAATTGTATAACTCAGACTCTTCAAGATGATGTTCTATCTTTTTTGCACTTAAAGCTAGTCCTGACATAAATCCTAGTGCTTTTTCAAAAGAGCTAAAACAAAAGCGACGATGTAATTTACCTTCTTGAAGTTGCCATCCCTTTAATTGCGCTAAAGCTAATTCTAATTCTTTAGAGGATAAAATTCGAGGTACAACTTGGTAACTTTCGGGGTCAACTATGTTTGTCTCTGGTTTGAAGAGCATAGTTTTTGGAGTTACTTGAGATTTTCTTTTAACCTTAAACATCTTCGGAAAGCTTGTTCAGCTAAAGAGAATTTTTTTATTTAATTACATCTAAAGAGCTAACTCATTGTGCTTCGACTACGATGATAAGCTTGGCTAAATTGGGCTGGTGTTTTGCCTTGGATGTGGCTATAGTAGTGACTTGTATCTACATCAAAACCTATTTCCGTCGCAGTTCTTAGTAACATCGATTGTTCGCGGTTACGAATCATTTGATGATGACGGTTGAGAAGAGCGCGAGCTTTTGTTTGAACAGACATAAACTAATCTCCTTTAACCCACTACTTTAATTATAAAATTAATTCTGTATAAAGAAATACTTTTTGCTAAATTTAATTTGAACTTGATCGCCAATTGTGAGGCTTTGCTAATTTTTATCGGTATTGTACTTAAATTAAGTTAAATACTAACTTTGACTGTTTAGAAGATTATGCAGGGTAAAATTCTAGCTTCGCGATATCAAATTATTCGATATATCGCCAAAGGTGGCTTTGGAAAGACTTATCTGGCGAAAGATATCGATCTCCCTAATCATAATCGCTGTGTGGTCAAACAACTTTATCCTCAAATTAACGATCCAAATTTTTTAAATGTTGCCAGACGTTTATTTCAAAAAGAAGGAGAAACTCTTAACAAGTTAAACCATCCCCAAATTCCTCGTCTAGTAGCTTATTTTGAAGAAGAGCAACAATTTTATTTAGTCCAGGAATATATTGAAGGTCATACTCTTAGTCAAGAATTAAAATCAGGTTCGATTTGGTCAGAAAATGCTGTAGTTGAACTATTAAAAGATTGTTTAAATATTCTTGATTTTATTCATAGCAATGGTGTTATTCACCGCGATGTCAAACCTGATAATCTGATTCGTCGTAATAGCGATCGCAAATTGGTTTTAGTTGATTTTGGTACAGTTAAAGAATTTGCGTTAACTCAATCACAGCTTATTCCTGCAACTGTAGCAGTAGGAACAAAAGGTTATATGCCAACTGAACAAGCGATTGGTAAACCTCGTCCTAGTAGCGATCTCTATGCTTTAGGGATGATTGCTATTCAAGCTTTGACGGGAATTCATCCTTTAGAACTGCCAGAAGACGAATACGGCGAATTACGATGGCAACACCAAGCTCAAGTTAGTCCTCGACTAGGAGCAATTCTTGCTAAGATGGTACGTTATCATTTTGGCGATCGCTATCATTCTGCTCAAGAAGCTTTAAATGCACTCAACGCTTATGCTGAAACTATTGTTCCATCTACTGTATCAGTTAGAGCTACTCCAACAGGTATAGTCAATAATTCTCTGTTGAGTCAGAGTGTTTCTACTTCGGAAGAACCCCCAACTTTAATTAATTCTAATCAAACTAAATCTAATCTGAGTTCTGCATCCCACTCTTCTGTTACTGAGCAAAAATTATCTTTACCAACGCCAACCAACAATTTTTCTGCTTCTGAATCTTTATTGGTTCAAGATTCTCTACCGTTGAGAAATGTTGAGTCTAATTCCTCCAACAATCCCTCAAGACAAAACCTGACTAGAGAACTATCGATTGTAAATCCTCCTACAGGTAAAACGAATTCTCATCAAAAACCTAACCGTAAAAGCTTAATTGCTTTAGCTAGTGCGATTGCTCTAGGTAGTGCTGTGGGAGGAATGTATTGGTTTAATCAAAGCAATACTCAAGTCGAACAAAAAAATCTCAATGAGCAGGTTCAACAACTTAATACTTTAATTGCTCAAAATCAATATACCCAATGTTATGAACAAGTGACCACGACCGATGCTAGTCAAACCATCAGCTTACCAGAGGCAGAAAAATCGCAATTTCAGGTTCAGTGTGGTTTAGGAATGGCAAAAGAAAAAGCACAATCTCTCAATTATGGCGAAGCTTTAGCTATTATTGCTCAATTACCCCAAAATACTTCCTTTGCTGCCGAAATTGAGCAATTAACTAACCAATGGTCACAACAGCTATTCCAAGAAGCTACCGCAATGTACACAACGGAAGGAAAATTGGCAGAAGCTCTCGAATTAATTCAACAGATACCAGAAAATAGTTCCATTAAATCTCAAACTCAAACCGAAAGCGATCGCTGGAAAACCGAATATGATACCAATAAAAATCTGATTAATAACGCTCAGGAAGCACTCCAAGAGCAAAACTGGCATGGAGCTAAACAACAAGCAACCCAAGTTCAAACATCTACATCTAGTTATTGGCGAGAACAAGCTGAGGCAATTATTAGTGAAGCAGAAGAAGCGATCGCTGTTGCATCTCCACCAGTGATTCCCAACCCTCCCATGATTCCGAAAACACTAGAACCATCAACTGCTAATCCTGTAGAAGAGAAATCACCAGAAGTTACTGATTCTCAACCTTCAGAAACTGCCAATCCTGTGGAAGAAAAATCACCAGAAGTTAATGATTCTCAGCCCTCAGAAACTGCCAATCCTGTGGAAGAAAAATCACCAGAGTCTAATGATTCTCAACCCAAATCAACTGCTAAAACCCCTGAGAATCAAAGAATTGACCAACATTATGGCAATATGCCCGTAGACGACTTTGGTTCATCACAACCCCAACCGCAACCTCAACCTGAAGACAATTCTGATTGGGCTTTATAAACCAGCTTCTCAAGGTGTTTTATCAATCTGATAGGTAAAACCAAACATTTTATTAATTCGTCTTCGTTGTCCTTGGGGAGGATAAAGAGCAGGATTTAATTGAGAAGTTGCATATTGGTCAGCAGCACGAATCAACTCTAAAGCTTGAACTTGAGATAGTCCCTTATTTTGGTAGGTTTGAAACACATCTGTCAAACAATTGCCGATTCTGCCTCGTTGTTTTAATTGATCGACCCCAAGATAAAGCTGAATAATATCTTCTAGACAGTTTCCATAGTCCCACACGCTAGTAAAGGTAAATTGAGGTGAAATTGCCAAAGTTTGAGAATTAGACGTAACTGTAGGTTGAGTAATTGGTTCTAATCTGTCATCGTTACGAATATATTGATATTTACCTAAACTCAACCAATCTGTCGGTTCGGTACAATATTCTTTTCCATCAATAAAAATAGAAACTGCCTGATTACTACAAGGTACAGACTTCAAATTCCACTGTTGAATTAGTGCCACATTTGCATCAGAATTAGCCGAGGTTGGCTGAAGTGTTTGATTACGCTCGACTGTTTCGATGTTGTTCATTACAATTTGATATTGATCCCTTTGTCCCTCAGTCAAGAGTAGTTCGGCAGCTTTTTTAAGATCTGCTTTTGCTCCTGCTAAATCTCCTTGACGATTCAGGATAAAAGCTCGGTTATTATAGGCGTAGGGTAAATTAGGATCGAGATTAATTGCTTTGGTGTAATCGCTGATTGCTCCCGCTAAATCTCCTAATTGCCGACGTGCTTCTCCTCTTTCGTTATAGGCTGTCGCCTCGTTACTATCAATCTGCAAGGCTTGATTGTAATCATCAATAGCTGCTTGCCAATTTTGAAGATTTAAATAGGCATATCCTCTATTTAAAAAAGTTGATAGGGCTGTACTTCGATCTGGAGTCAGTTGCAAAGCCTGAGTATAATTGTTGATCGCTTGCTGGTAATCGCCTCGCGCTTGGAGAGAAAGACCCTTTTTGTAGTAATCTCTAGCCGATTGAGGATTATCTAAATTAGTAACCGTGGGTTTCGCAGTTGGTTGTTCTACATTTTCTCCAACGTTTGGGCAATTTTCAAATTTGGGACACAACTGCTTAAAAGTATTAATGGGAATACCAGCATTAAAACCAGATTTTTGAGTATCTGATAAGTTTCCTGTTTGAGGAATATTAGTATCTCCTAAGCCATGAATACCAAGCAACTGACCTTCAGAATTAAAAACAGGTCCTCCACTCATCCCTGTTTTAGTTCTGGCATCGTAGATTAGACTATAGCCGTTAATAGCATTCGTAGCAAGAGAAGCAACTGCACCTGTAGTCAAAGTAAAATCTCTTTGCGCTCCTGTTTTACCAAAAGCTGCTGGAAAACCAGCCACATAAACATCTGAAGCGATCGCAGCTTGTTCTGAATCTCCTAACTGTGCCACTGGATATTCTTCAGAGCTTTCAAAAGTGACCATAGCTAAATCAGAATCGTTGGGATTTTGCTGGAAATGCTCTACTAAACTCAGTGGATATTCTTGACCAGTGTAGGTACGAACAGTATACACAATATCTTTGCGACAAACCACAGGTCCAGGACGAGGAATCGCATCGCATACTACGTGATTGGCAGTAATTACCGTATAAGTATTGCCGTTTCTGGCAACAATTACTCCAGAACCTCCTGGAGAATTACCATTACTATTGATTTGTACTGTCAAAGTTTTAGCAGTTTGAGTAATCTCATCCTGGCTTTTGGCGGTTGCAATGGTTGGGAAACTAACCGCTAACATCGTAACTATTAATGTACTTCCTAACCACTTAGGGGGAAAGTTAAAACTAGAAACACTCATCTTAAATTGTTTGATTGTCATTATTCTCGAAGTAATTCATTTTCTATGACTGCATTTTCTCCAATCAAAGTTTCAATTTGATGGTGAATATCGTTGATAGGAATAGCCCAGCTTAAAGTTTCCATTTGCTGAAAAAGTTGCTCTGAAGGAGTTGTCCCATCAACAAAAACTATTGCTTGAGTATCTTGCAGAGGATATTTCAACATTCCATTAATACCAATTAATTCAGCTTGTTCATTCAAAACTGGCCCACCACTCATGCCTTCAACTACATCATTGCTATAGCCGATTTGATATCCTCCAGATAGTGCTTGTTCTGGTAGCATCCCTACTGTTCCTTTAGTCCAACGAAAAGCTCTTAATCCCCAATGACGGGTATCTTCCAAAGCAGTTATTTGATTGCCCTGTCTTTTAAAATGCCAAGCTGGAAATCCTGAAGCATAAATGACATTGCCAACGGATAGTTGTTTTGAGTCTCCTATTTTGACAACCCTATAAGAATTACTACTAGTAAATTGCAGCAAAGCTACATCTAAAGTACCAAACTGAATAGATTGTAACCATTGGGCTTGATGTCTTTGTCCATCTTCAGTTAAAACTGTATATGCTTGATTGGGACTACTAGCCACAACATGATGATTGGTTAGGATAGTGTAAGTTGAACCCTGACGGGCGACGATCGCACCTGAACCTAAACCCGAATCTGTGAATATTCTGACTGTTACTTGTCTAGCAATTTCCTCGATAGATTGCTCTTGAGTAAGACGGTTGGTAATTAATTGAAGTTGAAAATTGCCAGTATGATTAGGCTTATGTTCAACTTTAGGGATTGAATTTAAATTAAAAAAGGATAATAATCCCCCTAAAAAACTAGTGATCATCAAACAAGATTCAAAAATAAATTGTTAACGTGGCAAAAAAGCTGCTGATTGCTTAAAAAACTTTCTTTTCCCAGTCTCCTAAATCTACATACACTTGACCGCTAGTTTCTTGAATAAACCCGGCACTGCTACCATAGCGACCAATTTGCATTAATTGAGAAATTACTTCCCCAGAACGATTAGCATTTTCTGGCTTGAGCGTAAACAGAGTGTTAGTCAGATTACAAGAGGTTTCCTGTTGGCTAAGAGTACAAATTACGGTTTGATTGTTTACCATCCCATTAGTCAACAACAAATTTTTCATCGTGCCACCATTAGCACTAATTGCCGTGTTCAATTTCTGAGTAACTATTTGGCAGCGAGTTTGGGGAGGATATTTTTCCCCAAAGTGACTCGATCCCTGCGGTGTCCAGACAATTAGGGGAACTGGTTCTCTACCAGCTTTTTGACCTACAGTAGCATAGTTGTTACCTTGGGGAATACAGTTAAAGGTTGTGCCTCCTGTAACTGTTGGTTGGGTTGCAGGATAACTCGAATTATTCTCAAATCCTACTGTAGGTCGAGCTTGAGCTTCTATAAGAAAAATTAGGTTGCTACAGAGAAAAAGAGAGGTTGTCAAAGCTTGATACTTTAACTTGATCATCATGATACTTCCTTTAACCTCACATTGTTTAAGTTAAAACGGGCTATTTAGTGATCCTATTTTATTTAAGAGAACTTATCGTAAAGAAAGAGAATAGGAAACAAAAAAATCCTCAAACTCGAATTTGAATAACTATTTTGCCGTCGTCTAATCAGTCACAATCTACACAGTTAAAATGCAATTATGCTAAACTATCTGAAGAACTTTGTAGATACTAAGATAGCTAGATGCCTTTTCAGCCGAGTTATTTCAAAGCAGACTTGTTTAAAATTCTGTCAAATCCAATCAGAATCCAGATTTTGGATACCTTACGCCAAGGAGAAAAAAGTGTCAACGATATTGCCCAGTGGCTTGAAATAGAGGCTTCCTCTGTATCGCAGCAGTTAGCTATTCTTCGACGCTACAACTTAGTCAAAGGTCGTCGGGAAGGTAATTATATCTTTTACTCAATTAACGAACCAGCAATATTTAAAGTACTAGATGCAGCGAAAGAAGTTTTCAATAATCATCTGGTAGAAATGCGTGATGCTTTAGAAAAACTCGAATAAAATTCCCAAAACTATGATAGACATTAAAATTTTCGAGGTAGAACGAGGGTTTTGTGCTGCTATTAATACAAGCGATAGCCGTACAATTTTAATTGACTGTGGTTCTGGCAGCCAATTTAAACCTTCACAATACATTTGGCAAAGGCATTGTCATTCTTTAGATTACCTGGTGCTTCCTGCTTATACCAAAGACCATTTAGCAGGATTTCCCGAACTTGTCAGCCAATCTTGGCAACATGATATTCCAATCCACTTTTTGGTTGCTAATCCCACAGTTAATCTGAAAAAATTTTCCGATTTAAAAAGTTTTCTCTCGCAGCTTAATAAAAGCTTGATTACCTTAACAGATACTAGTCAAACAATTGAAATTGATGAACTCAAGCTGACATTTTTCTGGAATAAGTACCCAGATTTGCAAGCTCCCCACAATTTAAGTCTGGTTACCTTTATTAAGTATCGAGATATTAATACGATCTTACCTAGTGATTTGGAAACCGATGGCTGGCAGAATCTCTTGCAATCGGCTGATTTTCGCCAACGTTTAGAGCGAGTTAATGTATTTGTAGCTGCTAATCATGGACAAGAAACTGGCTATTGTCAGGAAGTTTTTCGCTACTGTCACCCTGAAATAATTATTGTTTCTAACAAAGAAAATCGACCAATTTCCTCTCACATGATGCGCCAATATCATAGTCATGCTAAAGGTGCGCCTTCAGGAGTGAGCGAGAAAAAAGTTTTTACAACTTATGACGATGGCACAATTGTCGTTTCCAAATATTTAGACAGATTGCGACAAGTTACCACACAACGCCAGTCTAAGCCCTCTGTTTCTCTCAACACAAATCAGGAGAAGAATGGTAATGGAAAGTACGCTTACTGAGGAATCCGTAGGAGCATCAAAATCTTGCTGGTTCAATAATCTTTTTAAGTCTTGGCGGGGAGACTTAACTGGAGGTTTAACGGCTGCCATTGTTGCTCTGCCCTTAGCCCTTGCTTTTGCCGTTGCTAGTGGAGTAGAACCTAAAGCTGGACTTTATACTGCGATTGTAGCAGGGATTGTCGCTGCTATTTTTGGTGGCTCTCCCGTGCAGATTACTGGACCGACAGGAGCTATGGCAGTAGTTTTGATTGGCATTGTCAGTCAGTATGGCATTGAGAAAGTCTGGTTAGCTGGGGTAATGGCTGGCTTGATTCAGATTGCCTTGGGAATAGCTAAACTAGGACAATTGGTTAAATTTATTCCTTATCCTGTCACGGCTGGATTTACCAATGGGATTGCCATTATTATCTTTTGTGGTCAACTCAACAACTTCTTGGGACTGCAATTACCTCGTCAAGAACATTTTCTGGACGGACTTTGGCAAACTTTTAATCATTTACATTTAATTAATTTCGCTTCGGTCTTAGTCGCTTTAATTGTGATTGCTACTAAGTTAATTTGGCCTTATATTTACCCAACAATTCCTGGTTCTTTAGTTGGATTAGTTTTAGCAACAATTGTCACAATATTTTGCCATCTTTCCGTTCCCACTATCGGCACAATTCCTCAATCTTTGCCCTTACCCCACAGCATTCCCCATTGGTACGATGTTAATTTGCTACGGGAATTACTCCGTCCAGCTTTGGCTTTAGCTGCTTTGGGAAGTATTGAATCTCTCTTGTCGGCAGTTGTCGCTGATGGCATGACAGTAAGTGAAAAACACAACAGTAACCGCGAGTTAATTGGTCAAGGGATCGCTAATATGGTTGTTCCCTTTTTTGGTGGGATTCCTGCCACAGGTGCGATCGCAAGAACGGCGGTAAATGTGCGTTCTGGTGGTAAAACTAAACTCTCAGGAGTAATCCACGGAATCGCTTTAGGAATTATTGTCTTAGTTTTTGCACCCTTAGCTTCCCATATTCCCCTAGCTGCTTTAGCGGGAATTCTGATGGTAACAAGTATGCGGATGATTGAATGGGAAGCGATTGGTTTGTTACTGCGAGCTACTTATTCCGACTTAGCGGTAATGCTGCTGACTTGGTCGGTTACTATTTTCTTTGACTTGGTTTTAGCAGTAGAAATTGGTTTGATTGCAGCAGGGGCATTATTTATCAAACGAATGAGCGATCTTAATCTCGCCAAAATCCCTGAAACAGAAGCCTTTCCTCCTGGAATTCCCTTAGAACTCAGTCAATCAATTGCCGTTTATCGGGTTGATGGACCAGTCTTTTTTGGCGCAGCAGAACGGTTTGTTACTTTCTTAAGAGATGAACCAGAAGTAAAATATTTGATTTTGCGGATGCGTTTTGTTCCCAATATTGATACGACTGGAGTAGTTGCCTTAGAAGATATATATTACGATCTTAAACGACATAATTGTCGTCTAATGCTAACTGGATTACAACCGCAAGTGAGAGAAATTCTGGAACGTAGTGGTTTACTTGGTAAAATTGGTGTCGAAAATTGCTTTGCCACAACTACTGAAGCAATTTGTTCTTTGCATCCTAGTCTACCTGAATGTTCTTCTCTGTTTACTAAAACTGAGCTAGTAGAATTATCTGAAGTCTAAAAGTTTTATTCCTCCTGCTGTTAATCCTTTTTCCTGTTTTTGGGGAAGAGGATTTCTTAGAAAATAGGGTTAGTATCGTCATGAAAAATGTCTTACTTGTTATCAAAAATGCTAAATTACGTTTTCAAATTAGAAATACTTTAAGCATGAATATGTTTCATCCTATTGCTGCTAATAATTATGTGGAAGCGATTCAATTAACTCAAGAACAATATCCCGAATTTATTATTACTGATTTAGATGTTTTTCAAAATGATGATTATGAAATTTTAAAACAACTACGTGAATTAACTTTATTAAATCAGACTCCCATTTTACTTTTAAACAATCAAATTGATCATAATTTTTGTCTTAAGGTTTGGCAATTAGGAATAACTTTATTTTTACAGCAATCATTAAATCTTGATTTGATCGTTAAACTGATTTCTGAGGAACTTAAGCAAGCAAGTTAATTGGCATGGTGTCTTTTTTTACAGATATTGTAATTAAGCCCAGCTTCTGCTCTTTTTTTACTCAAACTGAATTTCTTGCGATCGCTTTTACTCAACCAATGTTTGCTGGTGGTGACCATTCTAATTTTCTCTCGTTTTCTTGAGTAGAGTTGATATTTTTCACAGTTATTAATACTTCTAGTTCAGCATTTTTAATATTTACTGGCACATCTAAATGCAATATACCATCCGAACCTACATGAGAGTTTAATTTAATACTTTGCATGAAAAATTAATTGCTCGCTATTGTTTATATTTTAAGTTTTCTAGGGCAAGAGGTTTACCCTCCAAAGAGCGATCACTTTAATCTAGTTTTTTTTGTTGACTAAAAAATCATTTCCACAATTGGAGTCAAAATTTACCTAAAAATGGTTATGACAGTACCTATGTTACTCCTGGAATAGCTGGAGTAATTATTTATTAATTTTAATTTTATTTTGTTGATTTAAATCAATATTCATTGCTTTTAGTTCAAATTTGCTCAAGTAACAAAAAATACCCGTATAACCATAGTGTAATTCAATTTTACTAGTTAAATTGAGTTTAAAGTTGGCGTGGAAAAAATTTAAGCTTAATCAAATAAATTCCTAAAACAATGAATCTAAACGTTAATCAAATTCTTGGGCAAAGTTTAGCCTTAACCAAGGAGTATTTAACAGATTTTGTCAATCAACCAGAGTTTAATCAAGAGTTAGTTTTGTCATTTGGTGAGGGTTTTGATCGCACTCAAAGTTTATCATTATTACAATCTTTAATTGATAGTAATTTTAGTCAACTTCCTCAACTAGAAATTATTGCGAGTGAAGCTATAAATTATGCTCATGGAGCTTATTCTTTTCACAAAAATACTATTTATTTAGCTCAAGAATTTTTAATTAATAATGTTGATAATATAAATGCTGTTGCTCATGTATTAATCGCAGAAATTGGTCATTATCTTGATTGGCAAGTTAATCTTGAAGATGCACCAGGAGATGAAGGAGATCTCTTTGCAGCAATAGTTACAGGCAAAGAGTTGGATGCAAATCAATTAAGTCTCCTGAAAACAGAAAATGATCGCGCTACAGTAGAGATCGCAGGTGAAAAGTTATCAATCGAACAAACAGGAATTATCTACGTTGATGTTAACGCTACAGGAAAAAATAATGGTAATTCTTGGGTAAATGCCTATCAAGATTTACAAGATGCGATCACAGTAGCTCAACCAGGCGATGAAATTTGGGTAGCTGATGGTACTTATTATCCCACAACTGAAACAAATCGTAATCTTAGTTTTCCAATTCCTAATGGGGTTAGACTCTACGGTGGTTTTGCAGGAGATGAAACTAAATTAGCACAAAGAAATTGGCAAAAAAATTCTACGATCCTCAGTGGTGATATTGGGAAAATCGACGATAAGAGTGACAATAGTTATCATGTCGTTGATGTTAGTAATATTAGCAACGATTCAGTATTAGATGGCTTTATCATTACTGGTGGAAATGCAGATGAGCATCCAGTTACATCTGGAGGTGGAATTACGAGCGATCGCTCTAAAGCAGTTTTAACTAATTTAATTATTCAAGATAACCATGCTAGTTACGGCGGTGGAATCTACATTAATGAAAGTCAGCTTTATGTCAAAAATGTTGTTTTTGAACAAAATTCTGCCGAGCATGACGGGGGTGGATTATACAGCAATAATAGTAACTCAATCTTAGAACAAATTGTTTTTAATAGTAATTATGCTAATGATGGCGGTGGAGCTATTTATCACTACAACAGTAGTCCTCTGTTAACCGAAGTAGAGTTGCAGAGTAATCATTCTGGAGAAAACGGAGGCGCGATTTACAATTATCAAAGCAACCCTCGTTTAACCAAGATGCTTTTCCTCAATAACACTGCGATTAATCAAGGAGGAGCAGTCTTTAATGGTTATGATAGTAGCCCAATTATAGAAAATAGTATTTTTAAAGGAAATATTGCTAATGTAGCTGGTGGTAGTATCTACAACAATGGCGCAACAGTCGATCTTTCTGTAATTAATAGCCTTTTTACTAAAAATATTAGTCAATTTGGTGGCGTTATTTATAACGATCATAATTCCTTACGTCTAACCAACAGCACCATAGCTGATAACCTGGGTAGATACGGCGCAGCAATTGAAAGCGAAGGGAATGAACACACAACTAGAAATATCAATAATAGTATTATTTGGTATAACCCCAGTGTGGTGGGAAATTATCCCATTGCTGATCTTAAAGAAGATACGCTTGTTAGTTACAGTCTAGTAGAAGGAAGCTATCCAGGAATTAACATTCTGGATCAAGATCCTTTATTCGTTAATGCCAATAATTTTGATTTTCGTTTAAGTGCTAACTCTCCTGCTCTTAATCAAGGTAATAACGACTTAATTAATCAATATATTCCAGATTTAGCAGAAAATCCCCGTATTGCAGATGATATAGTCGACTTAGGAGCTTATGAAGGAATAGAGTTGCCACCCCAGCCAACTATTCAGACTAATCCTACGATTATTTATGTTAATGCTAATGCCACAGGAAATAATAACGGGACTTCCTGGAAAAATGCCTATACTAGTTTACAAGATGCGATTGGCTCGGCTGATTTTAATAGTCAGATTTGGGTAGCAGCAGGTACTTATAAACCCAGTCAAAGCGATCGCAAAATTAGTTTTCAACTCAAAAACGGTGTTGCTATCTACGGTGGTTTTACAGGAGATGAAACTAAATTAGCACAAAGAGATTGGCAAAAAAATTCTACGATTCTCAGTGGTGAGATTGGCAATCTTAGCAATCAAAATGATAATAGCTATCACGTCGTTGATGCTAGTAACACTACTAACAGTACAGTTTTAGACGGTTTTACTATCACCAGTGGAAATGCCAATCACTCTTCCTATAATTCTGGTGGGGGAATTTATAGCAAGCAAAGTCAAGCTATTTTTGCTAATCTCATTGTCCAACAAAACTACGCTCTTGACGGTGGAGGATTGTATAGTAGCGATAGTCTCAATCAATTATATAAAGTAAATTTTTTCGACAATCAAGCCAATCAAAATGGTGGCGCAATTTACACTAATAACAGTCACCTAATTATGAGTGACTCTAGTTTTGGTCAGAATCATGCCGAAGGTGATGGTGGAGCATTATTTAACTACAACAGCAATCCCATCCTGACTAAGATTAACTTTGGTAATAACACCGCTGCTGATGAAGGTGGGGCAATTTTTAACGATTACCAAAGCAATCCTGCTATTTTTAATAGTGTTTTTCGTGGTAATGCTGCCATTGCCTCTGGTGGGGCAATCTTTAATCATGGCAGTACAGTAGATGCCAGGTATTTTAATAGTATTTTTGATAGCAATAATAGTCAATTGGGTGGAGCGATTTATAACTACCAGAGTAACTCTTCTGGTGTGAATAATACTTTTACCAATAACCAGGCTAAAAGTGGTGCTGCCGTCTATAGTGAAGGAGATGAAGATACTAAACCCGCTTTCAATAACAGCATTTTTTGGGGAAATCAAGGCACAATTGATTCCGATCCCATTGTCAATCAAGAGGCAGATACCATTGTCAGCTACAGTCTTGTTGAAGGTGGTTATTCAGGCAAAGGAAATATTAATCGCGATCCTTTATTTGTCGATGCCAAAGCAGGAAATCTCAGCCTTCAAGCGAATTCTCCTGGTATCAATACAGGAAATAATGTATTTGTCACTAGCAAAATTGATTTAGCTGGTAATCAACGCATTATTAATCAAACTGTAGATTTAGGTGCTTATGAATATTCTTCTTCTGTAGCAGAAATAACAGTTAATTTATGGGATTTTGAACAGGATCAAATTGCCTTTAGCTCTGGAGTTGATAGTACAGTACCGCTATTGATGTGATACCAAATAGAAAAAAGAATGCGACACATCTCGTAAGGGCGATTGACCAATCGCCCCTACAAAAACATCATCTGTAGCAAACATTATTTGATTTGGTATGACATACTCCCAACGCCAAATCAAAGATTATGGCGCGATGCTCCTAACATCGCTGCTAGAACTTGGTGCTTCATCGGGAATCCTACGATTCTTCCTCTACACCCAGCTTGACCGCCAGACCTTCAACGGCTGCAATACCTCTATTTACTATGATTTTTCCACTAGCCACATCGCGAGGCATGACAACATGACATTCTGGGCAATTATGTATTCTGACACCCAAGTCTTTAGGCACATCTGCACCACATTCTGGGCAAAGTTGACTACTGCCTTTGGCATCAACTTTTTGATGGTAAGTCCCTGTTTTACGACAAACCCATTCCAAGATACTGAGGAATTGACCAGGCGCGCCGTCGAGAACGTGCTTGGCAAGCATTCCTCGACTCAAACCCAAGATATTCAAATCTTCAGCAAATATCATCCCTGCTTGACGGCAAAGATGATGACTGGTTTTGTAGTGAAAATCTTTTCTCTGATTACCAATCTTTTCATGCAGCAGAGATATCTTGAGAGCCAACGCTTGATACGTTTTACTTCCTCTCTGTTTTTTACTCAATCTACGTTGCAGCCATTTAAGCTTGCTTTGAGATTGAATATAAAACCGAGGATTATCTATCAATTCACCTTGGCTAGTACCAACAAAACTGGAAATTCCCCAGTCAATTCCGAGTGGTTCACCATGAGGCATTGCTTCGGGAATAGAGATGTCGGACTGCAAAATCAGTTGAGCGTACCAACCCGAAGCTTTCATCAAAACTCGAACCTGTTTGACCACAAACCCCTCTGGAATAGCTCGATGCAGAACAATCGGCATCGTAACAATTTTGGGAAGTTTGATTTGCCCCACCGAAGGTGCGCGAAGCGACCCTGTAATCGGGTTCGATTTGAATTGAGGAAATACAAACGAACGGTAGCGACCAACTTTTTTGAAGCGCGGAAATCCAAATTGTCTTTCTTGTCTCCAGAATTTGAATGCTCGGTCAAGTCTATGAACCGCATCTTGCAAAACTTGAGAGTGAACAGCGAGAAACTCAGGGATGTTTTTCTTGGCTTCTGTCAGTGCATTCTGTTGTTTGTAGTAGTCAGGATATGGCTCATCCGCAGACATGATGTATTCCTGTCTGAGACTGCAAGCATCAACTCTCAATATGTGGGTTTTGCTGAGAGTATGCCATTTATTTTTACCTGAATATTTATCAGGGGTTAATAAATATGACCTGAATAAATATTGTCGAATTTTAGCCAAGGAATATAGTTTTGCTGATAAGTTGAATTTTACTGCTAGACAATTTTCTGCTGAACGAGCTTGGAGTGCTATTAGTCGTTTTTTCGACTCTCAAAAAATTAGTTGGATTTAAAATTTAAACCTTTTCTTCCACAGAAGAATCGGCATAAAGTTCTTTAATCATGCGGGGATAAAGAATCAGAAAATAACCCCACCATAAACCAATCAAAACAGATAATGCTAGTGTAAGCCACAGTATTTTAGTCAAAAACCAACAACCGCTAACTACAGTAATTCCAGTCAAGATAATTGACCAAGGTTGACACCACCAAGGCTTATAATTCCAGATCTTCAACGAATTACTTTCTGGTTTAGAATTCAATTTCAACTTATCCTAATTTAAATAATAAATTTTATCTCTGTATTCTAATTTAAAATTACTAATTGTTTGAGAATTTGCTCTAGCTGTCGTTACAATACTTGAATGCTAAAACGATTATCTAAAATTAACCAAAAATTTAGTCCAGAAAAACTCAAGATTATTAGTAATATAGGTTGGTTAGTTACCGAGCGAATCTTGGGTATGGTAATCAACTTTGTGGTAGTTATTTATGTAGTTAGATATTTAGGTTCGGCGAACTTTGGGAAACTAAGTTATTGTATTAGCTTTGTTGGTTTATTTGAAGCGATCGCAAAATTAGGACTAGATGATATTATCGTTTGTAATTTAGTTCGAGATCGAGAACATACTAATACTATTCTCGGCTCATCTTTTGTTTTAAAATTAATTGGTTCTTTGCTTGCTTGCAGTTTGATCTGGGTTAGCATTCTAATTTTTAATGATGACTGGCAAACTCGCTGGATGACTTTAATTATTGCTTTGAGTTTAATTTTTACTTCTTTTGATGTAATTGATTATTGGTTTCAATCTCAAGTTCAATCAGGAGCGATCGCAATTTTTAGAAGCGTACAATTAATTTTAAGTTCTTTAGCTAAATTAATCTTAGTTGTTGGGCAATTTCCTTTGATGGCTTTTGCCTGGTTAGTACTAATCGACTATTTAACTAAAGCGATCGCCAGGATTGGGGTATATTGGCGACATCATTATTCTCTTTTCGATTGGCGGTTTAATTGGTTACAAGCAAGGAAATTACTACAAGATTCTTCTCCCTTGATTTTATCTGGGGTAATGGTTGCTATTTACATGAAAATCGATCAAGTAATGTTGGGAAATTTAGCTAATGATCAAGCAGTAGGAAATTATGCTGCTGCGGTGAGATTTTCAGAAATTTGGTATTTTATCCCAATGGCAATTTGTTCTTCAGTTTATCCCGCAATTATTAATGCTAAACAAAAAAGCGAGCAAGAATACTACTCTAAATTACAACAATTATATGATTTTATGGTTTGGATAGCATTAGCAATTGCTATTCCCATGACTTTTGTAGCAAAACCTTTAATGATCCGATTATTAGGAGCAGAATATGCTGAGGCAGGAGAAATTTTATCTTGGCACATTTGGGCAGGAATTTTCGTCTTTTTGGGTGTAGCTCGTAGCAAATGGTTAATGGTAGAAAATTATACGGTATTTAGTTTTGCTACTACTAGTATAGGTGCATTAACTAACGTAGTCTTGAATTTTCTTCTCATTCCTACGTATCAAGGCAATGGTGCTGCGATCGCAACTGTAATTTCTTATGCTGTTGCTGCCTATTTTGCTTGTATTTTTTATCCCCCTATGTTTAAAACTGGTTGGATGTTAACAAAAGCTCTTTGTATACCCTTTAGATTTCGCCAAAATTCAACTTATTTTCAGACGATTAAAACCAAGTTATTATAATTTAATTTTTAACTCCCTAAAACCTATGAACTTTGTTGGAAAACTTACTTATTGGTATGCTCAGATTTTTGCTAAACCTCAATACTTTTACTTAAATAAGTTATTTTTTACTTTAGGTTCAAAAGGATTAGGTTTACGCAATTATCAAGACTTATCAATTACTGGTGAATTATGTTTTTTAAAAAAATATTTAACTAAGTTTAATAACCCTATCATCTTTGATGTTGGAGCTAATCGAGGAAAATACACTTTTGTCTGTCAACAACTAAATCCTAACTCCAAGATATTCTGTTTTGAACCTCATCCGCAAAACTTTGCTTTTTTAAAAGAGCAAATAAATTCTCCAAATATTGTTGTGTTTAATCAAGCTTTATCGGAACAACCAGGCAAGCTATTTCTTTATGATTATAAAAATAATAGTGGCTCTACTCATGCAACTTTATATAAAGGAGTAATTGAAACCATTCATCGTTCAGAAAGTACTACTGTAGAAGTTGAGGTTTCTACTATTGATACAGTAATTAAAAATTATAATCTTGAAAAAATCGCTCTTTTAAAAATTGATGTTGAAGGACATGAATTAAAAGTATTAACTGGAGCTAAAGAAGCAATTAAACAGGGCAAAATTGAGGCAATTCAATTTGAATTTACTCATATTAATGCTATTTCTAGAGTATTTATGAAAGATTTTGTCGATCTTTTGGGAGAAAATTATAATTTTTATCGTTTATTACCCACAGGTTTATTACCATTAGGTCAATATCATCCAACTACTCACGAAATTTTTCTTTATCAAAATATTGTTTGTCTTAAAAAACATCTTGATTGGTTGTAATTATGATGTTTTGATTGACTCAAAAAATATGTTTATCAATAAAATAATCTCTCTTTTATAAATATAAAGTTAAACGTTAATTTTTCATTCGTAGGCTGAATCAACCTATCATCGTTCAAAATGCCTTTAAACATAAAAGAAGAATTATTTGATATTCAAGAGCTAAATCCAAATGATTACACATTAAAATTAATGAGATTACCAACCCTGGATCCGTAAAATTCTATGTTTACATAGTTGATAACCATAACCAGAAAAGTGTGCCAAAGGCATTGTTAAAATTGCGATGCTAGTGTAAAACCAACGAATTAGTAACAATGGTATTTTTTCTGATTCTCCTCGCCAAATTTCAGTCGCAAATCGATCTTTTAATTTCCAGTTGACACGAAAACTTTCAATAAAAGGGATTAATAAACCAACTAAAATTATTTCTCGAAGATGTAAATTAAAATTAGAAAAAAATAAATCAAGCAACGATAGCACAATTACGGTCAAGATAAATAAAAAGGGTAGCTTGCCTCGAAGCTGCACTCTATCTGGATGCATAATACTGGTAAAATAACGTCCTCTACCATATTTAAAATATTGTATCCATAAAGATTTCCAAGTTTTTCTCGGATAGTACCAGACTTTTATCTTTGAGCTTACATAAATAGCCTCAGAATTTTTATTTAGTAATCTTTGATTTAATTCTGCATCTTCATTGGTTACTTGATTTGAATATCCTGAAAGTTGCCTTAAAGTTTTTGTCCACATACAACCGAGAAACACCGTGTCGGCATAACCATTGTATTGAGGATTACGATACTTTGCACCTCCATTTCCT
The DNA here is from genome assembly GCA_964562685.1 of uncultured bacterium. GTDB lineage: Bacteria > Cyanobacteriota > Cyanobacteriia > Cyanobacteriales > Xenococcaceae > Stanieria. The sequence continues at coordinate 21,741 of CAZLUP010000007.1, forward strand.
AATAAACTCTTAGCAGCTAAAGCAACTCCAGCTTGAAATGATTTTTTAGCAACAAAACGTTGTGCGCCACCTACGTTAATAGCTTGAGTAGTTAATAAAGTTTGGATGCATTTTTCTACATAATCAGAAGCATATTCACAATGAGCATCTGCACGTAAAAATATATCTGCCTGTGCTGCATCAAGCATTAAGTTAAGAGCATTCGATTGAATTTTTGCTCGATTATTAATTAGTTTTACTTGAGAGTTTTTTAGAGCTATTTTTTTAACTAGATCTTGAGTACCATCTGTACTTCCACCATCGGCAATTAAGATTTGGTTAATGTTTTTATAGGAGTTGTTTATAAAATAATTAATTAAGTTTTCTATATTTTCGGCTTCGTTATAGGTAGGTATAGCAATAGTAACTGTTGGTAAAGAACTCAAACAAGAGCGATCCTCTTTTGACATAATCAAATAAATATAATTTTATCTTTTAAAGATATAATTCAAAGAACGCATTTTGCTAAAAAGAGAATTTGGTAAAATGGTTGACAAAAATATGCCAATATAATGACTGATTCCATGTTGCATCAAAAATAAAGGTAAAGAAGGTTGAGCAATATTGTATAAAGTTTTAATGTAATGTACTTCTCGTTTACCTTTAAAAAAACTTCGAGCAGAAACGCCATTTTCTTCCATAAAGGTAAGATTGCAATCGTAGGTTTGAAAGCAAAGATCTTTGTATTTGCATCTGAGAAGAAACTCGTAATCCATAGCAATTTTAAATTCTTCGGAAAATAAACCTACCTGCTGATAAACTTGACGTTTAACTATGGTTGCAGGATGGGCAACTGACATTCCTTTTTTTAGGTGTTGAGGCTTACTGTTTATAGTGGTTATTTTTCCTTTTCTTGATACCAGCATATTGCAGCATAATATATCTATTTCGGGACTCTCTTGCAAAAAATTGAGACACTTACTCAATGAATTATCGACCAGATAATCGTCGGAATTGAGGAGTAAAATATAAGTACCCTTAGCTTTAGCAATACCTTTATTAAAAGCATGAGAAATGCCCCGGTCTTTTTTACTTTCAACTATAAAATTATTTAAATTTTCTGAATTAATGATTGCTAAAGTTTCATCACTAGAACCTCCATCAATAAAAATATATTCTAAATTTTGAATATTTTGTTGTTTGACACTTTGAATAGTTCTCTGAATTGTTTTTGCCGAATTGTAGCTAACAGTAATAATAGAAATCAAAGGAGTTTCATTAGTTATCATTGCTGCTTTTTTAGTTGATTAAATAAATTATTCCATTTAGTAAAAATAGCGCGATCGCTTCTTTGTTCGATACTCAAAGAGCAACCCTGTTTAATTTTTGTTAATAATAAATTATCTTGAGATAAAGCAATCATCGTTTTAACAAATAGATCTTCATCTCCAAGAGGAACTAAAAATCCATTCACACCATCAACGATCATTTCTCTAGGACCTGTTTCACAATCAAAAGCAATTATGGGAAGCTGAAAAAACAGTGCTTCATCTATAACCAAGGGCATTCCTTCCCATCTTGAGGTCATCAAAAAAATCTCACTCATAGCATAATACTTTTTGATATTTGTGGTTGCCCCTGTCAAAATAATATCTTGTGTGAGATCAAAATTTATAATTTTTGTTTCTAATTTTTTTCTTTGATTTCCTTCTCCTACCAACAAAAGTTTCCAATTATAAGTTTGAGGGTGAGTTTTAAATTTTTTAAATATATCTATTAATAAATCGTATCCTTTTTGATATTCTAGTCTTCCCACAGAAAGAAAATATTTATTAGGTTTATTCATTTAGCTATTCACATAATTGGTATGGGATTTTCAATAAGATTCACTCTCCGACAAAAGCGATCATAAATATCTTTTTCTCTTTTGTTTAAAACAACCACACTTTCTGCAAAAGGATAAAATAATCTAGTTAAAATTTTCCAATGAGGTTTTAAAGAATGAAAAGATATATGAGCGCAAATTATTTTTTTAGTTGTTTTATCAATTGGAGCTATTAACAAAGCCAAATTGACATAATTCCAAAAAGAGATGACATAATCATATTTTTGCTGTTTGGAAATGATAATTAAGTTGAAAAAAAACTTAATTAAATCGATTGCCAATAAAAATTTATGTTTAATTTGTTCATCCTTAGAAACATAGTAGAGTTGACATTCTTCTGGTAGAGGATATGCTTCATTTGCCCGATAATTAGGTACGAAAATATCTACTTTAATTCCATTATCAATAAAAATCTGGCTTAATCTTGACATTACTCTAGAAGTACCGCCAATACTATATCCCTCACTGACAAAAAGAATTTTCATAAAATTATTGATAATTGATAACTTTTATCTGTCGCAACTGTTTATATTGCTGACGAGTGGGGATTATTGAGGCTATACATAAACCCATACCCAAATAACGAGAAAACATAGTTGAATAGGCAGTAATTGGTGCTACAAAAAGATTAATAATAAATAAAAATGCCCACACTAAAAAAATCTTATTGGCTCGATGTTTAAACACGACATATATTACTACAAGTAATGGTAAAATTTCGATTAAGATACCTAATATCCCAGCCTCAGAGAAACTAGACAATAAAGAACTTTCATAATGATATCTGGCTTTACTACCTAAATATTCTTCTAAACCTAATCTTGATGTACCTATACCATAACCAAATCTAGCTTCAGAATCAGTAAAAAGCTGTAATCCTCTGCCCCAAGCTTGGAAACGTTTTTTATTAGCAATATCTTCCGTTGAAATACCTGAATTAAAGGCATTAACTGCACTTTGATCTATTTGTTGATAAAGATAAGATTGAATTTGAGTTGATACAATTAAGAGTCCTACAATTAAACTAATAAAAGTAATCTGGCGCAAAAATTTTTTGGTTGTTCCCAGATAAGCTGATCTGGCAAAAAAATAGAAAATCATTGCACTCACTAACAATAAAGGAGTACGACTGAGACTGAAAAAACAACCTATCCAAACAATTATCGCAGTGATTAAACTAGTAATAAATATTTGATATTTTTTCTTTTTAGAAGATGTATCTAAAACTGTAATGGCTAAAAAACTAATAGAAAGAACTGGAAAAACAATGGTAGAACTTTCCATTAAAAAACTACCTCTTCTTTGTTCTCCTCTATATTTATAAATTGATGTTTTTTGGTTTTTTTCTTCTAATGCAACTAATCTTTCTCCAATTAAGGGTATTTTAGTCAATCCGCCCAAAGCATCGTAAATTATTCCAATAGAAATAACGCTGTAAAGAATAATTGAAAATAAAAGAACTTTTTTAAAAAAAATCTGCTTTCTTTTTAAATAAATAATCAAATAAATTAAAGGATAAAAAGAAAGATATGATAAAGTTGCATATCCAATAACCAAAATAGGAATTTGATCTATAAAAAATGAAAGAATACTAACAATAAACAACATCAATGTTAATAAAATTAAGCATTTATCTGTTAAACGTCTTTCTTTTTTAGTTAATTTGTTCCAATATAAACCAAAAACTATTATCCATAAAATGACAATTAAAATTACTTTGGTAGCGGAGGCTAAATTACCTAAAAATATATCTAAAATTTTTTGAGAAGTAAAAAGTATCGAGTATAAAATAAAAATTCTTAAAGCTAATTTAGACATTTTAGTAAATTAATTTAGACAAAATTCTATATAAAACTTAGCTCGCTAGTAATTTAGCGTTGATTAAAAAACTAACTAAATTTTATACTTTGAGTAGGAAAAAACTCGATTAACCAAGCCGTAAAAAAATAAAGAGGCATATTTAACTACTCCAGCATTTTGATTGATGTACATATGTTGTAGAATTTTTTTACGGTAACTAAGAGAGCAATGAAGATCGGTTTCGATTAAATTAAAAAAATCCCCTTCAAGCTCGTAAATAAGATTAAGTTCGTGAGGAATTAACTTCAGATCGTAAGAAGCTATTATTTTACTGGTATCGCGTATTGTAAGTAAATACTTAGTTTTAATTTTATTAATTTGTTTGATTCCATATAAATCACATTCAAAATCACAATTATTAAAAGCAAGATTATTTTTTTTTAGACAAGCTGATGTCATTTCAAAATAAACATCATAAATAGATTTTGACTGCTTTAGGTTACTAAAATTCCAAGTTTTTTTATTTAAAATCAAAGAAGTTTGATAATTATTAGTTAAACTGGACATATGATCGCCTACTTCAGCAAAATTTGTAGTTAATGAAATCCGTGGAATAACGAAATATTTGTTTTCTGCAACCATATACCTAATAAAATGCTTTTTCCACGATCTTTCAGATGACCAATTAATAACCATTTCTGGAAGCATCTCATTTTCAGCAATTAGTATTTCGCTATTAATGTCGTACCAATTTCTAAATTCTTGCCACTGGTATTTTGTCCAAGATTGTCCCCAAGAAGAAGCACTTTGCAAAAAATAATTATCAAACCCATCATCACTGGCAATAAATCTTATCCTGGCATATTCGTTATAGCAATAAGAATATAAAGAAATACCACTGACATAGTTTAAATTTTGAAAATACTCTAAAGCCTGACAAGTGTAGTCATAAAAACCAGGAGAAACAAATAAATCGTCTTCTAAAATAATTACTGCTTCGTATTGTTTGGTTAAATCGCCACAAAAAAGAATATGTTTTTTTAACCCAATATTAGTTGAATGTTGAATGATTTTTTTTTCTCCAAATTCCCAATTAAAATTTTTAGCTACTTGAAGAACCTCAGGATAATCACCACGATCTATACTAATAATTAATGTAATTGATTCATAACCACTGTAATCAGCCCTAGCAATAGAAGTTAAAAGTCTATCTAAACAACGAGGACGTTGATAAGCGACAACTACAATAGCAGGTTGAAAAGAAGATTTAGACATGATTTAAAGACAGACAATCTTTTATTTGTGTAGTTAGTGATTTACTTAGTCAGTTAAAACCTTGAATGCCAATCAATTGATAAGGAATTAATTGAAAATTAAGAGCTAAAGCAGGACTATCTGACATTAACTGAAAATTTTCTGTTTTGTAGTCAACAATCAAAGGATCGCTAATGAGAGAATTGAGATCGAACCCAATCGCTTGCCATTGAGCAAAACTACCTTCTGGAAATATTGATATTGTTGCAAATTCTAAATTTTGTTTACTACACCAATAAATATTAAAGTTACATTCAGCTAAAATTTCTGTTTGCCAAAGCTTACTATAAGTCTCTAATAATAATGCATCTACTTGCTGATAAAAAATTATATTGCGACGAATAATATTACCATGCATCGAATCATCTTTTGGGTTCAGTTGAATCTGATTTTTTTTACCATTAATTAAAATATTATTTTCAATCAAATTATTGCTGCCACCGTGAAGCATTACGCTACCTCTAGCTGTATCAATAATAATATTGCCATAGACAGTTGTACCACTACTAAAATCATCTAAATAAATACCCCAAGAATAATAAGGAAAAAGAATTTTTCCTTTTGATGTCGTACCTAAACCCACCACATTGCGAATTAAATTGAAACGAATCATATTAAAACTAAGTTGTCGATCTCTTCCCAAAGTTTCAATTGCTCCTGTATCACAAGTTTCGAGATTTGTATTTTCCAATCGATTGAATTCTATTAAGTTATGCTAGTCTGTATCCCTAAAAATTAAGCCCTGAAAATTAAGATATTCAACGTAAGAGTTTTTTTGGCGATCGCCTTGTAAGATAATTAGTTTATCTGTGGTTGGAGCAACTACGTCTAAAGATGGAAAATCAGAAGTTTGCGCCCAGTAGTATAATTCTCCAGCTTGACGATCTAAATACCATTCATTAGGACTATTTAAGGCTTCTAAAACATTTTCCAGAAAAAAACGACTTCCAGGAGCGACATAGTAACTTGATTCGGCAAAATTGCCAATTAGAATTTGATTTGTTCGATCTACTTCGGTAATAGGAAAAATGGCGTTGCCATAATTATATTTTAAAAAGGCATTAACTTCTGCTCCTTCCCAATTCTGCCAATGAGGAAATTCATCACTTGAGATTGATATACAGTATCTTTGAGAAGATACTATTTGTAAATCTTGGATATTTGTGTTGCTGTAAGTTTCTGCATGGATAATAATCTGATGTTTTCCTGGCGATACAGAAGAAATTTGAAGATGACCGTCATCTTTTGCCGAAGTTGGTTTCCAGATAAAATCATCGCTTAAACAAAAAGCATCTAGATTGATACTACCACCTGCAACATTCTCCCACTGGAGAACTCTTTTTCCTGTAGTTAGATCGATTGTACCGACTAAAGCCCATGCAAATCGATCCCAACCACCAGTATTAGGTAAATTATTTAAGATTACGCGATCGCCATCTCTAACCGATAAGGCAGTTTTACCGCTCATCGTACCCGCAACACTATGATCTCTGGCATAATGCAGCCAGATTTGATACTTACCAGACTGAGGAACAGCAATCTTCCATTCCAAGCGATCGCTTTTTTTCGCAATATTAGCAATATATGTATTGAGAGAACCCTCTAGACTAGATAAATTTCTCTCTTGAGCAAATAACCAACCTCCAGTCAAAGGTTTTTCTAGATCGAAATTGGGATAACGCGCTCGAATTGCCCAATCATCGCCTACTCGCAGTAAACGAAAGTTCCACTTTCCTTGAGTTACATCATCTAACTTAGCTACCCAAAGATGCTCGCGTTGTTGCCAATTGGAAATTTTTTTTCCACCACTGAGGATCGGTTTTTCCTCTTTGTAAGCTTGATAGGTAATGGGAGCAGATTTTGTTCCCGAATCTTCAGGTGTAAAAATGAGCGATTTTTTTAGATAATAAGTTCCTTGTCTAATTTTTACTGTAACAGGTTGTTGCAATAATCCATCTTGTTTCTGTTTGAGTTGACGAATAGCTTGTTGCGATCGCTCAATTGTAGCAAAGGGTCCGTCAGTAAGATCGGCATTAGGTTCTGGTAAAATTCCTGAATAGCTATCATTGCCATCAGTAGCAATATAAAAGATAGTTACAGTCGATAATTCTTTAGTTGTTAAAGATTGAAGTTCCCGATTCGCGATCGCTGCTGCTAGATATACAGGACTAAGAGTAGCCATCAAGCTTAATCCCATAAGCGCGAAAAATTTACGCCGTTTCATTAGCATTGAGTTGCTTATTTTGATAGTTATCAAGGTCGCTTAACCATAGGTCGATTAAGTCTAACTCTTGTTGAGGAATTATTTCAGCTTGGACTAATTTTTGATAACAAAGACGTAAATTTTTGCCTGTATCTTCTAAGTGGTTGGATAATTTGAGATTAGACAAAATTTCCATAATTTTAACATTATTAAGATAACCAGGAATTTCATCGCTAAAATCTCGAATGAGAGAATGTTCGTTTCTGGCTTGATAGACAGTAGCTTCTTTAAAAGCAATATTTTTCCCTAGTTTATATAAACAAATTTGAGCGATAAAAGAACGCCAGATATCGGTCATGCGGAAACTGACAAAGCTAGGTAAATATAGCAAGGGATAAGCTTCTGACCACCAAATAGTGTTTTGTGAGTTAAAAGGACAAAACGTACCATCGGATAAAATTACTGTCTCAGACTTAAATTTAATTTCTTCTACAGTTGTCAGGCGATAGACAGCATCGACATCAGGATCGCCATCGGCTAAATGCTGCTGAATGGGACAATCATATTGCGTTGGGTCGCCTAATGGTGATTTTTGCTTGAAACTATCGTTAATATATTCTAAAGGTAAACCTCTGGGCCAAATTCTAGCATCGGAAAAATGAGTATAGACGTTTTCCCAACCCTTCTTTTTAACTAATTTGCCTGTAATAATTTTATCGACTTGAGGCAAAGTGCGATCGTAGGGAATATTATCATCATCAGTTTCAAAAATAATCTGCGCTCCCTCTTGTATGGCTTTTAAATAACCAATATTTTTCCGAGCATAATGATTAAAAGGACATTTTTGAGCATAAGCACTATCGAGTTTTAGCTGTTGCTCTACAGGCAAAAATTGTACTCCAGGATATTGCCAATCTTTTGGGGTTTTGCGATCGCCAACTACAATTATCTTCCAATCAGAAAAGTTTTGAGCTAACTTTTTAACTCCTAGGGTCGGATAGTTAATAGTTGTAATGATAATCGCTCCCTCGCTGGACATATTTTTAATTACTGAACTTAACTAATGTTTTTATTTAGAGGTTTGGATAAATAAAAAGTATTTTTTTTGCTCACTAAACTCTAAGAATTAATTCATTGAATTAATTACAATCGTAATTTTACTAAAAAATATTAAAAGAAAATTAAGTAAGCTTACAATTTAAAATAAATATTTCCCTAATTCAATATCTTCTTCATATATTTGAAATATTTTCAGTTTTGCTTTTGTAGTATAATAGCTCCGATAATCTTGTTTTTTAGTCTTGTTAATTTTTGGTATTTTAAAACTACTTTTCAGCCCACAGGCATAAAAAATTGTTTTTAAATCTTTTTCACAATTTTCTACTTTCCCAATAAAATCAACGAGAAAATTCGCTCCTGCTTTTGGAACAAAGTAACTAAAAGGCTTATAGTGATTGTTGAAGAGATCTTCACAAGGAGTTTGAATACGTTCTGCTAGAGAATCGACAAATCTTTCAAAGCTAGTATTTTGATAACTAAATTGCCATGCAGTATTTAAATATCCTGAAAATATTCGCTCGTAAGGATTTCTAATAAAAGCAAATTTCAGATAGGGCAAAGTGGTTATTTCTTGCCAATTGACAATCATCTGAGGAAATCTTTTTTGCCATTTTTTATACCACATATATTTGGTATATCGTGGATCGTATTTATATTGATTTTCTACAGAAAACAAGATAGTTTTAATGGTTGAAGAAGCATTTTTAGGGATTTCAAAATAAAGAAGTTTTAAGTTTGGAGATTTAATTCGATAATTATATAATTTTGATTTGTCTACTGGCGATTTTTTTAAATCTACATTTGAGCAATAGCTTAACTTTTGTCCCAAAGATGATTGCAGCATCAAAGCTTTTAATTGGTGTTTTTGAGCTAATTGAATTTGTCCCAATCGATTGTATATATTACTTAATTTCTGATGAATCTCTACAGATTCAGAATTTAAAGCAAGTGCTTTTTGATAACTTTGTAAAGCATCATTGATGTTTCCTTTATCTATTTGGCTATCGCCCAATTGTTCTAACCATATGTTTAAAACCATAATTATTTTTAATTGATAATATTGGCTAATTTTATCTTAAAATTGTCGATTTTTTTTTATTCATTATTGAATTGATTTTTATAGCCACTTGTTCCCAAGAAAAGGTTTCTAGACAATATTTCTGTCCTTCTTTTCCCATTTGACAAAGTTTATCTGGATCGCTAAAGGCTTGTAAAATAGATTTGGCAATTAATTGAGGGTCGGGTCGGTCTACCAAAAACCCAAATTTGCCATTTTGAGTTATTTCAGGCAAAGAATTGCGATTTAAACCTAAAATAGGAGTTTTACTAGCTAAAGCCTCCAGATAAACTAATCCCCAAGGTTCGTGCAAAGATGGCATGGCAAATAAGCTAGCAGTGTCAAATAAATGTTGTAGTTCTTTCGAAGGAATAAATCCTGTAACGCGAATGTTAGGAATATCTCTAACGAATTGTTGATATTCTTCAGAACCAACAATTACTAATTTTAGGGCAGGGTTTTGTTGTTGTACTAGACGAAATGCTTCTAATAACAAAAAGCCTCCTTTGTCTTGAAAACGTTCTTTAGCGACAAAGAGAATAGGACCGTTTTGGTAATCTTTATTGCCTTGAAATGGTTCGATCTTTCCTCTGCCAGTCCCCACTACAGTGATTTTATGGCGATCTATGTTGTAGTGTTCGATCAAATTGTCACGGACATATTCTGAAGTAGAAAAAAAGTGTTCGATCTGGCTATATGCTGCGGTTTCTAATTGTTCTAAAGACTGAATTAATTTTGGTTTATACCTATCGATATTAGTAACATCTCGAAACCATAAGTTCCAGGTTGTATCACAAAATAAATAATGCTCGAAGTCGAAATTTTTTGCTGGCATGGGTAAATTCCAAGTTCCCATATGCAGAATTTTTTGACAGCCTTCAGCTTGGGAGCGAACAATTTTGGCGCGATAGCTGCGAGAATATTTCCCCCTACCAAATTCAAACGTACCAAATCCCGACAAAGTTTGAAGAACTAAAGCGATCGCTTGTTTGATTTTACTGGGTTTAGAATTAATTCCGATTACTTTTATGCCTTGCTTTTCTAAAGCGTTAATCAGATTAGCAGGAGTACCAGACCAGGTTTTAGACAATCTCGGATTACCAAAAGGGCAAGCTATAGCTATCGTATCTTGGGAATGCATTATACTTTTTGCCTTAACTCATCGCTATGTAAAGAATAGGGTAATCACTAATACTATTGAATTACCTTTATCTTAAATATCCTAATGATTATATCTAAATGTTGCGTTTTATTAAGTAAAACTCGATCGATATAAGAGTATAAATGTAAAGTTTTATTTCTAGATTCAACATTTTTGAATTAATTCAAGCAACTTTTTAGCTCCTGCTTTACGATCTTGCCCAATATAATTCCCTATAGTTATCGAGAAAACAAACTCGTCAAAAAGTGATTAGAGATTATCAATAACATTTTGCCAACATCTGATCTTTTGGCTAACTGTACTCAAAAAAATTCGCTATTCAATAATGCTTGTATTAAATTCATTCCTAATGAGATTCTGCCATCCAGACCTATTGATCGCAAAACTGTAATGAATCAAGCTATAAAACTAGCTAATCAAAAAATTATTGTTCAACCAGCTATTGTAATACCTGCCTATCAGCGACCCAATTCTTTACAAAGATTGTTAAATTCTTTGGCACAAGCGGACTATACAGGCTATGACAATGTACCTCTTTTAATCAGTGTAGATTATAGCGATCATGCAGAAGTAGCTCAAATAGCTGATGAGTTTCAATGGCAATTTGGTACTAAAGAAGTAATTAAACATTCAACTAATCTTGGTTTAAAAGGAAATGTACTTTTTTGTGGAGATTTAACAGAGCAATATCAAGCTGTAATTGTTCTCGAAGATGATTTGTTTGTTGCACCATATTTTTATGATTATGCTTGTCAAGCTTTAAATTTTTATCAATCTTGTTCTGAAATTTCAGGCATATCTCTTTATTCTTACAATTTCAATGAATATCCCAAGGTTCGTTTTATTCCTTTGGATGATGGTTTTGATAATTATTTTGTTCAAAGTGCTACTTCTTGGGGGCAGTTATGGACTCAACAACAATGGCAAGAATTTAAAGTTTGGTATCAAGAATATGGTGAGATACCGATTAGTCAAGATGACTTATTACCAGACACTATTATTAACAGATGGTCACCACAGTCTTGGAAGAAATACTTTATCAAATATATGGTTTTAACTAATAAGTATTTTGTAGTTCCTCGAATTTCTTTAGCTACTAATTTTGGTGAAATCGGTAAGCATATTTCCTTGTCAACTAATAATTTACAAGTTCCCTTAATTATGGGAAAAAAATCTTGGCGTTTTTCTCATCTCAGTCAATCTAATTCTATTTATGATTGTCATTACGAGATTCACGATCATTGTTTGAAAAAATTAAATAATTTCTTGCATGATTTTGATTTTGAATGTGATCTTTATGGCACTAAAAACTTAGAAAAAGTTAAGTCTGAATATATAATTACTCTTCGTAATACTATTCAAAAAGTTGAATCTTATGCTTTAAGAATGATTCCTCATGAATTAAATCTAGCTTTAGCTTTAAAAGGTGATTTTTTTAACTTAACTAAAGTAAAAGATTGTAGTAACATACAAATTCAAAAAAAGTTAGCTCAATACATTTGCCTTCATCAAGATGCAGGAATTAAAAGGTTTGGAGCTTTATCAATTTATAATCTGGTCAATCGACTAGGAAAAAAAAAATCATTAAAATCTGGTCTGATAAAATTTAATTTACTAAATTAACTACTTAAATTTTATGTTTAGTTTGACCTTTATAATAATAATTTTTTATTTATTTTTCTTTTCTTTTCCTACGCTAGTTGATATTTTTTTATCAGATACTGCTACTTTGCTAGAATTATTTCTAATATTGATTTTGTGGTTGTACACCTGGATTTTTGTTCGTAAAAAGATTAGTAAAAAAGAAAAAAAAATACCAGACTTTTTGCTAACTATTCTATTGTTTTGTATTGGATTTTCTGGTTTAATATCTTTTTTGGTTAGAGAAATTCCCTTGACTGTAGTAATTTATCGTTCGATGCCTTTGGTTTCTTTTTATCCTCTAGTGTATTTAATAATTTACCTTAAGAGAAAATACAAACTACTCAAAAAAGTTTTAATTTTTACAATTATTCTGTGTAATGTAATTTCTGTTGGCATTATTTACGATTCTTTAGGTGGATTAGTTCAAACACCCCTGATTGGTGAAAAAATAGTTAGTTTAGAAAAAGAATCTGGCACTTTAAAAAATAGATTAAGAGGTGGACAAAGAAGAGGTTCTTTCTTTTTAGGTGGTTCAACTTCTGTATATCCCTTTCTTTCCTTGGGTATTTTATGTAGTTTAGTTCTCTATAAAATAGAAGGTGAAAAGAGAAAATATCTTTGGAGTTCTTTACCTAATTTAGTCATGGTTTGTCTGGGCTGTTTTTTCTCTTTAAGTCGCGCACCTTTGTTATTAGCAATAACCTTTAGCTTTTACAGTATTTTGAAAATATTTGTTTTTTCACAGCGTAAAATAATTGAGCGACGCATACTATTTACTTTACTTGGTTTAACTATCTTAATCATCACTCCAATTATCCAATCTCAAATTTATCAACAAATTAATGAAAAAGCAGTGAATATTGTTGAGTCTGGTATCTCTGCAAAAGATAGGTCTAATTATAAAAGATATCTTGCTTGGCATAAAGGTTTATTACTTTTTACAGATACAGATGCTTGGATTGGTTATGGTTGGGGTACATCTAATTTAGCAGTTAAAAATAATAAGTTACTTAATTATAGTCAATATCGATATCACTATGAAAGTTCCATTTTTTCTACTTTTTCTGAAGGAGGAATATTAGGAATAATAGTAATTTTTATGCCTTTTATAATAATTGTTTGGATTTCACGTCATAACCCAGACCACGATATTTATATATGTTGGGCAATTTTATTATTAACTAATTTATTTGTAGCACCAATTTTAGGAAATACGTCGCAATTTGCCTATTTTTTAGGAATGAGTTTATGTGTTGCTCTCAAACCAGTCAAGTATCGCATATCTGAAGTGAGTTTACAACATATTTCTTACCTTGATCAATTACACAAGCAAAATTAATTATTTAAATTAATACAAATGTTATCCAATCAAACTACTCCCACCTTGCAAGAAATAAGGGAAAAATCTCAATTAAATTTTCCACTAGTTTCAATTATTACTGTAGTTTTTAATAGTGGAAATACTTTAGAAAAAACAATCTGTTCTGTACTTAATCAATCTTATAAAAATCTAGAATATATTATTATTGATGGAGGTTCGACGGATAATACTTTAGACATTATTCATAAATATCAAGAATTAATTACCTATTGGATTAGTGAACCAGACCGAGGTATTTATGACGCGATGAATAAAGGTATTAAAGTAGCTAAAGGAGAAATTATTGGCATAATTAATAGTGGTGATTTTTATACAGATTTGGCATTAGAAGAGGTTGTTAATCAATATCAGGTTCACTACCAAAATAATTCTTGTTTGATTTTCACAGGAACTATGTATCGTTTCGATCCGCAAAAAGAAATTAAATTTAAATTAGTGAAAACTCAAAAATCCCTGGAAAATAATATTAATCAGGGAATGCCGATTAACCATCCTGCTACTTTTTTAACTAGAGAAACTTACGAAAAAATCGGTTTTTTTAATCAAAAATATCGGATTTGTGCTGATTATGATTTAATTTATCGAGCTTACCATAATGACTCGATCAAATTTGTTTTTATTAAAAAAGAATTAGCCTACATGAGTTTAGGAGGATTCTCAGAAAAATTTACCAGTTTAGGTATTAGAGCAACAGAACATTTTTTAATTAGAAAAGAACAAGTAGGTTGGCTAAAAAATTTAGGAATGAGTAGTTTCTGGATGCTCGAAAAAGTTTTGAAATATCTTTTCAAGAAAATTTTGCCTAAAAATATCATGTCTAAATACTATCAGTTGCGCCACGGTAACTCTTAAGCTGTTAAGTATTTAAGTGACTGATTGAGAAAGAGTAATAAATTTTAAATAATATATAGTTTGAAATTACCTTAACTCCTAATATTAAAAAGGTAACTAAAAAGTAATTTGAAAAATAAAATCTACACAATTTATTCTGAAAAAATTTATTTGAGAGAGCGCAAAGATATCTTTTAAAAAATTAGAAGCTTACTCTGGCTAAATATTTTGTTTGCTCTGACCCTTGCCGAAGGAGCAGCGTAGCGTTCTCTACATAGTTACTAACTCTTTTATTAATACCTGAGAATTGCTATTAGTCTGACTTTGAGAGCGATATGTATTACAAATGGCAGAGTAAAATTAAGGATAATTAGCTAGTTTAACATTTTATTTACAAATACTTTAAAATCCGCATCATTGAAGTTAAATTGTCAAAGTTATTATTTACTATTAATGAATTTGTTGTCATTCAATGTCCATATAATTTCTGTTCAATATAAGTTTTGTTATTGGTAAAATTTCAGATGTCTTGAGATTTTGCAAGAAATTTCTGTGTGTTTTTACATAGTTATTTGATTATTAAAAAAACATGAAAGTGTCTGTAATTATCCCTACTCATAATCGAGTTAAACAGCTTCAGCAAGCTTATCAAAGTGTTTGCAATCAAACTCTTAAACCGACGGAAATTATTATTATCGATGATGCTTCAGAAAAATATCTTGATGCAAAAAAAATACAATTAAATTATTCCGATATAAATACAATTATTGAAAGATTTGACACACCACAAGGAGCTTGTAAAGCTCGTAATCGAGGAGCGGAGATCGCGTCTGGTGATATTCTTATGTTTCTGGATGATGATGATACTTGGGAAGCAGAAAAAATTGCAGCACAATTGCAAATATTTCAAAATAATCCTGAAGTAGGCTTAGTTTATTCTGGTCGATTGATGGTTAAAGAAAGTAATCGCGATCGCATACTTTATCAAATCAAACCTAAATTTTCAGGTCAGCTTTATCCTCAAATTTTATATGATAATTTAATTGGTACTACTTCATCAGTTGCAATTAGAAAATCTCTGTTTCAAGCAGTTGATGGTTTTGACGAAAATTTACCAGCTTTACAGGATTACGAACTTTGGATTAGATTGTGTCAAACAACTCTTGTTAGACATGATGATTCTTATCATGTTCGCTATACTCTGTCTGATAAACCAACTGCACAGATTAGTGGCAATAGCGATCGCTATATTCAAGCAGCCAAGCAATTATTCGATAAACATCAACAAATAATCGCTTTTCAAGGTGCGATCGCAGCAAGAAAAATACAAGCTAGTTTATATTTTTTTGTAGCTAAATCTCTTCGCTATCAAGGTGCGATCGCAGCAATTCCTTGGATAATTCAAACTTTTATTAAATACCCAAATTTTAAAGTCTTGTTATTGATTCTACCTATTGAAACTAGACAATTATTACAAAAAATTATTTCTAATTCTCCCATAAAAATTCTTAATTAATTTTTGAATTTCTAACCTTAACTAACTAAATAGAATTTATATGATATTGAGATTAAACAATCAATTACCTTCTGTCTCAATTGCAATTCCTACTTATAATGAAGCAGAACACATTGAAATTGTAGTTAGAAAATTTTTAGATACTAAATATCCTAATCTAATCGAAATTTTAGTAGTTGATGGAGGAAGTACAGACAGTACACCCACCATTGTTATTCAATTGAATTCCGAAGATCCCAGAGTTAAATTAATTCATAACCCAAAAAAACTTCAAGCACCAGCCCTTAATCTTGCTCTCCAAAAAAGCCAAGGTGAAATTTTTTTAAGAGCAGACGCTCATTGTGATTATGCGTCAGATTATATTGAAAAATGTGTCGAAGTTTTATTAAAATCAAAAGCTCTTAATGTCGGCGGAGCGCAAAGATTCGTCGCCAAAAATAGTTTTCAAGCAGGAATTGCCTTAGCTTCTCGAAGTTGGTTTGGTAGTGGAGGAGCAAAGTACCGCAACCCTAACTATAACGGATTTGCAGAAACAGTTTTTCTGGGATGTTTTTGGAAAAAAATCCTAGAATCAATGGGCGGTTATTGTGAAACAAGCACTCCCAATGAAGATTCAGAATTAAATTTGAGATTAGCTCAAATAAGCTCTCAACCTATTTATGTTAGTTCAAAGATTAAAGTTTGGTATTATCCACGCAGAACGTGGAAATCTTTATGGATACAATATTTCAAATATGGTAGCTCACGTTATACAACTACTATTAAACATAAGAGTCAATCACAACTAAGAGGTAAGTTACCTTGTATAGCTGTTTCTACACTAATTCTTTTATTTATCTTTGATTTATTATTTACCCCTTTCGATTTACATCTCAAAGAATTATATTTGTTGGGATTGTTATTTCCTGGGCTAGAAAGCTTACGAATTAATTTAAAATTTAATCGAAATTTTATGACAGAGTTTTGGAGAGGAAAGAGTGAACAAACTCCTTCTTTTTTAGCACGTTGGTTAACTTGCTTTTTAGTAATTTTGACTATTCCAATTGCTCATTTTTCTGGTTATGGCTATCAATTATTTAGGTATCGAGTCTTAAATTATAAAATTTGGTAATTAAAATATTACTTGGTTAGAAACGATAATTTTAAAACCAATCTCGATCTGGATTAGAATTTTTAGGTTTAAATCCGAAATTTTCGTTTGACGATTGCTTATTTTGAGATTTAGCAGGATTTGAAATAGATTGTTGATTTACTTTTGTACCTAGATTGTTAATTATTTCTTGTCCTACAATTGCAGCTTTTTCTGCATTTTGACGGGTAATTTGAAGATCATTTTTAATTTTTTGAGTAATTTTTTGAGATACAGAGATAGATTTAAATTGATTACCTAAATTAATTTTCTCTTGAATAGTAAACTCGTTAATATCTTCCACTGTTCCATTAATAAAAGGACTAGTAATCAAATCTTTTTGTTTAGTAGCACCCAAACAAAGAGATAAAGGTAGTTGACAATCAACAGCCTTGTCCCATAATTTTTGTCGCCAAACTTCTACATCTTGCCAAAGAAAAATCCGATTAGGAACGCGATATTGATGATTAATACTTAAATTTTTATCGTTGGTGGCACAATTGTTTAACTGGTTTTCGATGATTAAATTGTCATAATCCGTTATGATAGGTTTATTATGATCTCGATCATATTTTTTAACTTGCCATTGTTGTTGAACATACTCATAAAGAGGCTGAAAAATCTTTAAATTATTTCCCATATAAGGAAAATAATTAATTGATTTTTGGGAATTGCCTAATTGGGTACTATAACCAACAAAAACATACAGAGGTCTACCACAATTATCTTGGGTTAAATCTTGTCCTGCTTGATTAGTGAGATTGCCAATTAAATCTCGCACCATACAAGTAACACCAATGATGCAATGGGATTTATCTTTAAATAAAGACCAACGAGGATGAGCAGATAATTTATCCGCAGTTCGAGTTGTCGCAATAATATGTTCTAAAGCCCAATTAATTTTTCTGTCGCTAAAGTCTTTGGGAACAGCAATCAAACGAAAATCCAAGTAATAACTACGTCCGTAAACAATTGCAGCCCATTTGGGTTCAGACATCGGCGGTTACCTCGCTACCACTTAAAAACATTGAAACTTGCCGTAATTCTTGGGCGAGTAGGTTCATATTCGCTTCTACAGTAGTAATTTGAGCTTCTAAATCCTGCAATCTGTCTGCTTTTTCGCGAAATTCCCATCTTTTTAACCATTGAATGATTGGGCTAGCTTGTTTAAGACGATCAATTTCTTCGTAAGCGCGGTCGCGACTATTTTTAAGTTTTAACCCATAAGCTCTTAACTGAGAATAAATTGAAAAGACGATGGGGAGATGAACATTAACAGGGACGATGTTACCATGTTCTGGGTCTTGACAAAGTTCTTTGCCTAAACTGACAGGACAAATCATCACCAACCAACCAGAATTGGGTGTAAACAGTGCCTGAAACAATCTTTTGATATCTTCAATCACTGCTTGTTTTTCCCGATGAAAACATAGGTCATATTTAGTAATGGCAATGACCACAGGAAAAGGACGCTCAGGACTAGGTTGCTTTTGTTTACTAATCACTTGCTGAATAAATTGATTCATGCGATCGCTTTTAATTTCTCTGACAGTTGTGGGAGTAATTTGATCGCCTAAATGTTCCCCAGAGACACACAAAAACAAACAATCGGAATCTGTTAAATAATTACTCAATTGTTGAACATCTTGTTCCCCAGAGCGATCGCTTAAAGCTAGACCCCGATAATCCATCCATTCAAACCCCATAATCGGGCGAAAACCATAACTAAAATCAAAGTTATAATTCTCCATCGCTCCTGCATTAGGAGTTGGCCAACGATCTTCGCCTTGGACGTTGATTAATTTTTCCCATTTCTCGGTCAAATCCAAATCAATATCCATATCCCTAGCGGAGATAGTAAAACCCTGTACCCCTGTCTGCATCACCGCATACATTCCGAGTAGATAACTAGTCTTACCTGCTCCACTTGTACCTAACATCGTAATCTTGATATCTTTTAAAATCATGACCTTAATTGTTAATTAAAAATTTAAAACCAAGAGTCAGAAGAATTAGTCGGTTTAGGATTAATTCTTGGACATGAATTAAAGGGACTCCAAGGGTCTTGAAAAGATTGATAAAAATTTAACTGTTCTTCTGCCAAATAATTAGCTTGATTCCCCCGCAACTGTTGCAGAAATTCTCCTACTGATTGCGATCGCGCTTTAACTTCCATCGCCATTGCCGTACTAATGGCTTGAGAAATATGGGGTTTAATCTCAGGATTAACTTGTCGGACTGTTTTCAACTCCATTCCTGCTACTCTTTCTACCGCCGAGAGCGGAACTACTCCCGTCAGTAAATGGTATAAAGTTGCACCGAGAGCATAAATATCGGTATAAGGTCCCATTTTCAAGGCTTGACCATATTGTTCTAACGGCGCATATCCAGGAGTAAACATAGCCGTAAATCTTTGGGTATTACGAGCAGTAAAATCCCTTGCTGCTCCAAAATCAATCAAAACCACCCTGCCATCCTTCGTTAACATGATGTTATCAGGCTTGAGATCCCGATGTAGAAACTGAGCTTGATGTAGAATTTCTAGAGCTTTACCAATCTTTTCCATATATTGTAAAGCTTCCGTTTCCGACATTTTTCCACCGCGCGCCGAGAGTAACTCCGCCAAAGTGCGACCGTGAAGATACTCCATTACCATGTAAGCGGTATTGTTTTCTTCAAAGTAATAAAAAACTCTAACTATTCCTGGATGGTTGAATTGTCCTAAAGTTTGCCCTTCTTGAAGAAACTTCTGTTTCGCATTACTATAGGTGTCCACCGTCCATCTGCCTGCGGAAATTACAGTTGTACCCTGTCGCCAACAACCTTCGGGAAAAAACTCTTTCAGAGCTACAGGTCGATTTAATCTAGTATCTACACCCTGGTAGGTAATACCAAATCCGCCTTGTCCTAAAACTTTTCTGATTTGATATACACCGCTTAAAAGCTCTGTTCCACGGGAGAGAACTCCAGTAATTTTACTAGAAGTAGTCATCTGGTGAACCACAACTGTTGCAATTTAGACCACTACGTTAAACTAGGTAGCTTCAGTTATTAATTAGTGAAGCTTTGGGAACATTAAAACTCTTGTCTAGGACAAAAGCTTGGCGCGATTGCGCTCAATTTAAGTCAATAAAAATTTATATTGAAATAAATTTTTTAAAAATAGTTTAGATAATGATACCTAATTTTCACTCATAGATCGGAAATAATAAAAAATAAAAATTACGTATTTGTACTTAACAATATACACTAATTATCCAATCTCGCGATCGCGTTAATTTTATGCCTACTTATACTGGAATATCTAGTGAAGCTTTTCGACATCCTCTTGATTATCAAGCCGAACAAACCTTACGCGGTGTTCCTGGGTTTGACTTAGTAGCAAGTAATTTTGTCAAATATTTTTACGAACGCCCACAAAATATCTATCTTCTAGGTAATTGTATTCAGGTAGGTGTAAGACAATACTCTACTCTTTACGGGATTTTTCGGGAATGTGTTCGAGATTTGGATATTTCTCCCGAACCAATTGTTTATGTATCTCAAAACCCCTTAGCTAATAGTTATGCTTTAGGACATAACGAACCTTATATTGTGGTCAATAGCGAAATTCTAGAATTAATGGATGAGGCTGAATTACGGACTGTATTAGCCCATGAATTAGGACATATCAAATGCGACCATACTATTTTAATTCAGATGGCAATTTGGGTAATGGGGGCTGCTTCTTTACTGGGAGAATTAACGTTAGGATTCGGTAATTTAATTAGTAGTGGTCTAATTTATGCTTTTTATGAATGGCGTAGAAAAGCTGAACTTTCTGCGGATCGCGCTGCTTTATTAGTTATGGATGACCTTGAGCCTATTATTAAAACCATGATGAAGTTGGCAGGAGGAAGTAAGAAATATGCCCATGAAATTAGTTTAAAAGAATTTAAAAAACAAGCAGAAAATTATCAAGAATTAGACCGCGATAGTTTGAATCAAATTTATAAATTTCTAATTTATAATGGCGGAAATGGCAGTTTTTTAAGTCATCCTTTTCCTGTTGAAAGATTGCATTATTTGCAACAATGGGAAACTTCTTCAGAATATCAGCAAATTAAACAAGGTGATTATCAAAGAGTTGGGGCGGAAGGTTCTGTAGAAGTCAAAGTTGAAGAAACTCAAACTGAAGTAGAAGAATTACAGCGTCAATTAGAAGAATTACAGCAAGAAATTGAGCGAATTAAATCTCAGAAAAAATCTTATTAGTTAAAAGACTTACTCGCTTAAGGTCTAATTTACAGTTAAATCAAGGATAAGTAGGATAACATCGATCTGGCCTAAATAATATAAGGGGTTGAGTATGGGTTTGTTGTCTATCTCAACCATAAATAATCATTTCAATCGCCCTGAGACTTTTTGGTAAAAAAAAACTCCGTTAAAGCAACAAATATATATGAAAATTTGTAATAATATATATAGATAAATACCGCTAGCAGGCTGTCGATAAAATTGCTAGCAGATAAATACCGCACCCAAAATTGATATAGACTGGGTGCTTATAATTTTTTTTATTTAATCTTTTTAACTAATCAGCAGAATATAATTTCTAACTTTTGGTAGATTTACGAATCTACCTTAAAGAGGATAAAAACTGACACTTTTTTTGTGTAGGTTGGGATGGTAGAGCAATAAATTCAGGAGGTGTGTTTTTTGACACGCATAACTAAAATTATTATGAGTGTCGTCTTTGGTTTGACTTTATTGGGTTTTTATTCAGAAAAAACGCACGAAGCGCAAGTTCAACGGCTAGAGCAATCTAATTATTTTTCTTTTAATCAGGCTGGAATTTTAAAAACGATTGAGCAACAACCAAATTTTGATGATTTTTGATTAAAAATTTTTCGGACATCGAGTCCTCAAATTTTTGCGCTATCCCTCCCCCCAACCGCTTGCGCTGAGAATAGGGAGGGATAGCGCTTCCGTTGATTTTGATGCTTGGGTTGTTAGTTGAGAGATTATAGTACAGTTGAGGTTGGACTACTAAATTTTTGCTAACTTCCCAGTCTTGTTTTGACCGTTTATCATTACTTTTCAAGTCTAATTACATACCACTGCAAATATTGACCTGCCCCCAGATCTAATTCAAAATAATTATTCATTAAATATTCGACTTGTGAATCTATTGAATCAAATTTGTTTAACTCTCTAGGTAGTTCAAATCCTTCTGATTGAAAAATTTGTTTCAGTTTGTTTTTCAATTCTTCTGGGGAAAGAAATTGTTCGCTTTGATCTGATTCGAGGACGATAAAGCCGTCCTCTTGATACATGATTGAATCTGGCATCACCAAAGAAAGTTATTTTCTCGATCAATTTTGATGGTATCACTTCATTGCTAGAGACAACTCAAAATCAGGAATACAATTCTCTTCCATATAAGTCCGATATTCTTGACAAGAGCGATCGCATTTGGTTTGACTCCAACCACAGTATTTTTTCAGTATATCTGTCATTACAGGTAATAAATTCAATCCATAATTACCTGTCATTGTTAGAGTAGTGCGACGACGAGCAATATCTACTAAAGTATGAGCTAATTCTGCACGCACTGCATAAACAATTTGGGCTTTGATATCTGGTAATTCGGGTGTCAGAGGTTGGGCTAATTCGGAATCTTGATCAATTAAAGCTAAAACTTCAATGGCTTTAGCACCATAAACTGTAAAGAGGTGATTAATGGTTTTTACAGGTAGAATATAACGATAATCTTGGATCGCTTCAGAAATTCTGACATCATTAGGAAAAATACATCCTGGTAAAGGTATTTGATCGGTTTGACAGGGTTTAGCTGGTTGTTTCATTTTTTTGAAAGCAGCATCAACCATTTCTTCTCCCACATGGCGATAGGTAGTCAATTTACCACCAATCAAGGAAATGAGATTATTAACTCCCTCTTTAGTGTGATCGAACAGAATATGTTTACGAGTAATACTGCCTGGTTTCTTGCCTTCTTCGTTGGGTAAAGGACGTACTCCCGAATAGGTAAATTCAATATCCTTACGAGCTAAATTAGCTGCGGGAATGATACTGTTAGTTTCTTGAATTAAATAATCAATTTCTTCATCATCTGCCTTAATACGGTCTAAATCTCCCTCAAAAGGAATATCCGTAGTTCCGATCAAATACATTCCTAACCAAGGCACAATAAAGAAGGGACGACCATCAGATTTTGCCTCTACGTATAAACTAGTTTCTGGTGCGCCAGGAAACGGAGGAACGACAATGTGACTGCCTTTAGTCCCACCAATTTTACGAGTTTTGGAGATCGCACTTTTACCATTGTCTAACTGACAAACTCGGTCTACCCAAGGACCAGAAGTATTAATAACTACTGCATTTTGACTACCTGTAATCGTGAATTCTTCATCTGTTAGTTTATCTTGACAAATCAACTGATTAATACGATTGTCTTCAATTGGTAGTTGAGTTACTTCGACATAATTTAAAACCGTCGCCCCAGCTTCCTGGGCTGCTAAAATATTTTCCAGACACAATCTTTCTGCTAAAGCAACTTGACCATCATAATATTGCGCCCCACCAGCAAGATCATCACGGTCGACATGACGAAATAACTGTTCAAACTGAACCTTGGGTAGCATTCGATGAAGAGGTAGAGTTTTATCAAAACTCAAGATATCATAGAGGATCATCCCTGCCCAAATCTTCCAGTAAGGACGAGAGCGATCGCGATAAATAGGAATAGTTAGTAATAAAGGGTGAACTAAATGAGGTGCAGTGCGTAATAAAATTTCTCTTTCTTTTAAAGATTCTCTGACTAAAGAAAATTCAAAATATTCTAGATAACGCAAACCTCCATGAATTAAACGAGTTGACCAACTAGAAGTACCGCCAGCAAAATCTCCTTTTTCAATCAAAATAGTTTTTAAGCCTCGTAAAGCAGCATCTCTAGCAACTCCAGCACCATTAATTCCGCCACCAATAATAATTAGATCGTATTTGGTTGATTGAATTTGAGTAAAATTTCGCATAATTGTTGATAGTTGATTGTTTGTCCACAGATGAACGCTGATAAACGCAGATGGAGTTATGGGTTGGTAGTGTTTTTTGTTAATGGTTAATTGTTGATAGCTGATAGTTGATGGTTGATGGTTGATGGTTGATTATTCATCCCTCATAATTAGTAATTAGTAATTAGTAATTAGTAATTAGTAATTACTAATTACTAACTGGTAACTGATAACTGGTAACTGAAAAAAAGCGCGTTATCAATTTCTATCTAACGCACCTTAATCAGTTATCAGTTATACAATTATCTTAATCAATTAGACCAAAACTGCTTCCTTCTCGGCAACGGTTTCGTGCTTGAGATGCTTAAATTGATCCAACAAACGGTCTGCCCAATACTTCACATCGTATTGAGTCACAGTTTGATACATCTTCTGCATCCGTGCTTGTTGTTCTTCTGGTGACATCGCTAAAGCTCGATCTAAGGCTTCATCCATGCGATCGAGAGAATAAGGATTAGTTAAAATAGCTTCAGGTAATTCTACGGCTGCACCAACAAACTCTGATAAGATCAAAGCCCCACCATTGCCTTCTTGAGCCACAATATATTCTTTAGCTACTAAGTTTAATCCATCCCGTAGAGGCGTAGTCCAACAAATATCGGCTGCTTTGTAATAACACAATAGCTCAGTTAAAGGTATTGGTTGAGTAAAGAGCAGGATTGGTGTCCAGTTGAGTTTGGCATAGCGTCCATTAATTTTACCGACTAGCTGTTCGATCTGAGATTGAGCATTTTTATACACTCGCATTCCGTCAGCAGCTTGTACGCAAGTCATCACTAGATGAATTTTGCCGTGTAAGTCGGGACGACGATCTAAAAGACGACCAAAGGCTTCTAGTTTTTCTTTGTTACCTTTAACATAGTCTACTCTTCCTGCTGCAATAATTAACTTGCGTCCTTGTAATTCTGCTTTGATTTCGGCAAGTCGTTTTTGGGCTTCTGGTTGTTTTAAAACCGAGAGAATATGTTGGGGGTTAGTCCCGACAGGAAAAGCATCAATCTTAACTAGTTGTTCTTTGTAGCGTAGTTGAGTAACTACTTCTGGTTCAGCTAAAGCCGTACCAACTGGGGTAAGATGCCCAGATACGGCTTCTTTTTGCACAATTTCTACTGGTTTGAGACTGCGGGCGACATTAACAAAGTTTTCTGAATAACGAGGAATATGGAAGCCAACTACATCACAACAGAGTAAGCTTTCCACAATTTCTTCCCGCCAAGGCAAAATGTTGAAAATATCTACTGAAGGGAATGGTGTGTGGTGGAAAAAGGCAATTCTCGCGTTTGGTTTGATTTGGCGGATATAGTAGGGAACTAACCAAAGATTGTAATCGTGAATCCAGATTAAAGCGTCATCGGCAGCTTCTTCACAGGCAGCTTCGGCAAACAGACGGTTAATCATGTGAAAATTTGCCCAATCAGAAGATTCGTAGGCAAAATGATAGGGAAATGAGTGCAGAATCGGCCAAAAAGCTTCTTTAGAGGTGATGTGATAAAAATGTTTAATTTGATCTGCGGTTAAGGGAATGCGTCTGACGTTATAGTTCCCTTCTCCTTCAATGTTAACTAAGGATTGAAAGTCAGCTTTTTGTTTAGCATTGACTTGTTTCCATGCTACCCAAGTCCCTTGATTGACATCAGCAAAAAAACTTTTCAGGGTAGGTAAAATCCCATTGGGGCTTTTTTTGGGTAGGTATTGTACTTTTCCATCTTTAACAACTTCATCGTAAGGTTCGCGGTGATAGAGGATAACTAGTGAAGATTTCATAATTAACTATTAGATGTTGTGTAAGGATTGATTTGAGCAATTAAACCAACGATGGCCTTTAGGCATAGCCCATCTTTAGTGTTGATTGGGTTAAACTAAATTTGAGATTGCCTGATTAGCAAAATAATTGCTTTGATTGATTCAGAACAATAGTTTAGTTAAACTCAATCTTGATTAAAGAGAAACACGGCACAATTTAGTCAAGAACTTAGATAGCTATGGTAATTTGCTTAGAATTAAATTAATGGTAAGCGAATCATAATTTTCGCTCTTTTGATTTTTAATTAAAGGAAGTTGGAGATTTTTTAAAAACAAAGCTTATTCCTTTGAAATCAGCAATAGTGAGCTAGGTTGGCTCAAGTTTCAATCTCCTCAATAAGTTAATTAACCTTGAGGAAAAACAATAAATATGTACGCTTTAAGAACTTGCAAAATGTTTTATGCTTAAACAAATTTGATTAATACACTCTACATAAAACTTTCGGTATATTAACACGATCTTGACAAATATGTAAAACTGATAATCAATCAAACACAAGTAATTAAGATTTAGTATCTGTGATCAGCAACAGCGAAAAATCAATCAGTCTAGTTGAAGAAAAGACCCAACAACTGCTAGATTGGGCAGCAGAAATTGCAGCCTCATCTACTACATATTTGGAAAAAGCACAAGCACTCGTTAAAAAATTAGGAGCGCATTATTTAGGCAATGGTTTAACAGAAATTGGTTTTTGGACTCCTTCCTTAACAGGAGAAGTAGTCGAAGTATATTTAGAAGTGCTGACTCCCTTAGAACAGATTGATTGGCGTGCTAAAGAACAAAGAATTACGTTTAAGCGCGATCGCGTTTATCTGAAACAACAAGGAGAATATCTTTGGGGCGTAGTCTCAGGAATGCGGGCAGGTAATCGAGAACAAGCTGGTTCTTTTTATTGGTTGCGCTACATTGACCGTAATGATCAATTACAAACGATTAGAGATCTAGTTCCCTATTCTTTACCCTACGGAATTTTTGCACCTGCCGAACTCTATGATCTCGATAGTTTGCAAGCTAATCGCTTAGATTTAGATTATTTTGAACGAACGGGAATTCAAGGAGATGGAGATGTGCCTCGGGTTGGCGATCCGAGTAATATTTTACAAATTCATGTTGGTACGGCATCGAGTGAAGGTACTTTTGAGGGATTAACTCGAATTTATCAGCGCATTGCCGAGAAAATCACTAATAATCAGCCTCTCACTCCAGCAGAAGAAAATTATGTTGGTTACGATGCGATTCAATTTTTACCGATTGAACCGACTATTGAATATCGTGATGAATATAGTCCCGAGAGTGAGTTTTTCTCTTTTGTCTGTGAAGAAGATGAAGAAGATTTAGTTCAAATTGAGTTGAGTAAACCCCACACTCAAGGCTGGGGTTATGATGTTCCCATTTTGGGTTCTAGTGCCATTAATTCAACTTTATTAGGTAGTTTACGTCCTGATGAATTAGTCGATTTTTTGGCTACAGTTCATAATTTTCCCACAGGCCCAATTCAAGTTATTTATGATTTAGTCTATGGTCATGCCGATAATCAATCTGAGTTACTGATTTCTCGTCAGTTTCTCAAAGGGCCGAATATGTACGGTCAAGATTTAAATCATCAGTTACCAGTGGTAAGAGCAATTTTATTAGAAATGCAGCGACGCAAAATTAATACTGGGGCTGATGGCATTCGAGTTGATGGCGGACAAGACTTCCGCTTTTTTAATCCTCTCTCTGGCAAGGTAGAACAGGATGATGCCTATTTACTGGCAATGAGTGATATTGTTCAAGAAATTAATGGCAATAAAAGGTTACTCTTTACTATCTTTGAAGATGGTCGTCCTTGGCCCGAAGAAGGTTGGGAAGAAACTTCCCGTTATCGAGAACTAATCGAACTCAAACCCGAATCTTATCAATGGGGGCCTCTGATTTTTGCTCATAATACCCCTGCTTTAAAAGGATTTTGGGAACGCAAATGGAGTCGAGTTTGTGAAGTAATGCAAATAGGCGATCGCTGGATTACTGGCTGTGCTAATCACGATACTGTACGTCGAGGCAATCAAGTAGATTTAGAAAAACCGATTAATTGGAATTTAGGCAAAACTTTATCAGAAGTATTACAAAATGCCTACGATAATCCTGCGGTGACTCTTTGGGTGTATGGTTTTAGTCCAGGATTACCAATGGATTTTATTAATGCTACTATGCACGCCCCCTGGATGTTTTTTCGTAATACTGATGAACGATACGGAGTTAAAGTAGTCTCAGAAGAAATAGGTTTTTTAAACTGGAGTATTACGCCCCAAATCTATCATCAACACCACTTTTTTACAAGGCTCAAATCTTTAGGATTTAAGCAACTCAAGCAACTACAGGAATTTGGTAAAGCATTAAATTTGCTGATGATGCAATGTGATTACAATTTGGATGAAGTAGTTGAAGTGATTAAAACTTGTGCAGATAGTCATTGCATTACTGATATTTCTCCTTTAACTGAACTGCGTCGGGCAAATATGGTCAGATTTCTCAAAAAACTAGATGTAGAGCGGTTAAAAACTTTTGCTTTAATGTTTATGGAAGATTGTTATCATGTCTGCAATGTTTCCCATTACGCAACCCGTCTCAATCCCGAACAAACGAAATTTAATCTGGCACTCCGCCGTTTTCGACAACAACATCTTTGGTTAAGAGAAAGTCTGACTCCTCAAGACCGCTTTAATAAAATTAGTTTGGGAGAAAATACTATTTTTTATGGAGTTCGGTCGAATCCAAATCATCCTACTGAAGCCATTGCCTTTGTAGCTAACATGGAGGGAGAAACAACTACTGTTACTTTAGGAAATTGGTTACAACTAGACTTAAAAGAGTGGGAAATAGCCTTAACCTCGCCAGGATTAAATCAGGAAAAGGATTTATCTGATTTAAGTTGCTTTGAATTAGGTATTAGTCAAGCCTTGTTACTAAAGCGGTCTTAAGTTAATATTCAATGCCCATTAATTGATTTGGGACGTTCCTGAATTAGGAACTAAAAAATACTGTATTACTGTATTAGTTTGGTGTTTGTAAGTTCGCACCAAACTAAAAGTGTATAGCCAAAAGTTAAGAGTTAAAAACTATCTTACTTTTGGTTTTCTACTTACCTATTAGTAATTAGCAATTAGTAATTGCTAGTCAATACTCCATGAATGTCTATTTCATCCAAAACAATCGTTGTTTCTGCCCCTACTCGACCAAAATCAGGCTCTAAACCCATACTCATCTCAACCGTATAAGTCCACATATTAGCTTCTTGATGACGACTTTTAATTGTTCCTGTCCCACCGAGAAAGCTAACGGTTTGCTCCCGATCAAATTTTGGCTTACTAAGACAATTAATCAGCATAAATATCACCATGACTTTAATAATAATTGACTAGAAGAAAAATCAAGCTTTACCTAGTTCAATTCTGCTTTTAGCAAGTAATTCTTGCTTTAAAAATCAATTTGAAGATTGCTATTATCTCATAGTTAAAAATTTCTTAAAGCCATTTCTTCTCCTGAAGTTAAAATAAATTTTTTTCTGTTTCTCTGTCTATCAATTTGTTAAATTGAATTAATAACCAGTAATTTTTTGTCTAAGTAAATTTGGACTAATTTGGATTCTACAAGCTAATGATTTAAAATACTTTGCCAGTATAGATAAAAATTGTTAACTAGTAGATAACTTAGCTTTTCTTTGAAGGAAATGTAGCAAATTCAGAAGTTGAATAAGCCCGATCGCTTGCGATTAAAGTCCAACCTGCTTCTCGTAATTTTTGATAAGTTGCCCATCCTTTTGAACCACCAGGAACTGGATAATCTGGTACTGAATACTGAGAATATGATGTATAGGGTCGCCAAGATTGATAAGGGTATTCTCGTAAATGAAGCATTATTTTTGAGTTATTATCTCGATGAGGTAGCCAACACATTTGTCCTTTCATTATTAATCATTCCCTAGTTTGAATATTTGTAGTGATCTTAATTTAATTTTTAATGAAGACATCTCTGTCAAAAGTTATAATTTAATCAACAATTGAAACATTAAATTTTCTAATAATAATAATTACTCCTTCTCAGATTTAATTGTATAAATAAGCACTAAACTATCTTCATAATCGCTTGATTCTCTGGTCAGCCTTCTCAAAAAACTGAGTTTTAATCTCAAATTAAGTGATAAAAATAAAAAAATAGCCACAAACAAACTATATGTTTCTTAAGGTTATTATGAGTTAGAGCAATAATATTAAATTTTCTTTACAAAAAATAATTAATTGAATTATATTCTCTTAAAATCGAGGCTAAAAATTTCTTACTATAGCAAGATTAATTCAGTAAAAATCTTTGTCAGACTGGGTAGTTAAGTGCAGATAAAAAACTACAAGCTTGAGAGGAAAAATTTAGTTGATGAGAATTGCGCCAAAAAACTTCATCGCCTATCTCAATGACTGGCATCGTTATTTAAGTTATTTAACTATTTATTTTTTAACTATAACTATTAGTCTAGGTTTAGTTATTCTTAATACCCCAACCGCAAGGGCCGAATCACCGTCATCAAAGCAGTTGGAATCAATTAAAGAAGTAACACCAGAAATTATTGTCGATCAAAATTCAATTCCATCCCCAACCCAACAAGCCAACTTTGTAACTACCGTCAGTAAAGCAGTTGAACCTGCCGTAGTTCAAGTTAATGTTTCTCGTGCTTTAGACGGTGTATTTTTACCTCCATTCTTTGGTAGACAACCAGGAAACTTACCTTCTCAACCAACTTTACGCGGGCTTGGTTCTGGTTTTGTGATCGATCCTGACGGTTTAATTTTAACTAATGCTCATGTAGTTAACCAAGCCGATCAGGTGACAGTTTCGTTTCAGGATGGTCGTCTTTTAGATGGTGAAGTGTTAGGAAAAGATCCTGTAACTGATGTAGCTGTAGTTAAGGTACAAGCAACGGATTTACCTACTGTAAGAATTGGCGATAGCGATCGCGTGGAACAGGGTCAGTGGGCGATCGCAATTGGGAATCCTTTGGGTTTACAAGAAACGGTTACGGTAGGTGTGATCAGTGCAACTCATCGTTTTAGCCGTGATATTGGCATTGCAGATAAACGAATTGGTTTTCTGCAAACTGATGCAGCGATTAATCCAGGTAATTCTGGAGGACCTTTACTCAATGCCCAAGGAGAAGTAATTGGTGTCAATACGGCAATTATTGGTGGAACTCAAGGACTTGGTTTTGCCATTCCGATCAATATGGCTCAAAGTATTGCTCGACAATTGATTGCCAACGGGAAAGTAGAACATCCTTATATTGGGATTGAAATGGTTGCTTTAACTCCAGAAATCAAACATAGATTAACTCAAATTCCCAATCGTAAACAAAAAGTTAATCAAGATCATGGGCTTCTAATTGTAACTGTCCAACCTGATTCTCCCGCCTCTACAGCAGGACTCCATGTCGGAGATGTCATTGTCGGAATTGATGGTCAATCTATTACTAAGGCTGATACCCTACAACAATTACTCGATCGTAACGGGATTGGTCACAAAATGGAATTAAATATAGATAGAGCAGGAAAAAAAATGCCAGTAACGGTTATTCCTCAATCTTTACCGCTCAATCCCTCTTTACCAGGCTAATACTAAATCAATGAGAAGTCTGAAGTCTGAAGTCTGAAGTCTGAAGTCAGTTTTTACTTATTACTTATTACTTAATCAATCTTAGGAAGAGAAATGCTAAAAGTTGCACCTTTTCCAATTCCATCACTGTGAGCGGTTACGCTACCTCCGTGGAGTTCGACTAAGTGACGAACAATTGTTAGTCCCAATCCTAATCCGCCAAAGGCTCGACTGGTTACATTTTCTGCCTGACGAAAAGAATCAAACACATGAGGAAGAAATTCTGATTCAATTCCTTTCCCATTATCTTTTGTAATTGTTGCTCACTTTCGTGAATACATCTTCGCAGTTGCACACAAAAACTAAATTGTTCTTGTAAAACTTGTTCAATGACTAGAGGCAATTGCTCCATTTCTGCGGGAGTTAAATAGTTACTAGCACCTGCTTTGATCGCTGCTACTGCTTTGGAAATGTTGGCTTCTCCATTGATGATTAATACAGGTATGGTTAACTTATTTTCTACCCATAATCTTAATGCTTCTTCAGCGGTTAATTGAGTCTGAGCATCATCAACCAAAATCAAATCGAGATTAGAATTTAGATGAGCCAAATAATCAGCTTGAGTGCTTACTTGTTGCCAACTAAGTTCAAATCCAGCCTCAATTAGCAAAGATACGATCTCGGTACAGCCAAGGTGCGGAGCAGTATCTGTTGCGTCGGAGTCTGAATCCTGTACAATTAAAAGCTTAATTGACTTAAAAGCTGATTTTTGAGTTAAATTTTGTTCTTTAGTTGATTTCATAATTACTCCCTCATCAAATTACTAAGTTTCTCTAAATAAGTTGCTGAGGCGGTCTAATTCATCAGAATTGACTAAGCTTGGATTTCCTGCCAAGATACCTGTAATATTGCGGAAAGGTTGTCCTAAATGCATTCCCTGTTCATCGATGAGAAACTCACGAATATCTTTATCGTGTTTAGAACCCCGCATCTTTAACACAGCTAGTCCTCGTCGGATTTCTCCATAAACTTCTACGTAGCGCAATAACACGATCAAATCTGTATTAGTAGAAATATTCAATTCAGTAATTGATTCACTGCCGATTAGGTTTGGAGTATTGGCAGTAGACAGACAAGTAATTCCTTTTTCTTTAATTAGTGTATTCAAAGTAAGCAAAAATTCGCGAAAATTTTGGAGAGGTGCGAGTTTTTCTAGTGAAGAAATACTATCAATTACTACTCTTTGAGGTTGAAACTGTTCAATATATTTGCTCATTTGAACATAGTGAGATTCAAGTCCAGTTATCTCTGGATAACGACAGACAATTTTTAGTTGGTTTTCTCGTTCCATCTGCTCAAAATCCACACCCCAACCCAACGCATTATGTAACAGTTGCTCTCGACTTTCTTCAAACGCAAAAAACAAACATTTTTCGCCGTTTTTCACCCCTCCTTTGATAAATTCTGTTGCCATGAGAGTTTTACCAGTACCAGTCGCACCCGATATCAAAATAATTGAACCCTCAAACCAACCACCTCCACACATAGCATCAAGTTCTTGATTACCTGAAGGAATTCGTTTTCTAGAGGATTTGCGTTTGGATACGTCTGTAGAAAAGGGAATAACAACAATACCTTGCTCGGAGACAATCGTAAAGGGAAACTCGCCATGTTGATGGGAAACACCCCGAAACTTCAAAATTTCAATCGTGCGACGACGTTTTTCTTCTACTAGAGAATTGCGGAGAATAATGACGTTATCCGCTACAAATTCTTCAATTCCATAGCGACTGATTTCCCCATATTCAGCCGTACGTTCTGAGGTTAATACGGCAGTAATTTCCATTTCTCGAAGTATTTGAGCCAATTTAAACATCGCACCCCGAACTTGACCGATATTCGGCACATAGCTAAAAATTGCACCCAAAGAATCCATTGCTACTCTCTGGGCATTAACTTGCTCAATGGCATAGATCAAACGAGTGATTAAAGGATCTAGGTCGTATTCACCACTCACCAAAGGAAGACTACGATCTTGGGGAGAAGCATCGACAAAACTCCACTTACTTTCTTCCTCCCAAGTTTGAATGTTCCACCCCAACCCGCGCATATTTTTACGCAACATTTTCGGCGATTCTTCAAAGGAAACAAAAACTCCGTTTTGCCCTCTTTTGATCCCTTCAATTAAAAATTGACAGGCAAAAATTGTTTTACCGCTACCAGCAGTTCCCGTTATTAAAGTTGTTCTTCCTTGTGGCAATCCCCCTTCCGAAAAAACATCAAAACCAGAAATTCCTGTTTCAATTTTTGTTAACACATCGTTTTCTCTTGGTTGGTTCATGCCTCACTCTCAATTGTGAATGTTAGACAATAATTGATTAGTTTTAGAGCATTAATTAATTGGATTGAGGGTATTTTAATTGAATATTAAGAGCAAAAGCAACGACCTCTCGATTAGAAAGGTCACCAATAATTCGCTCTTGAGGCAAAGGAAACTCTTTGACTAGAGTAGGCGTAATTAAAATTTTTTTTTCTTCTGCGATTTGAGGATTTTTTAAAATATCGATAATTTCAATTTTCGTTTCTTCAGGTAATTGTTGCTGACAAAACTCCTGTAAATTCGCGATCGCTATCCGAGTTCGAGCCGTATCTCCGCTGACATATAATTTTAGTAAATATCTTTTACACATTAAAAAATATTTTAAATTTTATTAAATAAAAAAGTTAATTATTCGATCTTTGATTACTTCTCGAAACTTCGTTATTATAATTTTGGACAAGATTAATTTTGTTTAAACCAATGTAATATTTACGATAGTAAACTGCTAATTTTCCCATCATTTCTAAAAGTAAATAGCGTCCTTCTATTGTATAAGTCATCGCTTGTCTTTGTCCCAAAGTTGCTTGTTTTTGTTTTAAAATTGCGGTGTGTACCTCAATTAAATCTCTGGGTGTGGCTTGAAGATATCCTAGTTGTTCGACTAAGACATCAATATTACGAGCTATTTGATATTGCACTTTATAAATTCTTTGTTCAACAAAATGATCGAGCAAATTCTGGTAGCATTCTTTAATCTCTGCTACTATATCTGGCATTTTTTGTTGCAAAGATTTCGCATTTGATAATTGCTCATTAATAGTTTGATCTGCTAAAAAATTTTCGAGTAAAGCTATTTCTTGGGCTGGTTGCTGCTTTTGCCATTCTTCAAATTTGCTTAATTGATATTTACGCTCAATGGCAGTGCGAATTGCATAAATTAGTAAATTCTGATCCAAAACATTTTTTGGTAAATAGCCACAAGCTCCTAATTCTAAAACTTTAACAGCCACAATTTCATCTTCTATTGAAGTTAAAACAATAATTGGTACTTTAGCAATAATTGATTGCATTTCTCGAAGAGTATTTAGTCCCCGACTATCTGGCAGCATTAAATCGAGAATTACAACCTCAAATTCGTTTTGAGTAATTAATTGTTTGCCTTTAGCTAAAGTTTCAGCCCAACTTAAATTAAATCCACCTCGAAAAGACGCGGAATGAGCATTATTCAAAATTGTTTGTAATTTTTCGAGGTCTTCTGGTTCATCTTCTACTAATAAAACTCGACAGGGATAATTTAACATGAGAAAACCACAAATAAAGTGTTTACTAAAAGAGCTTTAAACAGAATGCAAGTGTAGTTATACTAAAGCAGATAATGTTTGCGACAGATGATGTTTTGGTAGGGAACGGGACGTATAAGGTTTCGAGGAAATCTCTAAACACAGCCCCTCTGCTTGGTCAATCGCCCTTACGGGATGTGTCGCATTCTTTTTTATATTTGGTATTAGTTCTACAGAATAGACAATCCTAATATTTTAAGGCGTTGTTACACCAAGAAAAAGTGAGAAAACTATTAAAATCTTCTCATAGGTGAAATACCATAGTAATTTTATTTTAGAATTAGATAAAAATATTTGACTCTTACTAATTATAGATAAACGCTCAAAACCTTCTTTTTCCTCAGCTAGCAAATTTGTTTGGTTCTCCACTTTTAGAAGAATATCAAACGTCAAAAAAAGATTCTTATTAAGCAAAAATAGTAAGTAATTTATAACAAATCATCTTAATTTTGTTTTTAGTTAATATTTATAATTAAAGCAATTTTATCAGGGCAAACAAATAGTAAAACTTGCTCCTTGTTGAGGCTGACTTTGAGCAGTAATTTTGCCTTGATGACGTTCGATTATTTTACGACAAATTGCTAAACCTAAACCCGTACCCTTATATTTACTATAACTATGCAAACGGTGGAAAGGAGCAAAAATTTTCTCGCATTCTTCAGGCGCAAAACCAATGCCATTATCTTCTATCACAATTTGATGGGGTTCACAAATCTGAGGTTCTGATTCTGTTTGAGCAGAAAATAACTGATAAATTTTAATTATTGGTGGTCGCTCCACAGCACGAAACTTGAGCGCATTTTCGATTAAATTATGAAATAGTTGATCTAATTGCAAGCGATCGCCTTGAATCGTAGGTAATTCTTCTACTTCAATTTGTCCGTTGACTTGAGCTATTTCTCCTTCAAGCTCCCAGATAACTTCTCGAACTACGGAATTGAGATCGACTGACACAAATGGCTGTGCTTGAGTAGTAACACGGGCAAAAGCAAGTAAACCCTGAACCAGATTTTGCATTTTTTGGTTTAGCTGTGCCATGCGCTCTAAATATTCTTGAGCTTGCTGGTCTAAAATTTCACTGTATCTATCTAGAAGCAATTCCCTTAACATTTGCTGTTTATGCAAAGGAGAAAGTAGATCGTGAGAAACTACATAAGCAAATTCTTCTAAAGCTCTATTACTTCGTTCTAATTCTCGAATTAAAGCATTGAATTTTTCTTCCGCTTGCTTTTGTTTCGTCACATCTTCACCAATACCAGCAATACGATAAACTTTGCCCGACTCATCTCGGATCACAAAAGTTCTCATTCTAATCCAAACGATTTGATGATTGGGAGCGATCGCCTTCGGCGCAGCGAAGCTGTCCGCTTCGCGCCTCGGCATAGCCAAGATCGCACGGTATTCAAAGGCTTGATCTGCTTGGTTTAATTGAGCCAAAGCTTGTTTAACGATTGGATAGTCATGAGGATGAACCATTGCCAGCCAAGCTTCAGGATGTTCAGATAAACTAGTACGAGACTGATGCAAAATTTTTTCATAGGCTGGACTGACATAGATTAATCTGCCATCAGCAGAGTAGAGAAAAAAGATGTCTTTGATATTTTCTGCTAGTTGACGAAAACGTTCTTCCGTTTCTCTTAAATTTTCTTCGACTTCTTTAAGTGCGGTAATATCTCGCCCAACTGATTGATATTCTAAAAATTTTCCCTGGGGATCGAAAATCATCCTGTTATTCCACTGTGTCCATCGCACTTTTCCTTTTGCCCAAACCCGATTTTCAAACATGACAGTAGGATGTTCTTTGTTCATCGACTCGATAAGTTGAGTAACCCGTTTACGATCTGCTTCATAAATGATGGGAGTGTATTTTTGATTGATTAAAGTATGTTTATCTAGACCAAAGTAGCGACAGTAAGCATCATTAGCAAATAACATGGTTGAATCTGGTAGGTAGCGACAGATCAATTCCGTTTGATCTTCTACGATCGCTCGATATCTTAATTCACTTTTTTGCAGAGCTTTTTCAGCCTGTTTGCGCTCACTAATATCTCTTCCTTCAGGAATTAGTAAAATGACTGCGCCTGTTTCATCAATAACTGGACGTAGAGAAAAATCAATCGTGATGACTTTTCCGTTTGCACCTTGGAGATCTACTTCGTAACGAACAAATTCTCCTTGTCTAGCTAAGGCGATTGCTCTTTGCAAATCTAGTTGCGTTTGTTCAGAAATTTGCCACCAATACGTTTGCCAAAAAGGCTTGCCCACTACTTCTGACAGACTAATGCCACCAAAATCCAAAATTGTTTGATTCGCTTCCAAAAGTGTGCCATCGGGAGTTAATAAGCCAATAAACTGAAAAGTTTGATTAAAAATTGCTCGAAATCGCTTTTCACTATCTAATAATGCTTGAGAAAACTGTTGTTGTTGGCGATCCATTTGATGTAATTTTTTGGCAGTCCACCAAACAATTACCCCAAACAGTACCATCTCTAAAAGGATTCGCAGGGCGATAATGAACTGAACCTTGTTAAAATTGCCCTTTAACAACGACCAAAAAAACCAGCCTGATAATGGTGGTATGATTATTAAAATAGGGAATAACCAACGAGCCATCAATCCGCCAGCTTCTGGACTGACTATCTCTCTGAACCAACCTCGTTCGGGACAACTACTTAAAAAAGCAAAAGCTAGTAAAATAAAACCAATGGCAGTGTGAATTGCCATTTCTGTCCCAGACACAACTTCGTAAAATATAGTAATATTGTAGGTATGACCAATTAAACTAATAGTTGCGATCGCTATTACTAAAACAATCAGTAATTGAGCAGTAAGATAGTATTTTTGAATTAAAAATAGAAAAGCAAAATTAAACAAGAAAAAGCTAAAAGCTGCATCGGGTGACATCCTTCCTCTATGAATGGAATAGGTAGGATCTTCTGGATTTGGGAAGGCAAGCCAATCTGTCCCTAAATCTACACTGAAGCCATATTCACCCAAAGTTAACCAACAGAAAAGAATTATTAAACTGGGTAAAAGATATTGCCACAAAAATAAAATTAAAGGATGATGGTTTATAAAATGACTCTGTTGTTGGTTGGCTTGTTGTTGATGCCATAATAACAGCAAAATTCCTCCCAAGATAAAACCCAGAGCGGTACTAACTTTCATAGTCACGTGTTCAGGAAGAATGCTTTTAAAAATAGTTAGCTCAAATACCCAACTAACAATCACAGCACAACCTAAGCAAATCACCAGAATACTGGTGACAATTGCAGCAAACTTCAGTTGATCGATCAACTTTTGAGCAGATTCCATCGTGGTACGGTGGAGAAATTTCTGACTTGACGATGGTTGAAAAGGTGGATCGGCATGATTACTCATCTTAGTTTAAAGTAGATCGCTGCTTTTATGATGAGTTTAGATAGATTTTAAAGTAAGTCAATATGCAACAAAACTATCGTGAACAGGCTATAGCTATTGAAACCAATTCAACACAATTTCAACAAAGATTTATGTCAGCGTAAATAATGAACCAAATAACATCTTTTACTATTTGGATAGAGGGTATTATTCTTAACAAAAATTTTAACTGGTGGTGCTAAGTTAAACAAAGATTGGAGCATTCGCAATGATGACCACAAAAAATAAGCAAGCGGAAGACCAGATTAGCAAATTAAAAGTACTAATAGTTGATGATGATCAAGATTCGAGAGACTTATTATTGTTTTATTTAGAGCAAATTGGAGCAAAAGTTAAATCAGTTGCTAGTGCCAAAGTAGCCCTGGAAGAAATACAGTTTTTTCAACCCGAAATTATCCTTAGTGACATTTTCATGCCCGAAGAAAACGGGTTTTGGTTAATTAATCAGTTAAAAAATCTAGAACAAACCTCAAATAGACATTTAGCTGCGATCGCTGTAACTGCTGCTGCTAAAGCCAAAGACCGCGAACAAATCTTATCAGCAGGTTATGATGCTTATCTTTCTAAGCCTTTTATGTTAGATCATTTAGCTGCATTGATCGCTAAAGTAGTGCAACAAAATCAGAACAATTTCCAAAAAACTGCATAAAAATAATTTTTTCGGCGTTACTAATTTTTCTAAAGTTAATTTTAGATTAAAGTAATTAATTCTTTTTGCTCGATTAAAGTAGACTTGATCCAAATCAATTATTAGTACTTGAGCTTGACTATCTTTGTTTTTGCGTTGGCTAAAAATCTTTTAACAAAACTGCCCAGATGAATACTCAATTATCACAGAAGTCCAATCTAGCAGCAGAAAAAGGAATGGTTCTTCATAGTGCTGATGGGAGTATTCAAGCTTGTAATACTGACGCTGAAAAAATTTTGGGTTATACAGCCAAACAACTAGTAGGCAGTTCTTCGTTTGAACCACCTTGGCAGACAATTCATGAAGATGGTTCTGATTTTCCTCCCGAAACTCATCCTGCCAGCGTTACCTTAAAAACAGGACAACCTTGTACCGATGTAATTATGGGTTCTTATAAGCCCAATGGAGAATTAATCTGGTTATTATTAAACTCTCAACCCTTATTTACAGGAAATCAAACTAAACCCTACGGAGTAATTGTAACTTTTACAGAGATTAGCCAACCAAAGCAATTGCCATTTCAGCAGCGTCCTCTCAAAAAAATTTCCTTACCTTCATCCCAAGCTAAACTTCAACGAACAGTTTTATTGATCGAGGATAATCAAGAAGACCGACTAGTGTACCGCCGTTATTTACAAACCGATTCAATCTGGAATTATTGCTTTTACGAAGCTGAATCAGGAGAAGAAGCATTAGAACTTTATCAGCAGTGTCAACCCGATTTAATTTTGCTCGATTACCTTTTGCCCGATATGGACGGGTTGGAATGGTTATCTTTATGGCGACAAAAAACTAATGATCTGCGTCCGCCTGTGATTGTTTTGACTGGACAAGGAGACGAAGAAATAGCAGTGCAGTTTCTCAAACAAGGAGCTGCTGATTATTTAGTTAAAAATCAAATCACGGTTGATAGATTAAAATTGTTTGTCGAGCGAGCAATTAAAGACTCACAGCTACGCATTCAACACCAGCAAACTTTAATTCAATTACAACAAAACCAACAGTTATTAAAGCAGATTACTGAAGCTATTCCTGGCATTGTATATTTAGTCGATACCCTCAAACAAAAAAATCTTTATGTTAATTCCCAAATTTTACCTTTATTAGGTTATCCCCCTGAACAAGAACTACTAGAAGAGAAAAATTTTGTAGTTCGCATCATGCACCCTGAAGATCTTGCCCGCTTACCCTTGCATTTACAAAAGCTTAATCAAGCTCCAATTGGTCAAGTTTGCGAATTTCAATATCGAATGCGTCACAGCAATGGCAAATGGCTTTGGTTTTCTAGTCAAGACCGAGTTTTAAGTCGTACTGCGGATGGTAGACTAGCTCAAGTTTTAGGTATTGCTCAAGATATTAGCGAACGCAAGCAAATCGAACTAAATCTGCGTAATAGTGAAGAACGCTTACGTCTAGCTACTGAAGCTTCTGATATGGGGATGTGGTTTTGGGATTTAGTTAATGACAACTTAGAATGGACAACTCGTTGTAAAACTTTATTTGGTTTTGCTCCCGATAGTTCCGTAACCTATTCAAGATTTTTAGATACCTTACATCCAGAAGACCGCGATCGCACTAAAATAGCAATTAAAGAGTGTATCGAGAAGAAGACTTACTATAACATTGAGTATCGAGTTGTTTGGTCAGACGGCACTGTTCATTGGCTGGTTGCTAAAGGAAGATGTTTTTATGACAAACATGGCAACCCCCTACGTATGATGGGAACTCTACAAAATATTAGCCGACGCAAGCAAATCGAAAAATCTCTGCGAGAATCAAACCAACTGATTACGACTATTCTCGAAAGTATGACCGATGCTTTCTATGCTCTAGATCGCAACTGGAATTTTACTTATGTCAATCAAGAAGCAGGACGAAAACTCAACAAATCGAAAGAAGAACTGATTGGTAAAAATATCTGGTCAGAATTTGCTTCTCTAATTGATACAGAATTATATATACAATATCATCGAGCTTTCAATGAGCAGGTTACGACTAGATTTGAATATTATTATTCTCTTTTAGCAAGTTGGTTTGAAATATCTGTCTACCCTTCTAAACAAGCTTTATCAGTTTATTTTAGTGATATTACTGAGCGCAAACTGGCAGAAAAAAAACTAGAAGAAAATCAAAAAATACTCAAGTTTGCTCTATCAGGTGCTAAGGCTGGTTTGTGGAACTGGGACATGAATAACGAAACCTTGATTTGGTCACAAGAAAATTATGATTTGTACGGAATTGACCCTAATCGCCAACCACTAACATACCAAGATTGGGAAAGTGCTGTGCATCCAGAGGATCTCGAAAGTGCCAACGCTGAAGTTCAAAAAGTCTTTAACCACCAAAGTTCGGAATTCCGTGCTGAATTTCGGATCATTCATCCTCAGCAGGGAGTACGCTGGTTACTAGGACTGGGGAATGTAACCACTGATGAGCAAGGAAAACCAATTAGATTTAGTGGGATTAATATTGATATAAGCGATCGCAAAAAAATAGAACAAGAATTGAAACAAAAAACCGAAAAATTAATTGAAGCCAATCGGATTAAAGATGAATTTCTAGCGATCGTTTCTCATGAATTACGCACCCCGCTCAATCCGATCCTCGGTTGGTCACAATTATTGGCTATGGGGAAACTAGACCCTGAACAAACAATTCAAGGATTAGAAACAATTCACCGCAATGCTAAGTTACAAGCACAGTTAATTGAAGACC
The DNA here is from genome assembly GCA_964562685.1 of uncultured bacterium. Lineage (GTDB taxonomy): Bacteria > Cyanobacteriota > Cyanobacteriia > Cyanobacteriales > Xenococcaceae > Stanieria. The sequence goes on from CAZLUP010000007.1 coordinate 63,680, forward strand.
TTCTTGATGTATCTCGCATCCTGCGGGGCAAAATTAATCTTGAGAATACTTTAGTCAATTTAGAATTGGTCATTCGGGAAGCGATCGCAACGATGCAATTAGCTGCCGAAGCCAAATCAATTGAAATTACCACTACTTTTGAGCGAAATATCGAACCAGTTTTAGGCGATCCAGGTCGTCTACAACAAATTGTCTGGAATCTCCTTTCCAACGCGATCAAGTTTACACCAGAAGCAGGACAAGTAAGCATTCACTTAACTACAATTGGTACTTACGCTCAAATTCAAGTCCAAGATACGGGCAAAGGCATTGAACCGGATTTTCTTCCCCACGTGTTTGAGCTTTTTCGTCAAGCAGAAAGTTCCACCATTCGTAAATTTGGTGGGCTGGGACTAGGACTAGCAATTGTCCGTTACCTAACCGAACTGCATGGTGGTACAGTAGAGGCCGATAGTCGAGGAGAAGGACAAGGTGCTACTTTCACCGTGAAAATTCCCATTAAATCAAAGTCCAAAAAAATACAATCAACCGTTTCCCCGCTCAATGGTATTCCTAATTTAAAAGGAATTCATGTTTTAGTAGTTGATGATGAAAAAGATTCACAAGATTTACTTGCTTTTATTCTCCAGCAACAAGGGGCTACAGTAACCAAAGCCGGCTCGGTAAACGAAGCACTAACAGCCATTAACCAATCAACCCCAAATTTATTAATTAGTGATATTGGGATGCCAGAAATTGATGGTTATATGTTGATGCGTCAACTCCGCCAGATGCCTCAAGGAAAAGATTTAATTGCGATCGCTTTAACTGCTTACGCAGCAGAGTCAGACCGACAACAAGCATTAGCAGCAGGATATCAAGCACATCTGCCCAAGCCGATTAATTTGACTGAGTTAATCAAACTGATTACTCAACTAATGCAAATGAACTACCCTAACTTAGCTGACCCTTGAAGTCAAATAGAACTATATCAATCTTGGGGCAAAATCACCGTAAATTTAGTTCCTTGGTTGACCACACTTTCGACAGTAATTTGTCCTTGATGATTTTCAACAATTGCTTTAGCGATCGCAAGTCCTAAACCTGCCCCTGTGGCATTTTCTAAATCGCGGTTATGACTATGAGAAGGATCTGCCCGATAAAAGCGATCAAAGAGATGAGGTAAAGCTGACTCAGGAATACCGTTGCCATTATCTTTGACTTTGATTTGCAAAGCTAAAGGACGAGAAGAATCAGAATAATGTCTTCTAACTTTTAGTTTGGCAGGACGTTTAATTTGTTGTAATTCTACTTCTATTGCAGGTCGATAATCTTCAGAGTTAGCTTCTGTTTTGCTGTGTTCGATCGCGTTAGCAATTAAATTAGTAAATAGACGCGCTAACTGATTCCAATCTCCCGATACAGTAAAAACTTCTTCTGAAGTGAGATCGGATTTGAGATTGGGTTCAATTAAATGTACTGATAAAAAAATATTTTTTTGTTCTGCAAGAGTTTTTTGTTCTTCAATTACTTCAATTAATAAAGCATCTAATGGTACTGGTTCAAAATTTGTTTGCACAATGCCACTATCAGAACGTGCTAAAAATAATAAATCATTAACCAATCTGCCCAATCTTTGAGTCAATCTTTCGATTACTTTTAATTGTCTTTGTTGCAGTTGAGGTTCTGCTTCAGGATAAGCTAATGCCATCTGCACATTGGTTTGAATGGTCGCAATCGGGTTGCGTAACTCATGGGAAGCATCAGCAGTAAATTGTTTTAAACTAGAGTAAGAATTACGTACAGGTTCAATTGCAATTCCCGATAACCACCAACCAATTCCTGCTACTGAAAGAACCATCAAACTAATGCCAATTGCCAAATCTCTAGTTAACTGATGAATCGGTTTCGTCACTTCAAACCAAGGATGACTAACTCTTAAATAACCTAAAATCTGGTGATTAACTTCTATTTTTTCGGTTAGTTGCCGTAAAATCCGATTATCTGATAAATAAACCGTTTCGCCACTGCGATTAGGATGCAAAGGTAAATATAGAGGTTCGGAAAATGTCCACCAAAGTAATTCTTGGTCAGGATTAAACCATTCAAGATCGATGCGATCATCTTCTACGGCATCAGGATTATGACGAAAACTCGCTTCTAAATTAATCCGATAATTAATATTACTATTAGCAGTTGGTTGAATTACAATTGAACGATTAACTACTTCAACCACGTGCTTGAGAGTATCATCAATACGTTCAATTAAAGTACTGCGAACGTAAAGATAAACTCCCGTGGCAAATAAAAATAATAATACCGCAGTAACAATTGTGTACCAAAGAGCTAAACGACGACGAGTAGATTGAAACAGGGGATTCATGCGATCGCGCTTGTATCAAGCAAAAGTTTCTCGTTTAGAATAAATTTAATATATTTAGTTTTACCATCAAACATGAATCAACAATCTCTTCATCAATTAATCAAGCGTTTTATTTTTGGTATTTTAACTGGATTTTTTGTGGCAGCAATATATTGGTCTTATTCTTCTTATTTCCACGCATCTTTTTCTTTAGCTTACGGAATGATGAGCAGTTTATTTGTAGCACTATCTTGTGGTGTTATAGCTACCCTGATTAGTCTGGATAAATTGATAGATAATCTTCCCTTCTTATGATTTAGTAACGTACCTGGGCAAAATTAGAATTGGAGGATTGGGGATTTAGATATTGATTGATAGCTATACTTAAAAAACAATATATATTTGCGATTAGTCTTCTGAAATTAATCAGCTTGCCAATGGCACTTAAACGAAATTCCGATCAATCTTCCTCTTCCTCTTCTAAAAAAAAATCTCAACCACAAGTTAACAGCGAGAAGCGATCGCGCAGTGCCTCGCCTTTGGAACAATCGCTCTTAACAGCTACTACTATTAATGAAGAAAACGAACAGAACGAAGAGAGCATTCGTCCCCAAACTTTAGCTGATTATATCGGACAAAAAGATTTAAAAGGGGTGTTACAAATTGCGATCGCAGCAGCTAAAAGCAGACAAGAACCCCTCGATCATCTTTTGTTATATGGCCCTCCTGGTTTAGGCAAAACTACCATGTCGTTAATTTTGGCAGCAGAGATGGGAGTCAACTGCAAAATTACTGCTGCACCTGCCTTAGAACGTCCGCGAGACATCACAGGATTATTAGTTAATCTGCAACCAGGAGATATTCTTTTTATCGATGAAATCCATCGTCTCAACCGCATGACTGAAGAATTACTTTATCCCGCGATGGAAGATTACCGCCTGGATATTACCATTGGTAAAGGACAAAGTACAAAAATTCGGAGTATTCCCTTACCGCGTTTTACTCTAGTCGGCGCAACTACCAAAATCGGTTCTTTGACTTCACCCTTACGCGATCGCTTTGGTTTAATTCAAAGATTACGTTTTTACGAACCTGATGAACTAACTCTCATTATCCAACGTACAGCAGAAATTTTAAACTGTTCAATTACTGAAGCAGGTGCAACGGAAATTGCCCGTCGTTCCCGTGGCACACCTCGGATTGCCAATCGTCTCCTCAAACGAGTCAGAGATTATGCACAAGTCCACCAAGAAGAAATTATTACCACAGAATTAGCAGCAGCAGCAATGGATCTGTTTAATGTGGATGCTTCTGGTTTAGATTGGACAGATCGTTTAGTACTCGGTACGATTATTGAACAATTTAAAGGCGGTCCAGTAGGATTAGAAGCTGTAGCAGCAGCGACAGGGGAAGATGCCAAAACGATTGAAGAAGTTTATGAACCTTATTTGCTACAAATTGGTTATCTGAGTCGTACCCATCGAGGTAGAATTGCCACAGAAGAAGCCTATCGGCATTTAGGTTATGTAAGCTGATACCTTTTATCAAAAACCCTAGATTCTTTCTAAAAAATATTTCTCAACTCTTTCAGCTTCAAAATAATTACAGCAAAAATCACTAACAATATTTGGATCGTATGGTTTACAAGAAAAAATTTCTAGATATACTGAGTTATTCAACTCTGAAAAATGGGCAACAATAGAACTAGTTTCTACAAGTTGAACAATTGTATAACCTGTATTGATCGGTCGATTTTGACCAAATCTTTCTAATAAAGGTTCTCCATACATTTTCATGTCTAGAATTTCGCTGCACAATCGATTGAGAAAAGTAACTATCTGATCGCGGGAACTTACTTTAGTTGGATTACATTGATAAATATTCAAAATTAATTCCCAACCAAAAATGTCTTTGGTCTCAAATTTTAAATTTTCCCTAGGGTTAATTTCTAATTGCCTCATAGCATTTAACCTCCTTGGAACTAGAATCAAAGGAGAATCAGCTACAGAACTTACATTAGGTAGGCTTTAGCTCTGCTGACAATACTCTTAAGCCTATCTAAATTGACGTAATGTGTTAAAACTCAACAATCTTCTTAGTTAATATCGTAGTTCTGACGTAAGCTTAATTCGATCTGTCTTAACTTTTGCAACTTTTGCCGATCTTCTTCGGTGATTACTGCGTATTTGTGTTCTAGCTCAATAATTTCCTCTTGGATGCGAGCAAGCTTGAAACCAACTGTCGTAGCGTTAGTTGTCATTATTTCCTCACCACCTAATCGGTGAACAATCTGCTGTCTTTTTTTTTGGCGAATTGTAGTCAAAATTAGCAGAGTTGACGGTAACTTTGGATAAGCAAAATTGCTTATCCAACTTTAATATAGCGTAATTAGAGCAACCCAAAACTTAAATGTTCAAACAGTGACTTCTCCAGACGTTGATGCTACGCATACAACGCCGGCTTCTCCATATTCCTCAGAACAGAGAGAACTTCCTTTGAGGTACTATTAGTGGTAGAAGCAACTACCACTGGATTCCCTTTACGGCGTTTTATAGTTGGGAACAAGTCCAGCCCAACTCTTTTGACGTTGATTGAGCTTGCTATATCTCGGTCAACCAAAAGATTTAATTCTTCATCCCAATAATTTCTGATCTTAAGATCGGTAAAAACGAACTCGTCTTTGTATGGCAATATCATCGATGTATATTGAGAATTTACTTCGACTACCAAAGCACCAGTTTTTTCGCCTATGTACTTCAGTATTTTAAAAAATTGATGAAACGCAGCATCTAACCAGGATTTATTTAAACCTGATTTACGACTGTTTCCGTTGGGAAGATAGACACCTTTTTCATCTTGTTTTGGTTTATTCCTTCTACTTAAGCCAGCTATATTTAATTTTTCATGAAAGAAAACTTTCTTCCCAGTAGCCATTAATTTATGAGCCGTTGAGTAAGCATGATCTTTTCTGGCTCTAGCAATTTGCTGATGAATTTTAGCTTCACGCTTGGCTAATTTTCTTCTAAATTTACTCCCTTTTTTCTTGAGAGATTTACGTTGAGAAACTTTGGCTAGTTTACTTTGAGATTTGCGAAATGATTTTAAACTAGGTAATTTAATTCCTTCTGAAGTAGCTAGGTAGTCATTTTCATGCAGTACTGCATCCATTCCCAAGGAATTATCCCAATTAGGGGTAATGTTTGGCTCAAAACTAGGAACAGAAATATCTTCTAAGCGGAGATTAATGTACCAACCATCTGCTTTTTTTATTAATTGGGCTGATTTAAGTTTTGCTCCATCTGGTAAAGAGCGATGATGTCGAAGTTTAACAATACCTATTTTTGGAATAGTAATAAATAACCATTTACCCTTAATTGAACAATGATGCAAATATACACCTTCAAAGACTAATGATCGAAATCTAGTAGTAGTTTTTATTCTAGGTTTCCCCGAACGTTTACCATGACAATTACCAGCTACATAACGTTCAAAAGCTTTGTCAACTCTAGAACAAACTTCTTGAAGTGTCTGAGAAGGGACAGAATTAAAGTCTAGTAATTCCTTACTCCAACCAACCAAAATTAAATCCTTTTTAATTAAAGGTAACTGTTTCTTTTGTGAGTAAAAATTTGGTTGATCTTGTAATTTCGGTAAATGACAAACTAGAGGACAGCTATTAATATAATTACGATTCTCTTCCCACCATTTAAACCTTTCGCTAAGTTGAAAATTATACCAATACCGACAGATACGAAGCCAGCTATGAAAAGTTAGCTTTTGTTATGTAGAAAGATATAAACGGTATTGATAATTGTATTTCACAATTAGTGTTGTTAAAATAAGGTACGTTAATCATAACACAAAGTTTTAAAATGAAAAATGATTTTGTTTCAAGTGCTAGAGGAGTATCTGATTTAAAAGCTCATTTAGTGAAGAAATAGACGAATATTACTGGAAAAAATCATTTGGGAACGAGTCTTATTTTATTGCTAGTTGTGGAGGAGTAACCATATCAGTATTAAGAAACTACATAGAGAATCAAGCAGCACCTAGCCCCTGATTCATCCAGACATTCGGCTTCGCCAGAATGCTGGATAAATCACGGTTTAGCTAAATTAACAAAAGCGATCGCTTCTCAGATCAAATCTAGTTAAAATGTTACTTTTTGGTTATTTGAGGGAAGAATAAAAATGTCAGTTTTATTTATTCTTCTGTTCAACTAAACTAAGTATTCATGAATCAATCTCAGCCAATTGAACATATACTAGTTTTTAAAGAGAAACATAGTAAACGTACTGTTTTATTAGAATCAGCTACTTGTTCAATTGGTCGAGATCCGAGTAACTCAATTGTCCTTGACTCGCCTCGTATTTCTCGCAATCATGCTATTTTACTAAGATTGACGATCCCAGAATCTGCTCATCATAAGTTTCGTCTCATTGACGGAGATTTTCAAGGAAAACGTAGTAGAAATGGCTTTAAAGTCAATAGTCATCGATGTTTATCCCATGACTTAGAACATGGTGATGAGATTTGTTTTGGTGAAGATATTGTAGCTAAATATTATGCCGTTGCTAATCAAGCAGATCTAAAGTTTTTGACCTCGGATCATGCAGAGGATATGAGTGCTTTTTTATCTAACTTAAATGATCCTTTTATTAACATAATTACGGAAAATGTTCCTAATCGGAATTTAATTGAAAGAACTTTAGAGCGTTTGGCTTCTTTTCCCGAATTGCTTTCTAATCCAGTTATCGAAATTGACCTATTTGACAATATTACTTATCTCAATCCTGCTGCGCTCAAAGAGTTTCCTAATCTTAGAGAAATAAAACTGCAACATCCTCTTTTGACAGATATCGTTGCTCTGGTTCAAGCTAATCAAACAACCTCATTTGTTCGTGAAGTTGAAGTTGAAGAAAAAATTTTTGAACAGTCAATCCACTATATTAGTGCCAGTGGATTAATCAGATGTTACATTACCGATATTACTCAGCGCAAGCAAGCAGAAGCAGCCTTGCAATGGAGTGAGCAGAGATTTCGTTTGTTGAGCGAATCTTCCCCTGTTGGTATTTTCCAAGCCGATGTAGAAGGTCTTTGTTTATACATCAACTCGCGATGGTCAGAAATTAGTGGTTTAACGTTAGAAGACAGTCTTGGTGATGGCTGGAAAAAAGCTATTCATCCAAAAGATTATGAATCTGTATGTGCAGAGTGGCATAAATGTGTTGAAGAAAGACAAGACTTTGCCATGGAATTTCGCTGTTTAACTCCAGAAGAAAAAGTCAATTGGGTTAATGCTCGTGCTGCTGTACTACGTTCTGATGAAGGTGAAGTCATTGGTTATGTAGGTACTTATGAAGATATCACCCAGCGTAAACAAGTTCATTATGAACTAGAAAAAAGAGTTAAACAACGTACTGCTGAGTTAGATTGGAGTAATCAATCATTAAAAGCTGAAATTGCCGAACGCAAACGTGCAGAAGCTGCATTACATTCGAGTATGGCAACTAATCGCGCTCTGCTTAATGCGATTCCCGATTGGATGTTTCGTATCACTCAGGATGGTACTTTGGTTAATTTTAAAGCTCCCAAATCAACTAATTTACCTTTATCTAGCAGTAATTTTTTGGGGAAAAAAATCTACGAAGTTTTGCCAAAAGAAATAGCAGAAGCGGTCATGGATGGAATGATGAGGGCTTTTGAGAGTAAAGAAGTTCAAATTTGTGAGTATCAATTGTTAGTTCATCAAAAGATGGTCGATTATGAAGCTCGCATTGCCATTAGTAGCGATCGCGAGTTTATGGTTATTATACGTGATATTACTGAAAGCAAACGTAAAGAACAAGATATTCGTAATGCTTTGCAAAAGGAGAAACATCTTAACGAACTAAAGTCTCGTTTTGTGGCAATGACTTCTCACGAATTTCGTACTCCCTTAGCTTCAATCTTATCTTCTGCCGAATTACTCGAACACTATGGTCATAAATGGGATGAAGACAGAAAGCTGAATCATCTCAAGCGGATTCAAATCTCGGTCAAACACATGACTGAGTTATTAAATGATGTGTTGTTACTGGCAAAGCAGAAGCGGGCAAATTAGAATTAAAACCTATCAAGTTAAATTTATCTCAGTTTTGTCAAGAAATAGTCGAAGAAATCCAGATTACAACTACTACTCATCAAATTATCTTCCATACCCAAAATCAAAATACTATTGCTTGTTTAGATGAAAAACTCCTGAGACACATTCTGAGTAATTTACTTTCTAACGCAATCAAATATTCACCTCATCAAAATAAAGTATATTTTGACCTGATTTGTGAATCGACCAAAGCTATTTTTCGGATTAAAGATCACGGGATTGGGATTCCGCCGCCTGAACAAGAACAATTGTTTGATTCTTTTCATCGAGCTAATAACGTTGGTTCTATTCCTGGTACCGGGTTAGGGTTGGCAATTGTCAAAAGAGCTATTGATCTACATGGTGGAACTATCGAACTTGAAAGTGAACTCAATGTTGGAACAACTTTTATCATTACACTGCCATATATTTCTGTTGAATAAAGATTATCAGGATCAAGCTAATGAAAAAAATTTTAGTGAAAGCTTTACTGAAGTTAAATGTGGCCATTAACTTAATCAAAAAAATTCAGCCAGGACAAAAACGAGACCGCAATTTACAAATTGTGCAAACAACCTGTGTTCAAGAAATTGCTCTACTCAAACAAATCCCTAATTTATTAGAGCTAATTTCTTCGCAACAACAAGAGTTAAAAGAGATTTTAGAAAACTAAATTAAATACTTTTGCATAATTAATCAAACATACTAAAGTCTTTTATTACTTTTAAAAATTGATATTATCCTCTTGTTTTTTTTAATAATTTTGTTACTCTTTTTCTAACGTCAGCAGATAAAATAATTTTAGATAAATAAAAATTTTTCCTAATAAGCTGGCACTAAAAGACATTATTTGTTCTAATAAATCATACCA
>CAZLUP010000007.1:73115-94056 GCA_964562685.1 uncultured bacterium
TTTTTCCTAATAAGCTGGCACTAAAAGACATTATTTGTTCTAATAAATCATACCAAGTAGATTTTTCTAAGTTTAATTGATTGCGGATAAATTTCTTTAATTTTTGTTCATCTTCGCCAGAAAAATACAAACCACATTCTAGCTCTGGAGAATCTTTTCTTTCAATCCTTGCTTGAATTCTTCGCACAATATCTTTAGCTAAGATTTTACCCGTTTCAAGGTTTTTAGTATCTAACCTATTAATTGAATCAACATATTGTAAAAAATAAAAATCATTAACTATAAATAGTTCTGAGCTTTCATTTAAAATACGAGTCAATAATGTAGAACCACTCCGAGGCATTCCGACAACGATTACAGGGCTAGTCATAGTTACAATGATAAGTAATGACAAGTATTTTATCAATAGATGATTATAATTATCAATAGATAACTCCGACAATTAATCTGAACCCATTGAAAAACTTAGTTAAAATCTAATGGCTGGAGAGGTTTCATATTTAACTTAGATAGGAAAACGTTTCATTATGGCGATCGCTTCTTGGGCATTATTCACTAAAGTGGACGAACCATGAGGCATTTGAGGAATTTGCCAGAGAACGTCTAAAGTCCGTCGCAGCATTCGGACAATATCGCCTTCGTCGAGATTAGTGCTGTCACATAATTCATTCCATTCAATTCCTAATGCCCATTGTTGAGCGAGTCCAATTAATTCGTATTCTCTCCAAATTGGTAAACCGACTCCATAACGATGTTGAGTTTGGAATAAATGAGGACGAATTTCCCTTAAAACTGAAGTTTTCGCTGATTTATTTTCGTTTTGTCGTTTTTTAATTCCTAAAGCTTCTAATACTTCTGGCGGTGGGGGAAAATCGCACCAGACATCACCACGGGGAGTTTCTGTAATCAAGGCGCAAACCGCAGCAGCAAGCTGATGAGGTTCTAAAACTTCTAATTCTCCCGACATAAAAGCTAAAGCTAGCCAGAGTTCGTTATCTCCACGAATAGTAGCAGCAGCTTGTCCTAAAGCAGTAGGCGTATATTCTTCAAGAGCTTGAAATTCTTGCAAGACTTTGATCAAACTGAGAAATTCATCCCAATAATAGGATTGATTAGATTTGTGTTTTTGGTACTGAATTTGGGTTCGGTGGAGTTTTTCGCGCAATTCTATTCTTTGTTTGTGGCGTTTAACCAGTTGACCAGGATTATCCCATTGTTGGAGGGGATGATTGTCTAATTGAGTTTGTAATTGGTCAATTTTTTGTTGTTGTTCGATCACTTCAGGAGGCGCGATCGCAGGAATTAAGTTATGTTCGATTTGTTTACAAATGGCTAGAGTCTGGGGATCTCCTGGTTGTCCTTTACCCAAGCGAGGATTTTCTAAGGGCGGTAAGGGAATTTTCTTAATTGTTGTTGGTGGAAGAAAACCTTGATTAATTTCGGTGATATCAGCATTAGCTGCGATATACCAGTAATTATCAATTCCTAAGCAAACTAAATTATCTGCTTGACCGGAACCTGGAATTTTAGTAATTACTACTGCTGCTAAAGGTGATGATACGCGCACGTGTTTGCCTTTTAAACCAACGATTCGACCAGGTTGAATTTGGGGAATCAAAGGTTTAATTGCATTTTTTCTAACCGCTTCTGCTTGTTGCTGAAAGATATCTAAAAGTCGATGTTCTTCTTTAAGGCGATCGCGTATTTTTGTATAACTCGCAAATTGTCCAATCGGAATTGGTGCAAGTTCGACATCGAGTTTAGTTAATTCGGTAGTGTAAAGAGCGATCGCTTGTTGTTCGGGAGCTAGTCTTTTACGTGCCAGATATTCGGCGAAACTTTTTTCTAACAGTTCTTTGACTTCGATTAAGCTATGTTTTTGCAGTAAATTGAGTACCATCCCATAGGAAGGAGTAAACCAGCTTCTGAGCGGTTCTGCTTGAGAAGTCGCGAGATAAGCAGCTTCTTTTGCCCCTTCAAAGGGAGTTTGGGTGGTGACAACATAACCAACTTCATCTTTACCTCTTCTGCCTGCTCTTCCTGCAATTTGTAAAAATTCGGAAGGAGTAAGCATACTATGTCCGTCATCAGTGCGCTTGGATAAGGCAGAAATAACCGTAGTCCGTGCAGGCATATTAATTCCTGCTGCTAAAGTAGCAGTCGCAAAAACGATCTTGACTAAACCTAACTCAAATAAACGTTCGACTAATTCTTTCCAAACTGGTAATAAACCTGCATGGTGAGAAGCAATCCCTCTAGTCAAAGGTTCGATTTGTTCGATTCTAAGAACTTGGGATAGTTGGGCAAGTAATTGAAACAATAAGTATTTTTCGTTGGGATGGTTGGCAAAGTAGTCCCACAAGTCGTTTGCTGCATTGGGATTGGCTGCCAAATAGCCCCACAGTAAAGATTTGAGTTGAAGATTACTTTGTTCTAAAGTTTGTAATAAAGTTTGTTGTAATTCTAGATTCTCGCCCAGAATAAACTGTAACAAAATTGCTTCAATTTGTTGAGCTTCTTCAGGTGTAACCAAATTAAGATTATCTAGATTATTAACTGCCTGATCGCATCCGCGCCGACTAAAGATGATATAGATCGCTGGCAGCATATCCTTAGCTTGTAACTGTTGAATTGTCTGGATAATGCTAGGACATTCTTTGTTTCTTAAACGTCGAGAATTACCGCCTTTTTCGCGAGAGTTTCGTCCATTTTTTTCACCATTGCCAGGTTTCAATTTAGGATTGAGTTTGGTTTGTTGAGCATTGAGTAAAGGAAACAACCCTTTTCTGTTACTAAAATAAAATCGTAGTGGAACAGGACGAAAATCCGAATTAATTAACTCACAGTGAATCGCTGGCTGTTTAGTTTTAATAGCTGTATCGCTTCTAACGCGATTAATCCAATCAGTAAATTCTTCAGCATTACCAATCGTGGCAGAAAGGGCAACTAACTGAATTTGAGTAGGACAATAAATAATTGATTCTTCCCAAACAGTTCCTCTTCCGCGATCACTCAAATAATGGCATTCATCTAATACTACTGCTGCAACATTCTCTAAAGAAGTTCCTACCTCTCCAATCGGCGTTTCATACAACATATTACGAAAGATTTCCGTCGTCATTACTACTACTTGAGCATTAGGATTAATTAAAATATCTCCAGTAATTAATCCGACTAATTTTTCATCTTCTGCACCGAATTGATTCAGAAAATCACGAAATTTCTGATTAGAAAGAGCTTTTAAAGGAGTAGTATAAAAAATCCGTTTCCCCTGACTCAAAGCTAGATAAATAGCGTATTCTCCCACCAAAGTCTTACCCGAACCAGTCGGGGCGCAGACAACTACCGATTTACCTCGATCTAAAGCTGCGATCGCGTCTTTTTGAAAATCATCAAGTTCAAAAGGAAATAATTTGTGGAGATTTAACTCAGAATTTTGAGAAATTACGTTCACGCGAGGTTCTGTTCAGACTGTAAGCCACTATAAGTAAGTTAGATATATTGTTACATCTTTACTAAATAATGACTAATAACGAGTTACCAGTTACCAGTTACTAATTACTAATTATGAGGTATGAATAATCAACCCCGCCGAAGTTGCGCATAACGACCAACAAAAAAACACTACTAACCGATAACTCCATCTGTGTTCATCTGTTCCTTCGCTATCGCTCAGGACAAGGTTCATCTGTGGACAAACAATTAACCATTAACAAAGCAAAATTAATTATTTTTTCTGCTGTCGATTAAGTAGCGATTTTTTAGTAAATAAAGAACTGACAAGTCCTTGACTAGGACTAAAGAAAAATCCTAACAAGAAAAACCCACAAATAATTAAGACAATTGCTGCCCCAGAAGGCAAATCAAAATAATAACTAAAATACATTCCTGTAATTATAGAAATTATGCCTAAGATAGAACCAACAATCATCATTTGATGTAACTCTTTTACTAATAAATAAGCCGTAATTGCAGGTCCTACCAACAAAGACATAACTAACAAAACCCCAACAGTTTGCATACTAGCAACTATGGTGATAGTAATAGCAGAAATCAAACCCAAATATAATAAATTTACTGGTAAACCACAGGCTTTTGCCCCTAAAGGATCGAAAGTATAAAATTCTAATTCTTTATAAAAAAGTTTAGTTAGTAATAAAATAACTCCTGTAATAATTACTGTTTGCCAAACATCAGCAGAAGTAATGCCTAAAATATCGCCAAATAATAAACTCGTTAGATCGACTTGATCAGTTCCTAAAATCGTAATTAAAATTACTCCTAAAGCCAAAAAAGTACTTAAAGTTAGTGCCATTGCTGCATCAATTTTTATTCGCGATCGCGATTCAATGATCATCACCACTAAAGCACTCAGTACACCTGCAACAAATGCCCCAATTGATAAATTAATTTGCAGAAAAAAAGCGAGGGAAATTCCAGGTAAAACAGCATGAGAAATGCAACCAGCCATCATTCCCATCTGTTGTAAAATCAGATAACTTCCAACCACCGCACTAAGAATACCTAAAAAAAAGCCAAGAACTAAAGCCTGGCGCATAAATTCAAAACTGAGAGGTTCAATTAGCCAATGAAGTAGCACTGTTCTTTTGAATTAGTAGAGAAGATATTTATTTTTTTACCATAAGCTTGTTGTAAATTTTCTGGGTTTAAAACTTCTGCTTTTGAACCCACAGCGATTAATTCTTGATTTAATAATAATAATTGGTCGTAATTAGCGATTGTTTCACCTAAATCGTGACTAATTACGAGTAAAGTTTTATTTTGGGCTTTCAGTTCACTAAAAACTTCAAAAATAACCTCTTCAGTATTGCGATCAATATTGTTAAATGGTTCATCAAAAAAGAATAAATCCGCTTGTTTTGCGATGGCTCTAGCTAAAAATACTCGCTGTTGTTGTCCTCCTGATAATTCTCGAATCTGACGCTGACGATATTGCCACATTCCTACCCTTTCTAAGGCATTTTTGACAATCAGTTTAGATTGACGAGAAGGCTGACGAAACCACCCAATTGTAGGAATACGTCCCATCATTACTACTTTTTGAACAGTAATGGGATAATCCCAATCTATTTGTGTCCGTTGTGGTACATAAGCTACTCGTTTGAGTTGATGTTTAAGAGGTTGAGAACCAAATTTAACGATCCCTTTTGCTGAAGGAACAAGTCCCAAAATTGCTTTAACTAAAGTACTTTTTCCTGCCCCGTTTGGTCCTAATAAACCTGTTACTTGTCCTGGTTGCAAATAAAAAGATACAGCTTTAATTGCCCATGTATCGCGATAATTTACTGCCAAATCGTAAACTTCCAGCACAGTCGACCTCAAAATAAAATTAGAATCATTATCATTATAGAATTAGAATCGTTATCATTGTGATTTTATTGATGAAAAAAACTTTAAAACTAAAAAGTATTTATGAGGTAATTGTTTTAGCCCTAGCTGTGGGATTGGGTAGCTGTAGTAAAATCGACTCAGAAAATAAAGCAATTGCTCAAGAAAAACCCAAAGTAGTAGCATCTCACAGCGTTTTGTGTGATTTTGCCCAGACAATTGCTCAAGACACGATTGATTTAACTTGTTTAATTGAACCTTCCCAATCAGCTCATACTTATCGCCCTACCCCTTCAGCTAAAAAAGCGATTGAACAAGCCCAACTAATTTTGTATGGAGGCTATGAATTTGAACCAAGTATTATTCAGTTGATTAAAGGGAGTACAACTACTGTACCAAAAATTGCGGTTCATGAGGCAGCCGTCACCGAACCTATTATGAGTGAACATCATCATGATCATGATGATGTTCACCACGAAGAAGAATCTCACGAACATCAACAGAATGAAACCACCAAAAAAGAAGCCCAATTAGAACCAGACTCTCATATTTGGCATAATGTTTGGAATGCAGTAGCAATGGTAGAGTTGATTCAGTCTCAATTGATTTCACTTAATCCTACTCAAGCTGATCTTTATCTACAAAATGGAACAGCCTTAACTGAAAAGCTAACTGATTTAAATGGTTGGATTAACGAACAAATTGCTACTATTCCCGAAGGACAAAGAATTTTAGTTACTACCCATGATTCTTTAAACTATTACGTTCAAGCTTATCCACTAGAAGAATATAAAACTCTCCAAGGTTTAAGTACCGAAGAATCTCCCACTGCTTCAAAATTAAGAGATTTAGTCACAGAAATTAGACAGGCAAACATTCCTACTATTTTTGCGGAAGTAACCGCTAATGATAAGGTAATTAATAGTATTGCTCGTGAAGCCAATGTTAAAGTTTCTGACCAAAAACTCTATACTGATAGTCTAGGTGAAGCAGGAAGTTCTGCTGGTACTTATATTGGTATGATGGAAAATAATACTTGTGCGATCGCAGTAGGATTAGGGGGTAAATGCGAACCGTTTCAGCCTTAAATAATTATTTCCTCGTTGAGCTTTAGACTACAGAGATATTTTCCTGAGTAAACTCTAAGCCAGTACCTAAAGTCGCGATTTGGATTGGTGCGATTGAACCATTACCATCAGCATCAAACCATAACGCACCATTAGAACTATTATAGATAAAGCGATCGCTAGTATCAGTAGCAGCACTACCAATCCTAAATTGACTAGAATCAATAGTATCACCTGCGACTAGACCACTCCCAAAATTATTTCCTGATACTTTAATCAAATCTTGACTCACATCAAAATCAGTAATAGTATCTATTCCTTGGTTAGGATGATCAAAATAAAAAGAATCCTTGCCTTGACCACCAGTTAAAAGATCGTTTCCTGCTCTTCCAATAATTAAATCATCTCCTTTATTACCACTCAGAGTATCTTGCCCTGTTCCTCCTTGTAAGGAATCATTTTCGATAGAACCTTTAACGTTAGCATTGCCATTAGTGCTGTCTACACTAACTTCAATACTTTTATCTTCCTTTGAAGAGAACAAAATATTATTCTCATCTATACTGACAGAAATATTTGCACTAGCCGAACTAAAACTAAACGCCATAATAAACTTTCTTCGATTGCTCTGAATAAATTAAGCAAAATCAATTTTTTTAACTGTCATGGCGATCGCTTCCAGAGAAAAATCAAGTATTCCAAAAACAAAATATTTTAAATGAATTTTTAATTTGTTAAGAGTTTTGTCATCAATTTATAAAAATTCATGAGAAAAATGTTGCCAAATTGGCTAAAAATTTGTTTATTTTTTTTTGTTTGGCTAAATCAGGGTATTAAAGTAAATTAATTAACAGATCGGACGGTTTTTGATAAATAATAGCAATCATTTAAATTATTAATTTAATTCAAGCAAAATAAACGCTTAAAAGTGAGACAGTCTTAACTTTAGTAATAAACTGTTTAATTCAGGTTTAGCTGAAGCTTCATTTGGTAAATGACTATTTTCAAAAGCTTTTTGCAATTCAGTTTGTAACCTTTGATATTCTTGAGCATAAAACTCAATGTCAGTTTTTTGTAAGAGAGATATTTCTGATTCTGAAAGTTTTTGTACAATGAGATCATTGAGAAAAGATAATTGAAACTCTTGATTCAGCTTGACTAAATTAGCTTCAATTATTCCTGTATTCATTAAATAAATTCCCGTTAGCAAAACTCGATAAACATATAATAAAGGCTTAACCTGATACACATCAGTTTTAGTAAATAATCGCCACTGAGTTTGAGCAAATCCCAAATAGTGATAATAGTGATTGCGAGTAATACATTTTAAAGCGATCGCTTTTAATTCTTGATGTTCTGGAGTTGTATAAACGATTAACGGCGAGTAGAGTTGCTCTAAAACATAGCCATTTCTTTTTAATAATAATGTCAAGAATTTTTTAAGCTCATGAGTTACCAAATCAATTAATATACCTTCTTGAATTTCCGACTTTTCAATAGTTTCTTGAACAGGATATAAACCAACTATTTCTTTCACAGGTAAGATATGAATTCCTCGTAAATCATAATCAGAGTCTGGAGAAGGAAATCCATATAAATGCGCACCACTAATAGTCAAAAATACTAAAGGATAAGGTTGGATTTGAGCTATTTTAGTTAATAATTCTTGATGTACAATCATGGTAGATATCTTAGAAAGTTTACCACATTCAAAAAACCATCGCTCTTCTTGCTTCTAATAACAAAGTGTTAGCTGTTTCATAATCTGGACGTTCAGGCAATGAAGTATTACTCAAACTATCACTAAATTCTTGATGTAAATCTAATCGCCACTTATTGACTTCTTGCCAAGACATAGTTTCATTACGAATTGCCAATAGTTCTTCCCGATATTCTTCTACTTTTACTGGAACATATCCTTCTCTTAAGATAGTAATTCCAGAAAGTAATAATCGAATTAAATGCATAGCGTGCTTCGCTCTAATTCTTCCTTGATTACGCAAATCTTGTTCCATTTTTTTGAACTGGGAGATTACATAGCCGTTATAGGTTTGATAAACTAACTGGGATAAAAAAATTTTTTGGTTAGCTAATAATTTCTCAGCAATAGGAGTTATTTTTTCTACCAAGGGAGTATATAAACACTCCAAAATATTAGGATTTGCTTTTAAGGCTAAAATAATAAATTTTTGTAGTTCCCAATAGCATTCTTGATTATCATGATTTTCTAATTGTTCGGGTATCCCATACAAAGACCAATGCAAATCAGCAGGAGGTAAATAAATTCCTCTTAAATCTGTATCAGAATTTTCTTGGTCTAAACCAAATGCTTTAGAACCAACTACACAACGATAGATAACATAATCATAAAGATTTAACTCCGACAACCTATCACTAGCATCTTGTAAACCTTGTTTTTGATATTGTTTACGAATGCTAAATTCATGCCGATTTAAGATTATTTCCAAATCATTAGACAGACGAATTTTATAAGCGTGAGAATTGTCTGTAGGAGAATATATAATTACACCTACTCCACCCTGGGGACAAATAACTTCATTGTGTTTATTTTTAACTTCAATACGACTAACAACTTGTGTTCCAACAGGAATAATTAGATTAGGATTCAAATCAATTACTAAAAAATAGAACAAATCCAAAATATCCTATTTTCAGCAGTAGTATAGCCATTCTTAAATTTATGAAATAGAGCTAGGACAAATCAAAAAGCAAAAGTTAGAAGAAAACAATTTTCTGTATTCCCAATTAACTAGGACTTACGCAGTGAAAACGAAATTGTGTCATTCTGAACGATAGTGAAGAATCTAAAACCCCTGTTTTTACGTCTGAGTGCGTAAGTTCTGTTAACAACCAACCATCAACCATTAGAAAAAAGCTTAATTTAAAGATCGACACCACAACAACACGATCGCGTCATAATATACTTAGCTAAATCGTTAAGACTGTGACAGAAGCAAAGAGTTACAGAGATACCGTAAATTTCCCTCTC
This sequence comes from uncultured bacterium, assembly GCA_964562685.1. Classification (GTDB taxonomy): domain Bacteria; phylum Cyanobacteriota; class Cyanobacteriia; order Cyanobacteriales; family Xenococcaceae; genus Stanieria. The sequence goes on from CAZLUP010000007.1 coordinate 82,542, forward strand.
TTTTTATTATCCCTCGATTGATATCATTACAATTGAGCTATTCCAAAAATTTTAATTACATCCTCCACAGGTTAATCTAATATTATTAGCGATCGCCTACTCTTTATGACAGATAAAACCATATCTCTTAATAAAGCATTTCTTATTTTAAAAGATACCACTTACACAAAACCTGTTACCAACTACCCAATCGCGTCATAATAGACAGATGAATAACTAAAACACGCACTCTAAATCGTTAAGACTGTGACAGAAGCAAAGAGTTACAAAGATACTGTAAATCTGCCCCAGACAGAATTCAACATGAGGGCAAACGCAAAAACGCGCGAACCAGAATTACAACAATTTTGGGCTGAAAACCAAATTTACGAACAACTGTCACAAAACAATCCAGATGAACTATTTATTCTTCACGATGGCCCACCTTATGCTAACGGTTCCCTACACATGGGTCATGCCTTAAATAAAATTCTCAAAGATATTATCAATAAATACAAATTATTGAGAGGACATAAAGTCAAATATATCCCTGGTTGGGATTGTCATGGACTCCCCATTGAATTAAAAGTGCTACAAAGCATGAAATCAAAAGAACGGGAGGGTTTAACCCCAATTAAATTACGCCACAAAGCCCGTGATTTTGCCCTAAAAACCCAACAAGAACAGTGCGAAGGTTTCAAAAGATATGGCATCTGGGGAGACTGGGAACATCCCTATTTAACGATGACTCCCGAATACGAGGCAGCTCAGATTGGTGTGTTTGGGCAGATGGCATTGAAAGGTTATATCTATCGTGGATTAAAACCTGTTCATTGGAGTCCTAGTTCCCATACGGCGTTAGCTGAAGCGGAATTAGAATATCCAGAAGGGCATACTTCCCGTAGTGTCTATGCTGCCTTTCCTGTAATTTCTTTGGGAGAAGGTGCGAAAGAGTTAGAACAGTATTTACCTAATTTGAGTGTAGCGATTTGGACTACTACACCTTGGACGCTTCCAGGTAATTTAGCAGTTGCAGTTAATGGAGATTTGGAATACGCGGTTGTTGATGTAGGGATAATTCATGAATTGTCCCTAAGGTATTTAATTGTTGCTAAAGATTTGGTTGAAAAATTATCTGCAACTCTCGGCACTAATCTAACAGTTAAAACAACTTTACCAGGTAAAGTTTTAGAAGGGATCGCTTATCGTCATCCTTTATTCGACAGAGAAAGTAAAGTTGTCATCGGAGGTGATTATATCACTACTGAATCGGGTACAGGTTTAGTTCATACTGCCCCCGGACATGGACAAGAAGACTATATTGTCGGACAGAAGTATGGTTTGCCAATTCTTTCTCCTGTGGATGATCAAGGTTATTTTACTGAAGAGGCAGGTAAATTTGCAGGATTAAATGTTCTCAATGGTGGTAACGAAGCAATTATCCAAGCTTTAACTGAGACGGGTTCACTACTGAAAGAAGAACCATACCAACATAAATATCCTTACGACTGGCGTACCAAAAAACCAACTATTTTCCGTGCGACGGAACAATGGTTTGCCTCGGTAGAAGGATTTAGAGAAGAAGCTTTAAAAGCAATTTCCTCTGTGAAATGGATTCCCGCCCAAGGAGAAAATCGCATCACTTCCATGGTAGCAGAACGTTCTGATTGGTGTATTTCCCGTCAGCGTAGTTGGGGTGTTCCCATTCCTGTGTTTTATGACGAGGAAACCAATGAACCTCTTTTAACGGAAGAAACTATTAATTACGTACAAAGCATCATCGCCGAAAAGGGTTCGGATGCATGGTGGGAATTATCAGTAGAAGAATTGTTACCAGAACAATATCGTTCTAACGGACGCAAGTATCGTAAAGGTACGGATACAATGGATGTCTGGTTTGATTCTGGTTCATCTTGGGCAGCAGTAGCAAAGGGGCGAAATTTAAAATATCCTGTCGATATGTATCTGGAAGGATCGGATCAGCATCGCGGTTGGTTTCAATCTAGTTTGCTTACCAGTGTGGCGACTAATGGCATTGCCCCCTACAAAACTGTATTAACTCACGGTTTCGTCTTGGATGAAAAGGGACGCAAGATGAGTAAGTCTTTGGGTAATGTCGTCGATCCCAAAATTATCATTGAAGGTGGCAACAATCAAAAACAAGAACCGCCTTATGGTGCGGATGTTTTACGATTATGGGTATCTTCGGTTGATTATTCTTCTGACGTTCCCATCGGTCAAAATATTCTCAAACAATTAGCAGATATCTATCGTAAGATTCGCAATACTGCCCGTTTCTTACTCGGTAACTTACACGATTTTAATCCTGAAACAGATGCAGTTGCCTATGCAGACTTACCCGAATTAGATAAATATATGCTGCATCGCATCACGGAAGTTTTTACCGATGTAACCGAAGCTTTTGAAAGTTTCCAATTCTTCCGCTTCTTCCAAACCGTACAAAATTTCTGTGTGGTAGATTTATCCAACTTCTATTTAGATATTGCCAAAGACAGACTTTATATCTCAGATCCCAATTCTTTCCGTCGTCGTAGCTGTCAGACAGTATTAGCCATTGCAGTAGAAAATCTAGCCAAAGCGATCGCACCTGTATTATCTCACATGGCAGAGGATATCTGGCAATTTATTCCCTATGAAACTGGTTATAAATCAGTTTTCCAAGCTGGTTGGGTGGAGATGACGGTGAGGCACGCCGAGGTTTCCTCGGCTAGTGCAATCACCGTGTTGAAAGACGAATGGAAAAAACCAGAATTAAATCAATTTTGGACAAAAATTCGTCAGTTAAGAGACGAAGTTAATAAAGTAATGGAACAAGCTAGAACAGCAAAAGCGATCGGTTCTTCTCTTGATGCTAAAGTCTTATTATATGTTGCAGATTCCGATCTAAAACAACATCTAGAAGCTTATAATCCTACTGATAGTTTTAGTGGCAATGGGATCGATCAATTACGTTACTTTTTCCTTACCTCTCAAGTAGAATTAGTAGATTCTGTTGAAGCAATTGACAAAGCTGAATATAAAAGCAAAAACGATACTGTAGGTATTGCTATTGTCAAAGCTGATGGCGAAAAATGCGAAAGATGTTGGAATTATTCTACTACTGTAGGAAGTTTTAAAGACGATCCAACAATATGCGATCGCTGTGAGGCTGCTTTGAAAGGAGAGTTTTAATGAAGTATAGGGGTAATTCATCAATTATCCCTTATCCTACAGACTTTTGTTATATTGGAAAGCTGTGGAATATTAGACTGACATCGAGTGGAGAAGCAAACACCAACATTTATCGATCTTTTTGCAGGAATTGGAGGATTTCGACTAGCTTTTGAACAGGCTGGATATAAGTGTGTCTATTCTTGTGAAATAGATACTGCTTGTCAAGAGGTTTATTTTAATAACTTTGGTGAAAAACCCAAAGATGACATTACTAATATAGACATTCAAGAAATACCAGATTTTGATGTTTTAACCGCAGGTTTTCCCTGTCAACCATTTAGTATCTGTGGAAAAAGACAAGGTTTTGAAGATACACGAGGTACGCTATTTTTCCATATCTGCAAAATTATAGAAGCTAAACAACCTAGTGTAGTGCTTTTAGAAAATGTAAAGCATTTAGTTCATCATGACCGAGGAAGAACTTTAGATATAATTCTTTATTCTTTAGAAGATTTAGGATATTTAGTCGATTATAAAATACTTAATTCTAAAGATTTTGGTCTTCCACAAAATAGAGAAAGAATTATAATTTTTGCAACCAAAAATAACAAATTTAATTTTAATCTTATCGAAACGAATAACTCTATAAAAAAATTAGAAAATTATCTTTGTACTAAGGGAAATTTTGAATATTTAAAGGAACATGAATATACTTTAATTAAAAATCCTAAAAAACAAACTTCAGGATTAATTTTTGTTGGATATAGAACTAATAAAACAACTTGGAGAAAAGGAGTTAGACCCAATACACAACATCTTTCTAGAGTACATCATCAACCAAATCGTATTTATTCTGTGGAAGGAGTTCATCCTACTATCCCGTCTCAAGAAACATCAGGAAGATTTTTTATTTATATACCAAAAGAAAATAAAGTTCGTAAATTAACAATTAAAGAATGCTATCGAATTATGGGTTTTCCCGATACTTTTAAAATACATGATTCAGTTGCAGAATGTTACAAGCAAATTGGAAATTCTGTTTGTATCCCCATGATTTATCAATTAGCGATTCAAATAAAAAAGCAAAATTTATTTAGATCAAAAGAAAAATTATATAACCATAATATTAATTTTTATCAGCCCAAACCAATACAGTTTGAGATTTTAGAAGTTACTGCTATGAATCATAAACAAAAATTATTAGAAATATACTATCAATCATCAGATTTTGAAAATATTGATGAACAACTAACAGATGAAATAATTGAATATATTAATGTTATTGCCCAAAACTGTTATAGGCAAAAAGGAGTTTATACAGTATTAATAACTCTATTAATACATAAAATTCTCGAACCGACTCAAGATATTAGATATCATCAAACAAGTATGGCTGGAGGATTTTCTGGTAGAACAATAGACACTCAATATATTACACCCACCCTTAAAGAATTAGGACTACCTGCTATGGCAGAAAGTGGTTGGTTAACTCGTTCTTTAGAACAACCTTATCCTTATACTCTAAATTACAACGGCAAAATAAATAACAAAAGTGTCAAGGAGGCTTTTTTAAAAATTATTGATTTTGTAGAGAAGCATCCCAATCAAACAGAACTAGTTACTAAATTACTAATTTATCAAATCAAACAAGCTACACAATCTAATCAGATTGCCATTGTTAAGTTAGCCAATCCTGAAAAATTAAATATAATAACGGTTATTAATTGTCTAGATACTCATTTGAGTTATAATTATAAAACTTTTGGAGCATCTAAATTACCTGTACTAGCTTTTTATGCAATTTATCAAAGATTAATTCAAGAAGTTGAAAGATATAAAGAATGTATTTTAAAAGATTTAGGCAGCCATACTGCATCAGATCGTACTTCTAAAACAGCAGGAGATATAGAAATTTTTGATAAAAATAAAAAGCTTATTGAAGCTATAGAAATTAAGTATGGCAAACCAATTAGTTTACAGGTGATTCTAAATGCTAAAGATAAAATCTTAAAATATAGTCCCAGAAGATACTATATATTTTCTTCGGCTGAAATTCATAAAGAAGATGAAGTTAAAATTCAAGATGAAATTGAATTAATTGCTTGTAATCATGGTTGTCAGGTTATTGTCAATGGAATTATCCCAACACTGAAATATTATTTGAGATTAATTACATCAGTAGAAAACTTTGTTGAAGATTATTCTAGATTAGTAGAACAAGATCGAGAATTACAAGCTATCCATAAAATACGGTGGAATAATATCTTAAACACTCTTGAATAGAAGATACTAGCTAAGATAATGCGATCGCGCTACATTAATTTGTATTATGCTTACTTATGCTAAAAGATTAGTAGGACATAAATATTATCCGTTTATGAATTATCAAATGCCTGAGCATTGTTACAATACAGCTAATCCTCGATTGAAACGTTTATTAGGATTTTTGTCTCACGGTGCGTATGGCTAAAATTTAAAGCTATTGATGCTGAGGAAAAAAGAATTTTCAGAAATTTGATTGTACACAATTTGTGAATAACTACTTAATTTTAACTGATCGACACATGGTTAATACTTCAACTAACCCATTAACTGATATTTGGGTTTCTGCTACTTGGAATGAATATCTAAAAAATCTAGAAAACCCTATTTACGAAAAAGCAAAAGGTTACTATTACGACGGGCAATATAGAATTGAAATGACACCAATCAGTAACGAACATTCTCAAGATCATTTCATAATTAACTATGCAATTTATTTGTATGCAACTCTTAAAGGCATTCAATTAAATGGTAAAGATAACTGTAGCTATCGTAAACCTGGATTTATAGAAATTCAACCCGATATTTCTTGTTATATTGGTGAAAATGCCAATGCTATACCTTGGGGAACAGGAATAATTAATCTAGAAGAATATCCATCACCAAATTTAGTAATTGAAGTTTCTAATACTTCTTTATCAGATGATCTCGGACAAAAAAGACTTTTATATGAGGATTTACAAGTAGAAGAATATTGGATTATTGATGTACAAAATGTTCGGGTAATTGCCTTTAAAATTGAAAATAAGGGAAGTAATAGAATTACAGTATCTCAAGTATTACCAGAATTACAAATATCTCTATTAACTGAAGCATTGCAACGCAGTAGAAATAGTAATCATACAGAAGTTGGTACTTGGTTATTAGAACAATTTCAATAATTAAAGACAAGTCGAGTAAATTGGAAAAGTATTGTGAATCAGAAATTATTTATAGTAATTATTCTCAAAGAGTGTTCAGTTACTATTAGTCTTACATAACCTTGGAGAAAATCTGATTCAGATAAATTATTCTGTTGGAAATTAATTGCTGGAGTTATCGAATTATCATAAATTTGAATAATGCGATCGCATTTTAAATTAAAATCTAACTCTATTTTTTATTACTAGATAAAATTGTGATTAATTCTCTAGCAGTTACATCCTGACTAATAATCTTCCCTTGCCGATCAAATAAAATAGTACCTATTGTTAGAGAAACATCTGCGTATTTTTGAACATAAGCAACAGCATTTTGAGTAATTTTTTCTGCTAATAAAGTAAACACAGATTCAGCTAATTTCAATTGAACTAGATGTTTATAAGCAGCATCTGCGGTGTTGGCTGTTAAAATCTCTTGAATTGTCTCAAGATTACCACCAACAGAAGCTACCGCAGCACTAATAATTTCTAACTTGGCATCAGCTATATGACTAGAGGTATTAAATATTCCCCCAGCTAGCTTGATTAATTTACCTTGATAACCAAGCAAAAGCACAGAATTAGCACCTCGTAACCCTGCTTCTACTAGCATTGCACCAATCCAATTACCAGTTTGAACTATAGTTTCATCAGGAATATCTAATTGTTTGGCAACTTGGATTCCATTGCTACCCAGACAAAACACTAAATTTGCATAGTTTTGAACTTTATTTTGTAAATCGAGACGAAATGTTTCTAAATGATCGCTAGCCGATAAAGGTTGGGAAATACCACTAGTTCCTAGTAAAGAAAGTCCTTCCAGAATACCAAAAGCTTCGTTGGAAGTCCGTTGAGCTAGTTGACGACCAAATGGTAAGATAATAGAAACTTTGGCAGTTTGATCTGCTGGAATCAATGGTAATAAATTAGCTTCAAATAAACGACGAGCATAACTATAAATAGCAGGTTTGCCTGTTAATGTTTTTCCTAAACCTTCACCAGCTTCTAAAATCAAAGCTTCCGAAACACGCTGACTCAATCTCACCCATGCCCAAATTGGGGTATTGCGAGTCAAGTCTAAATTATCCCCTGGATCGCTGAGGGTAATTGCCAAAGCACTGGTAGAATCTAAACTAGCTACTTGTTCAATGGGGATTTCTGCGCTTTCTGGTAAAAGATCGAGAGTAACAATTCGTTCAGAATTTATATTCTCTTGTAAATACAACAAGGCAGCCTTAGCAGCAGCGACGGCAAAAACAGGTAAAGTGTAACCAGAACGAGCCATTGATTAAAAATTAATGATTTTGGCTTTTATTTCTTAAAAAAGTGTTTTAGAAGCAGAGGAACAACAGATGCAGAGGAGAATTGAAATAATACTAGATTGCTCTTTTGATTCCTCTTCCTTTCTCGACTTTATCATGATTGATGAGAAAAAAGGTTGAGATAAATGCGAATTTTAATTTTGGGTGGCACTGGTAATGCTTCTCAATTAGCAATTAAAGCTTCAGCCATTGAAGGGATAGAAGTTATTTTTTCTCTAGCAGGTAGAACTAGTCAACCAGCCAAAATTAACGTGGAGACGAGGATAGGAGGATTTGGAGGCATTGAAGGCTTAGTTAATTATCTCAAAAATAATGCGATCGCTCTAATCATTGATGCAACCCATCCCTATGCTGCCCACATTTCCTTCAACGCAGCCACAGCAGCCCAAATCTGTAACATTCCTCATCTTATGTTAGTACGTCCAGCGTGGCAACCAAGCAAACAAGATGATTGGATCGAAGTAGAAAATCTTCAAGCTGCTGCCAATTTACTTCCAACTTTAGCAAAAAGAGTCTTTTTAACTATTGGTAAACAAGAACTATCTACTTTTGCTCATTTACAAGATATTTGGTTTTTGATGCGTATGATCGATCCTCCCACATCTAATAAGTTAATCCCCAAAGGAAAAATACTATTAGCTAAAGGGACTTTTGCTGTAACAGAAGAAATAGAATTGTTGAAAAAATATCAAATTCAAGCGATCGTTAGTAAAAATAGTGGTGGTGAAGCGACTTATGCCAAAATTATTGCTGCGAGAGAATTAAGACTACCTGTAGTGATGGTTAAACGTCCAATAATTCCAGAAAGCGATCGTGTTACTAATGTGGAGAGTGTTTTGAAATGGTTGAATAATTTTGAGAATTTTTAAAAATATAACAAAACAGATATTAATAAAGCTATTAGCTGTCAGCTATAGGCTGTCCAGAAACATGGACATAGAAAAAATAATGCGATACATCTCGTAAGGGCGAATCGCATCACCGAAGGTGCAGCGCAGCAATCACTCCGTGCCTCGTCAAAGGCGAGATCGCCCCTACACATAACCTATCTGTTGCAAACATTATTTAATTTGGTATTGTGAAAAAAATAGCCACGAAAAACAAAAATTTCTCACAAATTTAGTTGCAATTTTTAGCACAGGTCAATTAACTTTTAACGATTGCTCCAAAATCCGCTAAAATTCTAGCGTGATTCCTTAACAATCCTAATAAATTAAGTCGATTACGCTTAACTTTTTCGTCTTCAGCCATTATTAAAACACTAGTTTCACCATCAAAAAAGTTACTGACAGTGGGAGCAATTTTAGCCAATCCATCAACTAATAATTGATAATTTCTTTCCGCTTGGGCAGATTGAGTTTGAGGTAATAACTGAACTAAAGAATCATAAAAAGCTTGTTCTGAAGCTGACTCAAATAAATCTGGATTAACTAATTCTTTTGGATTTAATTCTTGAGTATTTAAATCACCTTTGACCGCTAAACGAGTTGAGCGATTGATGGTTTCGTAAATCTCATTTAACTTGCCATTATTTCTTATTTCTTGTAAAAATAAAGCACGATCGCGTACATCTAATAAATCTTCTAAGGCTCTTGCAGTATATTCTGAATCTTCTTCACCTAACACTGCATTAACTAAATCGTAATCAATGTTTTTTTCGTCTTGTAATAAAGTACGAATCCGTTGAATAAAAAATTCTTGCAGTGCAGTTGCTGGAGATTCTCGTTCAGGATGGGCTGCTAAAAAATCTGTTGCCCCTTGTTGAATTAATTCATTTAAATTAATGCCTAATTCAGCAGACCAAGTAATATTAATTATGGCATTAGCAGCACGACGTAAAGCAAAAGGATCTGAAGAACCAGAAGGTATCATGCCTAAGCCAAAAATATTGACTAAAGTGTCTAATCGGTCTGCAATTCCTACTACTTGTCCGTTTAAAGTTTCGGGCATAATATCATCAGCAGTACGAGGTAAATAATGTTCAAAAATACCTCTAGCGACAGTTGGAGATTCACCACTAACTAACGCATATTTTTCGCCCATTACTCCCTGTAATTCAGGAAATTCATAGACCATTTGCGTAACTAAATCTGCTTTACAAAGTAAGGCTGTACTTTCAATTTCACTACGTTGTTGTTCGTCTACATTTAATTGTTCAGCAATCGTATTTGCTACTTCAATAATGCGGTCGACTTTATCCCGCATTGTGCCTAATTCTTCTTGAAAAGTTACCGTTTCTAATTGAGGTAAATAAGTTTCTAAATGTTCGTCACAATCTGCTTTGTAAAAGAACTGTGCATCAGCAAGTCTAGCTCGAATTACCCTAGCATTTCCTTCCGCAATTATTTCTTTTTTAGTAGGATCTCCATTAGAAATAGTAATAAAATTAGGTAATAAACTATTGTGGTGATCTCCTGCTTTTTTGACAGGAAAATAACGCTGGTGAGTCACCATCACGGTAGTAATTACCTCCGTCGGTAAACTGAGAAATTCCGACTCAAATTGACCAATAACTGCCGTAGGATATTCAACCAAATTAACGACTTCTGCCAGTAAATCTGGATAAATTTCGGCAACACCACCTAATTCTTGGGCTGCTAGTTTAATTCCTTCGGTTATCTTTTGTTTTCTTACTTCAGAGTCTACCTCTACATAAGCTGTGCGTAATGAGTCCAAATAAGCTAAAGCATTTTTTATAGTCACAGGTTCGGGATGTAAAATCCGATGTCCAGCCGAAATGCGATCGCTCTTGATCGTTTCTGAACCATTAACCAATTCTAAGGGTAAAATTTCTTCATCAAATAAAGCGACTAACCAACGAATCGGACGAGGAAAGCGTAAATCACCATCACCCCAACGCATGAAGCGTTTACCTTCTAAACCTGTAATCCATTGAGGCGACAATTCTTGTAAAATTTCGGTGGCAACTCTGCCCTGAATTTTCTTCTGGACAAAAACAAATTCCCCTTTATCCGTATCCCTAACTTCTAAATCTTCTACCGCTACTCCCTGTTTGCGGGCAAAACCCTCTGCTGCTTTGGTAGGTTTACCATCTTTAAAAGCTGCGCTGGCGGGGGGTCCTTTAATTTCTTCTTCTCTGTCTGCTTGTTGGGCAGGAATACCTTTAATTAAAACGGCTAAACGTCTAGGTGTCCCGTAAACCTCTACCGCTTCAGGATTCAAAAATTCTGTTTGTAAACTTTGAGGAATGCGAGTTTGCCATTGTGCGATCGCACTAGCTACAAAATCGGCTGGTAATTCCTCAACTCCCACTTCTAATAAATAATTAGGCATAATATTTCAGTTATCAGTAATCAGTTATCAGTGACCAATTTTTTACTTCACTAGTTATTGAACACTAGTTACTGTTTTTAACTATATGCCAAAGCATTTTGCTAATTTCTTCAGCATCTTTATAAATGCTATTGAAAGCTTTCTCGTTGATATATTCCGTATCTTTTAGTAAAGAAAGCCAGTATTTTGTTTCTAAACATTCTTTATATGCTATTGACATTTTGGCTCTAAAATCCGCTTTAGATATTCCTCCATTCGCTTCGGCAATGTTTGCTCCAATTGATGTTCCACTCTTTAATAATTGTTTTGAGAGAACAAATTCCTTTTTTTCTTCACACAAATGCTTATAAGCATTAACAATTCTAATTGCAAAACGGACATCTCGCGCATTTGAGCCAAGCTCAAATGACGTGTCCTCCTGATAAGCTTTGTCGTAAACTTTGCTGTTTATTACTAACTGTTCATTGTCCACTGGTAACTGGTAACTGGTAACTGGTAACTGGTCACTGGTAACTGGTAACTGGT
>CAZLUP010000007.1:94156-121512 GCA_964562685.1 uncultured bacterium
ACTGGTCACTGGTAACTGGTCACTGTTAAATCCCTGCGTGTCCCAAAGCTAAACCAGTAACTAACATTCCTAACACCAGAAATGGCTGTGCGCTGGCTTGATATTTGACATCGTTATTTAAAGGATCGCGAAGGAAATACATATCTTGAAAAGTAATTTGAGGAATTACCAACAATAACAAAATAGTTGCGTACAGATTTTGATGAATACTAATTAAATAACCAGCAATTCCTGCTTGAAACAGGTCAATCATAATCACGCAAATCCAAGCAGCAGTAGTAACCCCAAACATAACAGGCAAAGATTTTAAGCCCAAAGTGCGATCGCCTTCGACACTTTTGAAGTCGTTAACTACAGCAATTCCTAAACCAGCAAAACTGTAGATTAAGGTCAGAATTACAATAGTCCAATTCAGTTCACCAAATAAAGCATGACCAGCCCACCAAGGTAAAGCGATATAACTAGAACCAAGGGCATAGTTTCCTAACCAGCCATTTTGCTTCAGTTTCAGTGGTGGGGCGGAATAAATATAAGCTAAAAATCCTCCACCGATAGTCAGACAAAGCATGATCGGAAAATCATGTCCAGCCCAGACATCCAGTCCATAAGACAAAGCCAAACCAGCAAATAATAAGACTAAAATTTGCGTTACTACTTGAGGAACAGAAATCGCCCCTGAAGGAATGGGACGATAGGGTTCATTAATGGCATCAATTTCGCGGTCATAAAAATCATTGATGGTTTGAGTATAACCAGCCATCAATGGCCCTGAAAGCAACATACAAGCAGCAGCTTTCAAGAAATCTTCAACCGACCAAACATAGCCCCCAGAAGAAGCTGCACCACAGACTACTCCCCAAATTAAGGGAATCCAGGTAATCGGTTTCATTAGCTGGAGTCGGATTTTCCAAATATTTTTTTCGCCAGAAGCTGCGCCTTTCATCCCCAATAACTGGCGAGCTTTGGAACTTTGTTCTGGTTGAATTTGGTTAGTTTGACTGGAAGTTGAGGAGTCAGACATGATTACTTGCGATTTAATGGTTTTGTTTTATCCGATAATTAATTCTAAATAGCCGTTTTGAAATTTTGCTCCTGTGACCGAACGACCACTCCAAGCTGGAGGTAAAGTAATATTACGTCTTTGGTCGCCTGCTTCAACAGTGACTTCTGGACCGTATTGAGTAAGTTTGACTTGTTTTTTGTCGAAACCAGGCAAAAAGACCCGAATTTTGCGCTCATTCATCTCAATGGTGGTGGGTTTAGGAGCGTCTGCACCTCTGCGGAAGTTTGGTAAAGCATCGATCAAAGGTTGCCAATCACCTGAATCAATTGAAGGAACAGCCGTAATGGTCAAAGGATGGAACTCTGTAGCAAGAGAGTCAGTGACCTCTGCTTGATTGAGTATTACCCCACCAACGGTTAAACCAATTTGCTGTGCGCTACCCCACAAATACTTGGCAGTTGCGATCGCAACTGGTTCAGAAGTAGTCACTAAATAAGAGATTAATCTCTGCGGATCAGCTAAAGCTTGTTTGCCTTTATTTAATAACTGGGTTGCTTGATTGGCTTGTTCTGGGGCAAAACTGTCTGCTGTCCACGAAACATTCAGAACGGCACTAGTCACAGGTTGAACAAAGGGAGATAACGCCTTAACAATATCTGATTCTTGAAATACCCCGCGAAAACGACGAATGTACCAATCAAGAATCTCTGGAGTTCCCCACATTCTCAAACTGTTTAAATCTCCCGAACCATCATAAACAATCACATCATATTTTTGCGATTGGTCATACTGGCGAATAGCATTCAAGGCTAAAGCTTGATCCATGCCAGGGAGAATTCCCAATTCTTGACCATAAACGTTTTTTAAAATAGGCGATCGCACATATTGAGATTCTAACTGTTTAACCTCTTCCCAGCTTTTCTCTAACAGTACAGTAGTATGCAGTTGAACTGCAGAAAGATTAGCTGCGATTTCTTGAGGTTCAGCCTCGGGAGTGATGCCTAAAACTAAACTAAAAGCGGGGCTGGGGTCTTGTCCTACTAAGAGAACTCTTTCCCCAAGACTAGCAAGTTTTTTGGCAGTTGCGATCGCAATTGTTGTGCGTCCGATACCACCCTTGCCCAAGAAAGTAATGATTAGGGACATTGTTATTTCCTCTTGCTTGTCACCGCTTACTATTTATTGTTATTCTACTGGTTTAATTTCGTCTTCAAAAAACCAAGTAGCACTCTTGTCATCGAATTCGACAATTACGCCAACACCACTGCCATCAGTCATTTTAAAATTTTTGATGACTCCGATTTTACCTAATTTACTTACTACATTGGGAGATAAGCGGTCTCTAAGACGATATACTTTTACTTTTTGCCCGATTTCCATTCCTGCTTTTTTCCGAAATAACTTGAGCCATATCACAGTTTAAAGCAAAATCTGTCCTTGCTGAAACTTAAAAAACAAATACTAGCTAAATGTTATTGCTCAATTTATTGCTGACTTAGTTACAATACGCCCTGATACCGTTTCGGATCTATATAACTAACTATGGTTACTTTCGTACACAAAAAAATCAGTTCTTCTCAATTATGGTGGTATTGGGAACTCCTTTCGGTGTTAATTAGACGGAATTTAAAAAGAAGATATCGCGGTTCTTTTCTTGGTGTCTACTGGTCGCTGCTCAATCCTCTGATCATGACTGGTTTATATACCGCTATTTTGGGTTCGGCGTTTAAAACTTATTACGATAACTCACTGTTAAATTATGTCCTAGCTGCTTTTACTGGTTTGGTAGTAATTAATTTTTTCTCTTCTGCTACTCTTCAAGCACTAGCTAGTGTAGTTGAAAATGGAGCGATAGTTAACAAGATTCGTTTGCCTTTATTTGTTTTTCCTTTAGCTACTATCGGTGCTAATATTTTCCAATTGTTAGTGGGAGTTGTTCCTTTACTCGTGATAGTGACAGGAGTTTTTTCTAAAAATATCTTGAATATTATAGCTTTATTCTTCCCCTTATTTGCACTAGTTTTGGTTTGTTCGGGAATTGGTTTATTAATGAGTGCGCTTTATGTATTTTTCCGAGACTTGCCTTATTTTTATGAACTTTTCACTTTTTTATTATGGATTAGTTCTCCTGTGTTTTATCCCCCAGATATTGTACCCGAACAAGTTCGTCCGTTTTTAAGCGTTAATCCTTTGCTACCAGTTATTGAAAGTATTCGTCAGATTTCTTTGTCTGGTAATTTTCCTGAATTTGATTTAATTTTTCACGCTTTATTAAGTGGATTATTAATTTTAACAATAGGAATAATCTGTTTTCGGTTTTGGCAAAATCAATTTATGGATTTACTTTAAAGCGAATCAACGACAATGGTAGAAGCAATTAGATTAGACCGAGTTTCTTTGTGGCGGAGAACTCAAGAAGAATTTTCCTACGATTTAAAAAGAACTTTACTGACTTTTCTAGAAGGAAAATATCGACAACCAGCTAAAAAACTAATTTTAGATAATATCGATTTAGTAATCAAACCAGGAGAAAAAATTGGCATCATAGGTCCTAATGGCTCTGGTAAATCTACTTTACTAAAACTAATATGTGGGATTTTAAAACCTACTTCTGGTTCAGTAAAAGTCAAAGGTAATATTGCCCCTTTAATTGAATTAGGTGCAGGGTTTGATAGCGAGCTTTCTGTTTTAGATAATATTGTTTTTTATGGAGTAATGTTGGGTTTTTCTCGTCAAGAGATGCGCCAAAGAGCTAATTTAATTTTGCAATTTGCCGAACTAGAAGACTATGCTTTAGCTCCAGTAAAAAGTTTATCTTCTGGTATGACCGCAAGACTAGGATTTGCGATCGCAACTGATGTTCAACCTGATATTTTAATTTTAGATGAAGTGTTATCGGTAGGAGATGAAAGTTTTAAAAATAAATGTAAACAAAGAATGGAGGAATTTTGGCAAGACCATATTACGATTTTACTGGTTTCCCACACAATGGATTTAATTGGCAAATCTTGTGATAAGGTTATTTGGCTTGAAAAAGGAACAATTAAACTAATTGGTCAACCTGATGAAGTTATTAATTGTTATTTAGATAGTGTAACTAATAAAGTATAGTGTTACGTCAAGCTTAAATAATAAAGAAATATCCACCGATAAACGCAGATAAACACAGATAATTTTTACTTGACGCGATCAGTAAGTCAACCTAATTATTTGTAGGATGGGTAGTATCCTGAGCGTTATGTCATTATTTTGAATCTTGCTATACTACAAAATGTTATAATAGAGCGATCGCGTTTCTGTCTGAGGACGCTATCTTAAATATAATTATGGTCATCGCGATCGTATTCTTGCTAGAGCATTAAAAAATACTGAATTATCATGGAATCAGCATATTCTAAAGCACATTTTGATTTTACTAATCTTGGTTGGCTGACTAATCCCCGTCGGAAATTAGGTTTAAAAGGAGTAGCTTTGGGATTAATTAATCTTCCTGCCAATCAAGGATATACTTTTACCCATACTCATCAAGAACAAGAAGAAGTTTATATTGTCATTAGTGGTTCTGGACAAATCCAAATTAATGGCGAATTAATTGAGCTAGTTTCGGGTGATATCGTGCGAGTTTCTCCTAATGCTAAACGCGCTCTTAAAGCGCATGAACTAGGGATGTTTGTGATTTGCTCTGGTGCAGTACCGATGGGATATCCCAAAAATCCTCATGCTCGATATCTGATTGATGATGGCATTCCAGATTATGATGATATTCCCTTATGGTACGTCGATGAACCGATGGTTAAAGAGCGCAATGCTCTCTTAAAAGCGAGAATGGAAAAGTCGGCAGCAAATAGATAAGATTATCCTGAGTGATCTACTCTTAGAGTTAATGTCATCTTAGCTGGTCGAAATTGTTGAGATGAATATATACCAATATCGAGAGTGAAACAACTATCCATCACGATTACGTATCCCTGACACAAATCAGCAAGCGCAGCCGAGAGTGCCACAAACAGCGGAGGCTCCCATCTACTTCTACCACCACCACTAGTGACTTCATAGGTATAACCCACAGCTTGCCATTGTTGGGCTATAGTTTGGATACTAGCTCGTTCTAAATTGCGACCATAATCTTCAACAAAGCTTAATTCATCAAGACTCACTGCTGTATTTTCAAAACAGCCAAAAGATAAAGTATTAGGAACCGCAAGAGATAGAGAGTAATAGTGATAGATTAGTAATTTTTCTGATAATTCTGCAATGTCATGAGAACGAGCTTTGATTAAGGAAGGCTCACCGATAGGCTCCCTCTCTTCGGGAGTGAGTAATTCTAGAAATTTAGCTAATAGCTCACCCCAGGTAATTACATTTGAGATAGTTGGAATAATATATAGATCGATACTCATTTAACCAAGTTCGAGAGCAGCTAATTGAGCTAAATATTGATAAGCACGCCAGACACTCATCAGCACTCCTGATGTCAAAGCAATACCCCGCGATTGAAAGTCATAAGAATGAATTTCTGGTAATTCTTGCTCTAAATTAGCTAGTGCTTGTCTGATAAATGAGGGTGATAATTTTGAGAGCTTCTTGACGGTTTCTGGGTCTAAACTTTCAATAAAGTTGATAAGATCAGACTCTTTTTGTTCGGGAAGGATATCATGGGGTTTAGAAAAAAATGTATAAATACGAGGATAATCTTTGAGTGGTGAATCTGTTTTATCCAAATAAGTAACTAAGTCGTTAATTTCTGCCTTTGTTAATTTCCAAATATCGATCTTAGAATCGAGCATCAAAGGAGTAGGAATTCCCCAATGATATTCAGCATAAATGCGTTCAAAATCTCGGGCAAATTCGACGGGATTTCTGTGGTAAATCATAGGGTTAGTCAAAGGAGATAAGCAGTTAGCTAGATAGTACATTGCAGCATGGTCGATATAGCTATTATCTTTTGGTTCGAGTAAACCACAAGCTGTTAAGAAAAAATTGGCAGAATTATTATTCGCTTCAACTAAGTTTTTGTTTAAAACAGGTTTAATACCCTCGAAACCAGTCTCGAATTTGAGATTGTTTTCATTTTTCTTTTTATATCGTGGTTTAAATTTAACAATCCGCCACAAATCTCTATAACTGATGTGAATTTGACAACTGCTATCGTATCTTGTTTGTAGTCCACGACCATAATTTTTCCCATAAAAATAAATAGAAATAGGCATGAAATAATCAGGGAAGAGTTCGTAACCTACACCTACATAAAACTTGTGGGTAGAATTAGCCAATGCTTGATGATCTGAAGAATCTAAAATACTCATCAAAGTTGCTAGATCGATCTCTTGACAATTCCGCCCTTCTAAATATTGTTCGACAGTCCTAGGATTGTGTTTACGCGTAAAACGACGAACCAAAGAGGCATAAGCTTGAACAATATCCGTTTTAGAAAAAATTGAAATAGTTATTGTCATGCTTATGGAATGTTCCTTGGTGATAATCGCTATTTTATTAATTAATTATTTAATTATTTAAGAGTTAAGAGCTAGTTGTGCTAAATATCTATAGGGTCGCCAAACACTTGATAAAGCACCTGAAATTAAAACCATCCCTTGTTCTTGGCAATCATAGTATCTAACTTCTGGAAATCTTTGTTCTGTATTTTTAAATCCTAATTTAATGAAAGATACTGGTAGTTTAGTCAGTTTTTTTACTATTTGTGGCTCTAAACTTTCTAAGAAATCAATAATTTCTTCTGGTTGAAGTTCAGGACAAAATTTACGAGGTTGAGCATAAAATTTATATAATTCTGGTTTGTCTTTACCAGGTTTTTCTCGATCCATTTGATGTGTTCCTAAATTAGATATTTCTTCTGAACTAAGCTGCCAAATATCTAAGTTAGAACTTAAAAGTAAGGGAAAATAAGCACCCCAAAGGTAGTCAATATAAATGCGTTCAAAATCTTGAGCAAATTCGATTGGATTACGATGGTAAATCATTTGATTAGTCAATGAACAACGAAAATTCATTTCATAGTACATCACAGCGTGTTCGATATAAGTTTCCTCTTGTTCTAAGGACAATAATCCACAAATTTCAAGAAACAAATCTTCGGAATCTTGATGAATTGATAAAATTTTTTCTTCTTTGGTATAACGATGTTTTTTGCTATGAATTAAATTGCGATCGCTTTTCTGATAATTAAGAGCAATTTGATTAACAATTTGTCTATCTATCGAACGCCATAAATAACTTGAGCTAGTGGAGATTACTAAGTTACCATAATGTCTAAATGGATAACCATTACGATAATTTTTACCATAAAAATCAATCCATAAAGGAATACGCTCTCCAGAAGTTAATTCAAACTCAAAACCACAATTAAATGCTTCTCTAGAATTAACTAACTTTTCTCCTTCTGGAGATTTCAAAATCTTAATTAGAGTTGTTAAATCGAGGGTTTCTGTTTGAGTGATTTCTTGCCATTTAGTTCGATTAATCTTTTTTTTGACTATTTTAGTTCTTTTGATAGTTAACTCTGTTGGTGTTTTAATCATTCGTCACAACAGAAAAAGATAACCATCAATCGTATGAGATTCTTGAACAAATAATGAAATATTAATTGTCATCCCCATATCGAGCAAACTATAAAATGATGAGCAATAACATTAAGAATAATTTAGTTTTTTGGCACATCATTGATTTATAGTAGTTAAAATTATTCTAAATTATCTACTCTTAGAGTTAATGTCATTTTAGCTTGTCGAAATTGCTGAGATGAATATATACCAATGTCGAGAGTGAAACAACTATCCATCACTATTACGTATCCCTGACACAAATCAGCAAGTGCAGCAGAGAGTGCCACAAACAGCGGAGGCTCCCATCTACTTCTACCACCACCACTAGTGACTTCATAGGTATAACCCACAGCTTGCCATTGTTGGGCTATAGTTTGGATACTAGCTCGTTCTAAATTGCGACCAAACTCTCCAACAAAACCTAATTCATCGACGCACATTAGTTTATTTTCAAAACAGCCAACCGATAAGGTATTGCGAACTGCAAGAGATAAAGAGTAATAACAATCGATTAGCAATTGTTCTGATAATTGAGCAACGTCATGAGAACGAAATTTTATTAATGAAGGCTCACCGATAGGCTCCCTCTCTTCAGGAGTGAGTAATTCTAGAAATTTAGTTTTAAGCTCACCCCAAGTAATTACATTTGAGATAGTTGGAATAATATATAGATCTATACTCATTTAATTTTACTTCAAATAAACTCCTGATTTATCTACAACAACTGTTCCAGTCGAAGTATCAAAATATAATCTTTCAAAAACTCCTTCAAAAGGAAAATTCTTAATAGGACCATTTTTGACAAAGTTTAAAACTTCCTCTGCTGTAAACTGTTTTAGTTCCCCTCGAAATAATACTGGTTCTTTAATACCCTCTAATTTAATTTTGTTGGCATTTGTATTAATACGACCTATTATGTATGATAAATTACTCGTACCACTAAAATCTTTTAAAGAAACAGCTTTTTTGGGAGTATTTCCTGCATTTGATACAAAGTAGCCTTCAATTCCTTGTTGATTATTTCTCAGAAATTGAAAAGTTCCTCCTCCTTCTAATTCAACAAGACGAGTAGCTTGTGGTATTTCTTTAGGATAATCTGCTTCCCCTATGATAGTAACAGGAATACCATTTGAATTAGACTCTAGAAAATAAAGTCCTTGAGGTTGTTCAGCAGGAAAAATTAGAGGTTTATTAATTAATTGAGCAATAGTAGAATCTTTAGGAAAAGTAGTAATGCTAATTCTGGAAAAATCATCTAATTGTGTAGGATTAGCAAAAATACTACTATCTAAAATCCGATTAAATACACCTGCGTCTTTAGGAAAGAATTCAAAGTTGATAGTTCCTTCTTGTGTTCCAGGAAAAGGAGGAGGATTAGTAGTAAGATCGGAAAAACTTTCTATTGCTTGAGTGCTGAATCTCCAGAGCTTACTAGCTGCATCATAAATTAAAGTACCGCCTAAGAAAATCAGGTTACCTATTGGATTATTACTACCACCTTGATAAACTGATTGAGCTAGTAAAATTTGATGAGAAAATTCAGAAGCCTTATTATAATTTTTAGTAAATCCACTGTTAACAAAATCAACTAAAGGATTAATTCCTGACTTAAGAACAGTAGGATATTTGTTGACATAATAAGAGGTATCAAATAATAAAAAAGGACTTCTACCTTCTTTATATCCGTATTCAACAAAATGCTGAAGTGGGTTTAATCCTGCTTTTTTGACATCAAGGTTTTTGGCTAAATAATAGGAAGTATCGAATAAAGTAAAGGGATCTCTTCCCTCTTTAAATCCATACTGTACATAATGTCCTAGTGGATTTAATCCTGCTTTTTTGACATCAAGATTTTTATCTAAATAATAGGAAGTGTCGAATAAAGCAAAGGGATCTCGACCTTCTTTGAATCCATACTCTACATAGTGTTCGAGCGGATTCATTCCTATTTTTTTGACATCAAGATTTTTATCTAAATAATAGGAAGTATCGAACAAAACATTAGGATCTAAACCATATTTATAACCAGTTTGCATAAAATGCTTAAACGGATTAATACCTGCCTGTCTAATATCAATATTCTTCTCTAAATAAAAAGAAGTATCAAATAAACAATTAGGATCTCGACCTTCTTTCCAACCATACTCCATGTAGTGAGTAAAAGGATTCATTCCCAATTTAGCTACATCGAGATTATGAGACAAATAGAAATTAGAATCAAATAATTCATCTCCTTGAAAAGAAAGTTTAATTGCTCTGATATCACTAGCATCAAGCTTGCTTAAATCGTCAAACTTAAATTGCTCGGAAAAATTGGTATAGGAAAACTTATAATCAATCAGATAATGAAGATCGATCGCAAGATCTATAAATTTAAAGCTATCTGAGTTGTAATACAACAGATGGTTATAGTTATCTTCAATCTCAGCAGTAACACTAGGTTTTGTTTCAATATCTCCAACCGTAAATTCTAAGCCCCAATCACCACCAAATTCTTTAGCACCAGTAGCGTCAGTCGAAGCAGCAATATCGGTATTAGTTAGTTTGCTTAATTCTGTAACAAAAGCAATTCCATCAACATCAGCAGCAAGATTACAACCATAAAGGAAAATATCTCCTTGCTCGGATAAAGAATTTTGCCAAGATGCTAAAACATTACTATATTCAAAAAGATTATCCTTGGTAAGAACAGTATTACCAAACAGTAATTGTCCTGAATTTCCATGAGAAATAATTTCAATTCCATCTAAATCTTGATACTCACTAAGAACTTTACTAATCTGAGTTAATCCATCTGATTGAATATCTAATACTACTATTTTAGAAGAACCTGAAAGGCGATCTACTATGGTTTGATAATCTTCAACAGCAGCATCAATAAAAACAATCTGATGCTCATTAAATTTGTCAAAAAGTTGCCCTATTAACGAATCTTTGAAATTAGCTCGCTCATTTAAATCTGTCTCAACATAAGCATTGTTTGCTAGTGAAACTGTAATATTTTCTAATGAATAACTTTCATCAAATAAAGCTAATTCATTGTGAACTAAATTAGCTGGATATCTGTTTAAAGATTCTAAAGATAAGCCATAGCTAACGCTTTGATTTAAATCTGAAAAATTTTCTAAATGTATGAGATTCTGTTGAACTTCTTTCATAAATTTATCCCATAGAAAATTGAACGAGCAACAAAATGTTTAATCAATTTGCTCGAAAAAAAAACAAGATGTGAACAGTACCCTGCCTTAAAACGACAGGGCTTGCGTTCATTTCGTTAGCGTCACAAAAAAACTCACAAAAATATTTTGTTTGATGCGCATATTTTATTTTCTGCTAAAAAAATAGGAAGGTAAAGTCAGTTAATTTAATCTTTTAAAATAATATTATTCTTGATTAAAAATTTATATTCAATCTATTTTTATCTAACTAATTATTCGTACTTAATATTACTGACTCGTTAAGTTTCAATTGAGGAAATCAAAAAATATCCACAGATAAACCTTGTCTTGAGTAGAACGAAGAAACAGATAAAGTTATCGATTGGTAGTGTTTTTTGTACTTATTATTTAGATGAGCTACTAGGATGAAATTTTATCCCCCAATATTGACTTATTCCTAGAAACTTTCCCCAAGTAATTTTGGGTTTAATTGGTAAGATAATTACTCCGTGAATAATTAAACGAAACAGTCTTATATAAAAGACTAAAGGATGACAATATTGATTGAGAGTAATTAGATAACTATAAGTACTATGTTTAAATTTATTGATTAAATTTCGGTCAGTAATAGTAGAAGGTTCGTGAATAACTGAGATTTCATTAGTAATAGCAATTTGATGTTGTTGGGCAGCATAACGACGACAAAAATCAAAATCTTCGTAATATAAAAAATATTGCGGAGCGAATTGCGGACATTGAGAAAAATTTTTCAGATTAATTATTAAACTACAGCCACTTACCCAATCACAATTGACAGATAAGTTGTCATCAAGATCTGTTAATAAATTGGTTGATTTAATATTACCTAAACTAGGATTAAAATGACCTCCTCCAAACCAAAGCTCGCCATTAAGAGTATAAATAGTAGTTCCTAAAATAGAGATTTGGGGATATTTAGTAAAAAAATTGAAAACTGTGGTTAAATCGACTTTTTCAAAATAAGCATCGGGATTAATTAACCAAACTATAGCTTGAGGATTTTGTTGATAAATAAAATCTAATCCCAGATTACAAGCGCGACCAAAACCCAAATTAGCTTTTGCTTCTAAAATATGAATATTGTTTTGCTGTAGTTTTTTTATCTCTAAATCTTCGGGAGAATTATTAACAATTATTAGTTGATAAACAATGTTTTGCTCTTGAGGTAAAGATTTAACTAAACGATTAATTAAATCTGATGAATAATAATTGACTATCAAAAAACAAATCATTATTGTCTTGCCTCAAAAAGCAGTTTTTGGTAATAACTATCAAAAAAAATATTATTCTTTTTGTTTACTCATAGAATTAAATGATTAATAAAAACTAAAAATATTACAAGCTTTACTGTAAATGCGATCGCATTTAATTACAATTCAATAATTCGCTCGATCTTAGTTGTTATTTTACTAATATCCCTTTTATCATGAGAAGGAAATTTCTCTAGATTCCTAATTAATGCTTTTGGCAAACATGAACCATCCATTAATCTCCTCTATTTTTTCCTCTACAACTATTATGAAAGCTGAGTGGCTTACACCTTCAGCTTGGTACGGTCATGTTCCTTTTGCTTTCTGGTTAATTGAAAATCTTCAGCCCAAAACTTTTGTAGAATTAGGTACACACTACGGTGTTTCTTTCTGTGCTTTTAACCAAGCTATCCAAAAATTGCGATTAAATACCAAAAGCTATGCTGTAGATACCTGGGAAGGAGATGAACACTCTGGTTTATATGGAGAGGAAGTTTTTAGCCAGTTATCTGCATATCATGATCCCAAGTATGGTAGCTTTTCACGTCTAATTCGTTCAACTTTCGATCAAGCAGTTAGTCATTTTCCCGATCAAAGTATCGATCTTCTTCATATCGATGGTTTGCATACTTACGAAGCAGTTAAACATGATTATGAAACATGGTTTGCTAAACTTTCTGATCGTGCAGTGGTAGTCTTTCATGACATTAACGTTCGAGAAAGAGGGTTTGGTGTTTGGCAACTATGGCAGGAGTTGAGTCAACAATATCCTCACTTTTCTTTTCTGCATTATCATGGTCTTGGTGTTTTAGGTGTAGGAAAAAATCTTCCTGAAAATGCGATCGCTCTTTTTGAAGCTAACTTCAATTCTGAATTGGTTTTTCAAATTAGAGAGAGTTTTGCACGACTAGGAACTGCTATAGCTGAAAGCTATTCTAAACAAGAACAGCAAAAAGAATTAAGTAATCTTGCAGTTCAACTACAACAAACTCAAGCTGAATTAACTCAATCTCAACAACGGCTTCAACAGACTGAAAACACATTAACTCAAACTCAAGCTGAATTAACTAACTCCCAACAACAACTACAACAAATTCAAACTGAATTAACCCAATCTCAACGCAAGCTACAACAAACTCAAAGCGAATTAACTCAATCTCAACAACAGCTACAACAAAATCTGCATCAACAAGCGCAATTACAAAACTTAATTATTGCAATGGAAAGCAGTAAATTCTGGCAAATTAGAACACTTTGGTTAGGTTGGAAACAAGCTTTGAATCTTAATCATAGAGATGAAGTTTATCAAGCTTATCTCAATTCTTTCGCTACAAATAGTTCAGTAATTCCATCTCTTGAAAAAAAAAAGATTAACGATAAAATAGCACTATTACAAGAAAAAGGTTGGGAATATATCTTTACCAAAATTTTTAAAGATAAACTACCAAAATTAGCTAAATCTTTAGCCCGCCCAGATCCAATAGTCACCAGAATTGATGAAGATATTCCTCCTAGCAAAGATAGCAAATATCAACAATGGTTAAATAAACATTATCCTAGACAAATTGATTTAACTAGGATGAGCGAAACATTATCACTTCTTTCTTATCAACCTAAAATCAGCATAATTGTACCAGTTTATAATCCTCCAGAAGCTTTTTTTCGTCAAGCGATTGAATCAGTTTTAAAACAAATCTATCCTGATTGGGAATTATGTCTGGCTGATGATTGTTCAACTAAACCCTATGTCAAAGAAATATTAGAAGAATACGCCCAAAAAGATTCTCGAATCAAAGTAGTATTTCGTCAAGAAAATGGTCATATTTCTCGCGCTTCAAATTCAGCTTTAGAAATAGCTACAGGCGAATATATTGCTTTATTAGATCATGATGATTTGTTAGCACCTCATGCTCTTTATGAAATAGTTAGGTTGTTAAATGAACATCCTGAAGCTGACATGATTTATTCTGATGAGGACAAAATTGATGAAAATAATTGGCATAAAGATCCTTTTTTCAAAATGGATTGGTGTCCCGACTCTTTTTTAACTCGGATGTACACTTGTCATTTGGGAGTTTATCGTCGTTCAATTGTTACTGAAATTGGTAACTTTCGAGCAGGTTTAGAAGGTAGTCAGGACTATGATTTAGTATTAAGATTTACGGAAAAAACTGACAAAATTTTTCATATTCCTAAAGTACTTTATCACTGGAGAATTCATTCTGAATCGGCTGCATCGGGTACTTCAGCTAAACCTTACGCTTACGAAGCTGCTCAAAAAGCTTTATCAGAAGCGTTAGTAAGAAGAAAAGAACCAGGCTCAATAATTCCTGTTACTGGTTATCCTGGTTTGTATACTACTAGATATGAAATCAAAGAGAAACAACTTGTAAGTATTATTATTCCTACGAGGGATTTAGCTAAAACTTTAAATACTTGTTTGAAATCTATTTTTACTAAGACTACTTATCCCAACTATGAAGTAATTGTGATTGATAATGGTAGTCAAGAATCAGCAACTTTTGAATGTTTTGAATATTGGCAAAACCAAGAACCAAATCGTTTTAATTGCTATTCGTTAGATATTCCCTTTAACTACTCTCAACTTAATAATTATGCTGTCGAAAAAAGCCAGGGACATTATCTTTTATTTTTGAATAATGACACAGAAATTATTAGTAATGATTGGATTGAAGCGATGGTCGAACAAGCTCAAAGAAGATCAATTGGTGCGGTAGGTGGATTACTTCTTTATCCAGATAAAACCATTCAACACGCAGGTGTAGTCTTAGGAATTGGTGGTGTTGCTAGTCATAGTCATAAAGGCTATCCTTCTTTGCTACCAGGATATTTTGGTCAAGTGATCACCATTAATAATTATTCTGCTATTACAGGAGCTTGTTTAATGTGTCGGCGAGAAGTATTTGAACAAGTTAATGGTTTTGAAGAAGATTTAGCGATTGCTTATAATGATGTAGATTTTTGTCTGAAGTTAGTTCAACAAGGCTATCGTAATATTTATCTGCCTCATGTCAAGTTATTTCACTATGAATCAAAAAGCAGAGGTAAAGAAGATTCTGTTGCGAAACAACAACGTTTACAACAGGAAAGAATTTATATGTTAAATAAATGGCAATCTCTGTTAGATAACGATCCTTGTTACAGTCCTCATCTAACTAGAAACGCTGATGATTATAGTATTAATCAACAATGAGTTTAAATAACATTTGATTTGATACAACTAAAGAATATGACTGTTTTAGAAGAAACAAACAATGCGGTTAATTATTCTATTGTCATTCCTATTTTCAATGAAGAGGATATTCTGCCCGAATTGTGGCGACAACTAGAGGAAACTTTAGCACAAATCGCAGGAAATAAAGAGGTAATTTTCATCGATGATGGCAGTAGCGATCGCTCTTTCGCTATTATGTTAGAGTTAAATCGTGATCATCCCGAAATTTTAAAACTATTGCTTATTTTCTCTCTTTTATTGGTTCTCCTTTAGGTTTCCAAGATTTGTTTTCAAGCCAGATTATTGGATTAATAATTCTAATTGTTTTTAGTTTTTGTTTTTATTTATGGGCTTCCAAACTAAATAATCAACTTCGTGAGCTTTGTTTACCTTGGCTACTAATTGGTAGCTATACTTTGATTAGTGGAGTAATCACTACTGTTGGTAGAGTTGGTTTTGGTATTGAACAATCTCTATCATCTAGATATATTACTTTTTCTGTATACCTAATAGTTGCTTTAATCTATTGATTGGCGATAATTTCCGACCATCTTCACAATAAAATTTTGTGGTCAAAAGTAATTATTTTTTTGACCGTTGCTTTTTTACTTGTTTATCCTGCTTATGGCTGAAACATTCAAAAAACAACGATATACTGCGTCTGGATGGAGTACAACTTTTTCTAGAAATCTTATTGATCGAGAAGCTGTTAGTATTAGTGCATGGGCTTTTGATATAGCAGTACAAAGAAAGATTAGGACATCATTATAGATCGTAGGGGCAATTCACGCTTCCCGAAGGGTACGAAGTATCGCCCTTACAGGGTTTTTCGTCCTAACCTAAATACGTAGTGCTATAGTAGTAGAGGTAAAGCTTATCAACTAGCAAATATTCACAATTTACCTTAGACAAATTTCTCAATAATTAAAGTAAAAAAAACCTAAAGTAAATCAAATCAAAAAAATATTTTATATCAAGTTCTGATAATCACTTAAAATAAATTCTCTCCGTATCCCCTAGTCCCCCAGTCTCCTCATTAAACATCACCTTTAACTATAAAGAGCGAACTTAATATTAGCTTCTGATTGATTGTTGACTAGCTTCGAGTAAATCTTGATGCACAAGTTCTGAAGTAGCCATTAATAATCCAGGTAAACTATAGTCTTGGCAAGTATGTAAAGGTGGTAAAGAAGAACCATCTAAAGTAGTTACAATACAACCAGCTTCTTTAGCTAAAAATGACAAAGCTCCGCCATCAATAAATTTACCTCTTCTAATTGCTACTCCTGTTATTTCATGAGCTAAAATTCCATTTACATTAGGAATTTTTTCTTCAGCAGAGTAATCATTTTCCACTTCAAGAACTTGATATTTTTTCACTAATTTTGGCTTGAGAAAACTCATTCCCCATCCCAATAAAATAGCAGGTTTAGGATTATTAATTTTTAAAGGAGTACAAGCTTCTAAATTTTGATCGAGATTACCTTGATAAGTACCTTCACCCCGTAAAGCATAATAATAAGTATTTTGGGCAGGAGAAATAGCAATTACTGCTTCAAAATCATCAGTATTAAGAATACTAAGAATAATTTGATAATTATTATGTCCGTCAAGATAAAATTTAGTACCATCTATCGGATCGAGAGTAATTAAATAATCTCCTGGCGAACCTAAATCTGTGGCTCGAAAATATTTAGTATTGCGAGATTGTTCGTATTCTTCGCCATGAAAACGAAGCTCAGGAAAAGTTCCCAACAAGGCGACTTCAACTAAGGTTTGAATTGAAAGATCTGCATCGGTTAAAGCAGCAGAAAAAAAATTGCTTCCTAATCCTTTAGCAGGTAAAGCTTTAATCTTGGACTGAATTTGATTAGCATAACCAGCAGCTACTTTGAGGTGAGGAAATAAAGTTTTAAGAATTTGACGAGGAGAAGGATAAGAAGCCATTTAAGTAAAAAATATATTGATTTAAGTTCTTTAAACTTAAGCTCTCGCGGTTAAGAAAGCTATAAATCAAATTAAAATTTATAGGAGATTGACTCTAGGAAAATATGTACAACCGCTAGGTAAAGTCAAAAGATAAATGCAACTGTCAATTATTAACTATAAACAATTAACAATTAATAAAAAACAGGTATTTCTTGTCCATTATTAAAGTGAGAAACACTAGATAAATTATTATTCATAATATTTTTTTTCTTTAGCAATTAACCAAGCTGCGATCGCACCACCTAAAAAACCAAATAAATGTCCTTGCCAAGAAATTCCCATTCTAGAAGGTAAAACACCCCATAACAAACCGCCATAAAGGAAGAAAACAATGATCGATAACACAATCGATGGCAAATTCTTTTGGAAGTACCCACGTAGTAATAAAAAACCTAAATAACCATAGATTAAGAGACTAGCACCGATATGAATTGAACCAGGCACGCCAAACAGCCATACTCCTAATCCTCCTATTAACATTGTTGCGATCGAGACGATATAAAAATCACTAGTTTCTTGAAGCATAGTTAACCATCCCAAAGTCAGAAAAGGGATAGTATTAGCTATTAAATGGCTAAAACCTCCGTGAAGAAAAGGAGCAAACAAAATACCTCGTAATCCAATAATATTATGAGGTTGAATGCCAAATCTATCTAATTTTCCGCGAAATACAAAAAAATCTAAAATTTCTATCAGCCAAAAAATAGCTGCCCATACTAATAAAGTTTTGAACTCGCGGACAGTAGATTTTTTTTGGTAGCTCGTCATGATTTTTTAGAGTTGTATCGTGCAATGATAGTATATTTTACAGTAGCAATTTTAGTCAGCCTGTTTGCATCCAGGGGTTAAGTTTGCTTTAGTTATAATTTAATCTTTTAAATTTTTTAATCTTTTGACATAAACCCGATCGCATCGAGCGGTTTCTATGCCTGTTGTTGGTTGATAACCAGTTTTTTCATACAAGTTTACTGCTTCTTGTAAAACGGAAGCCGTCTCTACCCAAATTTCTTTAAAATTAGCAAGTGCGATCGCTTTTTCTAACTCTTGTAGTAAATATCTACCTAATCCCTTTTGTCTGACTGAAGGTAATAGATACATTTTGCGAATTTCTACGGCTCGCTCACCTCTCGTAATGGGATAATAAGCTCCAGTGCCAACTAGTTGATTGGCTTGTTCTACTACCCAAAACTCTCCACCTCTTGCTAAATAAGCAGTTTCGATTTCAATGACATCTTTATCCGCTTCATCAGGTTGCCAGGGTAAACCATATTCGGTCAAAACTTGTCTAATAACTGCTGCTGCTGATTCTCGGTCTTTTGGTTGCCAATTTCTAATTAAAAACTCTTCATAATATTTCTTCATGGCTTTGAGCAATTTAATACAAGCAAATTAAAACCTCACTCACAAATACAGATGAGCCAATAATTGATTTTTGTTCCTAATCTCACTCAATCAATTGCATTAACATATGATTAATTGTTGATAGTTGATTGTTCTTTATTACTTAATCTTTGGTAACTGGTCACTGGTAACTGATAACTGTCTTAGCTGTGTATTCGTGGTTCCGGATATAAATTAGCTAAAATTTCACTTTCAATAGTCGATAACTCATCTAAACGCTGTTCGACTGCTTTGGCTTCACAATATTCATTAGCTAATAACCAATAAATTCCATAGTGACGAGCTTCTGATGCCATTAAACTTCGATAAAATTTAGCCAAGTCTGGTTCGGGACAATATTCTCCCAATAATCCTAATCTTTCGTGAGAACGAGCTTCAATTAAAGCCGAAACTAATAAGCAATCTAACAAACGATCTGGTTCTTGATGGCGAATTTGTGCTTTCAATTTAGCACCATAGGGAGGAGAGTTTAAAGGTGCTAAAGCAATTCCTCGACGATCTAACCACTGATTTACCTGCTCGAAATGCTCTAATTCTTCTTTAGCGATCGCGGTTAATTGCCGAACTAGCTTATGAAAAGAAGGATAGCGAAACATCATATTGATTGCTACTCCGGCAGCTTTCCTTTCACAATGAGAATGATCGAGTAAAATTGTATCTAAATTCGCGATCGCGAGTTTGACCCAAGATAAATTGGTTGGCTGCTTTAAGATTTTAATCTTAGCTGCTGTAGACAAATTAAACCTCTACTTCTCACTGGGGAACTATAGTCATCACAGGCACTGCACAAAGCTTACAAGCAAGCGATGCAGATTTGCTCCTACGCTCCTTCTTTTCAAGGAAGTGTACCAATAACCAGTTAATTTTGTACATATTTAATTGAGCGTGATGTCAATCCTTATTTAATTATTCTTTATATAATATGATGTAGTTGAAATCAGGAAAAAATATTCAAAATACCGCCTAATCATCCCAAAAGAAATTGGGAATCCTAAGTTAATAGGTTAATAGTCTAGTCTTATCACTAAAGGTCTGGAAAGTTCAAGATAATCATTGATATTTTAGGTAGTAAAAAATTAATATGACCAATCAACGCCGAATCATAATAGGAGATGTACACGGTCACTACGATGCCTTAATCGCCTTATTAGATGCAATTGCGCCAAATAGTGATGATCAAGTTTATTTTTTGGGAGATTTAATCGATAGAGGTCCAAAAAGTGCCGATGTTGTCGATTTTGTGATCCGCAACCAATATCAATGTTTAAGGGGTAATCATGAAGAAATGTTACTAGATGTAGTTGGGAGTGGACAAGTTTCGATTGAATTCTATCAAGGATGGCTCTATAGTGGCGGTCATGCTACTGTAACAAGTTATGATAGCAAAATCCCTCAAGACCATATTGATTGGATCAAAACTTTACCCCTTTATCTCGATCTCGGAGACATTTGGTTAGTTCATGCAGGAGTTTGTCCCAGACTTGCTTTAGAAGAACAAAATTCCGAACAGTTTTGTTGGATCAGAGAAGAATTTCATAGCATTAACGAACCGTATTTCAAAGATAAATTAATTATTACTGGTCATACTATTACCTTTACCTTACCAGGAGTTCAACCAGGACAAATAGCTGCTGGTGCAGGTTGGTTGGATATTGAAACTGGTGCTTATCATCAAAATAGCGGATGGCTAACAGCCTTAGATATTGATAGTGGCAAAGTCTATCAAATTAATACCCAAAGTAACTGTTTACGAACAATGCCTTTAAAAAGAGCGATTGCTAATGTCGATCCTACCCAAATTACACCAAGAAAAGTACGCCGAAGAGCATAAAACAGTTATCAGTTACCAATTACCAGTTACCAATTATCCGTTACCAGTATCAACAATTAATCATATTTTAATGCAATTGATTGAGAGCTATCTTATTCAGCTAATTGACTAATTTGTTTAGCTAAATCAAAATCTTTTTGAGTAATGCCCCCCGCGTCGTGGGTAGTCAGATTAACAGTAACTTTGTTATAAGAAATCATCAGATCGGGGTGATGTCCTGCTGCTTCAGCAGGTTCAACTAACTTATTCACAAATGCGATCGCCTCAACAAAATCTTTGAATTGAAAAGTACGAGTAATTGTTTTGCCGTCAGTAGTCCAACCTGATAAATTTTGAATTTTTTGGTTGATTTCAGTTTGGTTAAGTAGCATGGTTTCTGCACTTGCTTCAATAATTTTAATATTATTGATTAATAGTAAAATAGCCCCAAAAGCTACTAATAATTTTAATATTTTTTGAAATGGTAGCAACATCGGTCAATAAATTGATTAAGTTTTTTAGTTAATTAAGTATCCTGCCATAATTTTGGGATTATTTAAAATTAAATTTAAGCTCAGAATTCAATTGAGGTAATTTCAAGTAATTCTTGTTGTAAATTAGCTCGAGCTTGATCTTCTAAGTGATTAAAAAAATATTCTGTTTGATAAATTCTAGTTCTAGCCAAAAAACTTTCTAGAATTTTTTTTCTACCAAGATAATAATCTGCTTTAGAAAGCCAAGCATATTCTTGTCGTATTGCTTGACTATAAATTTGATATTCAGTTTGATTTGCACCAAGAATTGATAAATCTGCATCTAAAAAAAATTGACTATCAAAATCTTCAGATGTTGTTTGATGGATTTGAGTTTGTAAAATTAATTGTTTAACTGATTGAATAATCCAATTATCTATTTCTAAACGAGTTAAAACTTGTTCGGCATAAGCTGCACTTTTCACTTCATTATCTTGCGCTTGCGAATCATAGATTACATCATGAAACCAAATAGCTAATTCAATGACTGGAAAATTGCTTGCTTGCTCTCTCATTAAATTAGCTACAGTTAATAATTGTTCGATATGTTGAAGATTGTGATAATATCTTGTCGGATCAGAATAAGCATTGACTAAATCATTAAAGATTGATTCATCTAAAAGCAAATTTATTTTTAAACTTTGAAATAAATTATCCCACTTAACTTTGAGTTGTCTCAACTTCATTCCTTAGCTTGAATTGTTGCAATTAAATCATAAAAAGGTTGCCAATTATCTTCATCAACAATTGGTTGCCAAATTGATTCTATAACAGGACGAAGTAAAGCAGTTTTAGGATTATAAAAACTTAAGCGATCGCCGATTAAATCCATTTCTTCTGGTGGCAATTGATTTAAGCAACGATGGTACAATTTACGCCAATAATCACTAACTTCTTGAGATACAGAAGCAAAGAAATTATTTTCTAAAATTAAAGAACTATCTTCACGCCAACCATAATTAAAACCTGCTGCTAACTCAGCAAAAAAAGCATGATAACCAATATCGGTATTTCTGAGTAATTTAATCGTTGCTTCTAATAATTCTTCTGCTGCCAACCCAGATAAGTTTTGGAAACCTAATTTATTAAGCATTAATTGATGATATGTAACAGCATAACAATCTTCAAATTGAGCCAAACCAGCCTCTAAATCAGACTTAGCAATTATCATCCCTAAAGGTAATTGCAACATTTCCAAATTTAACCTACAAATAAAAGGCTGATTCCCATAACTATAGCGTCCACCATAGTCAAAATAAGCTGCTGTAAAATGAGGATTATAAGTAGGGATAAAAGCATAAGGACCATAATCAAAACTTTCCCCAGTAATCGACATATTATCTGTATTAAGTACGCCATGACAGAAACCTGCTGCCATCCATTGGGCTGCCAATTGAGCGACTCTTTCAACTAATTGGGCATAAAACTTGGCGTATTTATCTTCTGTGTTAGCAATATTTGGATAATAAATTTCAATTACATGATCCAATAATTTTTGAATTAAATCAGGACGTTGAAGATAATGCAGCCTTTCAAACGTACCAAACCTAATATGGGAACGACTAAAACGCACCATTACTGAAGAACGAGTAGGAGAAGGTTCATCACCCCGCCAAAGTGCTTCCCCTGTTTCGACCATACTCAGACAACGAGAAGTTTTAACCCCTAATTGATGCAAAGCTTCTGCTGCTAATACCTCTCTGACACCACCTTTAAGGGTTAATCTCCCGTCAGCAGTACGAGAATAAGGAGTTCTGCCCGATCCTTTGGTACCAAAATCATACAATTCTCCATCTGTACCTCTTACCTGTCCGTAAAGAAATCCTCTTCCATCTCCTAAAAAGGGATTATATTCGCCAAATTGATAGCCATGATAACGTAAGGCTAAAAAAGGTTGTATTCCTTGGAATTTCCCAAAAGCCTCAATAAAATGCTCATCTTTAACCGATTTAGAATCTAATCCGAGTAATGGTAATAAAGAGTCATTGCGAAAACGGAGAATCTGTTGAGGAAATTCCACTGCTGCAACTTCATCGTAGTAATCATCGCCTAAATTTTCTAAGGCTGGTTCGTATTCAAGACTGAGAAAAGGATTAAAGCTAGTTGAAGTCATCAATACAATACATGAACTAGATACATTGGTTTTACTTTAACCAAATTCCAATTTCTCTGTATATATATCGGTTAAGGAATATTTTTCCTCAACTGGAAATTGTCTAGACAGTTTAAATATTTTCATTGCTGCTTCAAAGGCTATTTGATCAACCTTCAAATCTTCATGAGTTTTGACTTTGTTTTTATTTTCTCTTTCCATATGTTTCTAATCTCCCCGTCTTCTAATCCCCTAGTCTCCCCATCAAGAAAGGTAGTCGGTCTTTTCTTGGGACGAGGTGGTTGAATTTGATCTAGAGGTATGAGTTTATCTGGTGCAAATATCTCATCTAGATACCAATTGTCCTGGGATAAAACATCCCAAATATCGACTAAACGGCGGAATTTACGGGCTTTGTCACCCATCTTTAAAATCCAACCTCCAACAGTACGCTGTACATCCATGCAAGCTTGATGGGCGAGTCTGATAACTCTTTTGAATGATTGACGCACGATAGGAGATATATCTCTAGCACGACGGATGATGTTTTTGGCTTTGTTTAATTCTTCAGTCAGTTGCTCGTTTTCTTGTTTGAGTCGAGCGTTTTCTTCTTTTAAGGCGATGATTTCTTTTTCTAGTTCAGTTTTAGTTGGTTCAGATAAATCGCTAAAAGGTATTTCTGTAGATGATTCAATTGGATGGGATGTAATGGGAGTAATATCGTTGACGGGAGGGCAATCGTAACCACCTCGGTCTAATTGAACTGACCATCTGGGGGGATAAGTGCGTTCTACTGGACGAATGAGTATTCCACTAAATTGGGTGTCGCCGTAGAGGTAGACTCGTTGAGAGGGTTGTAAGGTTGTTTGGTTCTGTAGTTGTCTATGATGGTTGGTTTGGTTTATATTTAAATCCATATTGGTCATAGTTCTACTGTGATCGATTTGCCAAAAGAGCGATCGTCTACCGTGTCAAAGTCAGCGATCGCTTTTTTGTTTTCTAATTATATATTATAAAATACGTTATAAAACTATTTTTCTAAAAGTGGGTGGTGATATAATGTATTTAATTTTGTATGAAACCCCAATAAGTTTGATGGCAAAAAAGATACATCCAAATAGTCTCGCCAATTTAAGTGGTAGACCAAAAGCTTATCTGGATGAAGAGAAAAAAAGACGCAGCTTGACTGTTACGGATACTGGATGGAAAGGAGCGCAACCCATAATTAGACAGGCAGGATGCGCTAGTGTTTCTGAGTTTATTGAAAAATTAGGACGAGGACAGATAGACTTTAAACTGTTTGAGTCAGCATAAAAGCTAATTTTATGTCCTAAAATCATGGTCGAAGTGCGATCGCGTTAATTCCGCCAAGAATTTATACGGCGATCGCTAATTACCAAGATAATCTATTACATACATATTTAATAGATATTTTCTTTTTTTTTTATATTTGTATATGTAAATCCCTAATTGTGAGGCTTTTTGACACCACAAAAACTAAGATGGAAAACCAAAAGAAGAAGAAAAAGGAAATTCATCCTAACTCACTAGCTAATTTAACCAGTCACGAGGGAAGACCCCAACAATACGAAAGTAAAAAGGAAAGAAGAAATGTTTCCGTAACTCCAGAAGGATGGGAATGATTTGACAGACTAGCCAAGCAGTATGGATGTTCTAATAAATCAGATTTTATTGAAAAGTTAGGTAGGGGTTTAATCAAGCTGCAAATTTCTGCTTAGTGAGCTTGGGTTTTTTTCATTTTATGTCTAATAATTAGCGATCTTTGTATTCGATCTTTAAACGTATAATTGAAAAATAGAGATCGCTATAAAAACTCAAATTACTCCAACAAGCGATCGCTTTTAAGACTCAAGCGAACATCGATTGTTACTAGGTATTTAAAATTGTTAACGGTAAAGTTGAGCCGCCGCAGACAAACTTCACTATCCACCGATAACCTTGATATGGTCGGCTCCAGCGCAGTGTTAGGCGGTGACCTCAATATAGGCTGATGAGGTTGTGGGGTGTGGAATCTCTAATCCTTCCAACTTCAACCCATCCAGATGAAACTCTACTGCCTCACGCATATTTTGTTCAACTTCTTCACGGGTTGCCCCCGTCGAGACACATCCTGGTAAGTCGGGAGAATAGGCAGAATATCCAGTGTCTGTCTTCTCAATTACGATAAGATACTGCATCATTTCAGTCCTGCTTGTTTCAAGATACTATCCAACGTTCCTGGAGCCAGATCGTCACCTGGTTTTCCTGGTACAGTGACTAAACCCCGCTTGCTGGAATGTTTGTATTGACGATGGCTGCCTCGTGTCCGAGCCAAATACCAGCCATCTTGTTCGATTAGTTTGATTATATCTCTGACTTTCATCCCTAAAGCTTATGGACAGGGCAGGGAGTTGTCAATGGAATTATGCGTAGCTCAAACTTTTAGCAATCAAGCTGTGTCAATAAATCTAACTTCAATTTACTAGGACGACTTAAAAAATAGCGATCGCTTTAGGATAAATAGTAATAAATTTATTAATACTGTGGTAAGAATAGTTTATGAATTGGAAAGGCTGTGTTTCGAGTTGACCTCGAAACCTTGTACGCCCCGTTCCCTAATAATTTAAAGCACTTCTCTTTTTAGATAAGGTTGTAAAACTTCAGGAACTGCGATTATGCCATCTGCTCGCTGATAATTTTCTAAAACAGCAGCCATGGTTCTCCCTACAGCTAACCCTGAACCATTTAGAGTATGAACAAATTGTGTTCCTTTCTTACCAGCTTCTTTAAAGCGAATATTAGCTCTTCTAGCTTGAAAATCTTTAAAATTGGAACAGCTAGAAATTTCCCGATACATTTGGGCAGAAGGTAACCACACCTCGATGTCATAACATTTGGCTGCACCAAAACCCAAATCTCCCGTACACAATTCAATCACGCGATAGGGTAATTTTAAAGCTTGTAAAATTGCTTCTGCATTGTTAACTAAAGCCTGATGTTCTGCTTCTGAAGTTTCAGGATGAACAATTTTAACCAACTCTACTTTATTAAACTGATGTAACCGAATCAAACCTCTGGTATCTTTTCCATAACTACCAGCTTCTCTACGAAAACAGGGAGTATAAGCACAGTGATAAATTGGTAATTGAGATGCTTCAATAATTTCGCCACGATACAGATTAGTTACAGGTACTTCTGCGGTAGGAATCAACCAAAGGTCATCCTCTTGACATTTAAAACTTTCTTCTGCAAATTTAGGTAGTTGTCCCGTACCAGTTAAAGAATCGCTATTAACTAAAATAGGGGGCATTACTTCAATGTAACCAGCTTCAATTTGGCGGTCTAACATAAAGTTAATCAAAGCTCTTTCTAAAGCTGCACCAGCACCAATTAAATTGACAAAGCGACTTTGAGCGACTTTAACCGAACGAGTAAATTCTAAAATACCTAATCGTTCGCCAATTTCCCAATGAGGCAAAATATCGAGGTTATTAGGAATATATTCATCACCCCAGCGTCGAATTTCGACATTTTCTGTCTCATTTTTACCAATAGGAGTAGATTCACTCGGTAAATTGGGTAATTGAAATAAAAGAGTTTCTATCTGGGCTTTTAAATCTTTTTCTTGAGGTTCTAAATCGGCTAGTTTAATTTTAAGCTCGTTGCCTTCTTCTTTTAAGCTATTAATCTCTGCACCATTGGGGTCGCTACCACCTCGAATCTTTTGTCCAATCAACTTACCAATTTCATTACTTCTAGCACTGAGTTGACTGCGATTAGTTTCTAACTCTCTCTGTTGTTGGTCTAACTGTAAAATAGGTTGGAGGTCGTATTCTCCTGCACTACGACGATTGAGTAATTCTTGGATTTGGTCTGGATTTTCTCTGATTTGTTTGAGGTCTAGCACCGCTTTATCAACCTTTTGGTTCATATTTCCCAAAGTTTAGGATATCTTCTTTTGGGTAGATTTAGGTTAACGAAATTAAAAAGGGACGCTCTTAAAAACGCCCCTTACTCAAATTGCCTAGGACTCTTTGATGTTTGCATAAAGATCAATGGGGAGAGGAGGAGATAGGGAGATAGGGGGATTTTTGACTCAATATTTGCTTATTGCAATCTAAAACAACCTTACCTCAAATTGCTAAATTTATGTTATGAATAAATTTATGTAGTAGGGGTTTGGCAGTGCCAAACCCCTACATAAAATTTGTAGCAAACAAAAAACAAATTGATAAGTAGCTCCACCTAAAAAAACGTAAAATAAAAACGGAAGAAATCTAGCT
>CAZLUP010000008.1:0-37438 GCA_964562685.1 uncultured bacterium
AAATAGAGGTCAACAGGGAAATTATACTGTTGAACGTTTGATGTTTAATTA
The DNA here is from genome assembly GCA_964562685.1 of uncultured bacterium. Taxonomy (GTDB): domain Bacteria; phylum Cyanobacteriota; class Cyanobacteriia; order Cyanobacteriales; family Xenococcaceae; genus Stanieria. Next base: position 52 of record CAZLUP010000008.1, read on the forward strand.
AGTGAAGCTACTTAATTGATCACTGGTCAATGTTCAATGTTCACTGGTCACTGATCACTGTAAGGGCAGTACTTCGTACCCTTCGGGAAGCGCGAACTGCCCCTACGGGTAACTGGTCACTGATTCAAAGGGGTTGCTGATTTGGTATCCCAACTGCACGGGGATATTGCTTGGGAGTGGGAGAATGTTTGCGTAAATAAATACAGTGACGAATACTATGACTAATTGGAGTAGTTAAAGCTGCGATCGCTTCAATTTTACTACCCAACTTATTAGCCACTGATTCTAAGGTTTTGGTATCTTCTTCTTGCCAGTGTCCACGATAAAGTATGGCTAAACCACCTAATTTTACTAAAGGTAGCGCGTATTCAGCACAAACAGAAGCTGTTCCCACTGCTCTAATGGTTGCTAAATCATAAGTTTCTCGATGTTGTGGTTGTTGTCCGATCGCTTCTGCTCTGGCTACTAAAGTTTTCACATTAGTAAGACCAATTTTACTAGCTAAATTGCTTAAAAAAGCGATTTTTTTCCTGGTTGAATCTAACAAAGTAATTTGCCAATGGGGAAATACTACTGCCATCGGTAACCCTGGAAATCCTCCTCCTGTGCCAATGTCAATCACATTCAGTTTAAGCTGAGTATCTAGGGGAAAATCTAACAAACCTGCCAAAGAATCCCAAAGATGTTTTTCCCAAAACTCTTCAGGCGAAGTAATCCGAGTTAAATTGAGTTTGCGGTTACCTTGAAGAATTTCCTGATAAATTTGAATAAAATATTGCCGTTGTCGATTAGTTGGCTGCCATTGTAGGGTTTGTTGCCAAATTTCCGACATTTCTGGCAAATTCTCTGGATTAGTTTCCCTCATATTTGTGGATTATTCAAGCTACCTGGATCGATAGATTTTAATTCACCGTGGTTAATTTTCCAAATGCGATCGGCAATTTTTGCCAATTCACCAGCATCATGAGTTACAACTAATAATGTCCAATGTTCTTTCAATTTTGCCAGCAATTTTGTTAACTGGATCCGCATTGACCAATCTAATCCTGCGGTTGGTTCATCTAACATCAGAATATTTGGTTGACGAATTAATTGAACTGCTAAAGCTAAACGGCGTTGTTGTCCACCACTAAGATCGTGAGGAGAAGTTTGAAAAGAAAGATGATCTAACCCTACTTCGCTCAAAGCTTCTTTAACCCTTTCTGTACCAAGTTCGGGATGACCCAAGCGTAATTCTTCTAAAATAGTGCTACCACAAAAATGTCTTTCGGGAAACTGAAATACAATCCCTGCTAATTGTTGTAAGTGGATGCCAGTAAGTTCTTGAGTACGCCAGTAAATATCACCTCCTGTTCTCTCTGCCAGCCCTGCTAAAATTTCTAGTAGAGTTGTTTTCCCAGAACCACTAGGTCCAATAATTAAACCTAATTCTTGAGGGGCTAATTCTAAATTAATTTTTTTCAGGATGGGAATAGGTGTAGCCGTAGGATGATAAACCAAGTTTTTAAGAGCAAGCATCAGTTAATGATAGAAAAGATGGTGTGTCGACAGCGAATTGCCTAGTCTCGTAAAGCGATCGCTTTTATTGAAAAACTAGCAAATTGAAATAATTTTATTGAACTTCTTTAGGTTAATTTTATACCTTATTAAAACTATCAGCTTTTATTTTTATTTTACTTGTTAATATCAATATTTGATTTTTTTGAAATTTTTTAGATTTTTTTTTCAAAAACAAATTTTAAATTTAATAATTAATCAGTTCATTTTCTATAAATAAGTATTTAAGTTAATAAACTTCTCTACTTGAGCCAAAAAAAAAACGTTTTTTTTATTTCTCTGGAACTAGCCAATTCTAAATACGTCAATCTTAATTAATTTAGACACTTTAAACTATGAAAAAATCACCTCGGTTAATTGGTTGTAAAAAAGCTTATTTAGCTACAGCTTTACTAATTGGAATAGGTTGTTTTAGTCCAACTTTTCCAGCTTTAGCAGCCGACCCTTTTAGAACTGAAAATGCTCGTGATATTGGGGAACATACTGAAGCAGCATTCAAAATTATTTTTTTACAAGGAAACTATAAAACCGTTGCACAAGAATTAACTTTAGCAGAATCTCAAGAAGCTAATGAACCTCTTGTCTATGCTATGCAAGCTTCTTTAGCCTACACCGAAGAAGATTGGGAAACTCTTAAAAAATACGCTCTTAAAACTCTAGAAAAAGCTCAAGCTTTACAAAATATCGACCCAGTTAGAGGCAATCTTTATTTAGCAGTTGGACATTTTCTCGATGGAGCTTACATTTATGAAAAAGAAGGTCCTGTAGGAGCAATTAATAAATTACAGTTAGTATTTAAATTTCTTGATGCTGCCGAAGCAAACGATCCTAAAGATCCAGAATTAAATTTAATTAAAGGATATATGGACTTATTACTAGCAGTTAATCTTCCTTTTTCTAGCCCAGAACAAGCAATTAGTCGCTTTGAAAAATTTGCTGCTCCTAATTATTTAGTAGATCGAGGATTGGCAGTAGCTTATCGAGATTTAGACAAATATGACCGCGCTTTAGAATTTGTCAATCAAGCATTAACTGTTGCCCCAGAAAACCCAGAACTTTTTTATCTAAAAGGGCAAATTTTAAGGAAAATTGGCAAAAATAAAGAAGATGTTTTGATTCTAGAAGATGCTTGGAATCATTTTAATCATGCTAACTCTAAATCAGCCCAATTACCTAAATTTGTGACTGAATCTTTGCACAGAGAAATGCGTCAAACTCAGGAAAAAATTGCAGAAATCCAAGCAAATACTGCTAATAAATCTAAAAACTAAAGCTCAAGGGAGCAGGAAACCAAGCTAAAAATAATCAATTATTAATACTGAATTCCTTTTCCCTTAAAAATTTCTACACACTTACAATTGAAGCTTTTAAGTCAAAAATCTTTTCAATCACATCAGCAACTACTTTATCAGGAGTAGAAGCACCTGATGTAACTCCAATCGTAATTTTACCTTCTGGCAACCAATTGTCTTTGACTTCTAAATCCTTTCCCAACGGTTTATGCTCAATGCGATTTCCTTCACCAATTCGAGCTACGCTATCGATATGGTAAGAAGGTATCCCATGTTCCATCGCAATTTCTTGTAAATGAGTAGTATTGGAAGAATTAAAACCGCCAATCACTACCATTAAATCTAAATCTTCTGTGACCAAATTTAACATGGCATCCTGGCGTTCTTGAGTTGCATCACAAATAGTATTGAAGCTCATAAAATGCTCGTTCAATTCTATCGGTCCATATTTTTTGAGCATTGTCTGTTCAAACAACTTACCAATTTGTTCGGTTTCGCTTTTGAGCATGGTAGTTTGATTAGCAATTCCAATTCTAACTAAATCTAGATCTGGATCAAACCCTTCAGAATAGGCATTTTGAAATTTAGTTAAAAACTCTGTGCGGTCGCCACCATGAAGAATATAGTTAACCACATATTCAGCTTGTTGTAAATTCAGCACTACCAAATATTTATCTGCAAAAGAACTGGTAGCAATTGTTTCTTCATGGTTATATTTTCCATGAATAATGGAAGTATAGTCGCGTTTTTTGTGTTTTTCTACCGAATTCCAAACTTTGGATACCCAAGGACAGGTAGTATCTACAATAGTACAACCGCGCTCATTGAGCAATTGCATTTCGGTAACACTAGCACCAAAAGCAGGTAAAATCACTACATCACCAGATTGAACCACCGAAAAATCTTTATTACCGTCGATTACATCAATAAAACCGACTTCCATTTCTCGCAAACGCTGGTTAACTGAAGGATTGTGAATAATCTCATTAGTAATCCAAATTTTTTCGGTGGGAAAATGTTGACGGGTTTCATACGCCATTGCCACCGCTCTTTCGACTCCCCAACAAAAACCAAAAGCCTCTGCTAAACGAATAGTGACATCTCCTTTGGTTAATTGATAAGAATTATTGCGAATTGTTTGAATCAAATTACTTTGATACTCGCTATTAAGAGCATCAGTAACTTCGGCTTCGTGTCCAAAACCTTTACGATGATAATTTTCTGATTGTTGTAGTGAACGTTTAAAAGCTTTTGTATCCATTTTGATTAAAAAAACCCGCTTTCTATCTTAGATAATTCTAAGCTGAAACACGGGCGATTCTTTTTTTCTACTTTGGTAGAGATGGTTAGAATTCTGTATTACTAGCTATTGAACTAGAACCGCTAATAGTACTAGTGCTACCAGAAATTACATCGGATTCTTTAACGAAACCACTGTAAGCTTCCATACCATGTTCGCCAATATCTAAACCATTAATTTCTTCTTCGATAGTGACGCGCATACCTAAAACAGCTTTCAGAATTCCCCAAGCGATCGCACTGAAGACTAGAGTAAAAGCACCAACTGCTAAAACACCGATAATTTGGTTGATTACTTGGGTTACACCACCACCATAAAGCAATCCTGCGATCGCGCCTTCAGCACCACCTTGAGCAATATTATTAGGATTAGCAAAGATACCTACTGCTAAAGTTCCTAAAATACCACAGACTAGGTGAACCGAAGTTGCACCAACAGGGTCATCAATTTTAATCGAATCAAAGAAACTAACCGAGAAAACCACTACAATACCAGTAATTAAACCGATAATGAGCGCACCCCAGTAGTCAACTACATAGCAACCTGCGGTAATACCAACTAAACCAGCTAAGATACCGTTGATCACCATTGATAAGTCTGGTTTACCGTCTTTTAACCAAGAAGTAAAAGTAGCTGCAACACCACCAGCAGCAGCAGCTAAATTAGTAGTAACTGCAATAAAAGGAACTGCTTCATCAGCAGCCAATTGAGAACCTGGATTGAAGCCAAACCAGCCAATCCAGAGAATTAAACAACCAAGGGTCGCAATACTCATATTGTGACCAGGAATAGCACTAATTCTACCGTTTTGATATTTACCCTCTCTAGGACCAAGAAAGGCAGCACCAATTAAAGCAGCCCAACCACCAACTGAGTGAACTACGGTTGAACCAGCAAAATCATGAAAACCGAGTTCAGATAGCCAGCCACCGCCCCAAACCCAATGTCCAGTAATCGGATAAGAAATCGCAGTAAGTAAAATACTAAAAATAATAAAGTCAACAAACTTAATTCGTTCTGCTACTGCCCCAGATACAATCGTAGCTGCTGTACCAGCGAAAGCTGCCTGGAAAAGGAAAAAGACAGCTACTGGTAAACCAGCAGGAAATGGATCTAATCCATAGGTGGCTGACTCTCCAGTCAAGAACCAACCACTGCCACCAATAAAACCGTTACCAGTACCAAACATTAAGGCAAAGCCAATTGCCCAGTAAGCTAAAGTAGCTAAAGCAAATACAATTAAATTTTTGGCGAGAATATTAACCGCATTTTTCTGACGACAGAATCCGGTTTCTAACATTGCGAATCCTGCGTTCATAAAAATTACTAAAATTGCAGCGATTAGAACCCAAGTAGCATTTAAAGCCCCTTGAACTTGCTCTGGTGTTAAAGCTTCCGCATCTTGAGCCACTGCTGCTGTATTCCAAACAACTACAATAATTGCAGCTAAAGGAATACAAGCTAGCCAATAAGGAGAAAAAAACCTCAAGACAGTTTGCAAAGGTTCAAGATAAGATGAAGAAGATGATTTTGTGTTAGATCGCCGATTCAAGTCGAGCGATTTTCTCTTTTTAAGAGTTGTTTGAAACATAATCTGTTTACGATTTAGTGTTTATTGATAGATAACAGTTGGTTAATTAGCTTTCCTAGATGAAATTTCTAGAAATTCTTAGACTAATTACACTTGACTAAATTTGTTTACTGGGCTGACTTACTTAAAAAGTTTAGTTTTAAATTAAGCCAGTTTCGTTTACCTTACAGTTATCGTTAAGCCAACCTTTTGTTAATTAGATTTTAGTCTTAGGAGAAAAATTTACAAAAAATAGCCCTATATAGTCAAGATTTTTTTTAAGTCCTGACTAATAGTTTTACTCGATTAATCGCAACGATCAAGAGTTGTCTTTTTGAATTAATTTTTCTGTATATGATGATACATATACAATTTTTGGCTCTGTAGTTAGTTTTAAATAAGATGTAAAGTAAAAGTTAAGTAATCACGTCAAAAGTGTATAGAAAATGTAAATTTAACCCAACAAATCAATCTATCAATATTCAAATCTTTAACAACTCGAAATTGATCATCTTCAAATCAAAAATAAACTCACTTAAAAAGATTGAGGAAGCAATTAAAACTACCCAATTAATCTTTCGGAATCAGCGTTTTTTGTCTATATTCCCACAGGAAAGAAATTAATAAGAAAATTACAACAATTAACAAAGCAACTATTCCAGCTTGAGCAATCCACTCAACTATTTGTTGTAGAGAAACAATTTTTCCTAAAAAATAGGATAAGCTGATAATGGTAGATGACCATAAAGCTGCGCCAGCCAAATTATAAACAAAAAATTGTTGATAAGGCATTTGTGCGATTCCTGCCAAAGGTCCGGCAAAAATACGTAACAAAGTAACAAAACGACCAAGAAATACAGCTTGGGCAGCATTTTTACTAAACTTCTCTCTGGCTAGTTCTAACTGTTGTTCTGGAATCCGAAAAATACTTCCGGCACGTACCAAAAACTTCCAGCCACCAACTTTACCAATCCAATAACCAAAATTATCCCCTAAGACTGCTCCAGAAACTGAACTAGCTAAAACAAGCCAATAGTTTAGTTCACCACTACCAGCTAAAAAGCCTCCCACAATAGTAATAGTTTCTCCTGGGAGAGGAATACCAGTATTTTCCAAAGCGATTCCAATAAATACCGCCCAGTAACCATATTGGTGGGCGATTTCTTGAACGTTATCTAACGATAGAAGCTCTATAGACATTCAGAACCTTTACAAAGGTTTACCTACATTCACATCTTGGCGTGAATTAGGGTAAAGTGTCAATTTGTCGGTCATAAACAATTTTTGCTCGATTAAGTAGGTACTGCTTCACCAGGACGTAAACTTGCCCATTTTCCAGTTTCTCGTAAAAAACTGTGACAGCCAACTACATCCCATTCCATTTCAATTAAGTCGTCTTTAGTGCGAATATTAACATTGATAGTAGGTTCTTGAGCTTCAAAATCAGGATTGTCACTGAGATGAGGTTGTTGGTGTTGGGTTTCTACTGCGTGATAGGTTTGACAACGGTCGACAAAATAGCAGTTTACACAAATACACATGGCTTTAATTATTGTCGTGCTTTCTTGTTAATTTAGCTCAGACAAGGATATATTTAAAGTTTTGTTTAATGTTTTGTTAATTCATCAATGAGTGTTAAAGAAGTTAGTCTTGCTCTGCCCAAGGTACCATTTAGTTTAGACTGGTTACCCAAGTCTGCTTGTTTGGTAGGTGGTGCAGTAAGAGATGCTTTACTAAGGAGAGAAAAAAGTTATTTTGATTTGGATTTTGTTGTTCCTGAAAACGCGATAGAAATAGCCAAACAAATTGCTAATTATTATCACGCTGGTTTTGTCATTTTAGATGAAACAAGACAAATTGCTAGAGTTGTTTTTCCTGAAGGTACGTTAGATTTTGCTCAACAAGAAGGACAAAATTTAATTAAAGATTTACATCGTAGAGATTTTACAATTAATGCGATCGCGTATAATCTTCATGAACAAAAATTAATCGATCCTCTTCAAGGTTTTGAAGATCTAAAACAAAGTACCATTAGAATGGTTTCGGAGTATAATTTGGTTGACGATCCTTTACGATTGTTAAGAGCTTATCGTCAAGCAGCCCAATTAAATTTTAAGATTGAACCAACGACGAGAAACACAATTAAAGAATTAGCAAATTTATTAACTAAAGTTGCAGCCGAGCGAGTTCAAACTGAGTTGAATTATTTATTAGCTATTCCTGAATCTCATCAGTGGCTCATTGCTGCTTGGGAAGATGGCTTATTAGATTTTTGGTTGCCAAATATTAATCGGGAACAACTAGAAAAACTCTCAATAATAAATAAAATTGCTGATGAATTTAGGCAAACCTGGAAAGCTTGGGAAAGTAATTATATTAGTTGGTTAAGTTTAGCAAAATTAGTTTTTTTAGTAACTCAAGAACCTCAACAAGCGGAAAAAGAATTAATCAATTTAAAATATTCTCGTCAGCAAATTAAAATAATTATTACCACGCTCAGACATTTACCAAGACTACAACAAAGTAATTTGGGAATGAGTTTAAAAGAACAATATTTTTTCTTTTTGGAAGTTAAAGATATTTTTCCAATTTTAGTAGTAGTTGCGATCGCGAAAGGGATATCGAGAACAATACTTAATCCTTTAATTACAAGATACTTAAATCCTCAAGACCTAATTGCTCATCCTCAACCTTTAGTTAATGGGAGCGATCTAATTAAACAATTATCTTTGCGACCTTCACCTTTAATTGGTAAATTACTAACCGAAATTCAAGTGGCGTATATTGAAGGAAATATTACTAATAAAGCAGAAGCTTTACAATTTGCCCAATCTTTTATTGAAAAATTTGAAGCGGACAAGAATAAATAGTCAATAATTAATTTAATGACAACATTTTTTAAATTGGCTGTTACAGTTACCAATTACTAATTATGAGGGATGAATAATCAACTATTAACAATCAACAAAAATGATTAATTAGTTTTAGCAAACCTACTACAAATTAGTTCACCTACACCATTAGATTCAAAAGGAATTATTTGACGATCAGCTTTAATCACAGAATGAGTGCGACAATTATAAATTTCTCTTAGTCTTTTTTTACCATCAATACTAATAGTCGCTCGATATTCCCAATAATATTTAGCACTACGCTTAATTTGTACAATACAAATATTATGATTATTAAGATTTCGACAAAAAGCAGCTTCGACAGGAAGAGTAGCTCCCCAAAAATTTATAAGTAAAAATATTACAATAATAAGTATCAGTCTGTTAATCAATCGCAAAACTTCTGATTTAATTTACTCTACAGTTTGTCATAACTAACAAGATAAACTTAAACTTGTTAACTAAATTTAATTCACTCTTAAATACATATTTTGTATTATTTCTACTTTTGCTATTTTAAACTATTAAATAAAAATAGAAATTAAAATAACTAAAATCAAACTTTATTTGTCAATTTAGATGAAGTAAAAAAGTTAAGCTAGGCGATCATTGTTACACCGTTAAGATAGTCTTTTAATTGACGATCATGATCGTGACTAAGATTTCCTAACGGTAATTCTTCTGGGAAAAAAGCCTTAACTTCTGAAATTTCTAACTTATCTTTAACCTTTAATTGACCTTGTGCTTCAGCTTCAATCAAGATAGATATAGAATGAATTCTGGGGTCACGGTCTGGCGCAGAATAAACTCCGACTAAACGCTTCATTTTAATTAAATGTAACCCAGTCTCTTCCTCTAATTCTCGGTAGACACTTTTAGGAATATCTTCTCCCCAATCTACCATGCCACCAGGTAAACCCCATTGTCCAGTATCTTGGCGTTTTACTAATACAATTCGACCATCAGATAAAACAGGAATAATCGTCACTCCAGTAATAGGATGACGAAAAATAATGCCAAGTACAGTACTAATAAATCGCCAATAACGACGCATAATTAACTAGGTAATATATAGTATTAAGAATTGCTTTGAAGTCGGGATTTTGCCCGAGTAATAGCTTGACTGACTTGTTGAAAACCAGTCCCACCATAACTATTGCGGGCTGCAACCACTTGTTTAGGAGCGATCGCATCGTAAATATCCGCTTCAAAAGCAGGATGCAGTTGTTGCCATTCTGCTAGGGTTAAATCTTTAAGTAGTTTACCCACAGCGAGACTAGTTTTAACTGCTTTTCCGACTAAATTATAAGCTTCTCGGAAAGGAACGCCCTTAGCTGCTAAATAATCAGCGACATCAGTAGCGTTGGAAAAATCTTCGGCTACGGCTGCTGCAAGTCTTGAAGTACGGAATTCTAAACCTTCAGCTAACAAAATTGTCATTGCTTCTAAACAAGCTTTGACGGTGGTAACTCCGTCGAAAATAGCTTCTTTATCTTCTTGTAAATCTTTGTTATAAGCTAAAGGCAATCCCTTCATTATGACCAATAAACTTTGCAAGTGACCAAACACTCTGCCTGTTTTACCTCTGATTAATTCAGGAACGTCAGGATTTTTTTTCTGGGGCATAATACTCGAACCCGTAGAACAATTATCTTTGAGGGTAACAAAACCAAACTCTTCTGATGCCCACAAAATAATTTCTTCGCTCAGACGGCTTAGATGCACCATGATTAAACTAGCAGCGCAGAGAAATTCAATGGCAAAATCGCGATCGCTTACACCATCTAAACTATTTTCATATACTCCATCAAAATTTAACAAAGAAGCACTGTAATGTCGATCAATGGGAAAAGTTGTTCCTGCTAAAGCACCACAACCAAGAGGAGAAATGTTAGTTCGTTTCAAAACATCGCCCAGTCTTTCCCAGTCTCGTTGCGCCATTTGCACATAAGCCATTAAATGATGAGCTAGACTGAGTGGCTGCGCTCTTTGAAGATGGGTATAGCCTGGAATTAAGGTTTCTAAATTATGTTCAGCTTTTTGGAGTAAAACAGTCTGAAATGACCGTAATTGCTCCCGAATTTGTTCAATTTCCGCCCTTAGATACAGACGGATATCTGTTCCTACTTGATCGTTACGAGAGCGGGCTGTATGTAATTTTTTGCCCACATCTCCAACAATTTCTGTTAATCGTCTTTCGACAGCAAAATGAACATCTTCTTGTTCGATACCTGGCTGAAACTTACCAGCGCGATATTCTTGGCGAATTTGCTCTAACCCAGCAACTAGTTGCTGGGCTTCTGCATTAGAAATAATTCCTGTGTGGGCAAGCATTTGAGCATGGGCAATCGAACCAGTTAAATCGTATTCAATTAGTTGAATATCAAAACCGATACTAGCATTAAAAATAGCGATCGCAGGATGTAAAGCAGATTCAAAGCGATCGCTCCAGGTAGTGGGTTTAGTCACGACAAATGATCGGAATTAAGGGTCAGATTTTATATTTTAAAGGTTAAGGTTAAAGTTGACCTACACCATAAATAAATAAAAATTCCCTGAGTTTTAAAAGCTGGTAAATCCTTTAAAGGTATAACCAAAAAAAACTCCAATTAACATTGCCCAAACTTGACCAGATTCAATAAAATTGTGCCAAGAATCTTGGATTTTACCCAAAATATCTGGATCGTCAATTCTTTGAGCCAGGATTGTTCCCCAAGCTAATAAGTGGTCTGTAGAATTGACGAGCAGAGTGTGCCAGATTTGATAATCAAAAGTTTCCATCGTGTTGATTCCCAAGACAAAATAAACTGAGACTAATTTAGTCTTGGAGACTTATTTCTGTCCAAACTCTTGAGCGATAGTTCAAAATTCTTTATGTTAGTTATTATTTTTGAGGCTGGACTCGCATGACAATTAAGGTCATGTCGTCAGTATTCTTAGTATTTTTGCCGACAAACTCTTCAACTCGATGGAAAAGATAATTAAGAATATCTTCACTACTATCAAAATTATGACAAGCCCATTGAAAAGCACGATAAAGATTTTCTTCTTCAAAGCGATCGCCGTTACCATTCACGGCATCTGTAAAGCCATCAGTGTAATAAATAATAGTATCTCCTGGAGCTAATTGAACGCGATCATCTTCATATTCCGAGTCGATATCCAAGCCAATTAACATACCCCAAGTATCTAATTTGGCAATTTTTCCAGTTGCAGCTTGCCACCACAAAGGTGGGTTATGAGCAGCATTAGTAAAGGAAAGAGTCTGAGTTTTCGGATCGTACTCCGAATAAAACATACTCACAAAACGATGGGAATTTTCTAAGTCAGCATACATCACTCGATTTAAGTGTTGCATAATTTTAGCTGGTGAGTGACGATTCAAAACCTCTGCCCTCAGCATTCCTCTAGTCATCGTCATAATCAAACCTGCTGGTACGCCTTTGCCCATCACATCACCAATCACAATACTCCAAGGAACGTGAGAAGCATCTTCATCTTTACAATCTCGATGCTGACGAATTTGGTCATAATTAGTCGGAATAAAATCGTAATAATCTCCACCAACTCGACTCGCCGTTTGACACTTAGCTGATAATTCTAAGCCTTGAATTTGAGGACATTTACTTGGCAGTAAACGCAACTGAATTTCTGAAGCGATTTCTAACTCTCGATCCTGTCTTTCTTTAGAACGAAGTTCGACAGTTAATTCATGATTTGCGATCGCTACTGCGGTTTGATCGGCTACTAATTGAGCTAATTTTCGGCGCGTTGGTGTCCAAATATATTCTGGATCACTACTAAAAACATAAAGACGACCTTGTTCAATATTTCTAACTAAAACAGGAGTGCCAAAAATCTGAATTTTTGGTTCTAATAACTGTTTAATCTTATCGTCTAAAAGATGAGTAACTAACTGAGATGATTGATTCAGTAAAGGATTAACTTCAGCAACTACGTCTTTGTTGGTAACATCCTGTAAATTTTGCCGATGAAGACGATGATTAACCCTTTCTAAAACTTGCCTTACTTCCAACCCAATTTGACTATCATGACAATGAAGTTGTTCGAGATACACTTGAGAATCATCTTTAAACAGAATCAAAGCTCCGCCCTCAGCATCCGTTACTCGTGCTGCCATCAAAGGAGTTAATTCCAGGAATTGATTTAAATTACTAAAACTGCGTAGAGCAAATCCTAGCGAGCTAAGTAAATCCTGGATTTTATGTTGTTCTTTCTGGAGATTCGCAACCAGCTTTTTTAGTGCCAGAATAGGAGTGTCATCTTTCTGACCTACTTGATTAGAAACATTCGTTTCTTGAGAAGGGTTACGAGGAACAGGTGTAACAGTCATCGCTTCAGGCTTGGAAAACATCAACTTGTTACTTCATCTGGCTATTAAGTTTAAGAGTTATTGAGTAATTAATTGAAAACTTTACTTAAAAAAAATTAAGTTAAGCAAATCACAATTGGTATCAGTTATAGCTCAATCGCAACAATTTTATCTAAACTTTTATTTTAAGATTGGTAAATAATACCTTGAATTCCTTATCCTGCCAATAATTTCAGCAAATAATTATTTTTGATTAATAACTTCAATTAACTAGGCAGTAAAATTCAATTTTTTAACCATTTAGTAAAGCTTCAACAAATTCGTAGCTGGAAAAAGGACGTAAATCTTCAATACCTTCTCCTACGCCAATAAAACGAATAGGTAGATTGAGTTGTTGTGCTACTGCTAGAGCAACTCCACCTTTGGCACTACCATCAAGTTTAGTCAGGACTACTCCACTAAGTTGAGCAGCTTCGGAAAAGACTTGGGCTTGACGTAGACCATTTTGTCCCAAAGTTGCATCAAGAACTAATAAAGACTCTATTTTAGCTTCGGGAGCTTGTTTACTAATAATGCGACGAATTTTTGCCAACTCGTCCATCAAATTTTTCTTGTTTTGTAAGCGTCCTGCTGTATCCACTAACAGCAATTCACTCTTGCGAGATTTAGCTGCACTAATTGCATCAAAAACCACCGCAGCAGGGTCAGTATTTTTGCCTGGATTAGCAATGACTGGAGTATTGGTTCTTTCACCCCAAACTTTAACTTGTTCTACCGCAGCAGCCCTAAAAGTATCTGCTGCTGCAATGAGACAGCTATAACCCGATTTTTGGGTCAAATGGGCTAATTTTCCAATCGTAGTTGTTTTACCAGCCCCATTAACTCCTGTAACTAACCAAATATTAAAGGTATCTTTTTCAGGGACAAAATCCTCATTGTTTTGATTTTGCAGCGGTTTATCTAAAATATTTTGTAGAATAGTTTTGAGATACGCGATCGCTTCTTCTGGTGGTAAAGCTTCTTCTTTTAGTTTGGCTTGCAATGTCTCAATAATTGTTTCGGTCGCTTCAATTCCTACATCTGCTTGCAGTAATAATGATTCAATGGTCATTACTGCGTCTTCATTCAAAGGTCCTTGACCGACAACTGCTTTGAGTTGATTAATTAAACCGCGACGGGTTTTACCTAAACCTTGACGTAGTTTTTTGAGCCAATCGATTTCTTCTTGAGAAATATCATCAGGACTTCTGCCTTGGTCTGCTAAGATTTTCGCTGACCACATAAAATCTTCATCTAAACTAAGAGCTGCTGCCTCATCAAATGTCTTGCTTTCCTCAACTTGAGGAGTTTCAATTGCTGTTTCTTTGAGTTTATCTAAGGCCTCAGATTTACGCATCCAAGCAGGAACTTTTGCCTCAGTTTGGGTTGCCACTTCAGCAGTTTCTTCTACCACTATTGGTTCAACTTCTGATTCGATGCTGACTTCTTTTGTCTGGTCAGATTCTTCGGTAGTTGTTCCTTTGCGTTGCTGAATATTTTGATAGGCTGTTTTTGCCCAAGTCAGATAGTCGTCTTGAGGAGTCTGAGGTGTTTCGGTAGTTTCAACCTCGACTGGAGTTGTTTCTTCTACAGTTTGTGGTGGTTGTTCTGAAGAGTCTTTTTCGGTGAACTGACGGCGAAACCAATTAAACATAAGGAGTAAAGTGTAAATTTATTTGTACTTAATTTATTGATAATAACAAGCTTTGTAGAAATATTTTAGAAGCGATCGCACTTATTCAGCAAATTGGGGTTGTTTTTGAGTTTTCCCAAGGTTTTAAACTAAATATTTTTTGGTTAATTCAAAAAAACAGAAAAAAATATATATTTGTTAATAAAATAATCAAAAAAAATTAATCTAAAACTATTAAGAATCTTGTGAATTAAGCTGCTAATTAACAGGTGTTATTTTATCGTATCAATAGAGCTTATCAGGAGTTTTGATATGTCTATTGAAGAATTTTTAGGTCAACTCAATACTGCCGAGAAAGGATGGGGTCTGTGGGTAAATCGAAATGATCCTCATGAGTATCATGTCGGACAATATGCGTTTGATAATGACCGTATTCCTAAATGTTTTGTTCACGTAGATAATCTCGATCATTTAGCTCATCTTCGTCAACAATATATTAGCTCAAAAGCCTCAAATCAAAGTAATGAAACTTTCTTAGGACAAGAATGGGCAGAAAACTTTCTGTCTCAGTGGTACAATCATAATTTAAAGGCTTTGGTTTAATTTTTGGCAAATTACCTCAAAATAGCTACAAAAAAAATTCAAAAAGCCAAACAATTCAAAAAATTACTGATGATGTCCAGATTTTTCTGGGCATTCTTATTAGGTTTTCTGTTGATTTTTTCTTCTCTGTTCTACTCCAACTTCTGTAGTAACTGGTGTACAAATGTAGCACCGCGTAGTCTCTAGTAGACCTCTCCAGAAATGAGAATTTAACCAAGATTTGATAATGGTTTCAGCATAATTATTGGAGATGTCTAGTGGTAAAAAGCAAAAAATTGCTCACTGATAACTGAAATGACCTATTCGTGTAATACTGATTAGAGCCAATCTTCCCTTATATAAATTAACAGGAATGATTTTGTTGGAGTAACATCTACAGCAATGAACAAGAAGAGAGTTTTATCTGGCGTACAACCTACTGGCAACTTACATTTAGGCAATTATTTGGGAGCGATTCGCAACTGGGTAGAAATCCAAAATGAATACGACAATTTTTTCTGTGTAGTTGATTTACACGCGATTACAGTTCCTCATGAGCCTCAAAAATTAGCTCAAGATACTTATACTATTGCTGCCCTCTATCTTGCTTGCGGGATTGATTTAGATTCTTCTACGATTTTTGTCCAATCTCATGTAAGCGCGCATAGCGAATTAACTTGGTTACTCAACTGTATCACTCCTCTTAATTGGCTAGAAAGAATGATTCAGTTTAAAGAAAAAGCAGTTAAACAAGGGGAAAATGTGAGCGTAGGATTGTTAGATTATCCTGTATTAATGGCAGCAGATATCTTGCTTTATGATGCTGATAAAGTACCTGTAGGAGAAGACCAAAAACAACATTTAGAGTTAACCCGTGATATTGCAGCTAGAGTTAATGACAAATTTGGTAAAGCAAATCATCCTATTTTAAAAATACCTGAACCTTTAATTCGCGCAGAAGGTGCAAGGGTAATGAGTTTGACTGATGGGACAAAAAAAATGTCTAAATCAGATCCTTCAGAAATGAGTAGAATTAGTTTGTTAGACTCTCCCGATTTAATTCAGAAAAAAATTAAAAAATGTAAAACCGATCCGATTAAAGGATTGATTTTTGACGATCCAGAACGCCCCGAATGTAATAATTTACTTACTCTATATCAATTATTGTCTGGCAAAACTAAATCCGAAGTAGCAGTTGAATGTCAAGATATGGGTTGGGGACAGTTTAAACCTCTACTAACCGAAACGACTATTGAAGCCCTCAAACCAATTCAAGACACCTATAAAGAGATCATGAATAATCAAGATTATCTCAATAGCGTTTTGCGAGAAGGAGCAGCTAAAGCAGGAGAAGTAGCTCATCGAACTTTATCAAGAGTAAAAGATGCATTGGGGTATTTACCTCCACTGTAAATTGTTTTATAACCAAAAGAAATCTGAACAGTTAATTAACCAAATCGATAGTAATGAGTAACCGTTTTCGCAGTGCTGTAGCAGCTAAAGAATTTTTAATTACGGCAGAAGTAACTCCTCCTAAAGGTGGAAATCCCGCTCGAATGCTCAAGATGGCGGAAAAACTGAAGGGTAGAGTTCACGCAGTTAATGTTACTGATGGTAGTCGCGCAGTACTGCGGATGTCTTCTTTGGCAGCATCGGTTATTTTATTACAACATGGCATTGAACCAATTTGTCAGATTGCTTGTCGCGATCGCAATTGTATTGGTTTACAAGCAGATTTAATGGGTGCTTATGCTTTAGGTATCCGCAATATTTTGGCTCTGACAGGCGATCCTGTTAAGGTAGGGGATCATCAAAAAGCTAAATCTGTGTTTGAATTGGAAGCGGTTAGATTATTGAAAGTTATTGGGCAACTTAATAATGGCTTAGATTTTAATAATAAACCTTTACCTGATGAACCGTTAGATTTGTTTGCTGGTGCTGCTGTCGATCCTCAACTAAAAAGTTGGTCTGGTTTACAAAGTAGGTTTGAACGGAAACTAGCAGCAGGAGCGCAGTTTTTCCAAAGTCAAATGATTACTGATTTTGAAAAACTTGATAAATTTATGACTCAAATTGCTTCAATTTCAGATAAACCAATCTTAGCTGGTATATTTTTATTAAAATCAGCTAAAAATGCCGAGTTTATTAATCGTTACGTTCCAGGAGTTAATATTCCTCAATCAATCATTGATCGGCTTGCCCAAGCGAGCGAACCACTGCAAGAAGGGGTTAAAATTGCAGCCGAACAAGTCAAATTAGCTCAACAAACTTGCCACGGAGTTCATTTGATGGCGGTAAAAAGAGAAGATTTAATTCCTCAAATTCTCGATTTAGCTGAAGTTAAACCTTTAGATTATTCTTCGTAACTGCCACCAACTCCAATCCCTGTGTTAAAAATTTGGGCATTAGTTAAATCTAAACCAATCATTGATGCACCCGACACATCTGCATCATTAATAGTTGCTGCGGTAAAATTTACTTGATTTAAATTTGCCTGATTCAAACTAGCATTGGTTACAAAAGCAGCCGTGAGGTTGGCATTTTCAAGATTAGCACCTGTTAGATCTGCACCCTCTAAGTTAGCACCAGATAAATTTGCACCTTTGAGGTTAGCTTCTCGTAAATCTGCACCAATTAAATGAGCATCTTGCAAATCCGCTTTTGAAAGATCGCACCTGTAGCATTCTCCTGTAGCGAGTAATTGTTTAACTTGGTTAGGATTGGCTGCATCAACAGAAGTAGTAAGCAGCAAGGGAGTTAAACATCCCAAAGTTAATAAAGTTCCAAGTTTCATAACTGCCTCCTTTTAAGCGTTAACTGATTTACCTCCTTTTGAAGCAAATGTATTCTTTACTACAATTTTCTCACAAATAAAATTGCTTAAAAATGAAGATTTGGTATGGATATCTTCAAATATTGATGCTCATTGCTAATTAATGGGAATCGGATTCTCCAAACAAAACAAAAGAGCCATTTAATCTTTGCATGATGGTTTCACTAACGTTACTAACTGCTAATCCTCCGACTGTACGACGGCGCAAAGAACGCAGGATCACCATGTCATATTTATTTGCTTGTTCAATAATTGCTTTGCTGACATCATTATGACGAATAGTTTGCACGGCAACATCAATCTTGGGTTGCAAATATGTCAAAGTCTGTTTTAGTTGAGTTTCAAAAGATTCGATGTCGTCTTTAGAAGTTCGGCGATCGCAAACCCTTAATAGAGTAATGGCTGCGGAATTAGCTTCGGCAAAAATTTGAGCAAAACGAATAATTCTAGTAGTTTGAGAACTGAGATTTTTAACGGGTACTAAAATTTGATGAATATTAATCGGTTTATCTACCAGACGCATTACTGCAACGGGACAATGAGAAGACCAAAAAACACTATCGATTACACTCCCAAACAAACGCGATCGCAAGCGATTTGTGCCACTCCAACCCATGACAATTAAACTGGCGCGGTATTCTTTGGCAGTACGACTAATTCCATGAACAATATCATCATCGATCCGAAGTACTGGTTTAGTTTCTACCGCAAATTCTTCTGTTACTGCTAAAGCGTTTTGCAATAATTCTCGACTACGTTTAATTGCTATTTGCAATTGAGGATCGTCCATCTGAACATGAGCTTTGGCAATTGAGACAGGAATAACTATGCCTGATTCTTGACGGGCAATTAATGCACCCATCTCAATCAAATATCTTTCTGTTTGGGGATTCGCTATTGGTACAACCACACGAAATAAAGAAGAGACATCAGCTAAACTGGATTTTTTGGTATTAGATTTTGGTGAAGCTTCTTGAAGTTGCTCGGTTTCTGAGTTTAATTCAGCAGCAATATCAGGCGATAAAAAACCTGAATTGACAAGATGATGGGGAGCATCGTCATTAAAATTCCACGATAAAGATTCAGTGCCTAAATCATTATTTGACAAGCTAAGTTTTCGAGCAAATTTGTTAGTTAGGACAGGACCTAAAATCGAAGTTACTAACATTAAAACAATAACAGTATTAAAAACCGAATTACTAATAACTCCTGCATTTAAACCTACTAAAGCAGCAGCCAAAGTAGCAGCTACTTGTGGTAAAGATAAAGACCACATGGTTAAGCTTTCATTCCAACTGTAGCGATAAATTAATTTAGTTATAAATGCAGCTAAAAATTTACTAATAATTAAACCAAAAACAATCGCAAAAGTAAGCCAAAAATCTGAAGTAAGAGTTTTGATAAATCCAGGAATATCGAGTAAAAGTCCCATTCCTACAAAGAAACAGGGAATAAATAACGTACTACCAACAAATTCTACTTTTTCTTCAACAGGACTTCTCCCAACTACATCATTGACGGCTAAACCTGCCAAAAATGCACCAACAATTTTATCAACATTAATCAGTTGTGCGCCAACAGAAGCTAAAAATACTGCTAAAAGAATAAAAAGAAACTGATTACTTTCTTCGTCTCCTGTTCGACGAAAATACTGTTTTCCAGCCCAATCAAAACCAAATAAAACTATCGCAGCATAAACAGCTAAACTAACTAACTGAATTACTAAACTAGTGGGTGTAAATTCTCCTGCATGAATAGAAATACAAATAGCTAAAACTAATAACGAAGCAATATCAGTGAAAATTGTTGCGCCAATAGTAACTGTAACTGCTTGATTATTAACTACTCCTAAACGATTGACAATCGGATAACCCAACAGAGTATGAGAAGCTAATAAAGAACCAATTAAAATGGAAGCATTTACTCCCATACCAAATAATAATCCGATCGCAGTACCAAAGGATAAAGGGATTAAAAAGGTTGCCAGCCCAAAAGTTAAGGAACGATTTTTGCTTTTACGGAATTCGGCAAGATCTACTTCTAATCCTGCCACAAACATAAGATAAATTTTGCCAATATCTGATAATAGTTTAATCGTTTCGGTTTTGGGGTCTAGTAAGCCTAATCCACTCGAACCTAAAATCACTCCTGCAAATAACAATCCGACTAATCCAGGTAATCGTAGTTTTTCAAATATCGGTGGTAAAGTCAAAATGACCAATAGCAGCAATGTAAAAGCTACTATCGGACTATGAATAATCTGGGCAAAATTTTCTGTCATAAACCATAAATCTACAAATAATTACCTCAATATACTGACAATGTTATGTTTTGTAACTCTAACAAAAGATATAAAAAAAACTTGATAAAAATGTTGTTATTTTTACCAAAATGTGCATTGTTTTGATTTAAATTTTTCAAAAAATCGTCAATTTAATCTCGTACAACTGGTAGATTTAACCAATCACTCAATTCTTGTGCCAGCCAATCTAATTCTGGTTCACTTAAAGAATCAAATTGATATTTATTTTTGCCAACCCAAATTTGAAAAGTAGGCGAATATTTAGTTGATTTACCATCAGAATCTTTAAGATGTAAGTAATTATGGCGTTGTAGTTTAATAATTCCTGTTGTAGGCGATGGTTTAGGATTTCGATATTTAAATTTAAATAATTGATAAATGAAAGCGATTTTTTGCTGATTAATAACCAGCTTTTTCTTGCCAAATAAAGTAAATAAAATTCCTCCAATCATTCCCATTCCTGCCGTCCAAAAAGGTAAAGAAAATAAACCAAAAATTATATTAATGGGAAAAGGAGCAATAAAAACTGCATTATATGTCCAAAAAGCAATAAATGAATTCCAAGCGATCGCAAAAGTTATTAAACCAATTAAGCCTGGATTAAAACCTTCAGGAGGGATAGTTATTTCAATTTTTTCTTGAGTTTTGTACAAATTAATTTGACTATCAATTGGTTTGGTAAGAACTAAATTATTTTGAGATTGTTGAGGAGGATTTTTTAATTCTTGTAGAGCTAATTGGGCTGAATTAAATCTTTTGTCTAAACTTGGTTCAGTCATTTTTCGTAACCAAGCTGTTAATTCTCGACTTAAATTAACTCCAGTTTCAAACTGAATTTTTCCTTCTTGTTGGGGTAAATCTGCTGGTTGAATTCCCGTAATTAAATAAATTAAAGTTGCACCCAAACTATATAAATCTGAGGCGGGTACACAGCGATCGCCGAATTGTTCGGGAGGCATATAGCCATAAGTTCCGACAATAGTAATTGTGCCTCCTTCTCTAGCTGCGACATTTTGTACCGAACCAAAATCAACTAAATAAATATCCCCAATATACTCTTCAAAACCTTTAGTTAACAGGATATTACTGGGTTTAAGATCGCGATGAATAATTGGCGGTTTTCGCTCATGTAAATAAATCAAAATTTCTAAAATTTTTGCTGCTATTTGCTTGATTTCTGACTCAGAAAAATTTCCTCCTTGTTTAATTTGTTCTGCCAAAGATTGAGCTTGAATATAACTCTGTACCAAAGCAAATCCTTTGCAATTAGGTAGATCGATTTCAAAGTAATCGAGATATTTAGGAATAGCAGGATGAGAAATATTTTGGAGTGTTTGAGCTTCTCTTTCAAATAGTTTTAGGTGTTCCCACTCAAAATCCAGACCAAATTTTAATAACTTAATTACGACTAATTCTTGAGTAATTTGATCTTGAGCAAGTAAAGTTTCTCTACCTCCTCTTTTTCCTAATTGTTGTTGAATCAAATAGCGATCGCGTAAGACTAAATCTTGCATCTTGTTTATCCTCTTTACAATTTAGTTTAACTATCTAGATTTTTTAAAATTTAAAACCGTTTTAATCCTGTACACTTATGGCGATTAGATTATTTCAGCGAAAAAAATTATGTTTCGTCTGCATATAAACAAAAAGAAATTTATTTTAATTGGATTTGTAGTTGCTTTACTCTCTTCATTAATTATTTCCAAACAATCACCTATCGCTAATTTAATTTTGTCCCCTGCCATAGCTCATCAGCCTGAAGTGTTAAATGCTAGTCAAATCAATCAAACACAAAACAACTCAACTTGTTCCAATCAGAAAAGTTTGCCTTGGCTGAAAACAGAAGGAAAATGGATAACTGATGAAGCAGGTAACCGAATTACCTTACGAGGTATGAGTTTTTGTGGTTTTAATAATGCTTGGGGAGAAAAAGTCTTACCAGATTTTCTGGATAAGGTTGCTCGAGTTACCAATGGTGTAAATGGCTGGTATCCGAATGTATTACGTTTGCCAATTAAACATCAACACATGGATACATTTAGTCTAGAAGAAATTTATCAAGCTTTAAAAGCAGGTGTAGATGAATGCGTTAAACAGAAAGTTTATTGTATTATTGATTGGCACGCCGTAGATGGCGAAGAGGGAGCAGACTGGCGATCGCTAAAAACAGGCAAGCAAACTAGGGATTTTTGGAGTTACATAGCTCCACGTTTTAAGGATTACTCGAATGTCATCTTTGAACTATACAACGAACCTGGTTATCCCAAAGACGTTACCGAAGAAAATTGGCTGCTCTGGAGGAGTCGAGCGCAACCTTGGGTAAATCTGATTAGAGAAAATGCACCAAACAATTTAATTTTGATTAATTCTCCTTTATGGTCACAAATTACGCAATTTGCCCCGAAATATCCTTTTTTCGGAGATAATCTTGCTTATGTTAACCATACCTATCCTGGTATGGAAGAAAGTTGGCCCCAAGATGTTGGCATGGAATATGATTGGGAAGAGGTGTTTGGCAAAGCTGCTGATAGTGTACCTGTTTTTATCACCGAGTTTGGTTGGCAAGCAGATGCGGAATGGGAATTCAGTCGCGCTACAACCGCAGAATTTGGTCAGCCAATGAAAGACTTTTTAAGTAAGCGTCCTAATATTAATTGGGTAATTTGGACTTACGATCATTATTGTTCTCCCAGATTAGCAGATCAAAACGATCGCGTTTTGGGAGGAAACAAGATGGGTATTTTTGTGCGTGATTGGCTTAAGGAGGAGTGGGAAAGATCGACTAATCCAGTTCAATTTAATTGTAATAAATAAAATGAAACGAAGTTTTTCAAGAGATTATTGTCTTCATGACGTTTAGTATGAAGTTCAATCGCCAAGATATAATCAAAAATGGCAAGCTTGTCTTATTCAACTCAAAAATAAAATTTAGGTGACTACTCCAATATCGAACTTAAGCCAACTATACGAGCAAGATTATTTTCTCTGGCTAGAAAAAACTGCGCAATTGTTAAAAAATCGCAATTTTAGTCAATTAGATTTAGACAATTTAATCGAGGAAATAGAAAGTTTGGGTAAAAGTGAAAAAAGAGCAGTTGCCAGTTTTCTGAAGCAATTACTTAAACATTTACTACTTTATAGTTATTGGGATTCAGAAAGAGAGTGGAGTGGTAGAGGTTGGCTAGAAGAAATTAGTAACTTTCGCTTTGAATTGTCACACTATTTAGATTCTAAAACGTTAAGCAATTATGCTGAACAGGACTTAGAAACTATTTATACTAAGGCAAGACAAGAAGCAATTCTAAAATCAAACCTAACAACTATTCCTGCGAAATGTCCTTACTCTTTAGAACAAATTTTAGATGATCGATTTATCCCAGGAAAAAGATAGCTTTTGTTAGAAAGAAAATAGTAAAATCCCTTTCTGATATATAAACTTTTCGTAGAAATAATAACTATTATGCCATTACCTATTGTTGCTATTATTGGAAGACCTAACGTCGGTAAATCTACCTTTGTCAATCGTTTGGCAGGAGATCAACAGGCGATTGTTCACGACGAACCAGGTATAACTCGCGATCGCACTTATCGACCAGCCTTTTGGCGCGACCGAGATTTTCAGGTTGTGGATACAGGAGGGTTGGTATTTGACGATGATACCGAATTTATACCCTTAATTCGTCAACAAGCAATGGCAGCCTTAGCTGAAGCTACGGTAGCTATCTTTGTCGTTGATGGACAAATGGGTCCTACGGTCGGTGATCGCGAAATTGCCGATTGGTTGCGGGAACATACTGTACCTGTTTTACTCGCCGTTAATAAATGCGAATCAGTCGAACAGGGTTTAATTCAAGCTGCCCAGTTTTGGGAGTTGGGTTTGGGCGAACCCTATCCCATTTCTGCTATTCATGGTAGTGGTACAGGAGATTTATTAGACGAGTTAATTACTCATTTACCTCCTGTTGATGAAATTTCTGAAGTTGAAGAGATCAAAGTAGCGATCGTCGGTCGTCCGAATGTAGGTAAATCCAGCCTTCTCAATGCCTTAACTGGAGAACAACGGGCAATCGTTAGTCCGATTTCTGGAACGACGAGAGACGCGATCGATACTGTGGTAGAAAGAGATGGGAAAACCTATCGTTTAATCGATACTGCTGGCATTCGGCGCAAGAAAAATGTCGATTACGGGGCGGAATTTTTTAGTATCAATCGTGCTTTTAAAGCTATTCGTCGTGCTGATGTAGTTTTATTTGTAATTGATGTTCTTGATGGCGTTACCGAACAAGACTTAAAATTAGCAGACCGCATTATTGAAGAAGGTAGGGCAGCCGTTATTGTCGTGAATAAATGGGATGCAGTCGAAAAAGACTCCAATACTATTTATCAATATCAAAAAATGCTGCAAGACCGTCTTTATTTTATGGACTGGGCAGAAAGTATTTTTATCAGTGCCATGACAGGGCAAAGAGTAGAGAAAATTTTAGATTTAGTTGATACTGCTGTGAGCGAACATCGTCGTCGCGTCAGTACTTCGGTAATCAATGAAGTGTTAGAAGAAGCCGTGCGCTGGCATACTCCTCCTACTACCCGTCAAGGAAAACAAGGAAAAATTTACTACGGTACACAGGTTAGTTCTCAACCACCCGCGATCGCACTTTTTGTCAACGATCCCAAGCGTTTTAATGAAGGTTATCGCCGTTATATTGACCGACAATTCCGCGAACAGTTGGGTTTTTCTGGGACACCAATCCGTTTATTCTGGCGTGGTAAGAAAGTTCGTGACATGGAAAGAAATACTGCCAATCGGGCAACTAAAGTTTAAGATTATGGTTCTTCCAATTTGGTCACGCTAAAAAGAAACGCGATCGCTTTTTTGTTTTATGATTAAACCAGATAAATTGGTATTGGGCGAAACAATAAATAGAACTATTTTGATTGCTCTACACGTTTATAAAGAGTAAGATTATTATCATGCAAGTATTTAGCTATTTTCGTAGATAAAAGTTGGCTTTTAAACCAAGTAGATTCTTGCTCTTGTAAAGTTTTAGAAAGGAAATGCTTAATAAATTTGATGAAGAAAATAAGTATTTTTTTTTATTCGGGGATATCTAGTGAGCCTGTTATTCGATCGAGAATTAAAGATATTTTTGCTAATAATTGAGTGTTTTGATGTTCTAATCGATCAAATCTTTTTCTTACTTCTTTTTTAAAATCATCTAGCTCATCACTTAATCTATTAATAGATTCACTTACTCTTCCATCGGGTTCAATATCGAGTTCTAAAACTTTAATTTTTTCTTGTAATCTAATTAGTTCTCTTTTTATTTGCTGTATTTCTTCATTGCTCATAACTATTATATTTATTTAAGATATTTTATATGATGTAATTTAGTAATTAATATTTTATCAAGAAAATCGAGGTAAAAAATAATGTTAATTTTACTGCAAAACTTAAAGAAACGATTATATTGAATTTACTGGTAACTGATAACTGAATAACTGCTTAATGAGAGTTACACTCCAAGACGACATCTTATTTATCAATCATGAAGATTTACCTCCCTATAAAAAAGGAGGTTCAATTGTCAGAAACAGCTACTTCTGGGCATTAAAAGCGATCGCGTGCTATACTTCTCGTGACAAAGATTGGGAATTTGATCGCGAGGTTTGGGTAGCTTTAAGCAGAATGTTAATGTCTTTTAGTGAATCGGGTTATTTGGGTGATCGCGAAACAATGTTAGAGTTTCCTACCGATATCCCCATTCCTTCAGCTTTGCGTTCTGTTTCAACCTGGTTATGATAAGCTGATACGCATCTAATTTCGATATTGGTTGTTAAATCCTGCCTCCTACCTTCTGCCCGATCTCAACTAACAATTTCAATGCAGACTAGCTTAACTGTTGACAAAGCTGACGAAAATCATCGCCTCGATGTTCAAAACTACGATATTGATCGAAGCTGGCACAAGCAGGAGACAATAAAACTACTTCAGCGTCTTTTTGTTTGGCTAATTCCACACTTCTCGTTACCGCATTTGCCATTGTTTCGACAATTTCAAAAGAATCATAACCGCATTCAGTCAATCTTTGAGCAAAAGTAGGCGCAGCATCTCCGATTAATAATACTGTGGCAGCTTTTTGTTTAATTTGTTCGATCCAAGCTAAATCTTCCCCTTCCTTAGCTTCTCCTCCTGCAATTAAAATCACGGGTGCATCCACAGAAGCCAATCCTACTTCGGCAGCGTCGTAATTAGTTGCTTTACTATCGTTGATAAAATCAATTCCTTTAAAAGTACGAATATACTCCAAACGATGAGGTACACCAGAGAAATTAGCAATAGCTGATGCGATCGCGCCTTTGTCAATTCCAGCTAACTTAGCTGCTGCTACTGCCATTAATAAATTTTGCTGGTTATGTATCCCCGACATCTTAAATAAAGATATGGGTAGAATTAACTCTCCAAACGCCACTATCCAAGCATCTTCAAGATAAACTCCGCGATCGGTCGGACAAATTAAGTTATCTTTTCCTTTAATACTCGTCCAACAAGCGTCTTGCCATTGTTCTTTTCCTACTCGACGTAAATAGGGATCATCTCCATTAAAAATTTTGTGACGACTACGATGCAGCAAAGAAGCTTTGATGTTGTAATAATTTTCTAGAGTTTTGTGACGGCTAAGATGATCGGGAGTAAAAGTAGTCCAAACTCCTATTTGTGGTGAAAGTTCACGTGAAGATTCAATTTGATAACTACTCAACTCAGCTACAATCCAATCAAGAGATTTATGATTAGTCTTTTCTAAAGCTAATTCACAGGCTGCATAACCGATATTGCCACAAGCAGGCGCATTCAATCCCGCAGCTTGAAAAATTGCTGCAATCAAAGCTGTTGTCGTCGTTTTGCCATTAGTACCCGTAATTCCTACCCAAGGTACTGATTTCAAATAACGCCAAGCGAGTTCAATTTCTCCAATTATGTCAATCTTTTTTTCTCTCGCTTCAATCAATGGCGGAATATCCCAAGGAACACCAGGGCTAACAACTAGCAATTGGGGTAAATCTGCTGTATTTGGCAAATTAATCTCACCTAACTGAAGCTTAACCTTTTCTTTCGCTAATTTTTCCTTTAAGGTTTGAAATTCGTCTAAATTAGAGCGAGAAATCAGATTTTCTTCACTAGCAGCATCTGCAATTGTCACTTCCCACCCAGCTTGACTGAGTAATTTAGCAGCAGCAATTCCTGATCTTCCTAATCCAATAATTTCAGCTTTGGGCATATCTTCACGTAGTAATAATCCCCGATTCAGCCTTTAATAGTATTGCTTATTTTCGCGATCGACAACATTCTTGTAGGGGATGAAACAAAAAAAAGGTAGCACGAATGACATTTGGTTGGTTTTTCCGCTTATGAAGAACGATAAAACAAGCAGCCTTAATGTCAAACCTCAATTATTTGACATTTTTTAGTACTTGCGATTGAATTGTAAATGAATTAGAATACAAACAAGTAAGATTTACACTCAAAATCAACTAAACATGACTAGTCCTTCCTCACCTCATCTTTCTAAGTTAAATATTGAAGTTTGACACAAACAAGATACTGAAGAAGAAAATTGGTAAATCATTTTAGTTGTCATTTTTTTTAATCACTTAAATATAATTCTTATACACCAGGAGATGATCCAAATGACTAACTCTTTAATAGAAAAACAAATTATTACTAAACTACAACAACTCGATGCTCAACAACAGCAACAAGTACTGAATTTTACACGTTTTTTAGTCAATAATAATCCTAGTGATAACTTTGATTTAAAAACCCCTTTAGTTACCACAAATTCTTACCAAAATAATGGCATGATTCTAGAAAGAATTGAAGGATATGCAGAGCAAATAAATTGGTATTAATAAATTCATTAAATCCGATCTAATGAATGAAATGACTTCATGCTTTGCTATCCAAGAAATCCTTGAAAATAGTTATTGATTGACTAATTACAATTGATAAATCTGCCAAGCTTGCCAGAAAATATAAGTTGCTAAAATACCCAATAAAATGTTAAAACCCAAACTAACAACGTGGTCAGGTAACTTTGGTAAAAAACGGGTACTGATTTGCGCTCCAACTAATCCACCCAAACCTAAAATAATTCCTTCTAACCATAAGATGTTACCTTGATAAGCGTGACCGAGACAGGCAGCAATTGAAGTAATAACAATTACTCCTAAGCTAGTTTGAATTGCTACTTTAATTTTTTCTCCTAGCAAAAGTATTTGTAGAGGAACCATAATTACACCACCACCAATACCAAATAAGCCAGCTAAAAAGCCAGCACTCCCACCAGTAATAAGCCTTGCTAAACTAGGATTTATTGTGGTTGCTCTAGTTTCTAAATTAGTAGTAACTAGTCGTCTACGAAGATTAGTTAGAAATATATTAATTATCAAAAAAATTCCAAAAGCAATGAGCAAAATATATCCAGGAATATTGCTAGCCAAGAAAGCTCCAATTTGGGCAGTAGCGATTGCAGGTAATCCTAATAAAATTACTCGCTGAAAATTTAAGTATCCCATGCGCCAATTTTGAATACTACCAGAAACAGAAGTCATAATAATAGCTAAACTGCTGGTAGCAACTGCTTGTACTGGCGTAGAACCAAATGCTTTAATTATTGGTACTAAAACAGTACCACCACCAATACCAAATATCCCAGCCAAACAACCTGAAAATAAACCTAAACTACTGAGAATTAATAAATAATTAAAAGTCATTTGCTTGTTTTAAATTAATTTAAAATTTTGTTTAGCTTAAAGCCTACTTGGTATATTAAAGTGTATTGACTAATTCTGCTTACAAAAATTATTAAAAATAAAATTATAAATTTTCTCTACTTTCAAGTTCAACCAATAGTTGTTGGCTTAAAATATCTCCAGTTAACATTGTTAAAATATCAAAAACATTAATAACTAATTTTTTGAGAGCTTCTTGTATTATTAATTCCTCTTCTTGTTTTAACCGTAAAAATAATTCTTCAAAGGAAATTCCTTGAGGAGTTATATGAAGATAACCAATCAAAGAATACTTTCCTTTAGTCAAAATTAAAGCTCTTTCCATAATAGCCATTACTGTTACTTGTCCTAAAGTAGGTAAAATTTTATTCCAGATAACTTGTAATAAATCCTGATAAATTTTCAATAGTTCTACTTGATAAGCTTGAGTTGCTATCTGTTTTACTCGCTGCTCTAAAATTTGTTCTACCTTAACTAAAATTTGATTTTGGTTTGTCGATTGTGAATAATCATTAGGGTCATTCATATATTTTTCTTTTAGTCAAGAGCTAAGCACTTGAATCTAACTTTTGTCACTCTGAGTTTATTTTTAGTTCTGAACTGAAGTATTGAAAATCTATCGAAGAGAATAAAAATTTCATAAAAACTCTTAAATAGATTAAAGTACAAGCAACCTCTTTTAACGACGTTAAACGCTGGAAATTAACGACATACAGTTCGTTTAGTTACTACCTTGGCGAAAATTATGATTAGACAAAAAATAGACGTTCTCAGTAAATAACCATTCGGTAGAACGTCTTTGAAATATTATTTAGTATATGGCTTGAGGCTTAATTATGGAAATACGTTTAAATTTAGCCTAGCTAGTTTTTTCAACAAGTGTTTAAGGCATTTTATACTTAAAATCCATTGGGCCTTTATATTCAGATAATTCGGCTAATTTTTGGGGAGTTTGCGTTCCTGGATAAAATTTTCCTTTAATTTCCCAAGTCGGAAAAGATTTAATTCCTGCTGCTATACAAGCTTCTCTTTGAGGATTTTTTCCTTGAGGATCACACTCAATATAGTCAATTGCTTGAAAAGCTTCTTTACCAAATAGTTGCTTTTGTTCGTAACAATGTGGACACCAGAAAGCACCGTATTTTTTTGCTCCAATTGCTGTTAAATGTTTTGCTAAAGCAATCTCTGCTGCCCCAGAGGTCGTAGTAATTTCCCAGCCTATTGGTGGTTCGGGTGAAGTTTGAGCTTGTGGAATAACAATTAATCCATCTCGATCTGGTGTCTTTCCTATTGGATTATCAACATTAGCATAAACTCCCAAAGTACCTACGAGAGTCAATATTGCCACAATTAAAATCGTAAAGAAAATCTGACCAATATCTTCCCACTCTCGTCCCATAATAGCTAAAGTCAATAAAGTCCAAGAAAATAAAGCAGAGCCAATACAGTAGTAACAAACAGCTTGCAGTTTAAAAAATAATACATACATTAGATAACTGCTAAAAGCTGCCATAGCTGTACCACCAGCTAATAGTAGTAACCAAGTCCAATTCTCTAGATTTCGTTTGAGTTCTTTATTGCCATCCGATTTAATTATCAGAGGACTAAGAGCAAAAGTTGCCATGCTGATATAAGCTAAAAAACCAAACAAAGTTAATGGCAAGCCAAAAACAGTAGCATAGGGACTATTAAGGACATCACTACAACTACTGGTAGCAGCGGTTGCCTCTGCTGAACAAACTACCTCCCCTCCAATTAGTTTAGTAATAGTAAGATAGGCAGTAAGAATGGCTCCGGTGATAGCGATCGCACCTATTAAAGGTCGAGACCAACGATAAATCCAAGGAAGAGAACGTCGACGGCGCATAGTAATAATTGATACTGAATGCGACAACAATAAAGAATTTTTGAATTGACTTTGATTGTAGCCTTATTTTGTTAGTTTGACGAAATCCAAGCGGACTTCGGCTTCTCAAGCTGGAGTACTTTGGACTGAGGAAACTGATTTTTGTTTCTTTTTTTCTTTAACCGTTTCTCTAGCTGCTTCTACAAATTGAGCAACTCTAAGGGGATCGATAGTTTCGGTTATTTTACCTTTACGCTTAAGAGAACTAGCTACAATCACGCCATCCGCAGCTTGCATTAATCGGCCAATATTTTCCCAACTAGCACCACTACCAATAAAAACTGGAGTATCTCCTGCTGCTGCTGAAGCTAATTCTAAATCTTCAAGACTAGGAGGACTTCCTGTTGCCCACCCAGAAAGGATTACCCCGTCAGCTAAACCTCGTTCAATAGTATCTTGTACAGCAGTAGTTAAATTAGGTGTTCCCAAAGGACGAGCGTGTTTGACTAAGACATCTGCCAAAATTCCGACATTAACACCTAATTCTCTGCGATAGCGTAATAATTGATGAGCTTGTCCTTCGATTAAACCTTGATCGGTTGCCATTACTCCAGTCAAAACATTTACTCGAATAAATTCTGCTTCTACACAAGCAGCTACTGCCATTGCACTATGACTATCATTTCTTAGTATATTAATACCAATTGGCAACATTACCATATTTTTGAGGCGATCAACAATTATAGTCATCGCACTAATTATGGCGGGATCAACACCGTCTTTAGCAAAAGGAGCATCAAAAAAGTTTTCGACGATAATACCGTCAACTCCGCCTGCTGCTAAAGCTGTAGCTTCTTGTTCTGCTCTTGATATGACCGCTTTTAAATTTCCTCCCCAACGCGGAGAAGTAGGCAAGGGTAATAGATGAACTACACCAATAATTGGATTATTTGTTTGAAAAATTTGTTTTAAGTCCACTTAAATTTTCCTTAGGCAAAGACAGCATTTTATGTCATCTCTTCAAAATCTATTATTATCTCAGACTAATGGAAGCACTAGAAAATTTTATCTAAATAGGTATTTAATTTTTATCTGCTCTTGCTTAACTTTGATGATTAACAACAAGTTAGCTTTGTAGTAATAATATACTTAATACTTAAGTAATGCGATCGCTTTATTATTATTGCCAAGCAGACTACAAACTTCTTACAGATCACTTGAGCTGCGCCAAAATCGCATTTATTGAACTAGGGATAGCAATTTTTTCCAAGTCTAAGATTCAAAAAATAAGTTTTTTGTCAAAACCATGTTAATATGTCTTAACAATAGGTTTATAATTACAATAGTTAAAAACCTTAATAACCAAAAGGTTAGTCAGAGGCGATATCTTTTGCTAGTCTTGCAGATAACTATCGAGTCAACACGGCGATTCTATATGCCGAGTAGACCTCGGCATATCTCACCATCAAACTAGGGAGGCGATCAGCTTTCATAGATACGCTCCAAACACAAGAGAGATATTGGATCTGACCTCACATATAATCCTAGTCCTTTGTATACTCTAGTTATTCCAAATTATATATGGCAGATAAGCCAATTATTGCGATTTCCCATCTAGGATGTGAAAAAAATCGTATCGATTCCGAACATATGTTAGGCTTACTAGCTCAGGCTGGTTATCAAGTTGATTCTAATGAAGAAGTAGCTGATTATGTTATAGTTAATACTTGCAGTTTTATTCAAGCAGCTAGAGAAGAATCAGTTCGTACTTTAGTAGAATTAGCAGAAGCCAATAAAAAAATTATCGTAACGGGCTGCATGGCTCAACATTTCCAAGAGCAACTGCTAGAAGAATTGCCTGAAACAGTAGCAGTCGTGGGCAGCGGAGACTATCACAAAATAGTTAATGTTGTTGAGCGAGTAGAAATAGGAGAAAAAGTTAAAGAAATATCTACCCAACCTACTTATATTGCCGATGAAACTGTACCTCGGTATCGCACAACGACTGAAGGTGTAGCTTATCTACGAGTAGCTGAAGGATGTGATTATCGTTGTGCTTTTTGTATTATTCCTCATCTGAGAGGTAATCAGCGATCGCGATCAATAGAATCAATTGTTGCCGAAGCCAAACAACTGGCAGCCGAAGGAGTACAAGAAATTATTCTCATTTCTCAAATCACAACTAACTATGGGCTAGATTTATATGGAGAACCCAGATTAGCGGATTTGTTGAGAGAATTAGGCAAAGTAGATGTACCTTGGATTAGAATTCACTACGCCTACCCAACAGGGTTAACTCCTCAAGTAATTGCAGCAATCAGAGATACGCCTAATGTTCTGCCTTATTTAGATTTGCCCTTACAGCATTCTCATCCAGCAATATTGAAGGCAATGAATCGCCCTTGGCAAGGAAGGGTTAATGATGCCATCATTGAACGGATTAAAACGGAATTACCAGAGGCAATTTTACGAACGACTTTTATTGTTGGTTTTCCTGGAGAAACAGAAGAGCATTTTCAGCATTTAGTGCAATTTATCCAACGTCATCAATTCGATCATGTGGGTGTATTTACTTTTTCTGCTGAAGAAGGAACTTCAGCCTACACGATGAGTGAACAAGTTGCACCAGAAGTTATGGAAGCTCGCCGAGAGACACTGATGCAGATTCAACAACCTATTGCTGCACATAAAAATGAAGCTTGTGTTGGTAAAACAGTTGATGTCTTAATTGAACAAGAAAATCCTCAGACAGGAGAATTAATTGGTCGTTCAGCAAGATTTGCACCCGAAGTAGATGGCTTAATTTATGTTCGTGGGGAAGCTTCTCTTGGCTCGATTGTCTCGGTTGAAATTACCGCAGCAGATATATATGACCTTTATGGAGAAATTGTTTAGCTATTGTTCAAATGTTTAAGAAATACTTGCAGATAAATGAGAATTTAACGAACTAAGCCATCAATCTCGTTAATTTCTTGCCCAATGTAAAGTTTTTTATACCAAACCTAAACTCTAAATCAAAAACCAAAAAATTAATTATGACAGTTACTTTCAAAAGCTTAGGATTATCAGATACTTGCGTACAACAATTAGAAGAACTTGGTTTTGTTGAACCAACTCAAATACAACAACAAGCAATCCCTTCTTTATTAGAAGGTCGCGATTTAGTCGGTCAATCTCAAACAGGTACAGGTAAAACAGCAGCATTTTCACTGCCGATGCTGGATTTGATTGATAGTCGCAATAAAGCGGTTCAAGGACTAATTCTGACACCAACTAGAGAATTAGCTCAACAAGTAGGACAGGCAATCAATGATTTTGCGAGTAATCGCAGAATTTACGTGCTTACTGTTTATGGTGGTCAATCCATTGAGCGACAAATTCGGAGTTTGAGAAAAGGAGTGCAGGTTGTGGTTGGTACTCCAGGAAGGATTATTGATTTACTCGAAAGAAAAGAATTGAGTTTGGATCAAGTTCGTTTAGCTGTACTCGATGAATCCGATGAAATGTTGAGTATGGGTTTTATCGATGATGTCAAAAAAATCTTACAACAAGCCTCAAAAGAAAGACAAACAGCTTGTTTCTCAGCAACTATGCCAAGAGAAATTAAAGAGTTGATTCAGCAATTTCTCAAATCACCAGTTATGGTAACCGTTGAACAGCCTAAAGCTGCTCCTGCCAGAATTAACCAACAAGCATATATGGTTCCTCGTGGTTGGCACAAAAACCAAGCTTTACAACCTATTTTAGAAATAGAAGAAATAGAATCAGCAATTATTTTTGTGCGGACTAAAAAAACTGCCAGCGAATTAACGAGCAAACTTCAAGAGGCGGGTCACAGTGTTGATGAATATCACGGTGATTTAAGTCAAATTCAAAGAGAACGTCTGGTTCAACGTTTTCGAGATGGAAAAATCAAAATGATGGTTGCGACTGATATTGCTGCTCGTGGTTTAGATGTAGAACATTTGACTCACGTCATTAATTACGACTTACCAGATAATGCTGAAACATACATTCATCGTATCGGTCGTACCGGTCGTGCTGGCAAACATGGAACTGCGATCGCTTTAGTCCAACCTATTGATCGCCGTACTTTAAGACAAATTGAGCATCGTCTCAGACAAAGATTAGAAATTAGCAACATTCCTAGCCGTACCCAAGTAGAAGCTAAACGACTTGCTCAGCTCCAAGCTAAGGTACAAGAAACTTTATCAGGTGAAAGAATGGCATCCTTTTTGCCTCTGGTAAGAGAATTAAGCGATCAATACGATCCTCAAGCGATCGCTGCTGCTGCTTTACAAATGGTTTACGACCAAAATTGTCCTCCATGGATGAAGACTGATTGGGAAGTTCCTCAATCTGGTGTACCTAAACCGCTCATCAAACGCAAAAACAACCGCAGTAATCGTAAAGATGGTTATAAATCTA
This sequence comes from uncultured bacterium, assembly GCA_964562685.1. Lineage (GTDB taxonomy): Bacteria > Cyanobacteriota > Cyanobacteriia > Cyanobacteriales > Xenococcaceae > Stanieria. The sequence goes on from CAZLUP010000008.1 coordinate 35,448, forward strand.
AGTCAGTGACTGAAAACAGGTCACAAGGTAAAATAAGGTCTGAAGTTGTTATTAGCGAACAATAAAATTAAGCTGATAACTGTAAAGACTAACAAACCATAATTGATTAATCGCTTGTGACTGTGAGTATTTCTGCTGCTGATTTATCTGAGATGCCTAGTATGACCAGGTATTCAACTGACTGGCCTGGTTTAATTGAAGCTTATCGTCCCTACTTACCAGTAAGTGATACTACTCCTGTAGTTACCTTACTGGAGGGTAATACACCTCTAATTCCTGCGCCTGCGATCTCTCAAGTGATCGGTCGAGGAGTCCAAGTATATGTAAAATATGATGGACTCAATCCAACTGGTAGCTTTAAAGACCGAGGTATGACTATGGCGATTACCAAAGCCAAAGAAGCAGGAGCAAAAGCCGTTATTTGTGCTAGTACAGGAAATACTTCGGCAGCAGCAGCAGCTTACGCTCGTCGTGCAGGGATGCGAGCCTTTGTCGTTATTCCCGACGGTTATGTAGCTTTAGGTAAATTAGCACAAGCCTTACTTTATGGTGCAGAAGTAATTGCGATTGAAGGGAATTTTGATGATGCTTTAACTATAGTAAGGGAGATGTCGGAAAATTATCCTGTTACTCTAGTTAATTCAGTCAACCCCTATCGTCTTCAAGGACAAAAAACTGCTGCTTTTGAAATTGTTGATGTTTTAGGCAATGCTCCTGATTGGCTCTGTATTCCCGTGGGAAATGCTGGTAACATTACCGCCTATTGGATGGGTTTTACTGAATATCATCAACAAAGAAAATGCGATCGCTTACCAAAAATGATGGGTTTTCAAGCAGCAGGTGCAGCCCCTTTTATTGCAGGTAAACCGATCCCCAATCCAGAGACTCTTGCTACAGCAATTAGAATTGGTAATCCAGCTAATTGGGAAAAAGCGATCGCTGTTCAACAACATAGTCAAGGCGAATTTCACCCAGTAACCGATCAAGAAATACTTGATGCTTATCGCTTCTTAGCCTCTCAAGAAGGAATTTTTTGTGAACCTGCTAGTGCTGCTTCTGTTGCTGGATTATTAAAACAAAAAGAACACGTTCCAAATCAAGCAACTGTAGTTTGTGTACTGACTGGAAATGGACTTAAAGATCCTAGTAACGCCATTGAGTATAGTAGTAACTCAATCAAACAGAAAATCAAAGCTGATTTAGCTACTGTAGCTAATGAAATGGGTTTTTAACTTATTGCATCTTATTAAGATATTAGCTGTAAATTTCCTCCAAGATTAAAAATTGGTGTCGAGTTTAGTAACCCAAAAAAGGTCTTGTTTAGCTCGACACCAAAGTCAAAAATACAATTATGATGTGTTAGGTAAATTGATTTTTTGTCCCCAAACAGATACGTATGATAACAAAAATATCAACATCCCGATTCTGTTACATTTAGGAATTGGTGATTTTGCTTATTTCCCAATCATCTAAATCTAATTCATCTTCTGTTAATGACATTTCATCTTCTTGTGTTGATTCTAATAAATCTTTGAATTCTTCAAAAGATACTTTGGTAGCAGAATCAACTAAGTTATCTAATTGCTCCAGTTTTTCCTCCATTCGATCAAGCTCGTTGAAAGAAATTTCATCAATACTGTCAGCTTCAGCTTCTAACATCAAAGCATCTAAGCCTAAGTCTGATAAATCATGCTCCTCAAATGATTGCTGAGGATCGCTTTCTGATTGAGGCATTAAAACTGTTAAGTCTTCTTCTCCAAATAACTCATCACTGCTATCAACTTCAGTTTCTGACATCAAAGAGGATAAGTCTTGAGCTTCAAATAACTCATCACTGCTATCAACTTCAGTTTCTGACATCAAAGAGGATAAGTCTTGAGCTTCAAATAACTCATCACTGCTATCAACTTCAGTTTCTGACATCAAAGAGGATAAGTCTTGAGCTTCAAATAACTCATCACTGCTATCAACTTCAGTTTCTGACATCAAAG
>CAZLUP010000008.1:37538-117308 GCA_964562685.1 uncultured bacterium
TCTTGAGCTTCAAATAACTCATCACTGCTATCAACTTCAGTTTCTGACATCAAAGCTTCTAAACCTGAGTTGGATAAGTTTTGAGCTTCAAATAACTCATCGCTACTGTCAACTTCAGTTTCCGACATCAAAGAGGATAAGTCTTGAGCTTCAAATAACTCATCACTGCTATCAACTTCAGTTTCTGACATCAAAGCTTCTAAACCTGAGTTGGATAAGTTTTGAGCTTCAAATAACTCATCGCTACTGTCAACTTCAGTTTCCGACATCAAAGAGGATAAGTCTTCTTCTCCTAAATCAGTTTCTTCACTAATAATTGGGTTGGTAGCATCTAATTGATTTGATAAATCAAAAAATTCTTGTGTATTTGTTAATTCATCAGAGAAAGATATTGGTTCAAGATCAACAAATTCGTTGACTTCTTCTTCCGATTGATCTCCATCTTCTATATAATTTTCTATATCTGTATCTGTTTTTGTAGAAGTAAAAATAGGTTCTAAGTGTTTCTGTGATTTAATTAAAGATTGTAAATTTTGACTTTCTGTTTCTAATTGTTGTTTTTGATTTTCAAGCTCATTTATAGATTGATTAAGTTCTTGTTGTTGCTGTTGAGCTTGAGATACTTGAGAGGTAAATTGTTCTAATTGAGAATATTGAGCAGCGAGATTAGCTTCTAATTCTTGTTTTTCTGATTGTAGAGATGCAAGAGTTTGAGTTAATTGTTCTTGTTGTTCTTGTAGTTGTTGAATTTGAGTTTGTAAATTTTGACTTTCTGTTTCTAATTGTTGTTTTTGTGGTTCTATATGTTGAAGTTGAGTTTGCCAATGATTAACTTCTGTTTCTAATTGCTGTTTTTGACCATTTAAATCGGCAATAATACTGAGAAGCTGGTCGTGTTCTGTTTGTAGAGAATTAATGTTTGCTTCTACTTCTTGCATCCTATTAGTTTTTTCAGAAATAGAAAGCTGTAATTGATTTTCCTGAAACTGAAGTTCTTTAAATTGTTCTTCTGATGAAGTTGAAAATAAATTATCTTGTTCTGTTCTTTTTGGGTTACTAACTAATATTCCTGTTAAACCAGCAGTACCAGCTAATCCACCTGTGATTAAAGATTTTTTAAGATCTTTGTCATTAACAAGCATTCCAACGCCAAAACTGACTCCGAAAGCTATTGAACTAAACAGAATCTTATTAATTAATTTAGTTGATTCCATCTTTCTTAATATGTTTAAGCTGACTTTTGACTTTAGAAATCTAGGCTAACTATAGACTTGATCAAGTTTGAGTTAGCTTGTTCTAATCAACTGCGGAATCATACATACAATAAAGTAGAATTAGGATAGAAAGAGTTTTTGATAATAGTCAAACTATTAGTTTCTAAAACTTTTTCGCCTCTATCTCCTTTGATCGATAGTTAATTTCCATAGTCTTATTTGAAGAGTTCCCAAATACTCATCTAAAATTAACAAAATTTTGCTGGTTAATCTGATCGGCTAAAAGCTAATTCTGCTCTAAGGTAATCAATAAACTGTCTAGCAGTACGTCCAGAACGTCCATTATGACGGGTAGCCCATTGTTTAGCACGAAATTCTAATTGTTCTTGCGGAAGATTAATTTTTGCTTGTTGAGCTAAATGCTTAATAATTTGTAAGTAAGTATCTTGATTAGCAGGTTCAAAAGTTAAAGTTAAGCCAAAGCGATCGCTAAAGGATAATTTTTCTTGGACAGTATCCCAAGCATGAACTTCATCATTATCACTTAATTTAGGGCGATCGCTAAAAAATTCTCGAATTAGATGCCGTCGATTAGAAGTTGCGTAAACAACAGTGTTATTAGCTCTAGCAGTTAAACTTCCTTCTAAAACAACCTTAAGAGCTTTAAAAGCATCATCGTCTTCTTCAAAGGATAAGTCATCAACAAAGATGATAAATTTTTGAGGTAAATTGCGTACCTGTTCAACAATTAAAGGTAATTCTTTTAGTTCTGATTTACTTACTTCGATTAGTCTTAGTCCCGCGTGACTATATTTACTTAATAAACCTTTAACTAGAGAAGATTTTCCTGAACCTCGACTTCCATACAATAAAACGTGTAAAGCAGGATAACCAGCCAAGAGAAATTCGGTATTTTTGACAAGGGCTTCTTTTTGTAAGTCGTAACCAATAATTGTAGTTAATTGAACTAAATCAGGATTAGAAATCCCTAGTAATTTTCCTTCTTGCCAGCGTAAAGCATGATATTGAGCAAAAATTCCTGTACCGTGCTGACGATAATAATTGGCTAAATCTGATATAGCTTCTGTCCAGTCGTGGTGATGGTGTAAAAAAGTATCAAGAGAAGTTTTTAATTGCCAAGAAATAGGAGTAAAAGTAGATTGGGAAGCAACTTGTACCCACTTACTAAAATATTTGCTGTCGTATTGACAAATTTGTTCGAGTATTCGGAGATCATGTTTAACCGCGTCAATTAAGGCGGAAGGTAACTTTTCTAGAGGAGTTGTTTGGACTTGTTGACTGAAGGGGTTATGATCCAGAAGGACTTGAGTAATCAAATAATCTTGCCAGCTTTGATTTTGTGCTGCTAAAGTTCTAAACCAATAACCATAAACTTGTAAACAATCTAGGGCTGTTATGGGTGCGCTTACCCCACGTCCCTGGATAGCTGAGATAGCACTGTTATTAAAGTCTTTAGATAAGGTTTTAAGAAGAGAAATAAAAGCTTGACCTACTTCATTATCAAAAACAGATTGGTAGAGTAAAAGTGATGCTATTTGCTGGAGTAAGGATTGACTAGTGGTGAAAGACGAAGATTCGTTCATGAGTAATGCCTGCTCTTTAAGATTTAATTTGACTTCGCTTTTCTGATAATTCTCCAGAATCATAAATGGCGACGAAGTGTCAGTGTGTTCGTCGCCAGATTGTAAATTTTTATTTACCTAATGATACTTTCAATTTAAGAGCGTCTAATTTGATCGCTTTGACTTAGAACTAGTAAAGCTACTGTGGCGGGAATAACAACAACTAAAGCCCCAGCTACTAAACTCCATAAAAAGTTTGCTAATGAAGGAGTCATAATTTTTAAATCCTTTTTATTTGCTATAGATAATTCAGTTCATGAGGGGGTGTTCTCGACCTCTAAAGGCAAGGCATAGACAACGCCCCGTTAATAATTCTAAAAGTTTTTTTGCCTAAACTAAAGTTTAGTTTCAATTAAATTTTTATAGAGTTAATTTTATCAAGCTTTTTTAAGCTCGATTGCTTAGTTTTTACTAAACATCTAGACAACGATACAATAAACATTAAAGTAATTTACATTCTGTAACATTGCCAAAATTACAAGATTAATTATGGATTTTTCTAGTTTAAGTATTTTGTTTTTAAATCTTGGCTTGGGTTTGCTAACTATTTTATTTATTTTCCGAATCGTTTTAACCTGGTATCCTCAAGTAAATTTAAATAGTCTTCCTTTTAGCCTAGTTGCATTACCCACAGAACCACTACTAAAACCTTTAAGAAAGATAGTAGCTCCCCTTGGTGGTGTAGATATCACCCCCATTATTTGGGTCGGTATCTGTACTTTATTACGGGAAATACTACTAGGACAACAGGGACTAATTACAATGGCATTGCATACTCACTAGCGATAGCTTTGTAGCACCTGCGGTGTTGCTATTAAATATTACATCAGGTGTTCTTGGATAAAATTGGTATAGACTTTTCCTGCTAAAAACGCAGGATGGTCTAGAATTTTTTGGTGAAACCCGATTGTTGTCGGAATTCCTGTGATCGCGCATTCTCTTAAAGCTCGTTTCATTCTTTTAATAGCTACTTCACGATTTTCACCCCAAACAATTAATTTTCCAATTAATGAATCATAATAAGCTGGAATTTCGTAATCGGTATATACATGAGAATCCATTCTTACTCCTGGACCACCTGGGGGCAAATAGGCACTAATTCTACCAGGATGGGGACGAAAATTATGAGCAGGATCTTCAGCATTAATACGACATTCAATCGCATGACCTCGTAATTCAACTTGTTGCTGATTGATTCGTAATTTTTCTCCTTGGGCGATACGAATTTGTTCGGCAATTAAATCTAAACCTGTAATTACTTCAGTCACTGGATGTTCCACCTGAATCCGAGTATTCATTTCCATAAAATAGAAATTACCAGACTCATCCACCAAAAACTCTACTGTTCCTGCACCAACATAATTAATAGATTTAGCTGCTTTGACCGCAGCTTTTCCCATTTTGATACGTAAATTTGGGGTAAGAGCCACACTAGGAGCTTCTTCCAATAATTTCTGGTGACGACGTTGAATAGAACAATCTCTCTCGCCTAAATGAATCACATTGCCATGACTATCAGCTAGGATTTGAAATTCGATATGGCGAGGACAACTAATAAATTTTTCTAAATAAACGCCTCCATTCCCGAATGCAGCTTCTGCTTCTCCTTGTGCAGCTTGAAATAATCTAGTTAATTCACTTTCATCTTTTACCAAGCGCATTCCTCGTCCACCACCTCCAGCAGTAGCCTTAATCATGACGGGATAACCAATTTCGGCTGCTACCATAAGTGCTTCTTGTTCATCTCTCAATAAACCTTGACTACCTGGGATGGTTGGCACTCCTGCCATTTGCATGGTTTTTTTGGCAGTAGATTTATCTCCCATTGCCAGAATTGCTTCTTTACTCGGACCAATAAAAGTAAGTTGATGGTCGGCACAAATTTCTGCAAAACGAGCATTTTCTGCTAAAAAGCCGTAACCTGGATGAATAGCTGTAGCATTACGAGTTAGAGCAGCAGCAATAATGTTAGGAATATTGAGATAACTTTTACCAGAAACAGGAGGACCAATACAGACACTTTCATCAGCTAACTGAACGTGAAGGGCTTGACGGTCAATAGTAGAATGTACTGCTACAGTAGCAATGCCCATTTCTGCACAAGTATGTAAGATTCTCAGGGCAATTTCTCCCCGATTAGCAATCAGAATTTTAGAAAACTGCATATGAAAGTGAATTTGATGATAGTCATGTATTAGAATAAAATGTTTTATTCTCTCAAAAAAAATTATTGCATCGAGATGGGACAGTTCAAACTAAAAGACGAAGTAAGGAATTAGACTAAATTTCGGTGATGGTTAAATCTGAAGGCAGGCGATCTCAGTTTCCTACTCGGCGCGAGAGGTTCACTCCCTTCGGTCGCGGTCTCGCTGAAAGCGAGGCGCAATGCGATCGCTACTCCAAGCCCACCAAACGGTATCACATTCACACCAATAGAATTCTTGCCATTTGCGCTGATAATTTTCAATAGTTACAGGAGCGCGACGATTAAGCCACACCGCTTTGGCTTCAGCAGCATTGGCTTTACAATTTGGACAACCAAAAGGTACAGCATGAATGGCTCTTTCTGTCCATTGAGGAGGAGTTAAGTCAAAAGCATCCATAAAAGATTAATTTAGCAAGCAACAAATGATCTTAGCTTATTTTTATGATCTTGGTTTCTAGTAGTTGATGATATTCCTCTAAATATTTTCTGGCTTAAAACAAGAATCGTAGTTACTCTATCAGCTTCAACAGCTTGTTTTATGATTGAATAGATATTTGCGTTTTATAAAAATACTACAGACTTTATGTGTGCTGAACGAACTTTACCTAAATTCGATTCTACTTCTATAAAAATTACTAAAGAAGAAGGATTGATGCTCTATGAGGACATGGTCTTAGGACGCTTCTTTGAAGATAAGTGTGCCGAAATGTACTATCGAGGCAAAATGTTTGGTTTTGTCCATTTATATAACGGTCAAGAAGCAGTCTCTACAGGAGTAATTAAAGCTCTGCGACCAGACCAGGATTATGTTTGTAGCACTTACCGCGACCACGTTCATGCCCTTAGTGCTGGTGTTCCTGCGCGTGAAGTCATGGCAGAGTTATTTGGTAAAGAAACGGGCTGTAGTAAAGGTCGCGGTGGTTCGATGCATATGTTTTCTGCCGAACATAAACTATTGGGAGGATATGCTTTTGTGGCTGAAGGAATTCCGGTTGCTACAGGGGCTGCTTTTCAGAGTAAATATCGTCGAGAAGCTTTAGGAGATGCTAATTTTGACCAAGTGTCAGTTTGCTTTTTTGGAGATGGTGCGAGTAACAACGGACAATTTTTTGAATGTTTAAATATGGCAGCTTTGTGGAAATTGCCAATGATTTATGTAGTAGAAAATAATAAGTGGGCAATTGGGATGGCTCACGAGCGCGCTACTTCTCAACCAGAAATTTATAAAAAAGCTAGTGTGTTTGATATGGCTGGTTATGAAGTTGATGGAATGGATGTGTTGGCAGTTCGTGCTGTAGCTCAAGAAGCGATCGCTCGCGCTCGTGCAGGTGAAGGACCAACTTTAATCGAAGCTTTAACCTATCGTTTTCGGGGTCATTCTCTAGCCGATCCTGACGAGTTACGTTCTCAAGAAGAAAAAGAATTTTGGGCAGAAAGAGATCCGATTGAAAGATTTGCTCAATATCTTCAAAACAATAATTTAGCTAGCAGCGAAGAACTTAAGGAAATTCAGAAGAAGATTCAAGCTGAAATTGATGAAGCGGTTCAATTTGCTGAAACTAGTCCAGAACCATCTCCTAGCGAGTTACATCGTTATATTTTTGCTGAAGATTGAAAATTTTGAGGATGGGCGTTTGGCATGGCTATTGCCATGCCTTTGATTACTTAATAAAATTTAATCAATGTATCCCATTAAAGTAGAGGGATCGTCAATTTCGTTAGAAGCAACAGGACGATTTCCCATCACTGAGTAAGTCTCGCTGACTTTTAAAGTACTAACCGCGATCGGTCTGGTGCCAGAAATAGTTAAGGAGTTACTAATTTTCATCCCGCTTTTAACGATAGGACGAACAGCACCAACAGAAGAATAAGTACTAACTACTTGCAGATGGCTAGGTTCTACAGGACGATTACCAGGAAGTAAAGTATTTTTGTGTACCGATAAACTTAAAGTTTTTGTTGGTTGTTCGTCAGTATTGTGGTCTGATTCTACTGTTTGAACTTGATTGCCATTGGTTTCTACATTTTCTACTGTCATAAAATTATCTCCGAGATTTTACCAATAAACTTGTTATCTACTTTTTTTTATTTTCTCTTAATAATTAGCAGTTTTGATTTAATTTTGACATTCATTCTCGTTCCCTGCAAGATACAGTTAAAGTAAATCAGGAAATAAAAGAATTCATCCTCAATATAAAAAAATTATTCTTTTAAACTAGTTTGTTTAAGTGATAAGATTTGCTGATATTGGTGTAAGATTTCTTTTCTTTTTTCTAAGTTTCGTCGCTGACCAACTAAAGTTTCATCAAGCATACTTCTAATTTCTTGTTCTTGTGCCAGTTTTTGTTCTAACCTAAAACGATCCTTGTCTGTAGCAATATTGAGTTTCCTTTGTAAACTTTTGACATTTTGACGTTGTAGAGATAATTCTTCTTCTTGCTCTTTAACTAATTTGGTTAACATATCTAAGTCTCTTTGAAATTGATTAACGATTTCTTTTAATTTTTCTACAGGAGTATGATCTAGTTCTTCCAAATTAATTGTGGAATTGAAAGAATTTTTCTGGCTAGATTCTTTGGCTAGACGAGAAATAGTTTCCCATAATTCTTCTTTTGGTTGTGCTAATAATTTTGGTTGTTCTTTAGTTGGTTTATGTTCAAGGGTATGATAGTAGTAACCATGAGGTTCTAAGGTAGGACTTACACTATTAACAACAATACCTAAAACATTTTGTCCAGATTGTTCTAAAATTTCTTTGGCAAATTTGGCGTTAGTTTGATCGACAACTCCAGGCTTGACTACTAATAAAATTCCGTCAGTTATTCTGCCAATAATCGACGCATCGGGTGCAAAATTTAAAGCAGGTGTATCAATAATGACAAAATCATAACGTGCAGCAAAAAAATCAATCAAGTTAATCATTTTTTGCGAATCAAGCAAAGTCACTGGACTGGGCGGAATAACCCCCGATGTTAGTACATCTAAATTGAGCATAACTTCTTTAATCGCCGATCGCGGGTCGATTTGTTCGGCAATTAGATTACTCAAACCACAGTTGTTATATAAATCCCAGATCCGATGTTGTAGAGGATGATGTAAATCGCCATCAATCAGAAGAACTCGATGACCTACTTGAGCCATGGCAGCAGCTAAATTTGCAGAAATAGTAGATTTACCTTCTTGCGCGATTGAACTGCTAACAACTATAGTTTTGATTTTTTGATCACAACTGAGAAACCGAAGATTAGATTGAAGCATCCGATAAGATTCACTAATAGCAAAAGCAGAATAATCTCGGACAAATAGTTTGGGAACTATAGGATCTAACTCTTGTTCGGTTAGCTCTGGTAGTTTAGATTGATCTACAGCGGGGATGATACCAAGCCATGTGTAGCCAAAAATTTGCTTGGCTTCTTCAAGAGTTTTAATAGATTTATCAAGAGTTTCCAAAAGATAGATAGTTGCTCCTGCTACCATTGTTGCTAAAACTGCTGAAGCAAGATAGCCGATTTTGCGTGAGGGGATTGGTTCTTCTGGGACAAAGGCTTGGGAAACTACTCGAAAGTTTCCAGTATTTTGATTTTCAGCAATTTTAACTTCTTGGAGTTTTTGTAATAGGAGTGAATAGGTAGATTGAGAAACTTTTAGTTCTCGGCTTAAAGCACTTAGTTGTTGTTCTAATTGAGGAAATAAACTAATTTTTTTTTGATAATTATTTTCTACTTTCGATAATTCAGCTACCTGACTTGATAAACCTCGACTAGTAGCTTCTAATTTGATCAAGTCTAAGGTCAGGGTTTGTTGCAGTTGTCCGTTTTGAATGTTACCATAAAGTAAATTCAGGCGAGTGCCTGAATTTTGTTGTATTCTTTGTTGCAGTAGCTTTCTTAGACTTTGAACTTTTTCTTCTAGTTCAATGATCTTGGGATTGTTGTCTGTATAACGAGTTTTTTCTTGAGCTAATAAAGATTCAGTTTGTTGCAGTTGTTGAACTACTTCTTGAATGGCAGGAGACTGACTAAGATTAGTGATTAAGGCTGCTCGTTGAGAGTCCATTCCCAATCTTTGTCTTAAAAGATCAGACTCACTACTAATTTTGGCTATTTCTGCTTTGGCACTATTAATTTGTTGTTGGGTTTGATTAATTAGTTGAATAATTTCTGGAGCTTCTGTTTCTAGAGATACTATTTGATTTTGTTGTTTAAAACTGCTTAAAGCCAATTCAGCTTTACCTACTGTAGCTTTGGCTTGAGGTAATTGCTCTTCCAAAAATTGTCTAGCAGATGCTAACTCGGCTCGATTGGCAGAGATGTGCTGTTTTAGAAAAACCGACATCAAGGTATTAACTGCATCAGTTGCTTTTTGAGGGTTTTCATCTTGATAGCTAATGGAAATAATATCTGTCCCAGTCACATTACTAGCATTGAGGTTAGCAAGAAAGTCTTGGGGCTTAACAAGTTTACCTTCGTTATCTTTCCACTTAAGTTGGGCTAAAGTTTCTCGAATTACTGGGGTGGAAAGAATAATTGTGGATTGAGTGGTTAGGGGATCGCTTTTGGAATTATAGTTATCAGATTTAGGAATTCCTTCGGTTGGATCTACTAGAGAAGAGGTGGTGTTAGTTTTTGTGTAGAGTAATTCACCAGAAGCTAAATAGACTGGTTTTTTTAAAGTAGTTGTAATTATTCCCACGGTTAAAACCGAAATAAAAGCAGCTAAAGCTGGTAACCAACGTCTTTTAACAACTACAGGTAATAAATTGGACTCAAACTTGGCAAGATAGTTGTTAGATGATTCCATAAAAATTTGTTATTGAAAACCCACAATATCAAAGATTGATGATTCGATTGTAGTGCAAATACTTAAGTATTAATACAGAATACCCTAGTTTAAAAAGGGAAGACAAGAGTAATTCAGTCTTATTTCCTAAAAATTTAGATAATGTACTGAAAAATAGAGAGTTTATGCTGAGAAAATTTAGTTAAGCTTTAAAGACTAATTTAATTGCCTCAATTACTCGATTAATTTCTGTTTCGGTCAAACTAGAACTTGAGGGTAAACAAAGACCTGTTTGAAAAAGATTTTCTGCGATTGCACCACCAATACATTCACAATCTTGAAATACTGGTTGGAGATGAAGTGGCTTCCACACAGGACGAGTTTCAATATTTTGTTGAGCCAGTTCTAAACGAATCTCTTCTCGGTCTATTCCAGCAAGAGTAGGTTCAATAGTGATGCAAGTAAGCCAGCGAGTACAAGTGCCGTAGGAGGCTTCAGGCATAAACTCAATTCCAGGTAAGTTCTTTAGTGCCTGATAATAACGCTCAAAGTTATTTCGTCTAGCTGCTACTCGGTCTTGCAGTACTAATAATTGACCCCTACCAATCCCTGCCAGCACATTGCTTAACCGATAATTGTAGCCAATTTCAGAATGTTCATAATGAGCAGCCAAGTCACGAGCTTGAGTAGAGAGAAAACGAGCTTTAGCTATTGCTTCTGGCTCTTCGGCAACTAACATTCCTCCCCCAGAGGTAGTAATGATTTTGTTACCATTGAAAGAAAAAATGCCAAAGCGTCCAAAAGTTCCTGGTGATTGCCCTTGATAGGTAGCTCCTAAAGATTCGGCAGCATCTTCAATCAAAGGGATTTCATAATTTTGACAAGTTTTTAAAATTGCTTCGAGATCGGCACTCTGACCATACAAATGAACTAAAATTACGGCTTTAGGTAATTTACTAAGTTTGGCTCGTTTTTCTAAAGCTTCTTGTAGCAAATTAGGATCCATGTTCCAAGAAATGCGATCGCTATCGATAAAGACTGGTTTAGCTCCCAAATATTTAATGGGATTGGCACTAGCGATAAAAGTCAGAGTAGAGCAAAACACCTCGTCTCCTGGTTCTACACCAACTAATCTAAGAGCCAAATGTAAGGCTGCCGTACCAGAGCTAACTGCTGCTGCGTGTTTAGAGCCAATTATTTGACAAAATTCGGTTTCAAAGGCTTCAACATGAGGTCCGACTGGGGCAATCCAATTGGTATCAAAGGCTTCTCTAATAAATTCTAATTCGCGTTCGCCCATATGTGGCGTTGACAGCAAAATAGGTTTGTTCATTATTGTTTTGTTTTTGATGTTTGATGATTAAATAGATGTGTCTACTAAATAACTGATTGCAATATATTTCATTGTTAAAATATACATACCTGATCAAATTTTAGGGAAAGCGATTATCATGCTTGTTTTTGTCATACCGATAAAAAGTAGAAAAATTTCTAGATCTTGGGGAACCCTATCTAAACTCTTTGAGAGATGTCTTAAATCTACATGCAACCAAACCTCACCAAATTTTAGAGTTGTTGTGGTTTGTAACGAACAACCCAGCATTCAGTTTGAACATCCAAATGTTGAATATATTAAAGTTAACTTTGCACCACCTGTCAATTCTTTAGAGCTAAAAGAAAAGGAGTTTATTGGCTATGATTATATAGCTAGTTCAGAAATTATAAGTCAAGACAAAGATAAAGCGCGAAAAATTGTTACTGGGTTAAAATCTGCTGAGAAATTTCAGCCCTCCCACGTTATGTTTGTCGATGCTGATGATTGTGTAAGTCGATATTTGGCTGAATTTGTCGAACAGCATCAAGATGCAGATGGCTGGGTAATGAAAAAAGGGTATATTTACAAAGAAGGCAGCAAATTTCTATATCAAAACGTCAAAAATTTTAACCATATATGTGGAACTTCAATAATCATTAATTTTAAATTTCGTTATCAACTTTTTGCTAACCCTGATATGTGTAATTGGTCTTTTGATGAATTTCCTGGAGCTGAGCTTCAATGTTTGCCATTTATAGGTAGTGTATATAGCGTGGCAAATGGAGAAAATATTTTTATGACTACTCAGACTAAATCACAGATGCAGAGTCAAAATTTAAAACAAAGTCTTCCAAAACTGATAGAAAAGTTGAAGAAATATAGATTCTCTTTAATAAATAAATCAATTGTTAATGATTTTAATTTATATAGTATTTATTAATAATCTAAGTTTGCTTGTTTGTGATTAAATAAAATTCTCCGATAGCGATAAAAATAATTATTAAGACTAAATTGACTATAATTCCGATTAACTTCAACCAGGTAATAATAGTAGCCAATACTAAGGTTAAAGCGAGATAAAATATAGTAACTTCTCTATGAGACCAGCCAGACTGTTGTAAACGTTGATACAAATGGCTACGATGAGCTTGAAAAATATTTTCTTTCCTTAGAAAACGGCGGATGATAGTATAAATAGCATCGCCAATTAGAGGAAAGGTAACCGTTAAAGCTGACCAAACTTGAATCAGATGATTATGGTTAGAGAGAAGAGCGATCGCAATAATTGCTCCTAACACAGTACTGCCAACATCACCCATAAAAATTTTGGCAGGCGACCAATTCCACCACAAGAAACCTATTACCGCAGTAGCCAAAAGCAAAAAAAAAGGTTGGTTCAAATAAAAACTGATAAAAATTAGTTGCAAAGCTGTCACGCTAGCAACTAAACCATCTAAACCATCCATAAAATTGTAAAAGTTAATCACAGCGGTAATTCCAATTACAGTTAAAGCTGTATCGAGGATAAAGCCACCTGTCCCCAGGCTATCAACTCCAGGTACAGGAATCAAACCAAAATGAACTGTAATTAGAACTGCAACAATCAGTTGGATTAGATATCTAATAGTAGCTGAGATATCTTTGTAATCATCAATTAGACCAACAATCACTAAAGGGGTAAGCACTAACCAGAAGTAAAAAAAATTAGCTAATGAGATTTCACCGATTATAGTACGAGGAAAATAATTATCTAAAATTGCATAAACTAATCCAGTAATCGCAAAAGCAATAATAAAACCTAAGCCACCACCTCTAGGAGTAGCAACAATATGAGAACTACGTTCGTTGGGAATATCTAAAATTCGTTGACCAAAATAATTTTTGATCAAAGCAGTAAAATTGAAGCAAATAAAAAAGCTAGATAATAGTAAAAGTAAAAATACCATGATGTATATTAAGAAAAACTTTTGCTGAAACCTTCATCAATGGTGTAAGGTGGTTGCCAATTTAAAGTTTGACAGATTAGGCTATTATCTATTGTTAGGGAACCTAATAAACGATTAACTGTAGAACTGTTAACAGGAAGAGGCTTACCCAATAATTTTTCTAATTGATCTGCCATAACTACTAATAGCTTGATCAAGCTGAGAGGAATAGGAATTAAAACAATGGAGCGATTTAAAGCGCGAGCAATTTGCTTAATTAGTTCTGGAGTTGATAAAGTCTGACCATCACTAATTACAAATAGCTGATTTTTAGCTTGAGAATGAGTCAAACAAATTGCGATCGCATCTACCAAATTACCAACATAGAGAAAACTACGACGATTTTTGACTAATCCAAGAGGAAGGGGTAAACCTAATTTAACTAATTGAATCAAACTTGCCATGTTGCCTGGATTACCCTCACCATAAACTAAAGTAGGACGTAAAATTGTCCAAGTCATACTACTGTTACTAGCCAAATTAATTAAAGCTTGTTCAGCCTGTAACTTGCTTCTGCCGTAAGGTGTATCTGGTTGACAGGAAGAAGTTTCGGTAAGGATCTCATTACTTAAAGTAGCAACTGCACCTATAGAACTAATAAAAATAAAGTGTTTTACTCCTGCTTGAATAGATTGTTGAACTAAATTAGCTGTTCCTTGAGTGTTGACTCGGATAAACTCTGCTTCGGAATTGGGGACTTGTTCTTGTAAAATATGAGCGCGTGCTGCTAAATGAATTACTACTTCAACTTCCCTAAGTGCTTGACTCCAGTTGGTTTGGTGATCAATTTCTCCAACGATGACAGTTGCTACTGTAATTGGTAATTTTTTCTGACTATCTTCATTGCGGATTGCTGCTACAATTTGACAGTCACTAATTTGGTTTAATCTAGGGATTAAATGGCTGCCAATAAAACCTGTTGCACCAGTAATTAAAACTTTCATAGCAACACATCTAAATATTGATTAACTTATTTTCTCATATTTGTGTTAACAACCAGTTAGGATAGAATTATTGAATTGAAGCACGATAGACTGGAAAAAAATTGCTTTGATTCAACTTTTGGGGTTCGATATTAAGCTCCTTGGCACGCAATTGCACTAAATAATCATATTTTTCTGGATTAATAATGATTCGCATGGTATTGAACTGATGTCTGAGTTTGGAAAAACCTGCTTTGAAAGTATAAACAGGGTCTTTTGTGCCACCAACGCCACCACCTAGGTGCAAAAATTCATTACCGCGTCGATGCGCCCAATAACGAGCATAATCGGTTTCTAAGCTACTGGGAGAAAGGTGAACAAATTTATCTTTTGTTCCTCCTAAAGTACTCTGAACAATGCCACAAACTTCTGTATATAACCCTGCACAGGCTATTTCGTTTTCGTATTCAACAATACACAGATGTAGTTTTTCCCCCAAAGCTTGAGACATCTGGCGATAATATTTGTGGTCAAAAGAATAGTATCTATCGTTAGCCTGGACTCTTGCCATCGTTTCTTGATAAATTGTGGTAAATTCATCAAGATATTCGTTAATTGGTACGAATTTGGCTTCCATGCCTAATTTTTTACATTTATTAATCGTACTTTTGTGTCCTTTGCGTGTATGGGACCATAATTGAGATTCAGGAATTCTCAGATCGATAGAAACAGTTTCACCATTGGGAGTAAAGCTGTCTGGAGGGAAAATTTCCTCAAAGTTTTCGTTCAGAATCGGATGCATTCTTAAAAAAACTGAACAGACATTCTTGTGGTTCAAAATTTGTTGAAATTCCTGCCAAGCTTGCTCAATAAACTCTGGAGAATTAATCGCTGCTGGACTTAATAAAATTCCTGGATAACCGTAGGGAGACTTGAGATCGAAAATATCTTCTTCGCATTGAGAGAGTAAATAAGGCACAAAAAATATTTTATCTGCGTCAATAATTGCGATTGCTTCCGGTATACTAGTACTTCTGCTTGCTTCTAGGGCAATATATTCTGGTAATTGGTAAATATCATGACGAATTTGTTCTAAAATCTTTCGCCATAAAGGATTAACTAGGTCAATTATTTGAGATTTCATTGTTTATGTGAAATGGCATCTTAGTTGGCTTGATACAATTCGTAATACAAAGTATATCTTTGAGCTAGATCGAAAGGGAGATAGTTGCGAAAAGGATACTCAGAAGCTACCAATATTGCTCGCCCTTTTCCAGAACCAAAATCAATAAAATTATATTCACTTAAGTTGTAGGGAAGATAGGAAAAGAGAGTTCTAAGGGTTTTAATCGGTATAGGATCGTAAATAGTACCAGATTAACATTGTTGCTATCTATAGTCAGTTCCTGCAAATGAATAGAACCGCAAGTATCAACGTTATATTTGCGATCAAATTTTTTATCAAAGTATAAGCCTACTAATCGACGAAATAAAGGAAAACCGTTATTCAAAATCTCCTTAATCAGTTCGGGAAAAGTCCTTTCACTTACAAACAGATAAATTTTTCTTTTAATGGATGCAGGATTATGAAAATTTTTTTGGTTAGAGAAGATCATAATAATTTTGAATTTTTTTGATATTTGTAATTGAATTATTTTGACCAAATGACAGGAAAAATATCAGGATCGCTAAAATCTGGTTCTCCGTTAGGCAATTTGCGACACATTGATTCTAAAAAATGATGAATTTCTACACCATTATTCCAATAAGGTTGATAATGATTATCTCGGTCTTGTAAGTATAGGGCAAATGCTTGACGAGGAAGATTGGAGTGATTGGGATAGCTACCATGAATTGTATAACTATGGTGAAAGCTAATTTGACCCTTTTTTAAAAGCATTGGTACTTCTACAATTTTTCTTCCTTCCCGAGCAAATTTTTGTGCTATTTCTTGAAGATTTTGAGAATTGAAATAACGTAAATGTTCTGTATTTGACCATTTATGACTGCCATCGATCACTATTAATGGTGATCTTTCCAGGCTAACATCATGGAATGGAATCCAAGCGGAAAGCATTTTTTTGGATGTACAGTTAGAAGAGTAAGAATAATCAGTATGCCATCCCACTACACCCCCTTCATTGTCTTTAGTTACAGGAGCTTTGTAAACTAGGGTATCTTCAAATAATCTAATTTCTGTTGTACCAGCCAATCTAGCTGCGATCGCACCAATTATTGGTTGAAGCATGAGCTTTTTTAATTCTTTTTGGCGATAAGAAACGTGTTGATTATTCCGAACTGCATCACCATCTCCAGGTTTCCAATCACTATAGCCAGTTTTATAGGGGATTTCAGTATCTATTTCTCCTCGATAAAATTTTTGACTACCAATAATTGCTTGGTCAATTATTTCATCTGGAATTACTTTTTCTTTAGTAATAAACCAGCCATGTTCTTGATAAAAACTGACTTCTTCATCTGTGGGTAATAATTCTAGTTGTTGAGCAGATAAATAAAATTTGGTTTTTAAAGATTTGTTCATATTTTTTTAGATTGTATAATTATTAACGGTGAAAATTATCAAGAATTTCAAAAATACGAAAAATATCCTCAGAATTGTATCTTTGATCGGTAGGAATAGTTAAAATCTTTTCTGATAAAGCGATCGCATCTAAATCATCAAAAGCAACTCCTTGGTCTGGCTGTCGCCAGTGAATCGCAGGAAAAATATTGTGACTAATTAAATATTTTCTTAAACTATCTCTGATTTGTTGATTTGAACAAATTATAATGCTGTTAAACGGAACAGTTTCGGCTGACCAACTGTCAAATAAAGGTTGCCAATAAAGACTTGGATTTTTGATATTTAACTGGATAAATTTACTAATATTACTGGCTCTTTGTTGGCGATACTTCTCAAGATTAAGAAAATTTAAAATATTTTTGGTAAAAGCTGAAACAACTGAATTAGTTTCATCATCTAGTTCATTTTGACCTTCAATACTTAATTGAAGATAATCATCTTTATTGACTGCCAAGCCATTAAGATAACTATGTTTTAAAATCATGCTAGTCAATCTTTTATAAGCCCCAGGAGATTCATGACCAAAAGGCTTAGTTAAAGGTAGATTTTTAGGTGACCAAAAGATTCCTCCATCAGGAATAGGAAGGGTTTTATGCAAAGACGCAACTACATAATCGGCAGTGCTATTTTTTGCCCAATTAGAAACAGGATCATGTGTATGATCTTCAATTAAAATCACATCCTGATTTTGTTGCTGCCATTCTTGCCAGGGTTGTTGTGTTTTGATGCCAAATAAATTAACTGCTATTACTACATCTCCTGGTAATACTTTTAAACTATTGAAATCAGGAGCAAATTTAGTTGGTAAATCTTGATACCAATGAACCTCAAAAACAGTTTGTAATTTACTAACTAGACTCATGCAGTAAAAGGATGGTACATGAATTCTGATTCGTTGTTTAGATTGTTTTTGCAGTAAAGATTTAAGAGCTAAAAGGCTAGCTGTTGTAGTCGAAAAGAGTTGATAGTGATTGGGCATCCAAAAAGATGATGGTGATGACATTAATATTTTTTCTGACCAATCAAAATCCGAACCAATTTCCCATCTTTGCATTGTTCAAAAATTTGCGTTCAATTAATTTTTTTGATTACCAAAAAATTCTTCTCCTGTAGCATGACCCTCTTGGCTAATATCTTCACGCTTGAAAACCACCAAAATTGTCATTAACAAAATTTTTAAGTCTAGCCATAAATTCCAATGATCGACATACCAAACATCGAGTTGAAATTTCTTTTCCCAATCTCCATCTAATTGACGACGACCATTGATTTGCGCCCAGCCTGTAATTCCTGGTTTTACTTCATGACGACGAGCCTGTTCTGGGGTATAACGATTTAGATAACGTACCAATAGAGGTCGAGGACCAACAAAACTCATGTCTCCTTTCAAAACATTCCAAAGTTGAGGTAGTTCATCTAAACTAGTACGACGCAAAAATTCACCAAACTCTGTCAGACGTTCTTCATCAGAAAGTAAATTGCCTTCAGCATCTCTCGCATCAGTCATGGTACGAAACTTATAAAATTTAAAAATACGACCATTTTTACCAGGACGATTTTGGGCAAAAATAACTGGACTACCCATCTTGAGATGAACAGCGATCGCAATAATCAAGATTAGGGGGAAGAAAAGCAGTATTGCGATCGCTGCTGCCACGCGATCTATTAACCATTTGATAACTCTTTGTAGTTTCATAATTACTGTAATTTAAAGCATTTTAGGAATAATTTAGGCAAAAACAAGTCCTAACTGCTGGTAAAACTTAGCTAACCGTTCAAAAACCATATTTTCATCAAATTCGGCTTCTACTCTGGCACGACCTGCTTGACCATACTGTTGTCTTAGTTCGGGACTAGCTAGTAATGTACCTAAAGCTGCTGCTAATTTTTCACTATCTCTTGGTGGGACAATTAAACCAGTTGTTTCGGGCAGGACTACTTCTCGACAACCACGAATATCAGTCGTCACTACTGGTAACTCCATTGCCATTGCTTCGACAATCGAGCGAGGTAAACCTTCGTGGGTATAAGTAGGGAGACAAAAAATATCTAGCAGTCCCATCACTTCAGGAATATCATCGCGATCGCCTGTAAAAGTAACATGATTTTCAATTTCCAGAGTCTTAATTCTTTCTTTTAATTGATAATAATAGGGTTCAGGATCAGTACTAAGTTCTCCACCAATAATAAGAATTTGAAGATGGGGAAATTGGGGAATCAGTTTAGCTGCTGCTTCCACTAATTGTTCACTACCTTTTTTGCGGGTTAAACGTCCAACAATACCCACTAATAACTCAGCACTTTCTGGAATAGCTAGAGATTGACGTAGCTGAGTTTGTTGACTTTGGTCTAAGCGATCGCGATTAAAGCGGTTTAAGTCTACACCATTACCTAAATAACCTAGTTTTTCTGGAGGGGCAATTCCCAACTTCTCGGCAGTAACTAGATCTTCATAGTTTTGACTGAGGATTAAATCAGTTATTTTGCCTGCCAATTTTTCTATATTAGAGTAGAAAAAATATTCCTTAGCAGTAGACTGGTCGTGAAAAGGAAGACCATGAGAGGTATAGACAATTCTTTTAATCCCAGCGAGTTTAGCTGCGATCCGACCTAAAACTGCTGCAATGGGTGTATGGACATGAACTAAATCGTATTTTTGTTCCCGCATTAGCTTATTTAAAGCAAGGATACTTTGAAAATTTAGCCAAGGAGAAATCTGGCGGTCGATTTGTACAGGACGAACCACATAGCCTTGTTGTTGTAATTCTGCTGCCTCTTGATCTGGAGAACAAGCAATTTCTACTTTTAAATTGCGAGCAAGAAAATAATCAATCTGAGGTTTTAATAAAACTTTAGCTGTTGTACCAACCGCAGTAAGATGAAGAATTTTATTCATAATGATATTTTTTGATAATTAGATTGAAAAATTAAATTTTAAAAACCAACTTTGTTTTGGAACATAATTCCCAGTTTATTTAACAGCGATCGCTTGTTCGTACAGATTCTCATACTGAGAAACTATTGCCTCAAGGGAAAATAACTGTTGAATTTTGACTCTAGCTGCTTGCCCTAAAGTCTTTCTTTCTGACTGACTAAGCCCAATTAATTCCTGCCAAGCATTGGCTAAAGCTTGAGCATCTTTTGGTGGTACAATTTTTCCTATTTCTCCAACTAGCCAAGCAGAATCGCCTACATCAGTCACTACACAAGGAACACCACAAGACATAGCCTCACCAATTACCAAAGGAAAAGCCTCACCGTAAGCAGAAGCAGAAGTCATAATATCAAAACCAGGTGTAATATTTTGAATATCTCGGCGTTCTCCTAACAAATGTACTTGGTTTTTAAGAGCCAAGTTGTTAATTAAATTATTTAAAGTTTGATTATTACGATCAATTCCTGTCCCAACTAACACAAAATGTACATTAACATTAGGAACTTTTGCTAACAGCAAAGCTGCTGCTTGCAAAAAATTAGCATGATCTTTCATTGGATGATAACGAGCAATTGAACCAATAATTATAGTATCAGCAGCTAAATTCAATTCTTTTCGTAAGCATATTCTTGCTGTTTGTGAAGGTTGAAATAAATCTAAATCGAAACCATTAGGAATAACTACACTTTTGGCAGGAGAGTAACCCAATTTCTCGTGTTGCAACTTGCTTTGAGATGAAACAAAAATAATGCTTTCAACCTTTGAAGAAGTTATCACCCCCAACTTAATTAAGAATTGAGTTAATTTCTTTTCGGAAGCCAAACTATTTATTGAGTGATGAATTCCCCAAATAATAGGTATTTTTATTCCTGTTAGAAACTTGACAGATTGTGCAGCAAAATTACCGTGATACATCCAGCCTTGGATTAATTGAGGTTGAATCTGTTTAACTAATTTAATTAACTTAATTATTGCTTGAAAGCTAGGTTTACCAAAATCTAATCCTAAAGTATATACAGGTACTCCTAGCTGGATAATTTTCTCTCCTAATGTTCCTTGATCCATTAAAGAAATTACAACTGGCTCATATTTTTGGCGATTAGTTTTAGCTAATAAATTGTAGAGCATTATTTCTGCTCCTCCTGTATATAAACCAGTAATTATGTGTAAAATTACAGTTTTTTTAAAAAGTAATTGATTACTTACTTTGAATTTACTTTGATAAATCGACATTTTTTATAAAATATTTTGGAGATTGTCTAGTTGCTAAAAAAAGTAAGATCATAATAAATATCAAATAACAAAAATTAGTTTGGAGAAAAGTTTTTGGATCTCCATAAGTTAAAAAATCAGACCAAACTTTTGCTGTTACAATATACACAAAAGGCATCCAATAAATTGTCTTGACGTGATTAAGCATCATAGTTTGTAAATAACGACCAATCCAGCCATAAATAAAACTGAAGAAAAATACTCCAGGCCACGATAAACTATAAACACAGGCTGCTAGATAACCTGTAGGAATATCGTATTGATCTGTATTCACTAAATATAAAGTATTAAAATAAGACATTGTATAAGGTGCGTTTTTATCCAATAGCTGTTCGACAGTAATAAATCTTTCAGGTAAAAACGAAACAATTCCTAAAAACCAATCAGTAAATAATCTTAATGGGTAGTACTCATTAAAGGCAGCATATAAAGAATAAATAGGATAAGCAAAAGTACTAATTAAATCACCAAAATCATAGTTACTACTTTCATGTCGATTAATAGTTTCTGTAAATTTAGTAACAACAGCATCAAAGCCATCAGGTAGTCCGGTTAAACTAAAGAAAAATGCTTTACCATACAAAATAAATAATATACTTGAGACTAATAAAGGAACTAAAAATTTTAAATGCCATTTTTTAGTTTGGAGTACATAAACCAAATAAAAAATTCCAAAAGCAACCAACATAGTTGAACGAGCTGCTACAATTAATGACCCAATTAATGAAACAAATAAAGACAATAAAAACAATAAAAGCGCAAATATATTAATTCTTTGTTTTTGGCCAATAAAAATTAAGGCAGCTAGTAAATAAGAAGCATTAAAAGCAAAATACATAAATCGCTTAAAAAAACCAAAACTTCCTCCTTCAATTGCACCATTACGAATTAAATTTGCATTGGAAATGGCATACAAAACTCCTCCATATTGACTACTAAAAAGATAAATTGAAACACAAGAAAATAATAGAAAAAGAAGTGATAGTTTTAAAGCAGTCTTTTCTCTAATATTATTTAAAGATACTTTTTGTGCTAAATTAGTTGCTGATTTAGCATAAAACCCCAATAAAATTGAAGAATATCCTAGGATTATAGCTAACAGTATTTGAATATTAGTTTGATATTTACCTTGAACATAACTCATGTATAATTCAGGTTTAACAATATTAGTGCTAAACATGAACATGGGTAGTAGATATAATAAAATAAAAAAAATGTGAGCTAAAGTTAAAAAATCTATTTTAGTCTCTTTTTTTCTTATTGTTTCAAAGGATACTAATAATAATATTAGCCAAAAGTAAGTTAAGCCTAACATTTATTTATCGAGCAATTTATCAAAGTAAAAGTAAGTAAATTGAGGAAAATTATAAGACAATTAATTATTATTACTAAACAATAGTTCAAAATATTGCTGAACTGCTCGTTCTACAGAAAAATACTTGGCTCGCTCCCATAATAAGCTTCGAGCGATAGGTGTTTGAAGCAGATTTAACATGGCTAACGATAGCTTTTCTGCATCACCAACAGGCACTAAAGACCCATATTTTCCTGCTTCAAGAATTTCTCTTGGACCACTGGGGCAGTCGGTAGAAATAACAGGACAACCACAAGCCATTGCTTCAATTAGAACATTTCCCAATCCCTCCCATTGAGAAGAAAGAATAAATGCTGTAGCTCTACTCATATAAGCATAAGGATTCTCAACAAAACCAGGAAGAGCAACATCATCTGCTAAGTTTAATTGATTAACTAATGCTTCTAATTCAGGTCTAGATTCCCCTTCGCCTAAAATTAGCAAACGAGCTACAATTTTTTTTCTGACTATGGCAAAAGCACGAATTAGACTCATAAAGTCTTTTTGAGGTGTTAAGCGTCCTACTGCTAGAAATACAGGAATAGTATCAGATCCAAACCAAGGATGAACTAAAAGAGAATTTGCTTTAGCTAATAATTCATCATCTACCACAGGATTATAAATAGTCTTGACTGTTTCTTTTTCCAGGTTTAGTTCTTGTTCTAAATCCCTAGCTACAGCTTGAGAAACCCCTACAATTACATCTGCTTGAGGATATAGCAATTTCATTAGTGGAGGAATTAACTTGCCTCTACGTAATGGAGACTGATCCGCTGATAAGGTATTATGCTCTACTAATATTAGTTTTGTTTGAGTACGAGCCAGCTTTTTAGCCATTACTGCAATCACATTGGCATGATTCATGTGTGAAATTAATGCCTGTGGTTGATATTGTTGCAGATATCTAGATAAGGGGAAGAGTGCTTTAATCACTCTGCCAGAATTTAGCTCAATAATTCTGACTCCTTTAGGTATTTGGTTGAGATAGGGACCTTCGGCAGTAGCTATGACTAAATCTAAATCTAAAGCTAAATTTTTAGTAATCATTCCCTTAAGTAAGTTGATTACTACTTTTTCTGCACCACCACCATGAAGAGTAGGAATAAAAAAGGCTATTGGTTTCATAAGTTATTTGAGTCAGTATTTTTGATTTAGTATTTAGCCAGCTTACGATTGACAAAAGCAAATAAAATTAAAAAAGAAAATATATATATAAAGCTAGTAGATAAAGCAATTCCTTTAACTCCTATCCACTGCATAAAAATATAATTAAGACTAATATTAACAATTAAGTTGAATCCAGAAACTAGCGAAAGTATATGATTTTGTCTCATAGAATTAATTAATCTTAGCAATAATAAATCTCCTAAATAAAATGGAATTTTTAAAGCGTATAAACTTTGGATTTGAGCTACTATATCAGTATCTTCTGCACTAAAAAAACCTCTTTGAAAAACTAATTGAACTATCGGTCGTGAAAATATAATAAATACTCCTGTCAAAGGAATTGTAGAGAAAAAAATTAAACGTGTATATTGTTTAAGAGTGTGTTTAACTTCCTGCCAATCTTTGTAAGCGATCATTTTGGCAAAATAAGGAATTACCGCTGCACTTAAAGCTGTACTAATTAGACTGATAGAGGAAGAAATCAGTCGATGACCGTAATTAAGAGATGCTACGCTACCAGCAGGTAACATTGCAGCCATAGTATTATCTATCGGACTAGCACTACATATTAATAATGCTCCTGCCACAATTGGCAGATATTGAACTGCAACTTGACGTAGATTTTGATCCCATCCATTCCACTTTGGTAGCAATGGAATACCTTGACGACGCAAAGAAACTGCTAAAAAAGTAATTTCTAGCACTGTCCCAATCACTAAACCAGCAGCTAGGGCAAACATTCCCCAAGATTGTGCCACAAATAAGAGGATAATAGTGACAAAAGGAATCAGGATGGGTAGTAAAGAAGCTAGAGCAAAACGTTCTCTTGCGTTTAATACTGCGCCCCAAATTACTGAAAAACCACTGAGCAAAGTAAAAGGTGCGATCGCACAAAGTAAGTAGAAGGTTAAACGTAACTTCTCAGGAGTAAATCCCGAAGCAATCCAAGGTAAATATAGAGGTGCAGTAGCTACCATTAGAATTGTCGTAATTCCCAGAAGAGCTATAGCACAGACTAAAACTCCAGAAAGCAGTTTATGGGCAGCCTGATGACCTTCTTTTTCTTGTAGCTTGATATACACGGGAATTAATGCCGGGGCAAAAGAATTACTAATGACATTAATAATTAAGGCGGGAAATTCTAAAGCAATCAAAAAAGCATCTACGGAATCTCCTGTACCAAATCGCCAAGCAATAACTAGTTCCTTTGCCATAGCAGCAACTTTAACCAAGGCAGTAAATAAGCCAACAATGAGGGCTGCACCAAAGATTTGGCGACTAACAGAGCCAGTAGTGAATTTTTGCCAGTAATTTGACAGGATGGTTACTTGTTTAAATCTCATGGTTGTTGTATTTTTTGATTCGAGATCGATACTATTGATGGAACAATAACTTCAGTGGCATCACGCCGTTTAAACCAATCTCCTTGGGCTGGCTCTGTTGCTGGTTCGGAAGTAACTACTACCTCTGCTTGGAGATAGTTATAGCCCGTTGACTCTTCCCAGACATTTTGATTGGCTAGCCTGATGGAATATTCTGGGCGATTGTACAATCTTGGGGTAGGATCGGGTAAATTAAGTAGCACTTGATAGGTTCCAGGTCTAATTTCAGGAGGTATTACTCCAGCAACTTCAACTTTATAGACGTAGCCAGGTAGCCAAGTTCGTGGATCTTGTTTAAGAGGTAAATAATATTCAGTTCCTCGCTTGCGATCGCGTAAAATAAGTTCTAATCCACGAGGATTATAAGGACTAGCCCAACCATCATTAAAAATTTCAAAATTCATGGCAAAAACTGCTCCTGGTTTGATTTGTTGAGGAATTACTGATTTGATCAAGCGAAATCGATATCCTAAACGACGTTTAATCTCTGGAAAGCATCCTTGTTCTTGCCAGCCTTGCAAAACCTCTGCCCCATCGTTATGGTCTACGTTTAAAGCACTCCAACGCATTCTAGCTAGCTCGTTTAAAGCGTTAGGACAATCATCGTAGGGACTAGGATTACAAAGTTCGCCTCCTTGAACAACATAGCGATTATCAAGATTTAAATAGTTTTTTTGTTCATCTACTATGACGGGATCTGTATGGTTGTACGTCCCCCAATCATCAATACTGGCTAAAAAACAATCATTATGTGCGCCAACTCTGGCTTGGCAAGAACCATCAAAAGCTTGTTCGGGTGTTAGAGGTTGCTCAGATCGAAAAGCATCTCTTTTGTAATAGGTGTAGCGCAGAGCTACCATTCTGTCTGAAGGTAAGACAGATAAAGCTTTGAACAAAATCTCTTTCCTTGCTGCGGGATTTTCTCTTAAACCATGAGAGGAACGATTCCATTCTCCCCAATAGCCGATAAAGCCTGCTTCCATGTAGGCAATAACATCATAGTTATCCGCCAATACTGGCTTTAACTGTTCGAGATGTTCTAGGATTCTACTTTTGGGAGCATCATCACCACCGCCAAGCCAATTGTATGCAAATCGCAGAATTATTTTAATACCAGCTTGTCTGGCTGTTTCCATGTCTGCCGATACTTTTGCTAAAAAAGCCGAAGATAGTGGTCGATCTCTAAAATCTGAAATTAAATAAATCCGACGGATTAAAGTAATATTTTCTTGTCTCAGTTGTTTTAACTCGGATAACTTTAAAGGAGGACGAGGATTAGTTCCCAAGGGAGAAAATCTAGCAAAAAGACCCCGTTCTGGATTAGGAAAATCTTCCTGACTAGGTTGGTAAGTCATAGTCTTGATATTTTGACTGTAATCTGCCTGGGCTTTTTGATAACAATTGACTATTAGTAAGATTGAGGCTATTAAAGTTAGCCAAAAACTCTTTTTACCTAGATTGTTCAGAATATTATTCATTGAAAACTGTTTTTCTTCCTTCAACAGTCAACTCAGCTTTGATATACGAAATATTGAAGACAATGTATTTTCTTCAGCAACCAAGTCTCTTTTCGCCCTAAACATCTAGAAACTTACTGTTAGATTTAACAGCAATCTTTTATGATAATTGCATAGCTAAAACTGGTTGAATTTGGTTTCCGATCATAGGTTGGGAAAATAAATAACCTTGTCCAAAACCACATTTAATTGCTTTGAGTTGATTGAGTTGAGAGGTTGTTTCTATTCCTGTCGCCGAAATTTTTAATCCAGAATGATGTAAATTATTAGCGATCGCATTAACAATTTCTAAACTTTCCCGATCTTTATCGATGCGATTAATTAGATAACGGTCGATTTTAATTGCGTCAAATTGTTGATAAAGTAAATTAGACTGAAACTGGCTATAAAGAGAACAAGTTTTGCCAAAGTTATCAATCTGTAATTGGATACCCTGACTATGTAGTTGAGAAACTATTCCCATTGAATTATACGGATTTTCTCGCAAAACATTTTCAGAAATTTCTAATTTTAAACTTTGAGGTTTTAAATCATATTGTTGTAAACACGATTGGATCTGTTTGATTAAATGCGGTTGTAAAATTTGAATACTGGGAATATTAATACTGACACTCCAATCCTGTTGACTGGGAAACTCTTGTTGCCAACTATTAAGTTGACGACAAGCCTCTTTGATCACCCATTCGGTAATCGGGATCAGTGAACCAGAAACTTCGGCTAAAGGCAGAAATTTGAGCGGAGTTAGTTCTCCCCATTCTGGATGATGCCACCGCAGTAAAGCTTCAAATTCACAAATTTGTCCTGTGGCTAAGTCAACTATCGGTTGATAATATAAACGTAATTCTTGACGGTTAAGAACTTGTTGTAAAGCTTGTTCTAAGTCTTGAATTTTTAGCTGATTAAAATGAGCAATAGTTAACGTTCTATTATTTTTTTCTGCTAAAGTTTCACCCGATTTAATCAAACTGAGTTGGTTTTGATGATTATATTTGGGTTCTGATTCTGGTAAATAATTGGGTTTGTAACCAAAAACTATTTGTTCCAATAAGAACAAAATTAAACTTCCATCGTGTTTAATTGCTGCTTGATTAAGCATAGCGATCGCTAAATCTATGTTATCTGGAATCATTTCATTAGCGTTTTTGACTACCAACAATTTTTGATGTTGAGTTGGTTCGTATTCTTCCCCAGGTATCAGTAGTTCTTCGTACAATTTTTCTCCTGGACGCAATCCAGTAAAGATAATCTCAATGTCTTTGCCAACTTCATAACCTGAAAGACGAATTAAATCTTTGGCTAAATCGACGATTTTGACTGGTTTGCCCATGTTGAGCATAAAAATTTGCCCTTGACTACTTAAGACCGCAGCTTGTAGTACCAACTGTACTGCTTCGGGAATCGTCATAAAGTAGCGACAAATCTCAGGATGAGTAATGGTAATCGGACCACCTTTAGCAATTTGCTTTTGAAAAGTTGGAACAACACTACCTCTACTACCTAAAACATTACCAAAACGAACTACGACAAAAGGTTTACCACTAGTTTGAGCAGCTTTTAGTACTAGCATTTCTGCGACTCTTTTGCTAGCTCCCATGACATTAGTAGGATTAACCGCTTTATCAGTAGAAATCATCACGAAATTCTGCACTTGATACTCAATTGCTAAATCAAGCAGATTTTTGGTACCAACCACATTATTCGTAATTGCTTCGGAATGATTTAATTCCATCAAAGGAACGTGTTTGTGAGCAGCAGCATGGAAAACTATATCTGGTTTAAATTTTCTAAAAGCTTGTTCTAGACGAGATTTAAAGCGTAAATCAGCAATAAAAGGAATTAAAATAGGTATAGGTTTACTATTTTTAGGCTCTTGACGCAAAATTTGTAAGATCTGTTCTAATTCCTGTTGGATATTAAACACAGAGTTTTCACCATGTCCAACCAAAATTATGGTTGCGGGACGACAACGAAAAATTTGTCGACACAATTCGCTACCAATTGAACCCCCAGCACCTGTAACTAGTACTTTCTTGCCTGCTAAAAACTGAAAGACTTTTTCGGTATCGGTTTGAACTGGTTCTCTCCTGAGCAAGTCTTCAATATTAATATCTCGAACACTATTGACTTTGAAACGATGGCGAGGATCATTGAGAATCTCTTGAATTCCAGGTACAGTACTGGTTTTCACCCCTAAATTTTGACAAATATCGACAATTTCGCGAATTATTTGTCCTGAAGCTGTTGGCATTGCAATGATTACTTGGCGAATATTATAAGCAGCAACAACTTCAGGAAGCTCGTAGCGATTGCCAACTACCGCAATACCTCGAATTTTGAGGTTTAATTTTTTGGGATCATCATCCAAAAAAGCTACTGCTTCAAGTCCTAATTTGGGATTTCTTTGGATTTCTTGTAGTAATGAGACTCCAGCATCTCCTGCACCAACAATCAAAATGCGATCGCGTCTAGTAAATTTTCTTTTGTGTTGACTTGCTCTTTCTGTTGCCCGAATACTAAAGCGAATTCCCCCTACTAAAATCAAGCTCAGTATTCCATCTAACAAAGGTAAGGAACGAGGAACTAAATAACTAGATAAATTAGCAAAATATTCGAGAATACTTAAAATAATAGTCTCTACAATTATTGCTGCGATTGTCAGATAAGCAATTTGGAATAGTTCGTCAATACTGGCATATCGCCAGTAACGTTTATAAAGACCACAGCTAGAAAAAATAGTTAGCTTAACAACTAAAAAAAGTAAGGTTGTTGCTATTAAGCCGTATTTGTATTCTCCTAGAGTAGTAAAACCATCTAGTCTTAGGATGACGCTTAATACAGGTGTGATTAAAAATACAATTGCATCTAAGAAAAAAAAGTGACGGTTGTTAAGCCTCAAAAGCTTTTGACCAAGCTGAGCTATCATAAACTTTAATTCCTTATAAGCTTGTGAAAAATAATATTGTGAGTTCGTGGTTAAACAAAAGAAAATGATTATCTAACTTTTGTTAGGAGTCGTCCCGACTCTGCAACTGGTGGATTCCTTCAATGTATTGCTAATTATCCATAGACAAAAAGCTATGAAAATTAACAAACTGATTGAAGATTATTTGTAAATTACCAATTATTTTTATTGGCTAAGTTTTTAAGTGAACTAATAATTAATTGCTTGATTAAAGTTCAAAATTAACAAAAAACATTAAGAATTTATGTTCCTCCTGATTTAGATTTGCTCAATTAATAGTGTTTTACTTTACAAAAAAGCTAATTTTGCTTAGATTATTAAAAAACAAAAATTTTAAAAGATAGACAGTTTTAAATATACACTAAACTCTATAAATATTTTTCTAATCAAAAAAATTATCTTAAATCTGGTGTGTTTTTGTTACTGCTTCGCAACAATTGAGGTGAGTTTAGTTCTAAGCTTTGGTTAATAACTGTTTAAAAGAAATTGTAATTAATAGAAAAATACACTCCGCTTTCTTGTAAAGAATTGCTTAAATTATCGACATCTACTAAAGGGATACCCCAGTCGAGACGAGCGTTAAAACGGTTACCAGCCGAGAAGTTTAAACCAATCCCTACTGCCGACAGAAAATCATGCTCAATTTTGACATCATCAGTATTCCAAACTGTACCCAGATCGACAAAGGGAGTTAATTGCATAACTCCATCAAGTTTTTGGACACGGAAGATGGGAATTCTTAGTTCTGCCGAAGCAAACCAACCGTTATCTCCTAACAACAAATCTTGACGATAACCTCGGACACTATCTACTCCACCCAAACGAAATTGTTCTAATGGTACTAAGGCAGTGGTAGCTAATTGTAGATCGCCTCGTAATAATAACAGAAAATCTTCATCTAAACGACGCACCCATTGAGATTGTCCTCGCCAAGCAAAAAAAGTACTATCGGGAGAGGAAACATCACCAAAGTTTGAGTCAAGTGTTGAAAATGTTTGAATTTCTTCACTAGAAGTAGCGTTAAACCAATCTAATCCGATACTAAACTGAGAACGTAAGGCAAAAACTTGTTGTTCGTTTCGATTAACCAATTCTTGAAATAAACGTAATGCAGAGATTTTGGTTTTTCCTTCTTCATCGGCACCGCGAGATAAAGCAAAGGGAATGTCTAGTAGAGAAGTTTCGCTTTCTTGACGAGAAAAAGACAACCCTAACGCTAGTTCTTGATTGGGTTTATTAATTAAAGGTTGTCGAAAACTTAATTCATAATAACGGGATTTGGATTCAATATCTAAAGGATTGAAGGGTTCTTCAATCACATCGTTAGAGTTATTGCCATAAGCAAACTTAAGCGTACCATTTTTAGGATTGAGTGTTAGAACATAAGCTAAATCAATCCCATCACTACCATCGGTATTGGTGTAACTAAAATTAAAGCGATCGCCAAAACCAAGTAAATTAGCATGAGTTAAACCAATTTGACGACGATTTGTGCCAATGCTAGGACTACGAGCATTATCAAAAGTTGTTTCGACACTAAAAGCATCTGCTTCTTCGATCTGTACTTCTAGTAAACTTGTTCCTGGACGAATTCCTGCTGATAATTCTGCTGAAATATTTTTAATCAAAGGATCGAGACGCAGCATTTGTAATGCTTCTAAAAGGGATTCTACTTTAACTGGTGTTTGACCAGCCCTTTGCAAGCGAGAAATAATGTAATTAGGATTAAGGCGTTTCGTCCCAGTCACCTTAATTCCTTCTAACTCCCCTTCTTTTATTGCAATGGTAACGACTCCGTTTTTAAGTTCTTGAGGAGGAATATAAGCACCAGAATTAAGATAACCGCGATCGCTATAGAGTTTAGTAATGGCAGAACGAGCTTGGAATAGTTCTGACAAGGTTAAAGGACGATTTTGATAAGATGCAGTTGCTGCTGCTAATTCTGGTTGGCTAAAAACTGTACTGCCAGTGACTTCAAATTGATTGACAATAATCGATTGGGGAATATTTTGAGGTGTAGACTGCAACGATGGAGTGGGAAAAACCGTCAGTAGAGATTCGGTATTTTCAAGTAAATTTGATTGTTTTTGAAGTTGTTTTGGGAATTTTACGAGATTAATTTCTTCTGCTTTAAGAGGCTGAAGATTTTGATTCAAAAGAGCTAAACCCATCAACCAAAAAAATAAAAGTTTAACACATTGAGATTTTTGAAAAAGTGTAAACAGTTGCCAGCCAAGATTGGTTGTAGTCATGATTAAAGTAGTGTTTTAGCTTCAGACTTAGAGTTCCCCAAACAATCTAGTTATTAATACTGAAGCTAACTACTATTAATTGAGATTTGTAACTGCTTTGATTGATAAAGCAATTCTTTTTAATTTTTCGTTAACATCTAAAACTTTGACCTTAACTACCTGACCAACTTTAATAATTTCATTAGGATCTGAGACAAATCGATCCGCTAATTCAGAAATATGCACTAATCCATCTTGATGCACACCAAGATCGACAAACGCTCCAAAATTAACTACATTGGTGACTATGCCTTCTAAGATCATTCCTGGTTTGAGATGAGTAATTTCTGTAATTTCTGCTCTAAAAGTTGCATATTGAAATTGTTCTCTAGGATCTCGACCAGGTTTTTTTAATTCTTCAACCACATCTTGTAAAGTAGGTAAGCCAATTGTATCAGTGATAAATTGATTGAGATTGATCTTATTCAAGCGGTTACCAGCTTGATTGATTTGTTCGAGAGGAATGTTGAAAGCAGTTAGTAGTTTTTGCACTAAAGGATAACTTTCGGGATGAACGGCTGTATTATCTAAAGGAAAGTCTCCATCGCGGATGCGTAAAAAGCCTGCTGCTTGTTCAAAAGTTTTTGCTCCCAATTTAGGAATTTTTAGAAGCTCTTGTCGATTATTAAACTTACCTTTTTGATTGCGATAGCTAACAATATTATTAGCAATTGTTGGCGTGATTCCTGAAACAAATACTAGTAATTCTTTGGAAGCAGTATTTAAATCTACTCCCACATAATTAACACAACTTTCCACAGTTTCAGCTAACTTAGTTTGGAGTAATTTTTGATCGACATCGTGTTGATATTGTCCAACTCCAATCGATTTGGGATCGATTTTAACTAACTCGGCTAAAGGATCTTGTAATCTTCTACCAATACTAATTGCTCCTCTAACGGTAACATCTAAATCGGGGAATTCAGCACGTGCAACCTCACTAGCAGAATAAACTGAAGCACCAGATTCATTAACAATTACTTTGATGGGTTTAGACTTTAAATCTTGAAAAATTTCTGAGATAAACTGATCGGTTTCTCGCGAAGCCGTACCATTACCGATCGCAATTAATTCTATCTGATATTTGTTAATTAAACTGATAATTATTTTGGCAGCTTGTTGGCGTTTTTGGTCACCAGAATGGGGAAAAATGGCTTGATATTCCAGAAATTGACCTGTTTGATCGAGAATTGCTACTTTACAACCAGTCCGAAACCCAGGATCGATTGCCATGGTTGGTTTCATTCCTGCTGGAGGTGCTAGCAATAAGTTGCGTAAATTGGCTTCAAAGGTTTTGATTGATTCGTTATCGGCGTATTGTTTGCGATCTGCTCTTACTTCTCTAATTAAAGCAGGTTTAATCAAGCGATTAAAGGCATCTTTGAGCATTTTTCGATAAAAATCGCCAATTTCTACTACTTTAGTTTTAATTGATTGGGATTCTAAATAATTCAATACGTCTGCTTCTTCAAAAGCAATTTCTACTGTTAAAATACCTTCTGCTTCTCCCCGATACAAAGCCAAAATGTTATGAGGAGGAATTTTACTGACGCTGTATTGATAGTTGCGATACATTTCGTATTTGGTACTGCCTTCGGGATGCTCATCTTTGATCCGAGCAACGAAAACACCTTGTTTAAGCAGATAATCACGTAGATAAGCTCTAAAATCGGCTTTTTCTGCTACTGATTCTGCTAAAATATCTCCTGCTCCACTTAAGGCTTCTTCTTCCGTTTTTACTCCTTTAGATTCATCAACATATTTAGCTGCTGCTTGAGTTAAAGATAGATTAGGGGAAGTTTTGGGTTGATTATAAGATTCAATCAATTGAGCTAAAGGTTCTAAGCCTTTTTCTTTAGCAATAGTAGCCTTAGTTCTTCGCTTTGGTTTATAAGGTAAATAAAGATCTTCTAATTCAGTTTTATTGAGACAATTGATAATTTGATTTTGTAGAGATTCTGTTAATTTATTTTGAGAAGCGATCGCATCTAAAATTGTTTGTTTGCGTTGTTCTAATTCGTTTAAATAAGTATAGCGTTCAAAAATATTTCTCAGTTGAAGTTCATCTAATGAACCAGTTCTTTCTTTACGATAACGAGCAATAAAAGGAATAGTCGCTCCTTCTTGCCATAATGCTAAAGCATTACTAACATTTTGCCGAGATAAAGAATATTCTGTAGAGATAATTTGTTCGATGTCAATCATAATTATGGTTGATAGTTGACTGATAACCAGTAACAGAAATTTAGTAGGTAAATTAAAAGATTTAGGCTAAATAAGCCAAAATATCAGCGATAATTTTAACAATAATTCATTTAGTTTTTCTTACGAGAAGTTCTAAATCTTGAACCGTTTCAACTAAAGGCTAAACCCTCGCTTTTTTTATTCCCAGCAACCAGAGGTGAATCCCAATCGCGCCTGCGATCTTCTTTCCCAACTATGGCGCGATCGCTATAACATTTCACTTATTGATTCTGTTTGTCATTATTCACCATATCCCGAACCAGAAGCAATTTTGGGACGGCGCAGATGACTTAATATGAGTAATAAGAGAATAAAAAGTGCTACTACTCCTGCCGTGAGCGAAATAATTGGTTGCTCTAGATGACGTAAAGCGATAGCACACAACGCCCAGAGATAGACTAGAACGAAAGCAGTATCCGCTCTAACTGCACTCATCCAAGCAGCGAGTACTCCAGCTAAAATTAGCACGCCTACAGTCCAAAGTTGCGGACTAATTCCCCACCCATTCCAGCCTCGATGGTATAAAACAATCGCTGTATTGACGATTGTAGCAATGCTAATCCAAGCCAGATAAATACTTAAAGGTATTTGAATTAACCATTTGTCAGA
The DNA here is from genome assembly GCA_964562685.1 of uncultured bacterium. Lineage (GTDB taxonomy): Bacteria > Cyanobacteriota > Cyanobacteriia > Cyanobacteriales > Xenococcaceae > Stanieria. The sequence continues at coordinate 71,921 of CAZLUP010000008.1, forward strand.
TCGAGAAACCTTCTTTTTGCCAATTCCCAGTCTTTGATTGATGATAATTAAAGGTAGCAAAATTCCGATCATTGCCAGTAAGGAAAGTAAAAACCACCTCGATAGGAAACAAAACACCCAGACAATCTGAGCCAAACTACTTCCTACTAAAAAGTAACCCACCTGACGCAGATGGGGATTTTGTCTTTGATTCGGTAATACTTGATAGATAGCAAAACCAAATAAACCCAGATAAATTACTCCCCAGATAGCAAAAGCATAGTTGGCAGGAGTAATCAGCACATCTTTAAAGAGAGTATTAGAAATTTCGCCAATATTGAGTCCTTTAATTGGAGCTAGATTCGCTGCAACATTTGTGCCAAAAGCAGCCACAATAGCAACGAGGTTAATAAATTGTCTGAGGAGATCTCGCTCTGACTTCATTGACGTTCACCAACAGAGTTATTAATGGTAAAAGGCTTATCTTATATTTTTTTTGAGTTTGTTGTCATCCTCACGTATCAAAGAACAGGGCAAACAATTATTGTACATTCACACATTCATTACTGCTCGTCAGACAAGGAAACTGTTGACTGTTCACTGTTTCCGACCATGAGGGCAACTTCGGCTGTGAGAGAACCATCTGGGGATTGACCGAGCCAAGAGATACTAAGTAATCTATTTCTTGTTTCTTGAGTTCTAATTCAGATTCGATAGAAGCGATCGCACTCTTGGTCTTTTTTACTGCTGCGGAGTGTTCGAGATAAGAAACTGGTGGTAATGCCATTACTGGGGGAACTGGTGCAGGAGAAGCTGGAGGAGTAATGGTCGCTGCCTTGAGTCGGTCGAGGGATAGCTGGAGTTGTTTTTGTTGGGAAGTGAGTCTGGTTTTTTCAGTGGCGCGATCGCTGATAATGTCGCCTTGTTTTATTTCCTGTCCTTCAGCAATTTTGAGGTCTGTTGGTTCGGCTACCTTGACGGTTACGGTAAGTCTTCGGGGTGAAGTAGTAGGTTCTGATGTTTGCAGTTCAGCATTTGTAGATGTGTAGATGTGGATGTAATAGCGGCGATTGGTTCTTCGCCCGTATTTTGAGAAGAAGCTGGGGAAGTACCAATTACCTTGGTTGTAATGGTGGAAGCGAGGATTATTCCTGCTGCTGCTAGTCCATAAGAGATTAGGTTACTGAACCACTCCATCACGGTTGTTAGTACAAGGTTATCAGTAACCAGTTTGGAGTGGTTATCAGCGATCTCGCTTGCTTATAAATTTTTGTCATGAAATATTGACTATAATAGAAGAATATCAGAACTAAAAACTTAGACGAGCAAATAGTCAAAAAATAAAATTTTCAGGCGAAGTAGTTAACTGTTGGGGGGGTTTGGAGGGCTATAAGTCCGCGCGCGAAATCTTTGATTTGGCGTTGGGAGTTATAGTAGTCACAAATTCAAATCTCTCCAATTTTATCTAGTGTACATCAGTTCTAGATAGTGTTTTTCCAATTAATTGGAAGGAGGTTACTATGCTAACTAAAACTGTGCCTATGGAATGGCTTTGGGAGATGGCACAAGAGTATCGAGACTGGCTCAAAAATAGTTCTTTTTATAAGACGATTACCCTAGCTTCCAGTTCCGCAGATTTTCAGTGGATTCGACAACTTTATCATTTATCCTGTGATTTTACCGCAGCCACAGCTATTCGTTACGGCAAATGTGAAGACCCTCGTTTTCGAGATGTCTTTGCCGAACATGCAGCAGAAGAAGTAGAACACCCCAAAGAACTGGCTGATTGGATGAGAGAGTTTGGTTTCTTAGCTCCTGGAGAAGCACCAACTAAGGTTGCACCCACTCTAGAAACTCTCGCCCTGGGTTCATATTTTATCCGTTCGGTAATACGAGAACCGCTCGCCCATCAAATTATTACGCTTAACTTGATGACCGAGGGAATAGCTATCGACTTTTATAGTAGGGTTAATCCTAAACTAGCTGAACTCGGATTAACTCCCAAGGGCTACTGGCTAGTCCACCAAGAAGCCGACACTGAACATCAAACTTTGGGACTCGATCTAATTCCTCAATGCGAAAAAGATTCGCCTCTTGGTAAAAAATACGCACTTACTGCTTGGGAGGTTGCTAGTCTTTGGAAACAAGTCTTCGACTCATGGAGCAGTATTCCGATGAGACAAAAGGTTCAAATTCCCATTCCTGGGAAACTAGAGCTTAATTGATTTTATTTGAGATTCCATATCTGTCTGGCGATCAACCATTCTCCTGAATCTTGTTGATGGAAAAGCCAAGTCTTATACCAAATCCTGTTGTCATACCCTACTTATATCTAAAACTGAAAAGGCTCTCCCCGTCTCCATGTCCCCGTGTCCCCACATCAGTCTTAAAAGTTGGTTTTGAGAATCGGATTTAGTATTAGTGGTGACAATTTTACTTTTACATTCACTCTTCTAAGCAATTTCCGAAATTCGAGAATTTAACCGCATGATACTTTGGTCGCGGTAACAATGTGTGCGGGTAAACGGAAAGCAACTGTGCCTTCTGGGGTAACGAATTGTCGGAGTTCCTTCTCTGCTTCCTGAAGCAGTCTTTGGTATTGAACATCGTCAATCATGTCAGCGAGCGTCCACCCTTTTATTTCTGTGTAAACCCACAAATTAATCGAGGGGAAACGAGCTATTCCCTCATATGTCATAATTTGGGCATTGGAAACGCCAGCATCAGTAAACAAGGATTGCAGAACTTTTGTATTACCAAGCACAAAGGGTTCTCCCATCTTATCTGCGACTTCACTACCAAACAACCGTTCCAGAAGTTCAGTAACTGCTGCGTAGCCTGCAATATTTTCCAGTGAATCCCAAACCGCTACAGCCAGATGCCCGCCCTGTCGCAACACTCTCATCATTTCTTCCAGTGCAGCGCGCCGATTCTCAAAAAACATTAATCCAAACTGGCAAACGACGGCATCGAAGCTACTGCTTTCAAAAGGAAGCACCTCAGCATATCCCTGTCGCCACTCAATCTCAGGTGTTTTGCGCTTAGCAACAACGAGCATCCCTTCGTTCGGGTCAAGTCCTACGACTGAGCCATTTGCCCCAACTCGATTGGCGACTTCACGAGTCAGAATACCTGTACCGCAAGCTACATCTAGGACGCGCTGACCGGATGAAATTTGTGCTACGTCCGCTACCAGACTTGCCCACTGCTGAAACAATGCAGGGACAAAGAACTCTTCATATACCTCGGCGGCACTTTGGGTCACTTGCCCTCTTTCGCTTCGCTCCATATAACACCTCAAACGTGCTATCGTGCTATCCAACGGCTAAATTTAGCATTAGTCAATAACCTCAAAATGAAACCACAAGCCTTCTCAACCAACGTTTCATTATTTACGAAATGAATGCTATCTCGAAGATATCCACTTGGCGGGACGCACCACTTTAATTTCTAACACACCTACTGCATATTGATCCTTAAGATATACGATCGCATCTCCCAACCCACAATAACTAAACTTCAAACTACTCCCAACCAACTCAGCCGTAACCATCTGATTCGGTTCGACGGGAATCTTCACATCTTCAGGAAAATCTATAGCCAGTTCACCTAATTCTATTCAAGCCTTGCAAGAATGCTACAACGAAGAGATTTCTGCTCATATTAGCGCACAATGAGTGACTGAAGATGTTGATTTTACCCATCCCCGCTATGATTGCGAAGAGAAAGAGAATGTGGAGCGATAAGTTCAGAAAGACTTGAAGAACTACTCTACTATCAACGAAAATATTACGATGTCGATCGACCCGACGCGAGCAACAATAGCTTTCTTTACTTAAATTAAAGTCTAAAGCGATCGCCTAAAAAGGCGTTTTTTGAATTTGCCAACAGTATCAAATTAATGAAGAGAGTGTTTTTGATAATCTTTTTTCTCTAATTTTGATTTATTATCTTTCAAAATCTTTTTAATTAGACAACAGGTTTTATTGACTTACCTGCGAAATGTCCATTAACAATTAACAATTATTTTTGAATCATTTTATCTATTTTTTCTTGAAAAGCTAAATTAATTAAAGATTTTAATAATAATAAAAACCAAAATCCTGACAAACCAAACAATATCAAAGCAGCTTGTTTATAAGCACCTACCAACAAAATTGCAGCAGCAATTAAAGTAAATCCTGTTAAACAAGTATAAATTAAACTTTTAATACCTAACTGAATTTTTTTTAAAGCTCGCTCACTTTCTAGAGAACGAACTCTAATTTGTAATTCTCCTAATTCTAATCGAGATTCTAAATGCCTAATTGATAACTCGGTACGGCTTGGTTGATTTAATTTATATTGAATAAAATTCTTAGTTTGTTTTGCTAAAGTACCTAATAAATTTCCCTGTTGTTGAGTAAAGGCAATATTTTTTAGAAAGGGTTGTGCTGCTGCTAAAAGATTATATTGAGGATCGAGTGCGCGAGCGATACCATCCAAAGTTGTTAAAGATTTGATAATAAAAGTCATTTGTGGTGGTAAACGAAATGGCTGCTGTTCAAACATCAAATAAATTTCACCACTTAACTGTTCAAATGCTCTAACATCAATTGGTTTGTCTCGAAATTCTTCTAATAAAAAATTAACCATTCTTTTAATTGGGGTCATGTCTGCAACTGGTTCAATTAACCCCATATAAATTAAAGTTTGAATTACTTCATCAGTATCCTTTTTTAAAACAGCAAAAAAAGTTTTCACCATTTGATCTTGCGCTATAGCTTTTACTTCTGACATCGTGCCAAAATCATAAAAAATAATTTCTCCTCTGGGACTTACTGCCATATTTCCTGGATGGGGATCAGATTGAAAAAAACCATCTTCTAATAGTTGTTTGAGATAACAAGTAATACCTAATTGAATTACTTCTTTAGTATTAATTTGACTTGCTTCTAAAGTAGGGCGGTCGTCTATTTTTATTCCAGGAACATATTCAAGAGTCAAAACTTTTTTAGTTGTATATTCCCAATAAACTTGAGGTACTAAAACTCGATTATAAGTTTTAAAATTTTCTCTAAATCTGTCGGCATTTTTTCCTTCGTGAATATAATCAATTTCCTGGTATAAAATCTCAAAAAACTCTTGATAAATTGCTTCCAAATTATACTTTCTCAGCTTAGGGAAAAATCGATTACACCATCTTACTAAACGATGTAAAAGTTCAAAATCAAGATTAAATAATTCTTCTAAACCAGGACGTTGAATTTTAACAACCACATCTTCGCCTGTATGTAATCTTGCTTTATGTACCTGTCCTAAAGAGGCAGCAGCCAAAGGAATTGATTCAAAATCCCTAAATAAACTATAGAGAGGTTTTCCTAATTCTGTTTCAATTACTGCCACTGCTAATTCTGAACTAAAAGGCGGAACTCGGTCTTGTAATAGACTTAATTCCTGCACATATTCTAAAGGAATTAAATCGGCACGAGTAGATAAAGCCTGTCCAATTTTAATAAAAGTTGGTCCCAAAATCAGTAATTTTTTAACCAACCATCTCGCTCTTCGATGTCTTTGCCGACTAGAATTATTTCCAGTTAGTCGATCTTGCCATAAAAATAAAAGTAATCTAATAGCAACCTGAAAGATCATCAACTGGCGAGTAAATGGTGAATAGCGATAATTAGCCTTAGATGACTGAGGCAGGTTGGTCTTTTTAAGCATGGTTTTGCCCTGCTGATTCATAAAAATTCGCTATTCTTATGCTCACTTTTAATGGAATTAATATTTAACAAGTATAAAGTATAGCTTTAATAATTAAAGCTAGTGAATAACTTGATTATCTGGCTTGACTTAAACTATTTGCAACTGAGGTAATTTAACTGTAAAAGTAGTTAAAAACACGGTAGAATCCTCGACTGGTTCACTAGTAACCTCAATCGTACCGTTGAGATGTTCGACTAAATATTTTACCAAAGCCAAACCTAAACCAGTACCTGGTACGGCACGATCCGTAACTCCTTTTCCGCGACGAAACTTATCAAAAATATGAGGTAATTCTTCTGGAGTAATTCCAGCACCACGATTAACAATTACAATGGTCATGGTTTGCCCTTGCAAAGTAGTATGGCATTTTGCTTGAAGATTGATAGTAGTGTCTGGATCGGAATATTTGCCAGCATTTAACAGCAATTCTGCTAATATATGCTGTAAACTTTCCGCATCTGTATAAAATTTGAGTTCAGAATCAGATAAATTAGTTTTTAAAGTTAATCCTTTATGAGAATGCCACTTGGTAGCAAAAGCCTCAGCTAATTCGCCAATAATTTGGTTTAAATTCAATTCTTGAGGATGGAAGCTAAATTCACCTGATTCGACTTGTTGTAGGGTTAATAAATCTTTGATCAAGTTATATTCCCGATGCCATTCCTGTTCGAGAATATTTAAATATTTTTCTCGTAGCTCTTCGGATAATTGAGGTTGACGTAGCATTTTAATGGCCATTTTCATACTCGTTAAAGGAGTTTTTAATTCATGGCTCATGCTACTGAGAAAATCATCTTTAAGCTCGTTTAATTGCCGTAATTGGTCAATTTGTTGGCGCATTTTCTCTGATAATTTAGCTTGAACATCTAAACTCCATTTCAGTTGAGCTGTTCTTTCTTCAACAATCGACTGTACTCGAGTTAAAGTTTGTTGATGAATCAAGGAAGTGCTAATTTGAATTGCAATCCAGTTCATTAAATCTAATTCATCAGTTAACCACAATCTCGGTTGACTTTGTTGTAAAACTAAAAATCCTAAGACTAAAGAAGATTGAGATTCACTAGTTACACTCCCCATCAAAGGCATAATTAGCAATGAAGAATAGTTCTCCGCTCGAAAAAATTCGGGCAAATTTGGCTCGCTAAAATCTGGAAAAACAGCATTTTCAGGAATTGCCAGTGGTTGGGGTGCTTGTTGAATCGCTTGTTCAAGCCAAGCAGAATCAGTTAAGTTAAAAGCATAATTAAGCTTAGTAGCAAAATTTGAGCGATCGCTACTGAGTTGATTTGACCAATGATAATTCAACTGTACAGTTGCCTTCAGCCTCTGACGATTTTTTTGTGCCAAGAGTGGGTCTTTGTATTTAAGCATGAAAATTAGACCCCGATCCACCTGAAGAGCTTTGCCGATTTCTGCCAAAGTCAAATTAAGCAAAGAATTTAGATCAGATATTTGACTCATTTCTCTGCTGAGGTGGTTGAGAAGAGTTTGATATCTAGTTTTCAGTTGGGCTTGTTGTTGGAGTTGAATTTGAGCAAAAGCAATTACCACGGATTCTGAAATTGATTGAAATAATAAGTGTTCGGAACTAGTCCATTGATAGGGCTGAGATTTAAATAGCAAAATCGCTCCCTTAACGCGATCGCTAATCACCATACCTAATAAAGCTTGAATCGGAAAATTTTCTCGCTTTTCAATTTCCAACCAACTGAGAGATTCTTTACTTAAATCTGCGATCGCAAACAGAGAGAGCGAACCTCTCGCGAATGCGCCAGCGACGCTGCTCGCAAAAGACTCATTTAAACTATCTTTGGGTAGACGGACTCCACAAGTAGACAAATGATTGAGTGGACAAACAACTTCTTTCCCTTGCCAAGAATAAGAATCTTGTTGCTCAAACTGATGACTAGATAATAATTGGTGATAAAAATCTAGTGCTGCTTTCCCATCAAGCGTAAAATTTTTTCCAGACCAAAAGCCAATTTGACTGTTATTAGCTGAACTACTCGGAGCGCAAATCACAGCACAACCATCAACCTGAAAAAAGTTACCTATCCGATCAGCTATATGAGACAAGATAGTTTGGGAATTGGAGTCAGTCAAGATGACCTGAATTATTTGTTCTTTAATCTGATATGATTCTGCTAAATGTTGCATAGTATCAGCTAAATATTCCTGCTCCTGAATCAGGTGAGGGGTCGTCCCTGGCATTACGCCAAGACTTGTAAACCCTGTCAAGGTTGTCAAGTAGATGAAGAAGATACAAAGATTTGAGTAGACTATTTTAACGGTTGTCCAAGTTCATCACTTCCTCACCACCAAAAGTTTGTTCTATCTAGTCTTAAGCTATTAGAAAAACTTGATCAACTGATCCTGACAGACCTAGCATTCCCATTTTGATCTTATTTCTACCAACGCAATGATAGTAATTTTTAGATTTCATTTGAATTAAACACTAAAAGTCAAAAGTGTTGAAATCCTTTAGCTAAAGTTAACACTTGGGAAAAATTGGGTTTGTTGCTATCTGTCAAAATTATTTGTTTTTCCGCAGTAATCTCTCCAATCATAGCTGCACCTTCTTTTAACTGGTTAATTAAACCTTGAGCAAAGTGAGAAGGCAAACAAAGAACTAGCTCAAAATCTTCTCCGCCATAAAGTATCCACTCCCAAACTTGCTTAGAGTTGACTATTTTCAACAAACTAGGCTGTAGTGGAATTGCATTTGCTTCTATAGTGGCACCAACTTGACTAGAACGGCAAATTTGTAAAATAGCATCAGCTAGACCATCACTACTATCCATTCCAGCGATCGCAACGGGACAATTCATTTTTTGTAGCTTTGAAATTACGTCTAATCGGGGTTGAGGTCTTTGATGAGCTTGAATTAAAAATTCTTGTTCTTGACGGTTGAGATTTTTACCTAAAGTAGGATTTAGTAACAATTCTAAACCAGCCCGTGAAAGTCCATGATAGCCAGTAATCACAATCGCATCACCGACTTGAGCATTGCCACGACGAATAATTCTGTCTGGGGTTACCTCTCCTAAAGCAGTAATACTAACCGTAGTGACAGAAGAACGACAAACATCTCCTCCGACAATTGGGGTATTAAATTGCTGTAAACATTCAAATAAACCCTGATACAGTTCTTCTACCCAAGCGATAGTCACCTCTCCAGGTAAAGCTAAACCAACTGTAATCCCTAAAGGACTAGCTCCCATGGCTGCCAAATCTGAGAGATTAGCTGCTGCTGCACGCCAACCCACATCAAAAGCAGTGGTAGTGCGATCGCTAAAATGAACTCGATCAACTAAGACATCGGTTGTTACTACCAATTGATGCTCAGGTTTAAGAGCCAGAATTGCCCCATCATCACCAACAATCTCAGCATCACAAAAAAGCTGTAGCTTGGCAAGTAATCCTTGTTCACCAATATCTTTAACTAACTGCATCTTTTAGAGAAAAAAAAAGAAGCTAAAGGATATAAGGTAGGGCTGCTTTATTTTGGTAAAAATATAGATGAGGAGATAGGGAGATAGGGGAAACCTAGTATTATTGTTCATCAATTCTCTGAAGCTCCCCTGCACCCTTGCCCCCTTCACCTTTCCTAGTCAAACCAATTTTTTCTAGCCAGCCTTGGGTTGGACTAAATTATCCAAACCATCGATCACCTTAGCTGAAATAATTTTATCGTCCGCCGTTAACTCTTCTAACACCTCTTTCCCTTTAACTACATAACCAAAGACAGAATAACGTCCGTCCATTAAGTTATAACCAGGAGGAGTCAATTCAGTATCAAACTTAAAGAAAAAGAATTGGGAAGAACCACCATTAGGATCGTTGGCTGGACGTGCTAAAGCAACTGCACCATAAGCATTAAAAGGAAGCACAGGTTGATCCAAATAACGACCAAGTTCTTCTAAAGTAACTCCATAAACTGGTTCAGGATCATTTTTAACCAAGACTTCTAAAGGAATTGCTCGATATTGATTGGTTTTGGGATCGATAAAACCTTCCTCTTCGCCTGGAGGATCTCCTGCTTGTAAAACATAAAAATCTTCAGCACGGATAAAATTCAAACCATCATAAAAACCTCTTTGCACCAAATCAACAAAATTTCCACCATTAATTGGCGCACTATAACCATCAACTACAAGAGTTAAATCTCCTTTGGTAGTGGTTATTTCTACGGTAGCTCGACCAAGTAACTGAGGTAAGTGAGCATATTCTTCTGGTATGGCAAAAGGAAATCCCGTTACCATTAAAGCTTCTAGTTGTCCAATTTGGTCTAATATTTCCGCTCTAGTTTCGGAAATAGCACTTTTATCCTTGGCTTCTAATTCCGATTCAAGTTTGCTGATGTTTGTATCAATCTGTTCTAGTAAAGCAGAAGCTTGCGATTTGCGTTCTTCAGGAATACTGGCTAATACTTTTTCGCGGCGATAAGTCAAAAGATTTTTAGCGTCTTTGAGATCTCGACTAATTGCTCCCCAGCGTTTACCACGTAATTGAGTAGAAATATCTTCTAAATCCGCTTGGATTTTTCTGACAGTATCATTATCAATTGGGAGAGCATATCTGAGAATCGCTAATGGATCGGTAATGGCATCCCCTTGTGCCAACATACTTTTACGAGTACCAGCTAAAGCATCACTCTGATGATTCACCAAACTGCTACTCAAAAACATTAGCAGAGCTAAAATAGCTGCGGTAGTTGTTTTGAGTAAAAGTTGATACCAACTTTTTGTTTTAGTTTTCATAAATTTATTAATTGCTCTTACTTACACAGAAGAAAGCTTACTAAGGTGTATGTTCTTAGTTATTAATTACTCTTGTCAACATTTCTTTACTATTAACTTCAAACCTAAGAGCAACTAAGCAAAAAAATTTTTATTATTGTTACTAAATTAAGAGAGACCCACTCATCAGGTAGAATGGAATTTTGATCTTTCTAGACTGGGTATTAAGAGCTGCATGATTTCTAGTAATGATTTTCGCACTGGCGTAAGCATCGAGTTAGATGGTTCTGTCTGGCGAGTAGTAGAGTTTCTTCATGTTAAACCAGGTAAAGGTTCGGCATTTGTGCGAACTAAGTTGAAAAATGTCCAAACAGGAAATGTGGTTGAACGGACATTTCGGGCTGGGGAAACTGTTCCTCAAGCTAATTTAGAAAAAAGAACGATGCAACATACCTATAAAGAAGGAGAAGATCTCGTCTTTATGGATATGGAAACTTACGAAGAAGCTCGGCTAACTCCCGCCCAAATTGGTAATCGTGTCCAGTACATTAAAGAAGAAATGGAAGTTAATGTGCTGTTTTGGAACGGGCAAGTCATGGAAGTTGATTTACCTACTTCTGTAGTCTTAGAAGTAGTTGATACCGATCCTGGTGTTAAGGGAGATACCGCGACAGGAGGCTCAAAACCCGCTATAGTTGAAACCGGAGCGCAGGTAATGGTACCGCTATTTATTTCCATTGGCGAAAGAATTAAAGTCGATACTCGCGATGGTTCTTATTTAGGCAGAGAATAACTCTATTTTTGTTTTCTGGAGTTATCTCCTTGGTTTTCAACTCTTAATTATGGTTGTTGGGGCTAAAATATAATTGCTCCGAAACCTAACCAGTCGCTAGAAATTTAGGTTGTATAGTTTGTGTCTATAAATTTTCAAGAACTTAGAGAGTTATTATCAGCGATCGCTCAAACTGATATTGCAGAGTTAACCTTAAAAAGTGACGAGTTTGAATTAATGGTACGTAAGGGGACAAGTATCGCCCCTACACCAACTGCAATAGTTACTCCTGGGGTAACGGAAGTAGTTCCACCCCCTTCTCCCCCTAAATCCGTAGTTTTACCAAATTCTGCTCCAGAAACTTCTTCAGCACCTGCGATAGATAAAAAATGGGTAGAAATTACTTCCCCGATGGTGGGAACTTTTTATCGCGCCCCTGCGCCAGACGAACCACCTTTTGTCGACACAGGAGAAAGGATTAGTAAAGGACAGACAGTTTGTATCATTGAAGCAATGAAGCTAATGAATGAGATCGAAGCTGAAATTTCTGGACAGGTGATGGAAATCTTGGTACAAAATGGTGAACCTGTAGAGTACGGACAAACTTTAATGTGGGTTAATCCCGATTAAATTTTTTACTAATGGAACTTTTAACCATTCTGCTTGCAGGATTTTTTTCGATTTTAGTTCCTGGAGGTTGGGCGATTGAGCGTCTTGCCAGTAATAATTTGAGTTCTAATTTGACAACTGTAGAAGAGTTAGCAATTAGAGTTGAAAATTCTCCCAGTTATCAACTGGTGTTTGGTAAGTTGGGAAGAATTAAACTGGCGAGTCGTGGTGTAGAAGTCCAACCAGGGTTAAGAATTGACACTTTAGAAGTGGAAACAGACTCAATTGATGTCAAGCTAAAAGATTTATCACAAGGTAATTTAGAACAACTGCGAACTTCTTTAAACGAACCTCTACAAGGAGGAGTACGCGTAATTCTAACTGAGGCAGATCTCAATCGAGCTTTACAGTCACCAAAAATACAAAGTCAACTACAGCAAGCTTTAAATCGTCTGATTGCTCGTAAAGCAGGTTCTTCCATTCGTTATCAGTTAGTCAATTTTCGGATAGAATTACAAGACGGCAATCGTTTGAGTTTGGCTGTTAGTTTATGTCGTTCTTTTGCTCATCAAAATCAGATTCAGAGTTGTGTAACTGACCATGATCGAAGCAAATCAGAATTAAATCTTAAGCTAGAGTGGGGTATAAAAACCGTAGCAGGAAGAAAAATAGAGTTAGTTGAGCCGATTGGTACTGTAAATGGTCGTCAAATGTCGGCTAGACTATTAACGGGATTTGCTCAAGGAATAAGCGATCGCTTAGATTTAAATACATTGGAGGAAAACGGAATTTTTGCTCGACTTTTACAATTAGCAATAGATCAAGAGCAAATTGCACTAGCAGGTTTTGTCAGAATGGAAACTTTTGACAACCATCTTTCTTGGCTCAAATTTAGTAAACTCGATTAAATAACAGTTGAGTTAGTGCAACTTTATTATCTATATTTCGACTACATTATCTATAATTTCGACTACTAATCAGCAGCTTTTTCTCAATCAGGAAAACTACTATGCATAATCAGAAACAAAGTCGTCGTTTTTCTCTTCCTCTAGTAGCTGGCATCGCAGGTATTATTTTAGTCCTTGGTGGAGGTACAGCTTGGTTGGCAAAATATGCTTTAGAGCAAAGTAACCAATCTTCAGTTCCCCCTGTTGCTAATAATCCCCCTACTACTGAAGTTCAACCTCCTGCTACTTCTGAACCAGTAACTCAAGAAAAACAGGTAGAAATTTGTTGGCTCAATCCTACCGAAAATAAGATTGAATTAGTGACTACTACCTTAACTTTTGAAAAGTCGGTACAACCGAGTGAGGTATTAGAAACTGCTTTTAAAAATTTGTTGGCAGGACCAAAAAGTGACAAATATACTTCCACTATTCCTACAGGAACCAAATTACTCGGACTGCAAACCCAACCCGATGGCATTCGGATTAATCTTTCTCAAGAGTTTACTTCTGGTGGCGGTAGTGCTGCTATGAGCGGTAGATTAGCTCAAGTAATCTATACTGCGACAAGTTTAAATCCGGACGCTAAAGTGTGGATTGAGGTAGACGGAAAACCTTTAGAAACTTTAGGCGGAGAAGGATTAATTATTAATCAACCCATAACTAGAAAAGATTTTGAAGCTAATTTTAGTTTGTAGGGATTTGAATGAAGGAAGAAGACATCACAAAATGTAGTTAATTTAATTTACTTAGAAGATTGATTAACTTGCTCGACAAGGCGATCAAAATACCAATTTAATAAAGGTGCAATTAAACTATGAAATCGATTTAAAATATTTATTTCTAATCCTGGTGCAATCGCAAATTGATGATGATTAATTCCTTTAATAATTTCTCGAGCAATAGCTTCTGGTTGCCAAGTTTGAGCAGTTCTTGTAATCATTTTGGTTTCTAAGGGTTTGGTTTGGTTTTCGGTTGCCAGTTGCGGAGTATCGGTATCGGGAGGATAAACAATCGATACTGCAATATTTTTTGGTTTTAACTCGCCTCTAAGGGCTTCGGCTAATCCTCTGAGAGCAAATTTACTTGGAGAGTAAGGAGTATAACCATATAAGCCAATTAAGCCAGCACCAGAAGATATTAAGACAATCTGACCTCTTTTTTGCTGTTCCATAGCAGGAACTACGGCTTTAATACTATATAAAGAGCCAAAATAGTTAACTGCCATGGTTTTTTCAAAGATTTCGAGTGGAAGTTCGGTAAAATAACCAGGATGGGCTATCCCCGCTGAAGTAATTAGAAGATCGGGATTGCCTAGGCTGGCGATTGCTTGTTGAATTGCAGTTTCATTTTTCTTGCGATCGCTAACGTCGGCAGCAAAAGTTAGAACTTGTTGTTGAGAGTTGATGGTTGAGGCTTGAATTTCTTGTTGGGCTTGAGCTAGTTTGTAGGGTTGGCGAGCAATAATAGAAATATTAGCACCGAGTTGAGCTAAGAGTTTAGCTGTAGCTTTACCGATTCCACTAGAGCCTCCAGTAATAATAGCGTGTTGCTCTTGAAAATTTGGTTTCATTGATATTAATTTTAATTTTGATTAAATATAAATTGACAATAACCATAATATTAAAGGAAGAGTTACAAAACTCATCACAGTAGAAGTCACAATTGACCTAGCCACAAAATTAGCGTCGCCACCAAATTCGGTTACTAAAACTAAAGAATTAACTGCGGTTGGCATCGCACTTTGTAATACTAAAATTTGCAAACTTAAACTCTCTAAATGAAGATTTAAACCGATAAAATAAGCAATCAAAGGAGCAACCAATAAACGTAAAAACGCAGCCAAAACTTCTTGAATTCTTAGTTCAAATTGAGTATGAGATAATTGCATTCCCAACAAAATTAAAGCTACTGGAATTGCAGCTTGCCCTAATTCTTGAATAGCCAAATCAATTTGAAAAGGAAATTTAAACGATAATAAACGTAAACCAACTGCTGCGACAATTGACCAAAACAAAGGAAGTTTGAGGATTAAACGAATACTATAATCAATTCCCTTGCCCTTCAAAATAGCGGGACCAAAGCAAAACATCAGAATACTTGAACCAATCATATAAATTACTGCTCGTTCTAATCCTGCTGCACCAAAAGCAAAATTAGCTACAGGAAGACCGATGTTGCCGTTGTTAGAAAAGATTGCAGTAGCAATTAAACCTTTTTGTAAAGAGGGTGTAAGTTTGCCAATTTTGCCAATAACCCAAACTAATAAATAAGTTAAACAAGAGGTCAAAGCAAAAGCAACTAATAAATCTTGAGTATTTTGAAGTGAAAGAGTAGTACGGTATAGACTATCAAAAACTAGGGCAGGAGATAAAATATATAAAGTTATTTTGGAAACGGTTTGATTATCTAGTGGTAAGGTACGACCAGCAATAAAACCAATTACAATAATTAAGCTAACAGGAATAACCGCAGGAAGAAGAGGAAGCATTGGTAAGTTTACAGTACAGACGCGATATATCGCGCCTGTACAAGTATGGCGTATTTTGTACAGTTATCAATTAGGAATTAAAACTAAATTTGTTCGTAACGACGAATATCTGGTGGTTGAGCCACTAAACCGTTAATTTGGTTGATAGCTTTCTGAAGATGTTGACTGGTAAGATGAGTTTCTAAGGCTGCTGTTGATTTCCATTCTTCCACAAAAGTAAAGTCTGTTGGATCGGAAGTATTTTGCAACAAATCGTATTGAATACATCCAGCTTCAGCGCGAGTTGGTTCAATTAGTTCTATTAAAACTGCTTTAAGTTGTTCTATTTTGTCAGGAAGGGCAATAACCCGAGCAACTACTCGTACTGATTGAAACATGGTTATTAAAGTTTAGTCGAGAAATTTCAAGACAATTGCTGGTTATGATAGCGTATTTTTGACTTGATTTTTGTGCAGAAGTGGAGAGATTGTTTACAATCAACTCTTAGTATTAATCAAAGAACCGCCACAACTAGAACCATTTCCAGCCGTACAACCATAACAATAATTAGCTGTTTTAATTTGATTAATTACATCTAAACTTTTTGCTTCTAGTAATTTAGCTATAGTTAATTTTTCGCCTTTGACATCAGTAGCAGCTAAATTTTCCATTTGATTAAAATCGCAATCATAAACATTACCTAAATAATCAATTGAAAGTTGATTAGTACACATTAAATTAGGTAACGTGTCTGAGTTAAAATTGTTTTCTAAAAACTTAAGATAAGAATCTTTTAAATTTTGTCTTTGTAAATATTGTTTAGTCCTTCCTACTGGAAGATTAGTAATAGTAAATAGATGATTAAACTTAAGATTATAATGTTCTAATAAATAGACCTTGTAATCCTGTTCCAAACTATTTTGATTAGGAGTCAAAGCAAATTTATCTTTAGTAGGTAAAGCTGGATTATAAACTAAGTCCAGAATTAATTCTGGCTTGATTCCATAACCTAACTGATTGAGTTTTTGAATTGCTTCAACAGATTTATTATAAACTCCTGCACCTCTTTGTTTATCAACATTGGTTTCTAAGTAACAGGGTAAAGAAGCTACTACTCTTAATTGATTTTGACCAAAATATTCGGGTAAATCTTCATATCCAGGTTCAAGAAAAATAGTTAAATTAGAACGAACAATAACTTCTTTTCCTGCTTTTTTAGCAGCTTCGACTATTGGTTTAAAACCATAGTTCATTTCTGGCGCACCACCAGTTAAATCTACAGTTTCGATTTGAGGAAAAAGATTAATAATGTCAATTAATTGTTGACAAATTTCTGGAGATAATTCTTCAGTTCGTTTGGGACCTGCTTCCACATGACAATGAGTACAAGCAAGATTACATTTTTTGCCTAAATTGATTTGTAGTACGGTAATTTTTTGCTTATGTAGCGGAGACTCAATTTTTTGAGTAAAGGAAGTTACTTTTAAATTATCAGTTTTTGGCTTGGTCGCTTGCATTATAGTTATTGTCTAATTATGTATTGATCGAAACAATGATAGATTCGTGCAATCGCCTTTGGTGCAGCGAAGCTGTCCGCGAACAGAGAGAGCGATCGCGTCTTATTTTCAAGCAGTAAAATAACCATAGACCGCTTTCCCATGAGTACCTTAAAACGTTAAATAACTTAAATTATAATCATCGTCGTTATATTATTTATTACTATACTCAGTATAAAAATAATTGTTGATGTTAGACTTATCACTAGATCCTGCCTTCTATCCACTCTTAATCTTTCACTGCTTGATTGGTGCGATCGCTGCTTTAGTCGCCAAGCAAAAAGGCTATAATTTCTTACTTTGGCTAATTTTGGGTTTTATTGGTGGAACTTTTGCTTTTATGGGCATAATTGTGATGAAAGATAAGACAAAAGAACCTGATGCTGCGAACTAACAATGTCTCAATCTTGTCAAGAGAGCAGAGAAAAATTATCTTTAAATTTAATTTTGGTAATCTAATCTCACAAAAAGCATTCCGAGGTAATGCGGACGGAGAGACTCGAACTCTCACGTCAGAGACACTAGAACCTAAATCTAGCGCGTCTACCAATTCCGCCACGTCCGCATATTTAGACTGCTCTCTATCATAGCAAAGACAGAAAATAAATCAACAGTTTTAGTAAATTACTGCAACTTACAAACCTGACGTTGACGATCAATTTGTGGTTCAATCCACGAATAGGCAAAATGACTAACCGAATCAATATCAGGAAAAGCCGAATGTAAAGCTGACATTTGAATTTCTAAAGAAGGATGCTCCTTGTAAGTTTGTCCCCAAGCGCCAGCTAAAGCAGGGATGATTGTAGTCTCAGGAGATGCCATTTGTCTAACCGTATTAATTTCATTCACGACACAACTAGCATCACCACAAATCGAATATGCCATCGGATGCCATTCTAAAGAAGCAGGAAACTTATCCCAAGCTTGTAAGCGAGAATCAAATCCTCCTCGACCAACTAAACGATTGCCATCAGGAAAAAATATTGCTCCAGCAGGAAGATTGCGACGTTGAACCGATGAAGCTGCAAAAGAAAGAAAATCAATAATTCCTTGAGCAGCATGAGCAACACTAAAAAACCATAATTCTGATTGTATTTGACCTAAACGACTTCGAGCAGATTCTTTGGTTTCTGAAGCAGAAATTTGACGACCCTGCCAATCAGGTACTCCTTCATCAGGATAAAGGTAGTCAAGGCTAACCAAATCATCAAGGCTAATTTTCCCTTTGGTAATGTATCTTTCGATTAAAGCTTGCCCTTTTTTGTTTTTAGCTCGATTGTAAAGAGCCTGAAGTGAAGCCGGAGCATAAATCCATAAATCTTGAACACGTCCTACTGTAGATCTAGCTCCTGTACCACGAGGATAGCGGATATAGTCAAATAAAACTCCATCTGGTTCTCTGGCGAGTACTGCTTGGATTAATTGATAGTAATCAACTTGTGCCTGACGATTATAAGGGTCTATAAAAGCTTGAGAACGGTCGTGTACCACAGCTAAACTGTTTTCACCTTGAGCATTACGAGCTAAAGCATCTTGGCGATCGCTTTGTTGGGCATAAGTATAACCAAAATTCATGGTAAATAGCCAAGCGTAAACCTTTAGTCCTCGTTCGTGACCTTTTTTGATCGTTTGTTCGAGGAGATCGACATTTTCGGCTCCAGGCGATCGCACTACAGGAATCCAAGGAGTAGGATTATCTCCAGGAGGTAATAAAACCTGGCTATCATAAAATACTTCTAGATGAATGCGATTGTAACCAAGATTAACGATGCGATCAAGAATGTAATCAATTGAACCAGGGCTGACATCACAAGGATAGAGACGAAGCCAAATTGCTTGTGTCTGTGGCCAAGTTTGACGACGACATTGATTTAAAAGCTGGGCGTGTTGTGCTACAAGCTCTTTATATTCTTGTTGAGCTTGAACATTTCCTTCTAATAAACCTTGAAGTAGTTGTTCTTTTTTCAAAACTTCTTCTTGGTCAAATTTACAATAAGTTCCAATTGCTGCTTTTACTGGTTGATTAAATCCGCACTGACTCATTAAGATAGTGAAGCTTGTGATTATGATGCGAAAAATGTGCGAATTTCCTTGTTGTTTGAACACAATTGTTACTCCCAGCTTTAATTACCTTCTTTATTAATAAATACGGCGTTATTCCAATTACTTAGTTAATTTAATTATTGATATTTAGCTATAGATATCAATGCCTTATTAATACTTGACATTAATTCAACTGATGGTTAAAGAGCAGTTGATTGATAGTTAAATAATATATTATTCTGTTTTAGCCTAAATCTTAGCCCAATAAAAATCCAAGTCTAGATTAAATTAATTTGAAACCCAACAAATCTAGTTATTTATATTAATTTTTACAGGAATTAACACTACAAAAAAAGTGCGTTAGTTAAATTGAACAATCTTACCAACGCACCCAAATAAGTTTTGATTTTTTTTTATTTACCCATACCCAACTGTTGAGCTTTTTGATAAACTTTTCCTTCTGTCAACAGAGAAGGAGCAATCACTACTTCAACTTGCTGCATTTCTTTGAGATTTTTTGCACCAAGTGTACCCATACTGGTTTTAATTGCACCCAATAAATTATGAGTACCATCATCAAGTTTAGCTGGTCCAACTAGAATTTCTTTGATTGTTCCTGTTGTTCCCACTCTAATCCGAGTACCACGAGGTAATACTGGACTAGGAGTAGCCATTCCCCAGTGATAATCACCTCCTGGAGACTCAGCAGCACGAGCAATTGGAGAACCGATCATAACTGCATCAGCACCACAAGCCAAACACTTACAAATATCTCCTCCAGTAATGATGCCACCATCAGCGATTACTGGAACATATCTACCTGTTTGTGCATAATAATCTTCTCTGGCAGCAGCACAATCAGCAGTTGCGGTTGCTTGAGGTACACCAACTCCCAAAACACCACGAGAAGTACAAGCTGCACCAGGACCAATTCCAACTAAGACCCCAGCAGCACCAGCCTTCATCAAATTTAAGGCGACCTCGTAGGTAACACAGTTACCCAAAATTACGGGCATGGGCATTTCCTGGCAAAAACCAGTCAAATCTAAAGGATTGACAGATTCGGGAGAAAGGTGAGCAGTAGAAACCACCGTTGCTTGAACGAACAATAGATCGGCAGCAGCTTCCGCTACAGCTTCACCATATTTACTTGCTCCCAAAGGAGTTAGGCTAACGGCTGCAATTCCACCTTGAGCTTTAATATCCTTAATTCTCTGTTTGATTAGTTCTGGTTTAATGGGTTCAGAATATAATTCTTGCATTAAACCAACAAATTCATCTTTTCCGACAGAGGCAATTCGATCCAGCACTGGTTCGGGGTCTTCGTAACGAGTTTGGATACCTTCCAAATTCAGCACTCCGATTGACCCTAATTCTGACAGTAAGACAGCCATCCGCACATCAACTACGCCATCCATAGCACTAGCAATGATCGGGATTTCTCGCTTAATTGAGCCAATTTCCCAGGTGGTATCTGCCAAACTGGGATCTAAAGTACGCACTCCCGGTACAAGTGCAATTTCATCAATTCCATAGGCTCTACGAGCCGTTTTTGAGCGACCAATTGATATATCCACGCTTTCCCTTTTCCAAAGCTATTAGCTTAGGCTATCAAATTTTTTTACCATTTGGAAATGAAAAAATAAAATCAGATTGTATCATAAGTAACAAATTGTTCTCAAGCAGGATAAATTCTCAGTCGACGATTAGGTTCTTCGCCAAAACTATCAGATTGGAGACGATAATGTTCGACTAATTCATGTTGCATTTTGCGGACTTTGGCAGAACGCGGTAATAATTCTACTGGTTGTCCTTTGGGAATTACAATTTGTTCTACAGCTAGTCTGGCTTCTTCTAGAGCTTCAATTTCATCATCGCTTCCTGCTTGGGAAAAAAGACGTAAATCTGTTGCCTCTGGAATATTGGGGTCATCAAAATTGAGTAATTGTCTTAAAACCCGAGTTATCTGAGGAATGGTATTAGATTTAACTCCGTAAATAGGTATCTGACGATGTTTAACGATTTGACGCAGTTTAGAATGGTGTTTAATTTGCGATCGCAGTGCCATAACTACATCTGCATTATCCAGGTCTTTGGTCAAGACAATCGGTAGGTTGAGTACGTCAATCACCTGTTCTAATTGGGAACGACCAACTCCATAGGGATAGAGATAAACAGGCCAATCTTCCCCATTGGGACCTGGAGTCCGAACTTTGTTGCTAATTGGTTCTTGAGTTTGCCAAGATTGCTCTAGCATTTGTTCAAAGTCGGAATTGACTTTCTGCGGTTTACTGCTCAAGGAACTCACAGGAGTCATCCGTCCAGAAGCACGCCATCCTCCAGAAGGTCTTAAGGGAGTTGCTAGAGAAACTGTTTTAGCTAGGTAAGTATTATTGGATGGAGCAGGTTCTTCATGAATAATGCTGATTTCACCGCTATCATCGACTGTTCTAATTTGGGCTGTTGGTTCAATGCCTCTGAGTAAGTTGTCAACGGTTTGAGCAACATCTTCATGAACTACCCATCGTTGTCTTTCCAACATTTCAACGGCAACTGCAAAAGTAGGAGGCGCTTTTCTTTCTAAAACTGTTTTTTGTGAACCTCTGCGTCTGGCTTCATCATCTCCTAGGGTAACGGCTTGAATACCGCCAATTAAATCGGATAAGGTTGGATTTTTGATTAAATTTTCAATGGTATTACCGTGAGCCGTACCAACTAATTGTACTCCTCGTTCGGCGATCGTACGGGCAGCTAAAGCTTCTAGTTCAGTACCAATTTCATCAATCACAATCACTTCAGGCATATGATTTTCTACGGCTTCAATCATTACCTGATGCTGTAATTCTGGTCGAGCAACCTGCATTCTCCGAGCGCGTCCTATCGCAGGATGAGGAATATCACCATCACCAGCAATTTCATTGGAAGTATCAATAATGACAACTCTTTTATTGAGGTCATCGGCTAAAACTCTAGCTATTTCTCGTAGCGCGGTAGTTTTACCTACTCCTGGTCTTCCTAACAAAAGGACAGATTGACCAGTTTCAATCAATTCTCGAATCATGATGATTGTGCCAAACACAGCCCGTCCAATCCGACAGGTTAAACCGATAATATCTCCTGCACGATTGCGAATGGCACTAATACGGTGTAAGGTTCTTTCTATTCCTGCTCGGTTATCACTGCTGAAGATACCTACTCGTTCAATGCAGTGTTGTAAATCTTCTTTTGTTACTGGTGTTTCTCCTAAATAGGAAGCTTCTGAAGCAAAACGTCCCTCTGGTAATCGACCTAAATCCATTACCACTTCTATCAAATTATCTTTTTGAGGATGTTCAATTAATTTTAAACGAATTGGCTCTGGAAAAATTGATAATAATTCGTCTAAATTATCAGTAATTTGCATTCGGTGAGAAGGAATTTTTTCTTGTGGCATTAAAGATAAATTAATTTGATCTAAAAATATTTTTTTGAGCTTTTCTTTGTTTTATTAATAGCTTAAACTAAATGATTATTTAATCTATCATTGGCTTCATTTTTTTGGAGCTTGACAGTCATAAAAATAATCTGGTTTAATATTAATTTTGATTTGGGAAACCAAATCATAGGCTTTTTTTACTGCTTTTTCAAGAAGTTCGGGTTGATTTTCTAATTGCTCAAAGGATAATTTCATTGTATTTAAACTAATTGAATTGCTCTTAAAATTTTGGTGGTTAATTGTTTCTAATTGTTCTAAAATTGGCGATAATAAAGAGCGAGCATAACTACCATAGGCGATACCAGCGACAGAGGATAACTTTGGCACAGAAAGCTCATTATTTTTTGCTTGACTAATTAATCCAGCAGCCCTCAACTTAGTTACAGTGTAACCGTTTGTTCCACCTGCAAGTTGAACGAAACCCGGTAAATTTGCTGTTAAAACTTTTTTGGCTAGTTTGATTGCTGCATGGGTAGTTCCAATGCCAATGTCACCACTCATAGGACGACCATCGGTTTGCCAGATTAAAGGACAAGGTAAAGGACTAATTAAATTGTAGAGAGCTTGAAGATAATCAATCAAATCTGGATGATCCGGACAGCTAATAGCTAATACTTTAAGGTTGCTAATTTGATGAGCGATCGCTCTCCACAGTCTTTGGAAATCATCGTAATGTCCTACTTGAGTATGAATTTCAATGGCATCTATTGCCACTTCTGGTAACCAATCAGCGATCGCATTGGGAGTAGAAACATAAGCACGAGTAGAAATTATTTGCGTTGGACAGATTGGTAAACAACGACCACAACCATAACAAAGGCGATCGATGACTCCTGAAAAACCTGTGGGAGTCTCGGCAAAAGTAATTGCTTTGGCAGGACATACTACTTCACAGGGACGTGGACATTCGGTAGGGCAATTAGTTGACTCAAATTCTGCTTTCCGAAAATGAGGATCTTCTCCATCATTAAGACTAACCATTAACCAAGGTTTTCCTCGCCAAAACCAGTCTGGAGAATGATTGGTTTGAGCTAAACTAGCTGCAACTTCAATTCCCTCTTTTGCAGCAGCAATTACGGCGGGATCCGCAGCAACATCAATACAATCAGCACCAGCTAGGCTGTAAGCTAAAGCCAAGTTTCGGATGGCAGGAAGGTGTTGAAAACTAGCTCCGCAAATTAGTTTGAACCAGTGACCTTCTTTTAGAGAGTGTAATGGATGGTATAGATTGCTCACTTCTACATCCTAATATTTTGTTGCTCATTAGTGTTAGTAATTTTTGGCTGAAATTGAGCATCGGTAGTTAGGGATAACCGACTTGAATCTTTTGTGCATTATATTGTAATACATAAAAGATAATTTTAAGTCAAGCCATTCAATCAACCATTAACAACAACCAAGGTATTTCTGGCGAGCAAAGTCATACTGAGAGTTTTAATCTTGTTGTTGTTGCCACTTTGTCCAGAGATCGGGACGGCGATCGCGTGTTCGTTGAATTTGTTGTTCTTTACGCCATTGGGCAATTGCTTGATGATTTCCAGAACGTAAAACTTCAGGAACTTCCCAGCCTCGAAAGACTGCTGGTCTAGTATATTGAGGATAATCTAGTAAATCTGTTTCAAAACTTTCCGCTTTGAGAGAAGCTTGTTTAGCTACTGTGCCTGGTAACAATCTTACTACACCGTTAATAATCGTTAAAGCAGGAATTTCACCACAAGTAAGCACAAAATCACCCAACGATATTTCTCTAGTAACTAAATGTTGACAAACTCGTTCATCCACCCCTTCATAATGTCCGCAAATTAAGATCAATTGATCGTAATTGCTAGCCAATTCTTGTAGTAAGTTTTGATTAAGAGTTTCTCCTTGGGGACTCATAAAAATGATTTCTTTTCTAGGTAACATCTCCAAAGATTCAACCGCAGCAAAAATTGGTTCGGGTTTGAGTAACATTCCTACCCCACCGCCATAAGGTTCATCATCAACCTTATGATGTTTATCTGTAGTGAAGTCGCGGGGATTATAAAAATTGATCGTTGCGATCTCTTTAGCTAGAGCTTTACCAATTAAACCAGAATTAAGCGGAGAAACAAAAAAATCGGGGAATAAAGTGATAATATCAAACCGCACTAATTTTTCTTCTCAATAATTTTATTAACACCACAAAATGTATATTTTGTTATGCAAAAATAACATAATTACCTTATCATATACAAATTGTTGCCAAGCTAATAACTGAATAATACTAATTTTTGACTGTATTCTAAATAGGTAAATAAAATACTATTTCTTGAGCGAAAATTTGGTATTAATCAGTCTTTTAGAATTAATACCGATCAGCACCGTCATTACTAATCCAGAGAATCGAGTTTAATGCTTCAAATGCCAACCATGCAGAATCGAGAAACCCAACTCCAATCTAGTTATACTCCTCCTTTAACCAAAACCGCTATCTTGGTCATCGGCGGTGCTGAAGACAAAGTACATGGTAGAGAAATTTTACATACCTTTTTTAATCGTTCGGGAGGTTCCGAAGCGGTTATTGGTATTGTCCCTTCAGCTTCTCGCGAACCCACCATTATTGGCGATCGCTATGTGCAGATCTTTGAAGAAATGGGTGCAAAATACACCAAAGTCTTAGATGTACGCGATCGCGATCAAGGTAACGATTCGGTTTATCTCGACTATGTAGAAGAATGTACGGGAATTTTTTTGACAGGCGGAGATCAGTTGCGTCTGTGTGGACTTTTGGCAGAAACTCCGTTAATGGATCGCATTATTGCCAGGGCGCAAAATCATGAAATTACCGTTGGCGGAACTAGTGCAGGGGCTGCGGTAATGGGTTACCATATGATTGCTGGCGGAAGTAGTGGGGAATCTCCTAATCGATCTTTGGTTGATATGGCAATGGGATTGGGTATTATTCCAGAAATTTTGGTCGATCAACATTTTCATAATCGTAATCGTTTAGCCCGTCTGCTTAGTGCCATTTCTTCTCATCCCCAACTGTTGGGGATAGGAATTGATGAAGACACCTGTGCGATGTTTGAATCAGATCGAACTATTCAAGTTTTAGGCAAAGGCACAGTTACGATTATTGATGCACGATCAATGTCTTATACTAATCAATTACAGGTCAAAGGTAGTGAACCTCTGAGTATTCACAATCTTAAATTACACGTCCTTTGTCACGGAGAACGCTACGATCTAAATAGTCATCAAGCAATACCTCAGAAATAAAGGATTTCACCAGCGCAGGAAGAATTAATCCTCTCTAATTTAAATTAGATATAGTTACCTAAATAAAAAATATGGATTTAGTTAGATTCCAAAATTTACTGGATAATGCTTCGTTTGGCATTTTATTTGTAACCATGTTGATTTATTGGGGAGGTGCTACGTTTCCTGAACTTCCTTATCTATCAACTTTGGGAACTACAGGTATGGCGATCGCAAATCTAACCATGGCTGCTTTATTAGGTTCGCGGTGGTTGGAGGCTGGTTATTTTCCTCTGAGTAATCTCTATGAATCACTCTTTTTTCTAGCTTGGGGTGTAACAGCGATTCATTTGATTGCCGAAAATATGAGTAAGTCCAGGTTAGTTGGAGTAGCGACTAGCCCTGTGGCAATGGGGATTACTGCTTTTGCAGCCCTTACCTTACCACCCGAAATGCAAGCCTCTGCGCCTTTAGTCCCCGCCTTAAAATCTAATTGGTTAATGATGCATGTCAGCGTGATGATGCTTAGTTACGCTACTTTAATGGTAGGTGCAGTAATTGCGATCGCCTTTTTGATTGTAACTCGCGGTCAAAATGTTGAATTAAAAGGTAGTTCGGTTGGAACTGGTGGTTATCGCGACAGAATTAAACAGTTATCTTTAGCTAAAGCTCAAAGCAGTGATGATTCTAATTCAGTAGCAGTTAATCATGGCAATGTTGCAGTTTTGAATTTACCCAAAACAAACACTCAACCGCCTTTATCTCCTGAACGCCTCAACCTTGCCGATACTCTAGACAATATTAGTTACCGTATTATTGGTTTAGGATTTCCTTTACTAACAATCGGAATTATTGCTGGTGCAGTGTGGGCAAATGAAGCTTGGGGTTCTTATTGGAGTTGGGATCCGAAAGAAACTTGGGCGTTTATTACTTGGTTGGTATTTGCTGCCTATCTTCACGCTAGAATCACTCGCGGTTGGCAAGGAAAAAAACCTGCAATTTTGGCTGCGACCGGTTTTGTAGTGGTTTGGATTTGTTATTTAGGAGTCAATTTGTTAGGAAAAGGATTACATTCCTATGGTTGGTTTTTCTAAGTACCTAGGCAGAATTATTTGTGAATTTTTAGAGACTGGGGAATGGGAATAGGCAGAGGGGAATAAGGTTTTACTGTTCTCTGTTCTCTATTGCCCTTTTTCTATTCTCTCTTTCAACTATTCAATTAATTTTGCTCATCTACTTAGTAATTTAACTTACCTAACTATCGATGTTTCAGCATAACTAGATTGTGCTTCTAAAACCATTTGTTTTTTAGTTTTTTGACAATTAATTAAACCAAAAACCAGCCAAAAAATTAGCAATCCAGTAGTTAATAATAAAATCGAACCTGAACCAAACTGAACAATTAGTGCGGGGGCAGCAGCCGTAAATAAACCACCACCAACAATTGGTTCAAAGAAAAGTTGTTTGTAGGCAAAGCTTTCAAATGCCCCTGTACGATTTTCCGCATCTACCATCCGAATTAACAAAATTCCTGTGGCGTTAACTCCCATCGATTGACCCATATCACCTATCCCGCGCTCAAACCAATAAACTGGTAAAATGCGAGGTGCAAGGTAAATAAAAGCTAAAACATTCCAGAGAATACCTGCGATCGATAGAATTAAGAAAACACCAAGATTGGCACCCAGAACAGTTAGATTGATTGAGGCTAAAGCAGTGATCACCACAACATCAAGAGCTACTCCAGCAATTCTTTCTTGAAGTCTGCGTTCAATTAGGCACTCAAGACCTAAACGTTTCATCACTAACTGAATAATAATACCGCCGATTAAGGTCATGGGAAAAAGCGGTACAGCACCAATCAATTCAAAACCTCCTCTTCCCCAAGAAATTGATTCAATCCAGGTTAAAACCTGTAAAATTAACCAACCAATTACTATTGCTAATCCTGTAAAACCAAAGTTAAGGGAAAGCGGATCGATCAATAGATTGCGCATCAATCTTGCTTTTCTTTGTAAAAAGCGGTGATCTTCTATAGGTGCGGTTTCTTGAAATTGAGCATCACCACTTCGTACAGGAGTTGGTTCTGTTTGAAGATAACCTTTTTGACGACCCCAATGAGCTAAAACAGTACCAAAAAAAATCCCTGAGACAATGCCAACCGTAGCTAAACCTAAAGCTAAGTCTCCGCCTTCAGCAAAATCTAATTGAGTCAGAGTTGCAGACATCCCTGCTGCTGTGCCGTGACCCCCTTCAAAAGCAATTTCGATTAAAGCACCACTAATAGGATTAACGTTGAAAAGAGGAACAAGTACCAACATTGCTAAGGCAATTCCAATTACGTATTGTCCCCAAGCGAGAGTTTGCCCAAAGGCTACTTGAGGTGCGGTTTTACGCCAAATATCTTTGGGATTCGGAATAGTTTCACCTAAAAATAAGGCAGCAAAAACAATATTGATAAAGACTCCAGGTGATTGTGACCAAACTTCTCTCATGGTTTCAGGGAATAACCCACCAGCTAGATAAGCATCTGCTGCTGTACCAGTAGCGACTGCGATCGCACCTAATACTCCTGGTCCTAGTAATAAAGCGATCGCACCTGCAATAATTGATTCGGGAAGATAAAGTGTTTGGAAAAGTCTTATTTTATGTTTGATAAATCTGGCTACGAGGATTAAAATCCCCAGCATCACAAAAGCGAAAAAGACATCAAGCAGCTCGAACATTTTTTAATTGATTTTAGGATAATAATTTAGTCTGAGTATGTCGGCATTATAGTAGTCTGTTTGTAACAAAGATTACTTAGATTAATAATGTTGAAGCAATTTCTATCTTTCGATAGATATCAATGTTAAGAAAAATTTATGGATTATCATTCTAGTTGGACTTTGGTTCACGCTAGGCTGCATCAGACTTTAAGAAAACGCAAGTTATTACCTAAACAAGCTAAAGTTTTGATCGCTTTATCTGGTGGACAAGATTCTCTTTGTTTAAGCAAACTTTTACTTGATTTACAATCAAAATGGCAATGGCAAATTGCGATCGCTCATTGCGATCATCGTTGGTCATCGGATACTGGTATAGCTGAACACGTTCAAAAGATTGTTCAAACTTGGAATGTGCCTTTTTATCTCCCAATCGCCGAATCTCTGCCAGAAACAGAAGCAGCAGCTAGAACTTGGCGTTATCAAGCGTTGACAGAAATTGCCGAAGCCCAAGGATTACAATATGTAGTAACGGGTCATACCAAAAGCGATCGCGCTGAGACTTTACTTTACAATCTGGTTAGAGGTGCAGGTGCAGATGGTTTAAGTGCTTTGACTTGGCAACGTCCGTTAACTTCGACAATTACTTTGGTACGTCCGATCTTAAATTTGACTCGTCGGGAAACTTTTGATTTTTGCCAACAATTTCAGTTACCCATTTGGTTTGATGCAGCTAATCACAATAGCAAGTATGCTCGTAATCGCATTCGTGCCGAGCTAATTCCTTACTTACAAACAAATTTTAATTCACAAGTCGAAAATTCTTTGGCACAAACAGCAGAATTATTACGTGCCGATGTAGAGTATTTGGAAGATACGGCAAGACATTGTTTTAATCAGGCAATTTCCCCCACAGGCAAGCAACTTAATTGCATTATTCTTAAAAATCTACCCCTAGCTTTACAACGTCGAGTTATTCGACAATTTCTTAGCTCATTAATCGGTAAAGCTGCTAATTTTGAGCAAATTGAAGCTGTTCGTGATTTAATCTCTGCACCTAATCGCACTCGGACTTCCACTTTACCAGGAAATGTAGTTGTAGAAGTAAAGCAAGATTGGCTCGTCTTACAAGAAATTAATTAATAATTGATGTTACCTACTTTTGAATAAATGTAATTACTTAATTAATTAAATACGCCAATCATAAAAAATCTTTTCAATTAGTCGAAGAAATAGTTACAGGATTACCACAATAATTAAGTTGCTGATTTTGGGGTACTTCTACCTTAATTCCTAAATTATTTAGTGCTTCAGTAATCGAGATAGCAAACCCTAATCCTTCTATTCCTATTGCTGATTTTTTAGCATTTACAATACCTATTACTTCTCCATACTTATTTAGTAGTGGTCCTCCACTATTTCCCGGATTAATTGGAGCATCTGTTTGAATTAATGATTGATTTTCTGACTCGTCATCAAGAGAATATAGTGTAGCTAAACTTTCTTTTTTTTAATTATATTCATGTTTAATTTTTTATGAAAATTAAAATAAACTTACTTTTTGTAAATATTTTGGTAGTTAATTATGGATAAGTTATTTCAATAATCAATTATAAAAAATGTATTTTTGATAATTTAAATCACTAAATGTATGTGATTTATAATTTGTTTTATATTTGTAACAATTCAAAAGCCTAATTAATGAACAAAATTAAAAATGCTTTTTGATAACGTTAATAACCTTTAATGAAACTTTGTTAGCTTTAAGCACTAAAATCAAAAAAATGTCAAACTATTTAAAGCGTACTACAACTCAAATTATTGTATTTCATGGCTGTTTCCTCTCCTTTAGTCAAACCTCGCGAAAACGACTGGCGACTGTTTCTCAAACTGATTCCTTACACCCGTAATAATCGTGGTATTTTAGTAATTTCGATGATTTTGCTCGTTCCTCTAGCGATCGCAGGAGCAGTTCAACCTTTAATTATTGGACAAGCAATTTCTTTACTAAGAGAGGAAAAAACTTGGTCTTTTCTGCAAAATATACCTCTAGACCAAGGAATTAATATTTTAGCTGGCTTATTATTATTGACTGTCATTGTTCGTCTGATTTTCGCTTCAATTCAGGGTTATTTGGTACAAAAAATCGGACAAGAAATCACCGCAGCAGTAAGGGAAGACTTGTTTACTCATGTTACCGCTCTAGCTGCTAGTTTTTTTGACCGTACTCCCGTCGGGAAACTAGTAACTCGGATCGCCAGTGATGTGGAAGCTTTAGGAGATGTCTTTGCTAGTGGTGCGATCGGTGTAATTAGTGATTTTATCTCAATTGTTGCCATTGTCGTGACTGTTTATGTAGTCGACTGGCGATTAGCAACGATGTTGGTATTGATGTTGCTTCCAGTGACTGCTTTGATTATTTATTTTCAAAGACAATATCGCAAAGCTAATTATCGTGCCAGAGAAGAATTATCCCAACTCAATTCGATGTTGCAAGAAAACATTGTTGGGATTAACATCGTGCAATTGTTTAGAAGAGAAAGATACAATGCAGAAATGTTTAGAGCAATTAACGATCGCTATCGTAAAGAAGTTGATCAAACTATTTTTCACGATTCTGCTATTTCTGCAACCCTAGAATGGATTTCCTTAGTTGCGATCGCTGGTGTGCTTTGGTTGGGTGGTATTTTTGTTCTTAGAGAAAATATTACCTTTGGAACTTTATCTGCTTTTATTCTTTACGCTCAAAGACTATTTAATCCGATTCGTCAATTTGCTGATAAATTTACCATGTTTCAAGCGGGCTTTACGGCAATTGAAAGAATTAGCGAGTTAATGAATGAACCTATTGCCATCAGAGATTCTCAAACAGCTTTATCAATTAATAATCAATTAAATTCTCAAGGAATCAATCAAGAAAATAATCGAGGAGAAATTCAGTTTGAAAATGTTTGGTTTGGTTATAAACCAGATGAATATGTCCTCAAAAATTTAGATTTTACTATTAAACCAGGAGAAAAAGTTGCTCTAGTAGGTCCCACAGGAGCAGGAAAAAGTTCTATTATTAGATTGCTATGTCGTCTTTATGAACCCAGTCAAGGCAGAATTTTAATAGATGGAATTGATATTAAAGATATTACCCAAGCAGAATTGCGTCGTTATGTGGGAGTAATTTTACAAGAAAGTTTTCTTTTTGCAGGAGATATCAAACGCAACATTACTTTAGGTGAAAATTATTCTTTAGCAGAAGTACAACAAGCAGCAAAACTAACCAATATTGATAGCTTTATTGAACAGTTACCACAAGGATACAATACCCAATTAAGAGAAAGAGGAACAAATCTTTCTGGAGGACAAAAACAATTATTAGCTTTTGCTCGTGTCGCCATTCGTAATCCTCACGTTTTAGTATTAGATGAAGCTACTGCTAGTTTAGACGTCAAAACTGAAGCTTTAATACAAGAAGCGTTAGAAGAATTACTTAAAGATAGAACCGCAATTATTATTGCTCACCGACTTTCTACTATTCGTAATGTCGATAAAATTTTAGTTCTTAAACGAGGTGAATTAGTCGAATCAGGTAATCATGAAGAGTTATTGGCACAAGAAGGTTTATATGCCAGTTTATATAAACTACAAATGTTAGGGAGTTAATATTAAATAATAAGTAATAGGTAATAAATTGACATTATCTAACTAAATTAACGCAATCAACCAATAACTCATCTGCGTTTATCTGCGTGTATCTGTGGACATTTTTTGATAAACGATAAGCCATTAACATTTTTTTTACTTTTTACTTGTAGTCTTTAATATTGATGCAATAGATTCTGAACTACGTTTTTCTCGCCACAACCAATGATGATCTTGTCCATAAGTTTTAATATGAGCGATCCCCTTATCGATCAAATTTTCTAACTCATCAAAATCACTAAAAGTAGAACCAATTGTTGCTGGATAATTAATCTGTTGTTTGATTAGAGGATAATCAGAAGCAATGATGTAACAACCACAAGAAGCAGCATCACTGATTACTCCACTAGTACGATAATAATAGCGGACGCGATCGTAATGAATTACTAAAATATCAATTTGTTGGAGTAATTGTAAGTAGTCTTGTTCTTTAGTTGTGTCATAAAGCTGTGCTTTTATTTCATTTAAATAAGCAGGTTTTTGTCCGAAAGGAGTTCCAATAATTAATTCACATTCAGCATGATTTTGAAGATATGCTTGAAGTTTTTCTAAGATCTTGCCGATGGGTTTGTCAGCCCTAATCATTCCTACAATTCCAATTTTTATAGGAGTATTTTCTGCTAATCTTTCTCCTGATTTAAGTCGGGGAAAAACATCATTTCTAAGGGGATGAGGTATAACTATTTTTGAAGCAGCAGGTAATTGAACTTTAGTTGGTAAAATATCGTCGTTTAATTCTAATAAAATGACTTTGAAGCGATTAAATAATTGTAAATAAAGTTTTAAATATAATAAGCCAAAATATTTAAGTTTACTGTAAATGGCAAATTGCTGATTACCATGTAACATAATAAGAATTTCTTTGCCTGTCAAAGCAAGTAAGGGTAGCAATAATAATAAATGTTGATTGTAAGCTTCAAAAACTAATAAAGAATCGCATTCTTTTAGTTTTAAGGCTCTCATTCCCATTGCCAAATGACGATATTCTCGTCGTAAATGCAGACCAATAGCATAAACAGGAATAGCCTCAGTAATTTTCTTTAACCATAAAGGTAAAGGAGTTTCAATTGATAAAAATCCTATTTTTTTTGCACTTAAATACTGATTAAGATTGAGTAAATCTTTTAATCCTTCATGAAATAATTGAATTTGAGAATAGTCAGTAACTGTTTGTGGGGATTGAGCAATGCTTGGTTCAAGAGATGTCATAATAATCTCTTCTCTGCATAGTAATAGTTTTCTTTGCCAAGATAACATACAAAATTCTTGACTTATAGACAAATTTGCCAAAGTCAACAATCAGCCATCCGAAACAGAAAGTCATCAACCGATTAATTATTAACTTCTACTCGTTGAGAATAACGCCTAGGCAAAATTTTAGAGCCATATTTATGAGCATAAACTTGAGTAAATTCTGCTCCAAACAAAATAATTTGAGCCGAATAATAAACCCAAGCTAAAAAGATAATCAAAGAACCTGCTGCGCCATAGGTAGAACCTAAACCGCCTTTTTCAAAGTACCATCCCAATAAAAATTTACCAAAAATAAATAATAAAGAAGTAATAATTGCTCCTACCCAGACATCTTTCCAAGTAATTTTGACATCAGGAACATATTTAAACATTAAAGCAAACATAAAAGTTAGTAAGCCAAAAGAAACAAAAAAATCAATATTGTCCCATAAAAATTTTGAACCTGGTAGAAAATTTAGATCAAATTTTTTTACAGTAGATAAAACTGCACTAATAATTAAAGAAGCGAGTAATAAAAAACCGATCGCGACTACCATTAAGAAAGAAAATAATCGCTTACTAATAAATAACCAAATTCCTTTACCTGGTTTAGGTTGCACATTCCAAACAGTATTTAAAGCATCTTGTAGTTGACCAAAAACTCCCGAAGCACCAATTAACAAAACTCCCACACTAATTAATGAAGCTATATTACCTAGTTCTGGTTGATTAGCATTATTTAACGCTACTACAATTGCACTAGTTCCTTCAGTGCCTACTAATTTTTCTAATTGAGTAACTGTCTCCGCCTTAGCAGCATCTTGTCCAAAAACCGATCCAGCGATCGCTACTGCAATAACTAATAAGGGTGCAATGGAAAAAACTGTGTAATAAGCTAAGGCAGCAGCTAAAAGTGATACTTTATCTTTCTGCCATTGTTGAAAAGTTTCTTTTAATAATTTAAATATTTTCCCAATTGTCATTGTTTCAACAACTCAGAGGTTGCCCGTATTTAGAGAGGAACTTCTTTTAAAAGTATATTGATTATTCAAATAATTTGTGATCTCAGAAAAACAACCTCTAGGTCTTAACTAGGGATACACGAACAATTTATAGTGGAGAGAAGTCGATCCCCAATCAAAATTCAGCAAATATCGTGAAAGCAATTACAATTCTCGGTTCTACTGGTTCTATTGGTACGCAAACTTTAGACATAGTTGCCCATCATCCAGATAAATTTCGTGTAGTTGGTTTAGCAGCAGGACGAAATATTCCGCTTTTAGTCGAACAAATTCGTCAATTTAAACCAGAAGTAGTTGCTACTTCTTGTCTAGAAAAACTTCCAGAATTACAAGAAGCGGTCTCGGCTTTGCCGAGGCGCGGAGCGAGCGCCGATTTCCCTAATCCTCCCCAAATTTTAGCAGGAGCAGAAGGAGTAGTCGAAGTAGCCCGTTATGGCGATGCGGAAAGTGTGGTTACAGGAATTGTTGGTTGTGCTGGTTTATTGCCTACCATTGCTGCGATAGAAGCAGGTAAAGATATCGCCCTCGCCAACAAAGAAACTTTAATTGCAGGAGGTCCTGTTGTTTTACCTTTAGTCGAAAAATACGGCGTTAAACTCCTTCCTGCTGACTCAGAACATTCAGCAATTTTTCAATGTTTGCAAGGTGTTCCCCAAGACGGTTTAAGAAAAATCCTTTTAACTGCTTCTGGTGGTGCTTTCCGCGATCTTTCTGTGGAAAAATTAAGCACCGTTACAGTTAAAGATGCCCTAAAACATCCCAACTGGTCGATGGGTAAAAAAATTACGATCGATTCCGCTACCTTAATGAATAAGGGCTTAGAAGTAATAGAAGCACACTTTCTGTTTGGCTTAGATTACGACCGCATCGAAATTGTCATTCATCCCCAAAGTATCATTCACTCCCTGATCGAGCTACAAGATACATCTGTACTAGCTCAACTGGGATGGCCCGATATGCGCTTACCTTTACTTTATGCTTTGTCTTTCCCCGAGAGGATTTATACTAATTGGGAACGCTTAGATTTAGTCAAAGCTGGCGATTTAACTTTCCGCGAACCAGATCATGATAAATATCCTTGTATGCAACTAGCTTATGCAGCCGGGCAAGCCGGCGGTTTAATGCCTGCGGTACTCAATGCAGCCAACGAACAAGCAGTAGCTTTATTTTTAGCCGAACAAATTCAGTTTTTAGACATACCCCGTTTAATTGAAACTACTTGCGATCGCGCTCACAATCAAAATACTCAAACTCCTACTTTAGAAGATATTCTCAATGCAGATAATTGGGCAAGAGAAACTGTTATAACTGCTAGTAAGGAATTAAACCAAAGCGATCGTTTGATTTCTTTAACATAAATCTTTTTCGTACTTTAATTTATGTCAGTAGAACTAATTATAGTTATTGCTTCGGTTGTAATCACTTGGCTGATTTTTACTTGGTTAATTAAGGTTTTAAAAGCAAGTCTCAGTACAGCTATAACCATTGCTGCAATTCTACTGATTTTACAGCTAGTATTTGGTATTCAATATCAAACTATTTGGCAAGAAGTAATCAAATTGCCAGAAATTATTTGGCAATTATTAGACAAAAATTAAACCCAATTATTTAATTATTTCCCCATCTAAACAATTAGGTGGGGTGTTTAATTTTAATTTTTAAAACTAAATTTTATCCAGGGAACGTCTCTATATCAGTGACCAGTTATCAGGAAGTAAAAAGTAGCAATTAACCTAAGCGAAGCACACTACCGTAGGTCTCAACAAAAAACAACACTACCAACCGATCAATCTATCTGTCCCTTCGTTCCACTCAGGACGAGGTTTATCCGTGTTTATCTGTGGACAAACAATTAACAATAAACAAAAAGTTTATCTGTGGACAAACAATTAACAATAAACAAAAACTAGTATTTTAGGGTGTACCTCATAGAGCGTGAGAACTGCGATAACATTATTCAAAAGGATAAATATAAGCTTCAAGACCTTGTTGTTTTAATTGGGTTATAAATTGACTAGCTTGGTCTTTTTCTGCAAAAGCCCCCAAATAAATAAAAACACCTTGAGGAAAATTAACTAAAGAAACATTAGCAACTTGTTGTTGGGCTAAAGCTAAGGATGCTTCTCCTGTATATTCTGACAAAATATAATAATAATTAGAATTGATAGACGAAGCCATTCCTGGTGGATAGTTAGGAATACTAGTAGGAGGAATAGCTAAAGGAGGAGTAATTTTGGGTTCAAGCTTAGAATTACTTACAATCTTATTATTTGTTTGAGCTTGAGGTAAAGCAATATTGCTTAAACTGGTTTGATTCAAATCGATAAATTCTTCGGCTGCTAAATTAGGACTCTTAACAGAATTAACCTGATTACTTTGAGTTAATTTAACCTCGGTATTTGTTTGATAAAAATAAATAACTATACCAGAAACAACATTAGTAAAAAGTAAAATTAGGAGCGAACTAACGATCCAAGGATTAACTTTTTGATCTAACCAATTATTAGGTAAAGGAGAAGATAATGCAGTCGGAGCTTGCCAAACAAATTCTGAATTTGATTTAGTTAAATAGCCGTTGGGATTATTTTTAGGAGGATTGAAAATATTAATCTCATGTTCGGGAAAAGGTTGATGAACTAAATTAGAAGCTTTGTTTTGATTTTGCTGATTCGGTTGTGATGGATTCATAAGCAATAGATATAGTACAAAAAAAATTTTAATGACAATATGAATTTACTCCTTACTATTAGAAATTGAGAATTGTTGGTTTGTAATTCTTAATTTGGAATCACAAACAATACAAAATATTAATAAAAACAACTGAAGTTTATAAATCTAATAGGCAAAATGTACATTTTAATTGGTGGAGTCGGCATGATGGGAGCAGATTTAGCAAGAACCTTACTCGAAATGGGACACACCATAGCTGTTATCGATACCAACCCTCTTGTTTGTCAGTATGCCCGTGAAAAAATTGGTGTGATGACTTTTGAAGGTAGTGCCGTCAACACAACTGTTTTGCTAGAGGCAGGAATTCGTAAAGCCGATGCGGTTATTGCTACGCTGCAAGATGATGCCCTTAACTTGGCATTGGTAACTCTATCCAAACATTACGGTGTAACTCAAATCATAGTACGGATGAGCGATCGCGATTTTACCGAACCCTATCGATTGGCTGGAGCAACCCATATTATTAGTACTACCGAGCTTGCCATTACTAGGATTGTCAATGCAATTGAATATCCTGAAGTTGATGCGATGATTCATTTTGAACAAGGGCAAGTCGAAGTTTTAAAACTGTCAATTCCAAAGCAATGTAATATTGTGGGTCGTAGTATCGCTGAAATCGCTCAAAATCCTCGATTTCCTGCTGGAACTTTGATCATTGGCTATCAAGCTCATCCCCATGAAGATTTGATTATTCCTAATGGCAACACTGTTTTAGAAAGTGGTTCAACGATTCTTGCTGTGACTAAACCCCCTCTTGTTAGGCAGTTGATTGATTTTATGAGGCTATGTTCTTAGTCATCTTTAAGAGATAAAAGTTTTTCATTTAATTCTTTGATCTGAGATTGGGCTAAATCATCAGAAAGTATTCCTTTACGTACTGCATCATTGATAGCTCCCTTTTCGGCTAGATAAAGACGACGACGTAGTCCATTTAGATAGTTAATCTCTTCAGCGTTCTTTTGCTTTTCGGTCATGCGCTGGTTGTAGATATCTCGCAGTTCCCTTTCTGATGAGGCAATTCTTGCCTGGTAGGTAGCAAAGAGTTCCTCATAAAGAGATTTAGGTAGACTACCAGACTGCAAAAGACTTTTTAATTCCTGTTGGGCTGCCTTGGAGGCAATCAAGTTTAATTGTAGAGTTTCAATTCTCTGTTTAATTGCAGAATGTTTAGATAATTTTAACTTTTTAACAAACCAAGATAGGCTTAATCCTTGTCCGATTAGTGAAACTAAAACTGTACTAAAGACCAAAGTAATTACGTCTGTGCGTCCAGGTAACGTCAATGGTAAGCTAAGAGCGAGTGCCATTGATAAAGAACCTTTAACATTGCCCACGATCAAGATGTGTTGCCAACGAAGCGGTAAAGGTCGATCAAAAAAACTGAGTAGATAAAGTAAAGGATAAATTACACATATTCGTCCAATTTGATAAGCTAAAATTGCTAAAACTGCTGCGGGAATGGTTTTTAAAAGAATCAGTGGTTCTACTTCAATCCCTACCAGTAAAAAAATAAAAGTATTCACTCCAAATCCAGCGTATTCCCAGAAGTTTAAGAGAGTAACTTTGGTAGTGGCAGAAGTTTGACGAAAACCAAGATTACCAATCACCAACCCAGCTATCAAAACTGCGATCGCACTAGAAACTCCTAATAACTGACCAATTTGGAATGTCCCCAAAGAGACGGCAACTGTCAGCAAAATATTACTTAAAGCATCATCCAAATACTTAAATAATCCAAGACAAAGATAGCCTAGTCCTAATCCTAAAATGCCCCCACCAACAAAAGCGATCAAAAGTTGCTCAATTCCCTGACCGACACTAAACTCACCCTGAGTATGAATTGTACTGATCAGACTCAGTAACACTAAAGCGATCCCATCATTAAACAGACTTTCTCCTTCAACGATGGTGGCAAGTCTGCCAGGAACAGGTACAGTTCTAAAAGCTGCAATCACCGATACTGTATCAGTAATTGTTAGAATTACCCCTATCGCAGCAGCCGTGATCCACTCGAAGTCAAGCCCATATTTAAGCAACGCTGCGGTAATGGCAGCAGATAAAATCACACCCGGCCCTGCAAGTAAAGCGATCGGTTTGATAGTATTGCGTAACCGACTGATTTCGGTATTAATTGCAGCCTCAAAAATCAAAATTGGCAGAAACAAATTCAAAATTACTTCTGGGTTTAAGCCAATTGATTCTGGTAATGCCTGTTTAGAAATTGCCAACCCTGCCAAAACTAAACCTATAACATAAGAAATTCTTAGCCATCGGGTGATTAAAGCAACGGCAGTCGCGACAAGTAATAAAATGATCAGGGTACTAACTAATCCAGCAAAGGCATTAGGATTTGTCGAAAGCGTAAATTCTAAATTAGAGTTGGCTAAATTTTCGGCAATAAAATTGCTTGTCACAAAAATTTTCATTTAGGCAGAAACTTTCTTCAAATAAGATAAATTAGAAAAAAATAAAGCGATCGCATTTAGTGAGTTTCATTATAGCGATCGCTTTAGTGAATTTTTTAATTACAGTGATGATCAGACAACACTAAACACCAATACAAAACCCAACACCGCAGCAAAAATAATCAAAGCATAGAATTGGGCGCGACCATTTTCTAAATACTTCAAACCTTCACCACTGACTAAGGTTGCTAAACCAGTTAAGTTGACAGCACCATCGACTACGCGATAGTCTACTTCCATAATTTGTCTGGCTAAACGACGAGAACCCATGACAAAGACTTTGTCATAAATCTCATCAAAATACCATTTGTTGAGAGAAAGCTGGTAAAGAGCGGGATATTTTTTCGCGATCGCAACAGGATCGATTACTTTAGCACGATACATCAAGAAAGCAACAATAATTCCTACTGTAGCGATCGCCACAGACAGTCCTGCCATAATTAAGAATTCGTTCCAGTCGAAATGACTAGCTTCGGCTGCCATTTCAGTAACCTTTTCTCCAGGCGCGTGAATAAACTCTTCAAAATAGTTTTCCCAAGGACGACCAATTAAACCAATTCCTACCGAAGGAACTGCTAACACAACTAGAGGTAATGCCATGGTTAACGGAGATTCATGGGGAGAATGACTGTGTTCATGATGTTCAGCTTCTTCTACATCCATTGCCCCTGGGCCAAATTGTACCCCCGCTGCGGTTAAAAGTTGCTGACGAATACCCGTATCATTACCACGAAATTCCCCTTCAAAGGTCATAAAATACATGCGGAACATATAAAACGCAGTTAAACCTGCTGTTGCCCAACCGATAAACCAGAGAGAAGGATTTGCCGAGAAAGCTTGTCCCAAGATTTCATCCTTTGACCAAAAACCAGCAAAGGGAGGAATCCCAGAAATAGCCAAATTACCAATTAAAAAAGTAATGGCGGTGATTGGCATATACTTGCGCAATCCACCCATCAAACGCATATCCTGCGCTAAAACTGGATTGTGTCCGACCACTGCTTCCATGCCATGGATGACTGAACCAGAACAAAGGAACAACATCGCTTTAAAATAAGCATGAGTCATCAGATGGAATAAACCAGCCGAATAAGAACCAATTCCCATCGCCATGACCATATAACCCAGTTGGGACATGGTGGAATAGGCTAAACCCTTTTTAATATCGTTCTGAGTTAAAGCAATTGTCGCTCCCAAAAAAGCTGTAAACGCACCAGTCCAAGCAATGACAGTCATTGCAGTAGGAACGTGTTCAAACACAGGATACATCTTAGCGATCAAATATACCCCAGCAGCTACCATGGTGGCAGCATGAATTAAGGCAGAAATCGGGGTAGGGCCTTCCATCGCATCTGGTAACCAAACATGAAGGGGAAATTGAGCAGATTTAGCGACAGGACCTAAAAAGACCAAAATCGCAAATAGGGCTGCCAATCCCCCTCCTAACGCTCCAGAAGAGACTAATTCTTCGAGACGTTGACCCATCACATCAAACTCAAAACTGCCTGTTGCCCAATATAAACCCAACATCCCCAACAACAAGCCAAAGTCACCCACGCGGTTAGTAACAAAAGCTTTTTGACAGGCATCCGCAGCAGCTTTGCGGTCAAACCAGAAACCAATGAGAAGATAGGAACACATCCCTACCAATTCCCAGAAAATGTAAATCTGGACTAAGTTAGGACTAATAACTAATCCCAACATCGAAGAACTAAAAATACTCAAATAAGCATAAAAACGTACATAACCTTGGTCATGAGCCATGTAGCCATCGGTATAAATCATGACCAAAAAGGCTACAGTAGTGACGATTACCAACATCAAAGCATTAAGGTGGTCAATCGTATAACCCATCGTTAGATGAAAGTCACCTGCTGCTGCCCATTCAATTGTACGAGTGTAAGCTTCGTGTCCGTGAATCTGACTCCAAAGGATCGCAAAGGACATTACCATTGCTGCACCGAGGATGGAGACGATCAAAACACTATTAATTTTTCTCAGGCTGTTAGTCGCCTTATTAAAGGAGATCAAACCTATTCCTACCAACATTGCTCCTAATAAAGGTAGGACAGGAATCAGCCAAGCGTACTGATATAGCGTTTCCATTACTAACGTCTACATAAAAATAACTTCATTGCTTCACTTTTAGGAATTAAAAAGTGAAACAGTTTTAATTATAAAGAACTGCTAGAGCTAAGTTATTTATAATTAAAACTGTTTTTTAAGCAAGCTATTACATGAACAAACCTTAAAATTTAGATAAATTGTATTTAATGACCTTGAAGATCGCAATTGTCCTGGAAAGGATATCAGGCTAGCCCCCTTTGTCGGTAAACTGAATAAATATATCGACGTTTCGCTCGATAGTCTCTAACTAATGACTAGGCAGATTAAAAAACATAGTTTAACAGCCACAAGATAATATGGGTAATCCGATTTGGGAGCTAGATTTTTATTCCCGTCCAATTTTAGATGAAGATAATAAAAAAGTTTGGGAAGTGCTGATTTGCGAAAGTCTGACTGATATAGAGCGATCGCCAGATGAGATTTTTCGCTATTCTCAATACTGCTGTAGTAAAACGGTTAATTCTATCTGGCTAAGAGAAGCGATTGAAAAGGCGATCGCTCAAGCGGGTATCACTCCTAAAAAAATCCGCTTTTTCCGCCGTCAAATGAATAATATGATTACCAAGGCTTGTGAAGATGCGGGAATTGCTGCTGCGCCTAGTAGTCGTACCTATGCTCTTAATAATTGGTTAGCAAGGCGAATTAAAGAAGTATATCCCCAAGAACCAGGCTACGATGAAAAAACCGCTAATTCTACTTCTGTTCAGTATCCTGCTTTAAATGCTATTCCTTTACCAGACGCAGTTAGAGGCGATCGCGGTGATAAATGGGCATTTGTGAGTTTGGAAGCTTCTGCTTTTGCAGAAATGAATGAATGGGACATTGCTTTTAAAGAAGCTTTTCCCTTATCCTTACTTAATCTCAGTCCAGAAACAAAAATTCCTGGGTTAATTATTTTCTCTCCTCGTTCTACGCCTTTAGCAGCTTGGATGTCTGGTTTAGAAATGGGTTTTTTGCATTTGGAAACCGATCCACGTCCCAGAATTTGTTTGGATACAGGCTTGAGTGATAGTTGGGTGTTGGTTAATTTAACTACCCCTTCCACCTTGACAGAAGCCAAAGAATTTGAAGCAGCTAAACAAAAAGCGCAAGGAGTTCATTTTCTGGCAATCCAATCTTCGGCTGAATCTGAAAGTTTTGCAGGATTTTGGCTATTATTAGCCAATAAATCTTAAGGAGAACTTTTGCCCTTTGTACAGACGTAACATGTTACGTCTCTACGATGCTTGATTATTACCACTGAGGATTACTCGCAATCAATAATTCTGCTGCTTGACAATCTAAGGGTTTAGCAAAAAAATAACCTTGAGCAAACTTACAGCCTAGTTTTCTTAATTGCTCTAGTTGATAGGTTGTTTCAACTCCTTCTGCGATCGCATCTATGCCAAGAGAATGGGCTAAGTTGATAATTGTCCGAACAATTTCGCAGTTTTCGTTATCAGCATTCATCCGACTGACAAAGGAACGGTCTATTTTGAAAGTATCTAAAGGAAAACTATGTAAGTAACTCAGGGAAGAATAACCTGTACCAAAATCATCAATACTTAATTTAATATTTCTGGCTTTGATTTGAGCAAGGTTTTCAATAATAGTTTCTTTTTCTTCCATTAAAGTACTTTCGGTGATTTCGAGTTTAAGAAAAAAACCATCTAACTCAGTATCTTTCAAGATTCGGTCTAAGATCGCAATTAGGCTTGGTTGTTTGATTTGTTGACCAGCAATATTAACATTAATGTGATAAGAAGAAGCGTTGGAAAATTTTAATTGCCAAGTACGAAGTTGACGACAAGCTTCATTTAAAACCCATTCTCCGATCAAAACAATTAACCCTGTATCTTCGGCAATTTTAATAAATTCTCCTGGTGGCACTAAACCTCGTTCAGGATCTTGCCAACGGATCAGAGCTTCAAAACCAATCATTTTTCCTGTCTCAAGACCAATAATTGGCTGATAATGGAGGATAAATTGTTGACGTGCTAAGGCAAAGCGTAAATCTGTTTCTAACTTTGACAGATAGAGCATTTGAGCATACATCTCGCCATCAAAGATTGCATAACGTCCTTTGCCTAACTCCTTAGCTCGATACATAGCAATATCTGCATTTCTGATCAATTCGATGCTGTTTTGATAATGAGGAGAATTTAAAACAATCCCAATACTAGCAGCCGTAAAAGCTGTATGAGTACCTAGATTAATTGGTAAGGTTAATTTTTTTAAGATCCTTTCAGCAACAATGATGACATCACTGATTGCTTGAATTTCATCCAGGAGA
Organism: uncultured bacterium; assembly: GCA_964562685.1. Taxonomy (GTDB): domain Bacteria; phylum Cyanobacteriota; class Cyanobacteriia; order Cyanobacteriales; family Xenococcaceae; genus Stanieria. The sequence goes on from CAZLUP010000008.1 coordinate 115,719, forward strand.
ATGGTAAACTCATCTCCACCTAAACGAGCAATCGTATCGACACTACGACAACATTCCTTTAATAAACGACCAACTTTAACTAACAGTTGATCTCCTACTGAATGTCCCAAACTATCGTTAGTAATTTTAAAGCGATCGAGGTCAATATATAATACGGCAAATAAATAATCTGGATGTCTTTTACTACGTTCTAAAGCTTTGTCCAGATGCTCTATTAATAGAGTACGATTGGGTAACCCTGTTAAGGTATCGTGTAAAGCATTGTAGATTAATTGCTCTTGAGCTTTTTTTTGTTCGGTAATATCGATGCTAATTCCATCAATGCGAATCGCTTTACCGTTACTATCATAAATAGAGCGACTGCGAGTATTGAGCCAACGTAATTCACCATTAGGACGGATGATTCTATACTCTAATTCAAGATTGCTAGAGTAAGGAAAAACTGACAAAGATTGTTTAACTTGTTTGCGATCCTCAGGATGAATTACTTCTAACCATAAATCAGGTTGATTAACAAATTCGGCAACTGTTCGCTCATAAACTTTTTCGACAGCAGCATTGAGATAGATTAAATTAAAATCCTCGACATTTGCTGACCAAACTACTTCTTCTAAAGAGTTAAGAATATTTTCTAATTTTTGCTCACTATCTTTTAATAATTTTTGCGTTCGCTGATGTTGAGCAATTTCCTGATGCAGCTTGTCAATCACATTTTCCAACTCGATAGTACGTTGCTGAACTTTTTGTTCTAAATTTTTATTTAATTGACAAATCTCTGCTTTAGCTGCTTGCAACTCTAATTGATGTTTGATCCGAACAATAATTTCATCAGCTTGAAAAGGTTTAGTAACATAGTCTACTCCTCCTACAGAAAAAGCTCTAACTTTATCAAAAACATCGTCTAAAGCACTCAAAAAAATTACCGGAATATCACGAGTTTGCTTTTGAGCTCTTAACTTTTGACAAACTTCATAACCATTTAGCTCTGGCATTAAAACATCAAGTAAAATTAATTCTGGACGATGGTATTCAAGCTGTTTCATCGCAGTTTCGCCATCTGTAGCAACAGCTACCTGAAATCCTGCTTGAGTTAAAATTTCTGAAAGTACTTCCAGATTAGTAGGATTATCATCTATGATTAAAATACTTTGGGAAACTAAAGTTACAGTCATTATTTATTCCCTCGATTTGAGAAATTTAATATAGTTTTCAATTAAATTTAGTGATATTTTATAATTAAATTTTTAGTTAGATGCTTATTTAAGCTATTAATAAAAACTCCTAAACAATTCCCAATAATTTGACATTTCAGACAAATATAAGCGCTATATTTTTATTCCAAATTTGCTACAAAATCTTATTAAAATCAAAGAAGTTTATTAGATACAAAACTATGGCCTTTCTCAAATAGGTGAGGTACACCATTATCAATTACTAATTAGTAACAAGGTTTATCTGTGGACAAACAATCAAACTAAGCGAAGCAAACTACTGTAGGTTTCAACGCTCAATCAGTATCAAACGGATCTACCTCATAAGTACATAGGCAGAATCAATTACACAAAACAATAGTTCATAGTTCATAGTTCA